>NZ_CP036536.1:2819020-3471275 GCF_005222225.1 Salinimonas lutimaris
GCTGATTACTTACTACTGATTGACGAAACCGTTCGCGGCCTGACTGTGGGTGCGCCGGTGGAATACCGTGGTATTGAAATTGGTGAGGTGAAGGAAATTAATGCCACCGAGCAACTGGAAGGCAATATTCTGGATGAGGACTACCCCATTCCTGTTCTTATCAGTATTTATCCGGGCAAAGTACGTCAGGAAGATACCGAGGAGGCTCTGGCTAAGGTAAAAGAAGTGATGCGCAGCTGGGTTCAACGGGATTTACGGGCCACCTTACGGATGGGCAATGTACTGACCGGTGGCTTGTATGTGGATCTGCATCATGCCAAGAGCCCAGAGCCGGCCGTCTTCACTCAAATCAACGGCTTGCCGGTAATTCCGACCATGTCTAATGAGTTTACTCAAATTACTCAGAAAGCCGATGCAATTATGGACAAAATCAATGATCTGCCATTATCGGATATGGTCACCGAGGTCCGGGCTGTGGTGGAAGCCATGGCATCAGCCGCTACCTCGCTGGAAGAAACCAGTACCGAATTTGATAAAACCCTGGATGATATTGATACCAGGGCGCTGAATAAAAATCTGAATCAGGCACTGGCGGATCTGTCTTCGCTGCTGCGTAATTATTCTGAAGGCGGACTGGATCAGAACGAAATTAAAGATACGGTGGATGCTATGCAGGACACCTTGCGTAGTCTGCAACCATTACTGTTACAGTTAAATCAGTCACCCAATAGCTTTATTTTTTCAGATAACAGTGGTGTGGATAAACAGCCAAAAGCCAAACAGGAAAAGCACTAATGATGAAGCATGTCACAGGGTCTGTTTTAGGTGGTCCGCTGCTTGCTGCTGCCGTAATGCTAAGCGGTTGTGCCAGTAACGCGGTGGATTTGCATTATTACTTACTGCATTCACCGTCTCACAAGCCCGTCAGCCCTACCGGACAGGTCAGTAAACAAATACGGTTTGAGCAGCTGCGTTTACCGGACTATCTTAAACAACGGGGGCTGGCTATGCAGACCGGCCCGGCTACCGTGTATTTTTCCTCCCAGCATGTGTGGGCCGAGCCTTTAAATGCCGGCCTGTTGCAGTCACTGACCGACACTCTGTGGCAGCAAGAGCAGGTTCAGGTATTGCCCAATAATATTTACAAAGCGCGTCAGATGCCCCGGGTCGATTTACAGATTGACGATTTGATCGCTACCCACACCAGCGATGTGCTGCTTAAGGGCCACTACTGGGTTCACTACCCTGACGGCGAGTCAAAGGTACACCGGTTTGATTTTCGTGCCGCCTTGCAGCAGGATGGATTCGAACACACAGTGGTGAAGATGCGTGAGCTGGTTGGCCAGCTGGCCGCTGACATTGGGAAAAATGTGTAAACAGAAAGACACATCTGCCAACACAAAAATCACAGGCATTTCAAAAAGCTGGGGAAAATACACGACAAACGTGTCAGTATATCGGACAAAGAATAATAACTCGTTACATTTGCACAGAGTTTGTCTTATTATTGCGCAGTAATATAAGGACATCTTTGCTACTAAAGCGAAATTCACTATGAAATGGATAAAAGTTTTGGCTCCGGTTGCTGTGTTGGCAATTGGTGGTGCACTGGCGTTTGGGGTGGTTGCCACAGCGCCACAAAGCGCTGAGAGCGAGCCGGTTGACACCCGCCCTGTGGTCACCGTCAGTACCCTTTCCCCGATGGATTATACTGTCACTATCACCTCATACGGTGAAGTCGCCCCGCTTGAGTCAACCCGGCTGGCTGCCCAGGTAGCCGGAGAAATCACACACTGGAACCCTGCGTTTGTCAGCGGCGGACTGGTTCGCCGTGGCGAGGTGCTGTACAGCATTGAAAAAGAGGCCTACGAAGCAGCGCTGCTGCTGGCCCAGTCAAACCTGTCATCGGCCAGGGCCCAACTCATTCAGGAACAGGCTCAGGCCCGAGTAGCCGAACGTGAAGCACAGAGCCTGCCCAGCGCGTCGGTGTCAGACTTATACCTGCGCAAACCCCAGATGTTAAGCGCTCAGGCGGCGGTCAAATCTGCTGAAGCACAGCTTAAAATAGCACAGCGCGATTTAGATAACTGCGACGTTAAAGCGCCCTATGACGCCCTAGTGGTGTCCCGGGATATTGGCACCGGTGATTATGTTACCCCCGGCACGTTGACCGCGACACTGAACAATATCGAAAATGCTGAAGTGACCTTCCCGGTTGCCGGTTTTGATCAGCCGTTTTTGCCTGCCGATCTGGTATCCAGTCATGCCCGGGTCAGTTTGCCTAATCAGCAGCATAGCTTTGCTGCCCGAATTCATCGTGATTCTGGCATCGTTGATTCGGCCACCCGTATGACCCACCTGGTACTGCGCATTGATGATCCCTATGGATTACGCAGCGGCCAGCCAAAAGTAAAGTTTGGCACCTATGTGAATGTGTCGTTTGAAGGTAAAACGCTTGAAGATGTGTATCGCATAGAGCAGGAACTGGTCACCAACAGCACCCTGTGGTTACTGGATGACGAGGACAAGCTCTATTCGCGCAAAGTCACAGTACTGCGTGAGGAAGGCGGTGATTTTTATCTGCGCGGAGACTTTGCCAACCGCCAGATTGTAAATACCCTACCGGAATATCCTCAGGATGGTATGGCGGTTAAAGTCATTAAAAAACCCTCCGACGATTTGGTTGCTCACCGCACAACACATTAACAGGGCATTGCCATGAACAATGAATACGATACGCACAAGGGCCTGATCGCCTGGTTTGCTCGCAATTCTGTGGCTGCAAACCTGTTAATGGGCTTTATTCTGATAATGGGCCTGTACAGTTTCAGCTCTGCCCAGCGCCAGATGTTTCCCAACATCGAACTTAACTACATTAAAGTTTCCGCCAATTACCCGGGCGCATCACCGCAGGAAATCGAAGAGTCCATTCTGATTAAAGTTGAAGAGGCGATTAAGGATGTGACCGAAGTAGATCGGATCATCTCCCGGGCCAACCGTAACTTTGGTGAAGTAACACTAGAGATAGATAAAAAAGCCGACCTGGCTGAGGTACTCGATAAAATTAAGCTACGGGTAGACGGTATTGCCACATTTCCGGCTGGCATGGAACCGGTCAATATCATGCAGGAAGAGTTCCGGCAAACAGTGATTGAGATGCCGCTGGTCGGGGATGTACCGCTGGAACAACTCAAACCCCTGGCCAAAGAAATTGAAGATGAATTACTGCAACTGGGCAATGTTTCGCTCGTGTCGGTGGGTGCGCCCAGCGATGAAATTGCTATTGAAATTATGCCGGATCGTCTGCGCCAGTATGGCCTGACGATTAATGATATAGCCAATGCCATTCAGGCCTATTCAGCCAATATTTCTGCCGGTCAGCTACGTACCAATGCCGGGCTTATCTCGGTACGGGTGGAAAATCAGTATTATTCTGGCAGTGAGTTTCGTCAGATTCCGGTTAAGGTAGGTGAGAATGGTGCGCGGGTATTGCTTAGCGATGTAGCGACCATTAACGACGGGTTTACCGAAGGCGAATGGTATTTTAAATATTCTGGCAAAAATGCCATCTATATTGCTGTCAATGCTACCCGCTCGCAGGATATTGTACCGGTGGCCGAAACGGTTAATGCCTATATTGAGGAGCGTAACAAAACACTGCCGGCGGGGATTTCCCTGGAAATACTGGTGGATCTGACTTATTACCTGAACGCCCGCCTGAATATGATGCTGACCAACCTTGCCCAGGGTGCGTTACTGGTCGCTTTGCTGCTAACCCTGTTCCTGCGCTTCCGGCTGGCATTCTGGGTCATGCTGGGCCTGCCTATCTGCTTTTTAGGCGCCTTATTGTTTATGCCATTATTTGGCGTCACCATTAATATCCTGTCGCTGTTTGCCTTTATTATGGTACTGGGTATTGTGGTAGATGATGCCATTGTTATCGGGGAAAGTGCCTATACCGAAATAGAAAGTAAAGGCGGGGGTATCGATAATGTGATTCGTGGTGCCAAGCGGGTGGCAACGCCGGCCACATTTGGCGTGTTAACCACTATCGCTGTATTTGCCCCGACAACCCTGAGTAGCGGGCCCGAAGGCGCCTTTTTTTATAACATCGCGGTGGTCGTCATTTTATGTCTGGCATTTAGTTTAATAGAGTCCAAACTGATTCTGCCAGCCCACATCGCGCATACCAAATTCAGCCCGGTCCGGCCAGACAGCTGGCGGGCGCGGTTCAACTACCGGTTTAATGGTTTTATTAACGGGCCATACAAACGAACCCTGCAACGGGCGGTGCGCTGGCGCTATACCACCCTGGCCGCCTTTGTAGCCATACTGGCGATCAGTATGGGGTTAATTGGTGCTAACTATGTTCGCACGGTTCCCAACCCCAAAGTGCCTCATGACTTCCCGTCGTTTTATCTGGAGGTGAACCAAACCGCCTCTGACGATGCCATTATTAATGCGCTGCAAGTCATTGAGCAGACCATTCGACGGGTGGATGAGGATATTTACAATGAAACCGGCCAGCACATGGTGCGCGATATTCTGGCGTTTAACGAAGAGCGTACCAATGGGCGGGTGGTCGTGCCGCTGGTAGATGAGGAAATCCGTCCATTCAATACGTTTGAACTGGCGCGACGCTGGCGGGAAAACCTGCCGGAAGTGGCCGGTTTGAAAACACTGGAAATTTACGATGATGTAAATGGTCAGCAGGGCGACGGTGAATTTGGCTTCTTGCTGTTTGGCGCCGATATTGACCAGCTTAATACCGCAGGCAGAGCACTGATTGAGATGCTGCAACAAGAGCCCGGTTTATTTGATATCAGCTCAACCATTGATCCGGCCGGCAAAGAAGTTCAGCTCACCTTAAAGCCGGTGGCTTATGATCTGGGCCTGACACTGACCAATGTGGCCAGTCAGGTGGGAGCAGCATTTTACGGCGGCGAAGCCCAGCGGGTCATTCGTGACGGCGAGGAAGTCAAGGTGATGGTGCGCTATCCCAGACTGACTCGTGAACGCTTTGCTGATCTGAAGTATTCGGTTATCCGCACGCCGGCCGGCCAGGAGGTGTTGCTGGGTGATGTGGTTAACTTAGAAGAGCAGCCGGGCATCAGTTATATTCGCCGGGAAAGCGGGTTCAGAAGTGTTTATATCTGGGGCTCAATTGATGAAGAAGCCGTAGAGCCAAACGAAGCCATTAACAAGGTATATTCTGAGCTTATTCCTCAGCTTCAGAAAACCTATCCGTCGGTAATGACCGAGTTGGGCGGTGACATCGAAGAGCAACAGGCGCAGGCCAACGAGCAGCAGGTATTTTTTGTAGCCGCCATGATCATGGTCTATGTGCTGCTTGCCGTGCCCCTTAAAAGCTACGGCCAGCCACTGATTATTATGTCGGTTATTCCGTTTTCAATGACCGGTGCAATCTGGGGCCACTTTCTGCTGGATCTGGATTTGTCCATGATGTCATTTTTCGGGCTTATTGCAGCCGCCGGGGTGGTTATTAACGATTCGCTGGTGATGACCGATTATGTTAATCAGCGCCGCCGTCAGGGGTATACCATCGCCGAGGCGGTGGTGGAAGCCGGCACCGCCCGGTTCCGGGCCATTACCCTGACCTCTATTACTACGTTTGCCGGCGTTCTCCCGCTATTGTTTGAAACCAGCCTGCAGGCAGCGTTTGTTGTACCGATGGCCGCCGCACTGGGTTTTGCGGTGATGTATGCCACGCTGGTAACGCTGATTCTGGTGCCGTGTCTGTATATGATTTTAGAAGATACCGCCAGGCTGTTTGGCCGGCTGTTCCGCTATATCAGCAACCGCATCCGGCGCAAATCACAACCGCAGGCGCCCCACCCTACCCGTTAACCTGCTTAGGCAGATAACCATCGAGCCGGCCGTTGTCGGCGCGATGGTTATCTGACCAAAAGCTTTTGATTATTCTGCCCGGGCCCAGTATGTTGCCTGTCTCAGCATGAACAACAACAAGGAGCCCTTTCATGAGTGATTTAACCATTCGTGCCGCCCGGCCGGCGGATGCCCCAACCATATTACAGTTTGTCAAAGAACTCGCTATTTATGAAAAAGCCGAGCATGAAGTAGAGGCCACCAGCGAGCATATTGCCGCTACCCTGTTTGGCGATACCAGCACAGCGCACTGTGTGTTATGTGAAAGTAACGGGCAGCCCATAGGATTTGCCGTGTACTTTTTCAATTACTCAACCTGGCAGGGTCGCAACGGGCTGTATTTAGAAGATTTGTACGTCAGTCAGCAGGCTCGCGGACAAGGCGCAGGCAAAGCACTGCTTACCCACTTAGCCGGTGTTGCCGTGGATAATGATTGCGGACGCTTTGAATGGAGTGTACTGGACTGGAACGAACCGGCTATCCGTTTTTATGAATCATTAGGCGCCCGGGCCCAAAGCGAGTGGGTAAAATACCGGCTCGACGGTGACGCCCTACAGGCGCTGGCCAGCCAGGCCTGAACTACCGTGCGCCCTCTGGCGCATCGCCGTCAGGCAGATAGCTTTCGCCACTGTGCTGCCTGGCATAGTGGCTGAGAAACAGCCGTGCTGTGCGTTTGGCAATGCAGTCTTTGCGTTCATCGGTAAGCGGCGCTTCGATTTTCATCAGTTGCGGCCAGAAGCAGTGCCCTTTGATCAGGCTCGACAACTCTTTGACCGCATATTCAATATCGCACACCAGCAAACAGCCATCATCGTTTGCCGCATGCAGCCAGCGATGTAATACCGTCTCCTGGGCTGTCAGCTGTTCGATTTCACCTCTTAGGCGCTCCGGCTCATAAAACAGGTGTCCAAAGGCAACCCGGGCCAGCTCCAGATACTCTTCACCGGTAATAAGCTCAATTTCCGCCCGTAGCAGCCTGCTCAGCTGCTCTTCCAGCGAACTGGCGCAGTCGTAAGGAACCGGAATACTCACCAGACTTTTATGCCACAGTGAGCGAATCAGATGCATCACAATGACTTCCTTGGAAGCAAAGTGATTGTAAACCGTGCGCTTAGACACACAGGCCATTTCAGCCAGTTTATCCATGCTGGTGCCGGCCACGCCGTATTTGTGAAAGGCAGCCTTGGCGGCACTAATAATAGCGTCACGCTTGATATCGCTACGGGTTCGGTTATCGCTACTCATCGTGGGTGGCTGATTGACTCATGACTCTCATTCTACACAGCACGTCAGTATAATAAAATGACCTGGGTGGTGCTATCTGGCAGCAAAATGCCGGCATTCGTCGCTTAAGCTGAACGATATTGCGGCGAAACTGATGTTCAGCACACTGCCGAGTTTGGTTAGCGCGACCAATTCTCGGATATCCAAGGCCAGATAAATTGTAGGTTATTAACCAGATTGCTACATTAGGGCTGACAACACAAGAAAACTGGCTCGTTTAAGCCAGTACACACCGATGGAGACAACTATGCGACACACCCTTCTGGCTACTGCCGTTGCTACGGCCATTACGCTAAGTGGCTGTACGACCACCCAGGACGCTCAACAAGAGGATGCTATGCAAGTCGAACAACAAGTTCAGAATATCCTTTTACGCCCCAGCCCGCTGCCTTACCAGACGCCTGAGTTCGATAAGCTGAAAACGTCTGATTATGAGCCGGCTTTTAAACTGGGCATGAAACAGCACGAAAAAGAAATTAAAGCGATTGCGGCGAACCCGCAGCAGGCCACGTTTGACAATACCGTGCTGGCCATGGAAAACAGTGGCGAACTGCTGAATCGGGCAGCGACCGTTTTTTTCAATCTGTCAGGCATTAAATCTGATGCCGAGATTCAGCGCATTGAAGCTGACATTGCGCCAAAGCTGGCGGCGCATAACGATGATATCTTCTTGAATAACGCGCTGTTTCAGCGAGTTAAAACGGTTTATGAAAACCGTGACAGCCTGAGCGCTATCGATCAGCGCCTGACGGAATATTATTACGACCAGTTTATCCGTTCTGGTGCCAACCTGAATGATGCTGATAAAAGCACCATGCGTAAGCTGAATGAGCGTATTACTACACTGCAAACTCAGTTTTCGCAAAACATTCTGGCCTCATTTAAAAACGATACCATTCTAGTCACCGATGAAAGCCAGCTGGCCGGTCTGTCTGACTCAGACAAAGCCAGCCTGAAAGCGGCCGCTGAAGATGCCGGTAAGTCCGGTTATTTAATCACACTGGTCAACACCACCCGCCAGCCGGTGCTGTCCAGCCTTGAAAACCGCGAATTGCGTCAGCGCGTTTATGAAACGTCGGCCAACCGTGCCATGGATTCCAACGGCCCGATTATTCTGGAACTGACGAAACTGCGAGCACAAAAAGCCAGACTACTGGGCTTTGATAACTGGGCGTCATACAAAATTGATGACCAGATGGCGCAAAATCCATCAAACGTGTTCGATATTCTGGACTCACTGGCCCCCAAAGCGGTGGAGAAAGCCAAAGCTGAAGCGGCTGACATTGAAAAAGTGATGCATGAAGACGGCGTAAAGGGTGACGTGCAGCCATGGGATTGGGCGTACTACGCTGAAAAAGTGCGTAAAGCCAAGTACGACTTTGACGATAGCGAAATCAAACCTTACTTTGAGCTGGACAGCGTGCTGGAAAACGGACTGTTTTTTGCCATGGAAAAACTGTACGGCATCACATTTAAAGAGCGTACTGATCTGCCGCTTTATGTAGAAGACTCCCGGGTATTTGAAGTATTCAATGAAGATGGCAGTAGTGTAGGCCTGTTCTTCTTTGACCCATATGCCCGCGAAGGCAAAAATGGGGGGGCCTGGATGAGCGAGTTTGTTACCCAAAGCTTTGCCAACAATACCAAGCCGGTGGTTATCAATGAACTGAACATTGTTAAGCCTGCCGAAGGCGAGCCAACTCTGCTGTCATTTGACGAAGTCACTACCCTGTTCCACGAGTTTGGTCACGCCGCGCACGGATTGTTCTCACAGGTAAAATATACCAGCCTGGCCGGTACCGCCACTGCCCGCGATTTTGTTGAGTTTCCGTCGCAGTTCCATGAAGACTGGGCCATTGAGCCTTCAGTGCTGGCAAACTACGCCAAGCATTACAAAACCGGCGAAGCGATTCCTCAGCCGCTACTGGAAAAAGCCATGAAAGCGGTGAAATTTAACCAGGGTTACGATACGACCGAGTACCTGGCTGCTGCGCTGCTGGACATGGAATGGCACATGATTGGTTCTGATGCCAACATTACTGATGTAGCCGCATTTGAACAACAGGCGCTGGCCAAACACGGCATTGATTATGCCCCGGTAGCCCCGCGCTATAAATCAAACTACTTCAGCCATACCTTTGCCGGTGGGTATTCTGCCGGATACTACGCCTACCTGTGGACCGAAGTGCTGGCGGCCGATGCCTTTGCGTATATGGAAGATCAGGGTGGTCTGTCCCGCGAAAACGGTGATACCTTCCGTAAAGAGATTCTGTCGAAAGGTAACAGTGAAGATCTGATGGAAAATTATGTGGACTTCCGAGGCCAGAAGCCCACCACAGATGCTCTGATGAAACGACGCGGTCTGACTGACTAAACTGTTTTATGCTGTTAACGAAGCCCGGCGGGACCTGCCCTCCGGGCTTTTTTATTGCTGATGAATCCGATTCCGGACGCGACCCAGTAGCGTTGCGTCCGGAACTATCAGGCACGATACTTCACACTCTACAATAAACCGTGCCAGTAACCCTTCCACATCAAGTGGTTGGTCAGTAAATGGCAACTGATGCCCTGATAGCGAAAAAATCACTTCGGTGCCGGTTGTTTTACGGTTAATGAAAATGGACCCGAGCAGCTGCTTTTGAATACAGAAGTGAATTTCACGAAATGCTTTAATCCGGCTGTAGTGCCCTTCTATACTACGACTCCATTTTTCGTTTCTGCCGTGTAGCTCGAATTGAAATGCTCCGCCCTCAATCAGTTCGTTTTGAGCCGATATACACTGCCAGAAGTCCGGGCAGCTTACCCAACGCCGCATAACAGCAGGCTGCGTCCAGCTATACCATACGGTTTCAAGACTAGCGTTAAGCATAAAACGATATTCGTATGGCATGTGTAAATCACCTTTTTGTGTTAATTTTTATTCCTGAGTCAGAAGATATAGCAGAAGCTGCTATTTTCGCCACGAAATGTGCCGTGTTTCGGGTTAAAAATTTGATAAACTATGCTCATTATCGCGCCGGACAATTCGCGGAGTAAAGATGAGCGCACAACAACCCAATAACCCTTTACATGGCATTACGCTGGAAAAAGTAGTCAGCGATCTTCAAGCGCATTACGGCTGGGATGGCCTGTATAACCGCATTCGGGTTAACTGCTTTCACAGCGACCCGTCGGTAAAGTCATCACTGAAATTTTTGCGTAAAACACAATGGGCCAGAGATAAGGTAGAAAAGCTGTACGTAGAAACCTTTTATTAAAGAAAGACAAAACCCGGGCTGGCCCGGGTTATGTCAGATTAGCAACAGGACGGGTGGCTTATACCGCAGCGCGTTGCTGTAATTCGGCAATCATATGCTCACGCATCTTGAATTTTTGCAGTTTGCCAGTGACCGTCATTGGATAGTCTTCAACAATACTGATGTACACAGGAACTTTAAAATAGGCCAGATGCGCTTTCAGATACTCCCTGATTTGCTGTTCGCTCATCGTACGGCCTTCTTTGACTTTCAGCCACAGACACACCTGCTCACCATATTTGTTGTCAGGAATACCAAAAACGGCGGCATCCGATACATCATCATGTAAGTATAAAATCTCTTCAATTTCCCGTGGGTAGATATTTTCGCCCCCGCGGATAATCAGATCTTTAATACGCCCGACAATGGTGACATATCCCTGCGCGTCCATCTCTCCCAGATCGCCTGAATGTAGCCAGCCCTGATCATCAATAGTCGCTTTGGTTTTTGTTTCATCGCCCCAGTAGCCCTGCATCACACAATATCCACGGGCACAAATTTCACCGGGCTCCTCCAGCCGGGCAATATTGCCTGCGCTATTAATAATCTTCACTTCAGTATGCGCCATGGCCCGGCCAACAGTTTTCACCTGTTTCTCAAGCGGTGAGTCAATGTCGGTAATATGGTTGATCGGGCTGCACTCGGTTTGTCCGTATCCGATGACCACCTCGTTCATATGAAACACAGCGTGCACCTTGCGCATCAGTTCTTCCGGGCAGGTACTGCCAGCCATTACTCCGGTACGCAGGGTACTAAGGTCATATTGTGAAAACTCCGGCAGTTCCTGCTCGGCGATAAACATGGTAGGAACACCATGCAGCCCGGTGCATTTTTCTTCCTGCACAGCCTGCAAAGTTGCAGCCGGCTCAAAGGCAACAGACGGGAATACCGCACAGGCACCTACGGCCATACAAACCAGATTACCCAGTACCATGCCAAAGCAGTGGTACAGCGGCACCGGAATACATAAACGGTCTGCGTCGGTGAATTTCATGGCGCGGGCCACCAGCAGCCCGTTGTTCAGAATATTGTAATGACTGAGCGTGGCACCTTTAGGATTACCTGTGGTGCCGGATGTAAACTGAATATTGACCGGCTCGCTGGCTTTGAGCGTATTTTCTATCTCAAGTAGCTGATTCAGCTGGGTTGATGTGCCCATCTCTGTTAACGCTGAAAATGGCAACATGCCGGTATAAGGGGTATCGGAGGTTACAATAACCTGCTGTAGTGAAGGCAGTCGTGCACTACCGGTAAAATCAGAGGTCGTAAGCTCAGGCACCAGCTCGTTAATCATTTGCACATAGTCAGAGCTTTTAAATGATTCGGCCATGACCAGATATCTGACTCCGACGTTATTGATCGCAAACTCCAGCTCATGTGGACGGTAGGCCGGATTCAGGCACACCATAATAGCGCCCATTCTGGCTGTGGCATACTGAATCAAAGACCATTCAATGGTATTGGGCGACCATATCCCTACCCGGTCACCCGGCTGAACGCCTAATGCGAGTAATCCGGTAGCCACCCTTTCAACCTGTTCCCACAGCTGCGCGTAGCTCCAGCGAATATTCTGATGACGCACTACAATAGCATCCGACTCAGGAAATTTGTCGACAATACCCTTTAAATGCTGGCCAATCGTGGCATCACTCAAAGGGGCGCCCTGACCGCCATAGTAATAGCTTTCAGATAAAGGTAATGCGGGCTGACTAATAACAGTGGTGTCGGGCATGGCTTGCCTCCTTGCCGGATATATCATTGAATATAGCATTCCATACTGCTATTACTGGTTTGCTTACTAGTGCCATCACAGCGTCAGATGGTGATGACTGAACTGGCAGAATAAATAACCGACACATAAAACTCAACATTAATTAACATTTATTTTACCCAGCCACATTGTCGACAATTCATATTTAAAAGTGACTGTCCAGGCTTTGCTCAAAAAGTGACTGTCCAGGCTTCGTCCAAGCTTTGGATGTGGCTGGTGCGGCGACTGCTATGAGGATTATCAAAAAAACAGAGAAACTGATTGGCCAGAAATCCGGTTTTTCTGAACTTTTATGGTTGCTACCATTTGCTTAATAACCAGTTTGACAGAGGAGACAGCACCATGAACAAAACCGTTTTACTAACCGGAGCGACCGACGGCATTGGCCTGGCTACGGCAAAGAAAATGGCAGCGGGCGGTCATACTCTGTTGTTACATGGCAGAAGTGAAACAAAGCTTAATCAGTTGAAAAGCCAACTCACAGCGCACTATCACGACTTGCCTGTCTGGCTGTATCGCGCCAATCTGACTCAGCCCGATGAGATCCTGGCCATGGCAAAGAAAATTCGCCACCAGCATCAGCGCATTGATGTGCTAATTAATAATGCCGGTGTGCACGCTAAGCCTGATGAACCAAATCCACAGCAGCTGGACCCTCGGTATATGGTAAATACCATTGCCCCGTTTATGTTGGTTCAGGAGCTTCGCGGCCTGTTTTATGCCCGCTCAAGGGTTATTAATGTGGCCTCGGCCGCCCAGCACCCGCTGAAGGTACAGGAGCTGACCGCTCAGAGCGCACAGGGTGACGGCATTGTGTATGCCAAAAGTAAGCTGGCACTGATTATGTGGACCTACGCGCAGGCAATGACATTTACCCCTCAATCTCCCCGCTACATTTCGATCAATCCAAAATCCCTGCTGGGAAGCAAAATGGTAAAACAGGCTTACGGTATTGATGGTGCTGATATCAGTATTGGTGCAGATATTTTACTCAGGGCAGCGTTTAGCGACGAATTTGAACAGGCGTCAGGCAAATATTATGATAACGACACTGAACAGTTTGCTCTGCCTCACCCTGATGGCACCAACTTACTTAGATGTAATGAGCTGCTGGAAACACTGAAACTGATTACAGCATCGATGAAAACCGCGGTTTAAACGATTGTGTTTTTGAATAGAAGAATTTATTCGATAAACAGCAAAGACGCTAAAGACGGGATTTGCTATTCTGCGCGGCCGTTGAACGAAGAGGAAAAACCATGAGCTTAGATGATGATTTTGACTTTGATAACATCGATTTTGACGCAGTAGAAAAGTCGGTTGAAGAATCTCAGAAAGCCAAAGATCAGGCCGCCAACGAACAGGCTGAAGCCCTGCGTGACGGCGCTAATGATTGTGGTGACAGCTGCACGATTTAATGCGTTTTGCACTACATCGCAGTATCAGACAAAGCCTCTTTACAGAGGCTTTGTTGTTTTTAACAGGCCACCTGACGGCGAATGAGTTCCTGACGAACGATATCTGCCCCGGCGCTTAATGCACGTAACTTGGCACTGGCTACCTGCCGGGATAGCGGTGTCATACCGCAATTAGTTGACGGATAAAGATTTTCAGCATCCACAAACTGCAGGGCTTTGCGCAGCGTCTCAGCGACCTCCTCGGGGGTTTCAATATCATTAGTTGCCACATCGATCGCCCCTACCATGACTTTCTTGCCACGAATCAGCTCAATCAGCTCCATTGGCACCCGCGAGTTCTGACACTCTAACGACACGATATCAATACTGGACTGCTGAATTTTAGGAAAGATTTCCTCATACTGACGCCATTGTGAGCCCAGTGTTTTTTTCCAGTCGGTGTTGGCTTTAATGCCATAGCCGTAACAAATATGCACAGCGGTTTCGCACTTCAAACCTTCCACCGCTTTTTCCAGCGCAGCAATCCCCCAGTCATTAACCTCGTCAAAAAACACATTAAAGGCAGGCTCATCAAACTGAATAATATCCACACCGGCAGCTTCCAGTTCACGGGCTTCCTGGTTCAGAATTTTGGCAAATTCCCAGGCCAGTTTTTCCCGACTTTGGTAATGCGCATCATACAGTGTATCGACCATGGTCATAGGCCCTGGTAGCGCCCACTTAATTTGCTTGTTGGTTTGTGAGCGCAAAAAACGGGCATCATCCACAAATACCGGACGGGTGCGGGTTACCGCATCATTGACCACCGGCACGCTGGCTTCATAGCGATTGCGGATTTTTACGGTTTTACGCTGTTCAAAATCCACGCCACTTAAGTTTTCAATGAATGTGGTGACAAAGTGCTGACGGGTTTGCTCACCGTCACTTACAATATCAATGCCCGCGGTGGTCTGATCGTGCAAAGATAAATTCAGTGCATCCTGTTTTCCCTGTACCAGTTCTTCGCCCTGAAGTTTCCAGGGCGACCACAATGTTTCTGGCTGTGCCAGCCAGGCAGGTTTTGGCAGACTGCCAGCGGTTGATGTGGGTAATAGTGTTTTCATAAAATCCAATTTCGTTAGTGAGTTATAGCGGGCTGTTAGCAGACCACTGCTCTAAAAGGGTGTTATAGGGTTTGATGAAATGCTCTTCGACAAACTTTCCCTGCGATACCGCTAGCTGACTACGCTCTTCCCGGTCATACACAATCTGAGTCAGTGAATGATCCTGATTTTTCAGGTTTGGCTTATAGTGCTTACCTGCCGCAGCATTAGCATTATAAATTTCCGGACGATAGATTTTCTGGAATGTCTCCATGGTGCTGATCGTACTGATAAGCTCCAGGTTGGTGTAGTCATTGAGCAGGTCACCAGAATGATAAAAGGCCAGCGGCGCCGCGCTGTTAGCCGGCATAAAGTAGCGCACCTTCAAGCCCATTTTGGCAAAGTATTGCTCTGTCAGAGATGACTCGTTCGGCTGGTATTCATACCCCAGAATTGGGTGCTGGTTTTCACTGCGAAAATAGGTCTTGCTGTCAGAAACACTCAGGCAGATAACCGGCGCTTTTTTGAAGTTATCCTTATATACCTGTGAGTTCACAAAGCTTTTGAACAACTTGCCATGCAGCTCACCAAAATTATCCGGAATACTGAACTGCTCCCGGCCTTTGTTATGATTCGACAGAATCACACTGAAATCATAATCACGTACATAAGAAGAAAAATTATTGCCCACAATGCCTTCAATCCGCTGGCCGGTTTTGTGATCAACGATATGATTTTTCAGTATTTCAATGGTAGGAAAGGTCTGCCCGTTTCCTTCCACATCAATATCCACCGAAATAATATTAAGCTCAGTAGAATAACGATCGCCATTGGCATTATCCCAGCTCGCCAGCGCGTTAAACCGGTTATCAATCATCTTCAGCGCATTACGCAAGTTGTCCTGACGTTTTTCTCCCCGGGCAAGGTTGGCAAAGTTGGTGGTGATACGGGTGTTATCTGATGGCTGATAATTTTCATCAAAGCTGATGCTATTTATGCTGAATGTGAAATCTGTCTTGTTCATAATCCGGCTTTCAATCCTGTATGCTGATCTCTGAAAATAGTTCTGGCTCTGTTGGCATTGGTAATAACATGACATCGGCAGTCAGTCTTTTTAACAGTGTGCCTTAACGTGATGGTTCACCTGCGGTGCACTATCCGTGATTGCCGTCAGTAAGCGCGTAAGACATGTTATACGCACCTCAAACCATGAATAAAAGTGACTTAATTTCATCAAAGCATGACAAACATTCATCAATGTAGATGATACTTTCTGAAACCAGCATGAGAGGGAGGAGGAGCATCCACAGAACAACATTAACTTTTTAGCTACTGTTCCAGTCTTGTGCTCAGGGTTATGCTGAAAAACAGAATTCGCTCAAAGCACGTTTTTACAAGATACCTTTACTTTTAAGTTCGTTTTTCAAGTTCTGACATTTGTGTATCAGAAAATCTCTGAGTAACCGAATGGCTGGAGTGATAGTCTGGCGACTGGGACAAACCAGCCACAACTCGGTGGGCGTGGGCTCGTAGTCGGGTAAAATCCTTACCACCGTATGGTTCAACAGGTCCTGGGACATATCCAGGCACGACTTCTTGGCAATCCCCTGTCCTGCCACACACCACCGCCGGACTAAATCAGCATCGTTGGTGATTTTGTTGCTCGTTGTTTTTACTTTAAAGGTTTGGCCATCGCGGGTGAAACACCACTCGTCATCCACTTTTTCATACAATTGATAAAGCAGCGCATTATGCTGTGCAATGTCATCTGGTATGACAGGCATACCGTGTTTTGCCAGATATCCGGAAGACGCGCAGGTAACGCGGGGGACGTTACAAATTTTAAAACCATAAAGGTTTTCATCCGATAACGGGCCATAACGGACGGCTACGTCAACAGGATCCCGGTAAAAATCAATATTTTTATCGGCAATGTGCATCTTCAGCGTAATCTTAGGGTAAATGTCGGTAAATTCGTTTAACCACGGTAGTATTATATTTCGCCCTAAATCAGAAGGCGCCGACAGTCTGAGTTCGCCACTGACAATAGCAATTTCACTGAGCATCTCCTGTTTCGCTATGTTGAGTGTATTGAGCCCTTCCTGGCAGCGGGGAATATAGCGCTCACCGGCCGGGGACAACCTCAATCGTCTTGTGGTACGAATAAACAACTCTATACCCAGTTCTTTTTCCACCCGTTTTACTGCAGCACTGGCAGTCGCTGAACTCATATTAAGGCTGTCAGCAGCGGCTGTAATACTTTTAAACTCAGCCACTTTTAAAATAATATTCAAGTCATCCAGAGTCATCTTCGGCTTCATTCAGGTTTGCTAATGTCTGGATAAAACATACACCTTTATCACTTATTACCAAAAGTTTTTTGACAAAGATTCAATTCACTGCCTGTTACAGTTTGTTAATAGCCACTTTACACTTCTCCTGCCAATCACACATGAATGGTACCGACATTTACCCCGTATCGAATATTGGAGAAGATTAATGAAAAAATTTAAGCACCTTGTTATCGCTACCACTTTAGGGCTCAGCACATTAAGCAGCACTGCGAACGCTGCCGCTGAAGTTGGTCCGCTAGAGCCGGTCACTACCTTTGAAGATGCCAGAGGCGCAGGTATCACATTCACTCCTTCAGGCCGGTTGCTCATCAGTATGCACCCGCTCGACACCCCAATACTACGCGTTGTGGAGGTGATGGCTGATGGTACAAAACAACCCTTTCCGAATACAGACTGGGCTGATGGCCCCCAAACCGGAGAGGTGGGCTTAAGTGCAGTGATTGGTATACATAGCGACAGCCAGGGCGTTGTGTGGATGCTGGATATGGGCAGTGAATCTGCTCCGGCTCAGCTAGTTGCATGGAACAGTGTGTCTGACACCCTGGTGAAAATCATTGAGCTTGGTAAAGATTCATTACACGAAAACTCATTTATCCAGGACTTTGTCATTGATGAAAAGCACAACAAAATCTATATCGCAGATATGACATTTGGTAACTTTGCTGGCGCAACCAAACCGGCCATTATTGTGGTGGATATCGCAACAGGTGAGTCTAAACGCGTACTGGAAAATGCACCACAGTTCATGCCTGAAGACCGGGAGCTTGTCATTGAAGCCTCGTTACTTGCCTCAAAAACAAAAGAAGGCAAGCCTAACCCGCTCAAGTTCGGATTAAATCCGATAGCGCTGGATCCTGATGCCGGTATGCTCTACTTCGGCGCGTTTACCGGCACCACGGTTTATCAAATCCCCACATCGGTCATCAGCAATACTGAGTTACCTGACAGCAAGCTTGAAGAATCGATTCAGGAGTTTGGCCCGAAAAATCCCAGTGACGGTATTGCCCTGGCGCCAGGCGGCGGTATTTTAGCCACAGACTTAGAAAATAATGCGATTGGGCTAACAACAAAAGCTCAATATCAACTGCTTGTGCAGGACAAACGACTGTCCTGGCCTGACAGTCTGGCAACAAGCAACGGATACGTTTACGTCACACAAGACCAGCTGCATCAACACCCGGCATTCAGCCAGGGACTTGGCAGTGCCAAACCGCCCTATGTGCTGTACCGGTTTCGCTTTAAGCAGTAATCCCATTAAGCTATAAAAACGTTCTTTGTGCGCTTTGCACTGAAGTTAATGCTCAGGTATGAACTATTTGCAAAGATAAAAGCGTAAAAAATTTTGATGAAAACGCCTGTCTCAAACAGGCGTTTTCATATACCTAATCCTTCTTTTTCTATTGTATTGATTCATTCTTTCAAATATCAGCTGCCCTTACAGCCGGTTAAAATTACCGCACTGAAATCAATCCCTGCCATCAACGGAGCATTTTCCCCATGACCACTTCACCTGATTCTGTTTCGCAGAGTTCACCACCTGTAAAAACAGCTCTGATTGCAGAAGGAGGTGGCCAGCGCGGAATTTTTACCGCCGGTGTACTCGACAGCTGGCTGGAAGCAGGATATGACCCGTTTGACATTTTAATCGGCACTTCGGCCGGGTCACAGAACCTCACCAGTTTTATGTCACGCCAGAAAGGCTATGCACAAAAACTGATCCGCGGGTTAACCCGGCATAAGAGTTTTTTTCGGATAGGCCGGGGACTGGTGGGCAAACATATTGTGGATCTGGACTGGTATTTCAATAAAACCCAGGAAGCAAACCGCCTGATTGATTTTGACACCGCGCAGCAAAATGCCCGTGGCAGAGAACTGCTGTTTACTGCGACCAATGCCAACAACAGAAAACCGTATTTTTTTAATCCGCTGAAAAGTAAAAACCGCTGGGTCGATTTGATTAAAGCATCCAGTGCCCTGCCCTATTTGTACAAGCGGGGCGTGCCACTGGAAACCCGTCAGCAGCCCAGTGACGCCGCTGCGACCATAGATTTTTATCTGGACGGGGGCCTGGCCGCGCCACTGCCGGTTACCGAAGCGTACCGCCGTGGCGCCAGAAAAATTGTGGTCATACGTACCGTCGATCGCAATTTTCAGGTACAGCCGGCCTGGTTAAATAAGCTCACTGGTTTTATGTGTATTGCCGGTCGCTGCCCTAAAACCCTGAACTACCTGTTACAGCACGACAAAGCCTACGCCGATGAACTGGCGTTTATGCAAAATCCGCCAGATGATGTGGACATCGTGCAGATCTTTGCCAGAGAAAAACTGCAAAGCAAATTACTGGGCAGCACCAGCGAAGAATTACGTCAGGACTACAAAGCCGGTCGGATGGCAGGTTATGCTTTTCTTGCCCGATACGATCCGGCGCTTAAATCAGGCCCGCCAACTGAATACGCAAGCACAGGGGACGCACTGAATGCGCCCACTAATACAGACAAGCCTTGTCGCGAAAACGCTTCGCTGTGTGCTTAGTCCTTATAATGTAGGGTAAAAAAGTTGGCAGGTTCGGTGAACCATTGAATATGAGCGCGGCCGCACAGCAGTCACAATGAGTGAGTTAATCACAATGATGTAAAACTTTGTTCAGCGTTTCACGCATCACCGCTTCACTGGCATCTTTACCGGTCCAGCACTTAATTCCCAGTATCCCCTGGTTTACCAGCATCGTCAGGCCGTCTACGGTACGACAGTTTCGACTGGTAGCCGCTTTTAATAAATGCGTCCTCGGTGGGTTGTGGATCCCATCTGCTACGACCATATGAGATAGTAACGTATCCGGATTCATATTCAGCTGCTCATCGACATCTGGGTATAACCCCACAGAAGTCGCATTGATGACAATATCCGTATTTTCAGGCACATCAACCCTTCTATCCCAAACGACGAATTCAGCAGACGCTTCTGTTTCAGCGTTTATTAAATCGACCAGTTCCTGACCCCGTTTTTCACTGCGATTGACTACCTGAATGTTCGATACACCAGCCAGTGCCAGTTCAACAGATACCGCCTTTGCTGCGCCACCAGCACCAAAAATAAGAACACGCTTACCTTCAACAGAAGTAACCTGTCTGACACCTTCAACAAACCCTTTACCGTCGGTGTTTTCACCAGTTAAAACACCATCTTTTATCACTACCGTATTAACCGCACCGATTAACGAGGCGGACTCGCCCAGACGATCCAGGTATTTAATCACCTCAACCTTATGCGGAATGGAGCAATTAAAGCCGGCCCATCCCATCGCCCGGGCACCTTCCACAGCCTGCGGTAAACTATCCGGGGCAACTTCACAATTGATATAGGTCCAGTCCAGGCCTAAATCCCGGTAGGCGGCATTCACCATGGCTACCGTGGGGTTTTCTGCTGCGGGTCTGGCAAATGAACCAGTTATTGGTACTAAGAATTCCATACTCATTGGACTCTCCTGAAATTAAAAACATGGCAGAAATAATCAATCTTCACACGCCCGACACTATGACCCTCATCGAAGAAAAAGCAGATAACGAAGCACTCATGCGCGTAACGAAATGCCAGTAGCCGATGTCGGATTGACGCTTGTATTGCAGAGGCGTCGTTGAGACCATTGTGTCTCAGCGCAAGCAATGTATAACAACGTATCAGCTTATAATATTGACCTGACTGCCCAGCTGGATAACTGTGTTGTCGTGATCCAAGAATGTTTTTTCATCCTCAAAAACCACCTCTTTGTAAAAACTAGAATCCATGACCTGTTTCAAAGCGGTCTGTGACTTGAACCACAGCTCAGCGGTCCCGTCGAATTCTTTATTATCAGAATCAATGCCCTCTACCGCTACAGGATGAGTCTGTATGTATCGCAACACGTGTTCCTGAATTCCGGGAATTTGGCGAAAAAGCGGGCCATGTTTTTCAATATGGTGGGCCACAAAGTCCTGGTGTGACATGCCTTTTCTGCGCTTCAAAAACATGGTCATTTTGATCACGCCTTTTTGCGTCAGTAATTCTGAGGCTTCCTGCCTATGACTGCTATTTTGCTCAACGAAGGGGGCAGAATTTGAGGGTGACGGCTTCCACCTTGTCACTTGTGACTCTGGTGAATAATCGATACCGTCTGGCGTAGTGATCAGTTCGATATAAGTGCCCCAGGGCGCTCTGCCATAAACCCCGGCGTTACAATCGCTGTCTTCCACACCTGAAAGGGGATGTATCGCCGATAACAATTCTCCGCCTGCGGCTTTAAAGTTGTCAGCTGCTGTTTTGATGTCATCCACATAAAGCGCCAAATGATTGAGCCCATAATCATTCAATGCAATAGCCTCACGTTGTTCGACATCCGCAAATTTGAACATTTCAATCGTGGCACTATCACCAATACGCAGCAGTCGCATATGAACAACTTTCGCGCCAGCAGGTATACCCAGTTGTTGCTCAACGTCCTTACCGGCCATTGCAGGCTCGTGAGGTGACTGAACATCATAAACTATGCTCGCGCCAAACGCCTGACTGAAAAAAGTGGTAGCGGCATGCATATCCGGAACACAAAGCCCAATATGATCGATCCCTCTTACGTGTTCCAACGCATAGTGTGGATCGGATATGGCATCCAGTTGCACAACCGATGATGCCCCGCCCTCTACGATATTCTCCAGGGCGTTATTAAAACTGATAACGTGCTGAGATTTAAGGTGCTCGTTAAAAGCATCTTCACTGATATACCTTTCCAGCATTTTAAATGTTGCAGGTTCATCCTTATCCCGAAAAACTAAAAAATCCACATTCCCGGGCTCTTTGCGTACCTGCTGTGCCAGCTTGTCTATTAGTGAAGCCAGGATTTCTGCTTTTCCATCTACTGCTGTTGCAGTCGCGATCATCGTCTTCATTTCATATTCTCCACAGGATAATCAGCCATTACCAGAAATGTAATGGTAATCTTGAGGCAACCGGACGAGTCAGCAAAGCGCAAGCCGCTAGCTGCCGCCAGGTTCTGAGCCTGAAACGGTGCAAATCGTTGACAAGTTCACCTATAAATCAATAAAGTGGATTTATTCAGAAATAATGACACTTTATTCAACATTGTTGAATTTCCGGACGTTTTAGAACGCTTATGATTCAGTCGGTATCGCGGACCTTTACAATTCTGGAGATTATTGCCAGAAACGGAGGGGAAGCCAAATTACAGGAAATTGCCAGGCTTTCCGGTATTAAACAAACAACAGCACACAATTTACTCAAGACCCTTTGTGAACTGGGTTATGTTCGCAGAAACCAGGGAAGTACAGGCTATTTTCTAAGCCGCAGGGTATCGAACCTGTCAAGAGTTGCCGGTAATGACTATCAGCTCCGCGCTTCGTTGATGCCACTGCTTGCGGACATTACTAGCAACACAGGCGAAACCAGTTTTATTGCTGTACCCAGCGGCGGCGAAGTATTTTTTCTTGCCGGCCTGGAAAGTGATAAACCAATAAAATATGCCTCCCCGGAAGGACTCAGAACGCCGATGCCTGGCTCAGCAGCCGGTCTGGTATTGATGGCCTGGAATCCTGAGATTTTCGAATGGATAAAATCAGAGCACCGGCTGGCTATTGGCGGTGACATTGAAAAAGAAATTGAATTGACCCGTACAAGAGGGTTTGCGCTTGATATCGAAAAAGTTGAGAAAGATCTTAGCTGTGTTGCGATCCCTTTTTTCAGAAAAGGCCAGATGGAAGCTGTACTGGGTATTAGTGGCCCTGCATTTCGGCTTTCTGAATCCAAACTGATAAATTACGCACGGTGGATGCAAGATTACTTAGCCGCTCTGGATTTGTAAGTTTCCTCCGACATTACTATATCCTCCTTGGTCAAACAGACTGCTCGTTCCACGCGTTGGCGACGGCCTCAACAACAAGCCGCATTCACCATCGTACTGATGCAGGCTACTGACTGATATTTTCTGACAGAGGGTGTAGCTCAGTCGACATAGGTATTTTAACAGGGCCAGCCCGTAAACTGTGGCTACCTGTTACAGCACAACAAAGCCCGCGCCGATGAACTGGCATTTATACAAAATTCCCTAAATGATATGAATATTGTTGCCAGGCAAGAACCAGCAAGCAAATTACCGGGCGTAAGGCTCGCTATATTTTTGTAGCCCAGTAAGGACTGTCACTGCAAGTGGAGGCAAATACAGCACATCGGCTCCATACAGAAGATATCGCAGCGTTGCCAGACACCATTGATTGCGCCCACTAAAAATCGGGCAGGTCAAAAAGCGCCCATGTTAACGTAGAGGTTGTTCATGGTGTTGTTTATAGGCAAGTCAGGCGTTGCAATGCCATCAACTGCTGCTAAAAAGGCTTCTGTGAAGAGGCACTTTGTACCACTTCTTTGTACAAGTATCTGATTTGACGATTTTTGCAGATTTCAGAAACAACAAAGCCCCGCGAGTGCGGGGCTTTGTCTGAATTTGGCGGAGAGAGAGGGATTCGAACCCTCGAGTGTAACCAATAACGTAAAAAATAATTAATTACAATAACTTACTCAGTGTTAGCTTGCAACCTCTGTACGAGTTTTCTGTACTATACTCTATCAGTATGTTGAGCATCGTTGTCTATTAATTTTCCATTAATGAACACCTGACTTTCCTCCTCGTTCCAAACAACCTTTACATTTTTCCCATCGCTGAGATTTCTCTCATCTATTGGTAAATCAAAGTTCTTAAACTTCAGTGACGGTGACACCAGTTGCAACCGCAGCATATTTAGAGAGGTCAATAGCAAGCGCACCTGACTTTTAGCGTCTCGAGAAATCTTGGAAATTATATTTCCATATAACCCATGTTCTATAGCCTTCATAACTGATTTGCTATCGTAACCGTACTCAATAACTCCAGATTTCTCCACATCACCTGTAAGCATTGAATCTGTGTCAAAATGAAATGAATGTGGTAGCTCGACACTTGGCGAAAAATTAGGGATGATGGTTTCTGTTAAAGATTTGTGTCTGACACCATTAGATACTGATGTCAGATTACTACTAACTATTATAGCGTTTATTTTGTTGAAGTTTCTTTCCATATCGCTAAGCATTTCATACTGAACTCCATCGGTAATATCGAATATAATCCTATGATTCTGAGGAGGAAGTCCTACATGAACGATTAATGGATAATCAGCTACATACTGCTTACTGGCTTTTTTTATATTTCTTCTAATAGCATCCTTCATATCTACCTTTAAAAACTTGGTTATATGTACATAATTAGCATCCTTATAATAGTCGCTTTTTGTACTTTGACTTTTAAAATCTTTAATATTTATATTTCCAAGTAATGGAATTATAGCTTCACCTTCATAAACCCTCCCCCACTCGCCCACACATCTTAATTCAATATTAAATTTATCAAAATTAAGACATACTTCATTTATCTCACTTCCTTTACAATAGTCTTCAACACAATTAATTATTTCTTCTGTATTTATTTTCTCATATCTATCTAAGGCTATAACTTGTACTTGCCAACACTTTTTATACTTTCGCAATACAGCAATTATTTTTTGTACAATGATATCCCAATACGAGTCTTCTTTATTATATTTATCTTCTAATTGCTTTGCTTCAACGTAGAGCACTTCACTTTCATTCGTAACAACTTTGAAGTCTGGCGTCCTAGCATTAACTTCTGGTACAGCCTCTACAGAATAGCCTAAATTTAAATAGTAAAATGCTACGCGTAGCTCGTGAAAACTTGTTTCGAATTGTTGGTTATTTTTTAATGTAAAAAGTATTCTATCCAAATTGACTAGACTTTCACATTTCTTCAACACAACAGCTAAATGATAAAGAATTTTCACATTATGATTATCTCTGACAATGCCTTCATCATTAA
The DNA here is from genome assembly GCF_005222225.1 of Salinimonas lutimaris. Classification (GTDB taxonomy): domain Bacteria; phylum Pseudomonadota; class Gammaproteobacteria; order Enterobacterales; family Alteromonadaceae; genus Alteromonas; species Alteromonas lutimaris. The sequence continues at coordinate 2,844,039 of NZ_CP036536.1, forward strand.
AAAAACGTATAGAACCAGAAAGACTTTTCCAAAGATCACAAAGGGGATGAGCTCTTTTTTCTCGTTTTCTTAACTCACTTCTTTTCACACCATCAATAGAGTAACTATCTATCGCTCGAATGAAATCCTCTCCGAGTGACAAGGTCAGTTGCTCTTTTATCCAAATCAAATCTTTATATTCCATTATATATATTCCTACACTATTTAATGACCCTTACTATATAAGTCAGCAAAACGTTTATAAACACTTTTCCGCTATTCTCGCTAGGTATACCCCAAAAGGTGTATTCAAACCTTTATTAAACTAGGCACATATCAAAGGCTTATATTAAGGCCTTGTACTCAGTGGTATTAGTCATAGTTGTAATTGGCCTTAGGAAGCTCCTTAACGGTGCATTATGGCATTGCACTCAGTGGTATTGGTCATAGTGGCTGTCTGCCCTGACGGGGTTACAATGTGGCTACTTAACGTAGCACAAAGAGACCTCTCTACTACTCCCCTTGGGAAGGGTGATTGCTCTGAACGCCAAGTATATCAAGGATCTTAGGGTTTCTTTGTGGTTCTTTAGGGTGTACACGTTGTATTGCTGAGAGGTTGTGCGTATAGTCGCTGCCTTTCCACCAGCTAAGGGACCCAATGGGAACAAAGCGCATCTCACTTTCATCAATAGATATTGAAGACCAGAAATACCAAGTAAGAGACCATAGAAGCGTTCAATGGGGCGCTAAAGTCATACATCAGGACGCCTCAAAGAATCACATCAAGCAGATGGTCAATGACCTCAAGTACAGCAACGCTAAATTCCCGTTAATCCAAGTTTTGAACGAACCTGAAGGTAGCGATAGGTATGTCATTTTTGATGGTTTTCACCGATGTAGTGCTTACATCAAGGTCAACAAGGATACTGGCGGGAAACGTTTTAAACAGATAACAGTTGAGGTAGTTGGTCCAGAGACAGTTAACGATAGACTCTTAGAGATCAATACTGAGCATAAGGCTCTTACATTACAACCAGCTCACCGGACAGAGTTGACTTGGCAGAAATTTCTCAAGTTAGAAAAGAGTAATGCCTCGCTGAGTAAGAAGGAGTTGGCTGAACGCTTATCCGCTAGTACATCAACAATTGGCAACTGGCGTAAATTGGTGAAACAATTCACTGAAGCAGGATTGTTTAAGGATGATAGTCCAGTTGAGAAGAATATCTCGACCAATTACCCAATACTGGTTCAGGCTAAAAAGTGGATAAAGGATCAAGAGTACAGAGACTATGAATCAGAAGGTCTTGATGACTATTTGATAGAAGAGGACAAGAAGGTTTTAGAGAAGATCTTAAAGCTCGCTTTGACAGCAAAAGAAAAGGACAAGTTATTAGATTTCGTCAACGAGAACTGGGGTAAAAACCCTAAATATGTCTTGTATGATGAAGCTCTTGATTCTGGTTTGGTTACATCACCAGAAGGCGGTACAGAGGCCTTCTAACCAAGCTCTGAACGGATTTATTAAAGATATGGCTGGTAGGCTGACAGTAGATGCTGAAAGCCCTCTGAGAAGTCTCTGCGGTTACAGTTGAGCTTGCTTTGCAATGTTGATAATTGTACCCCTAGAAACACCATACTGTAAGGCAAGCTGGCGTTTGCTGGCTCCGCCTTTAAGACTATCTATAATCAAGCTGCGTGTTTCCTCTGACAGCTTAGGCTTACGGCCACCAAAGTTCCCTGATGCAATCTTACCTTCAGTAGTGCGCTCTACAATGAAGTTCCTTTCCATCTCAGCAAAGACACCTAGCAAATGAAGCATAGCCTTGCTCATAGGGTCATCTTTGGTTGTGTCTATATTGTTCTGGTCTATTGCAGTAAAAGTGACGCCACGCTCTTTAAACAAATCCAATGTAGTGAGTACCTGAGTAAGTGAACGGCCCAGTCTATCCAACTTAGTAACTACGACTGTATCACCAGCCCTTACGTAGCCTAGAAGCTCTTCTAAAGCCTTTTTGTTGGTCTCAGCTTTACCAGAGTGTTTGCTCTCAAAGATCTTCTTACAGCCGTACTGAGAGAGCTTTTCACGTTGTATTTTAAGATCCTGATGCTGCGTTGATACTCTTGCAAAACCTACTAAGTCACCCATTTGTCCATTACCCTGATATGTCAAAAACTTATAAGATACTGACAGTCTTCAGGAGTGGTGTCAAGAACTCTAAATTTTGCGAATTTGACAGTGTCAGAGAGTCATCCCTTACTTTTTGACACTCTATTCATCCTTTCCCGTTTTCGCATCATGCGTTTCCTGAACACCTTGAGTTGTCCCCTGTTCCGTTTGCGCATCTTGCGTTTTCGGAACACCATGAGTTGACCCTTGATTCATTTGCGCATCTTGCGTTTTTGGTTCACCTTGGTCGTCTGGCTGGTCCATTTGCGCATCTTGCGTTTTTGGACCACCTTGGTCGTCACGCTGTCCCATTTGCGCATCTTACGTTTTTGGGACACCTTGAGTTTCATATTGCAGCATTTGCCCATTAAGCGTTACTGACACATTTTAAGCCATTAACGTACACCCTGACTCCTTCCAAATTGCATTGATGCCTTCATCTGCTTTACCAAACAAAACAAATAGGTATTAGCTTGTTATCCCTGACCATTGGAGAGCAATGCTTGTTGCTTAGAACAACTTAATACATTTGCTCATTTGCAATATGCCCTGATCCCCTCAGGGTTTTTTATCAGAAGGAAACACAATGACTCAAGTAACAGAAAGCGTATTACGTATCTATTTCCACGCATCATGGAATCCCAAAACCAAAAAAGCCGGAGGTGCTTTTATGCTGACACGTATAGGGAATGAAGGGAATATAGAGCGATCAGGATGGTCATCTGGAATGGTAATGCAATCACAACAGGCTATGGAACTTATGGTGCTGAATAAAGCATTTGATAGGATTAGTAAAAGAGAGCTTGCTGATAGGCCTATAGCTGTTTATACCACCAGCAACTATGTTATACGGAGCATAGATGAATGGATGGTGAAGTGGAAAAAACAAAGCTGGAGAGGTGGAAATAACAAGCTAGTTAAAAATGCAGAACAACTGCTTCAACTAGACACATGGAACAAACAGTTCAAACCTGCATGGCATCTTATTAAAGACGCTGGGGCACACCCAGAAAGTATTGAAGTAAAAGAGAAAAGCACTAGGTGTATGAATGCCGTCTGACAGTTTATTCTCAATTTATGGACACACTACTAATGGCCAAAATGAAATATTCAACCACACATTTATTTTAAAGATAACGGTACGACGCAATCGCCATAAAAGGGGTTTACCTTGACCCCTCCCCCCTGTATCTCTACAACCTTTCTATATTAAGCCTTGGTAATAAGTCTATAGCAGCCTTCTTGCTCTCTAGCGGGACGGAACCATAACGACCACCTTCAGTCTGAGCAGCGTGACCTGTAATAGCATCACTGGTACTGTCTGCTACCTGAAGTCTCCGCATGGCCGTCTTGAAGGAGTGCCTGAAGGCATGTGAAGGCTGAGCAATATCAACGCCCTTACTCCTTACTGCCTTACCCCACCACTCGCCTACTTTGAGGCCTCTGTTACCGTACTTATTGGTAGGTAACTCAGGGAATAACCATTCCTGCTGATGACTAACATAGTCCAGAAAACCTAGCTCAAGGATATGCGCTGGTAACGGGATTTCTCTCACTGAGCTTTCAGATTTAACACTCTGGTTCTTGCCTTCCCTAATATACAAATAATGGATACCAGAATCAGATACACAAACGTCCTCTGAGCGTAGCTGAGCAATCTCGTTGACTCTGGCTCCTGTATACCTGCATAACAATGGAACCCAATAGCAGCCCTGACCATAGGGCTTTTTGGCATTGCTGTCCGTAAAGACCTCATCATTGAAGACTATGCTAATCTCTTGCTCTGTATACCCTCTGTCGTCTCTGGTCTTGGACTTATTAACTTCTTTCTTTACCTGAACTTTGTTGACAGGGTTCAGGGATACTAAGTCTCTTTCAACCGCGTAGCTGAATACAGTAGACAGGTGTCTGAGGTAGACTTTCACTGTGTTGCCAGACAGTGTTTCTAGCTGCTGCTCTTTTGCCAGTGCGATACGCTCGTCCACGCTCTTGCTGCGCAGTGAAGCACTCTTACCTTTAGGTATCTTGTACAGGGTATCTCGAAAATGGACTATATCACTGCGCTGCACTTGGCTTATGTCAATGTTACCAATAATCTCAATGAATACAGATACTTTAGCCTTTGTTTCATCGAGTGTTTTCAGGCGTGTGCCGGTAACGTTTGGCAAAGAACGTTGAACCTCAATATAAGCATTCAGAACCTCTTGTAGAGAGTTTTCACTCACTGGCTTACGTGTCGACACAACTGGTCTAGGCTTTGCCGCTGGTGGCTCTGGGGCGTCTGAAAGAGGCTGTGCATAGATACCCATAGAGACCGGTTCATGATTCCAGTCGTTATTTAAACGAGCGGTACATACACTTTCTAAGTGGTGGGCATAAGTATGAAATGATTTGCCTAGTTCGATATAGGCTGGATTATCATGAGAAAGCCTAATACCTTCGATTTCGAGCTGAGAATCAATTTCACATCTAAAGGCTTCAGCTAGCTGTTTAAAGTCTTCTTCACTAGCAGTAGCTAGCTCTGACCCTGCAAGATGAAGAGTGTCTGTAAAGTACATGTAGGCATGACTGACATCACCGTTTTCCTTTCTCTCAACGTCACGCTTCACCATCAAACTGAAGTCACCAGTGGACTCCATATGGACTTTCACGCGCTTATACCACCGTTCTGCAATAACAATACAGTCGCGTACTGTTAACGAATGATCAGCAGCACCTGACACCTTCAATCTGGCTAGCTCAAACTCGTCCTGTGTTTTCGTAAGATGAGCCGTAAATGCTCGCTTAGCTTCAGAAAGGTTTTTAGTTCTGAGGGATGTCTTTATCTCGCGTTTCTTAACTACCGGAATGAGTTCTTTAGGAACTGCCATTCTGAAGTAGTAAACACCGGAGTTTTTGTCTTTTACTGGGGAAGCCATTCTACTCATCTGTACCACCACTTTGTACAAGTTCGTGGTTACATCAATTTCTCTGTAGGCCTTATATGACAAAGCCCCGCATTCCGCGAGGCCTTGAGGGTATTTGGCGGAGAGAGAGGGATTCGAACCCTCGATACGCTACAAACGTATACACACTTTCCAGGCGTGCGCCTTCAGCCACTCAGCCATCTCTCCAAATTGTCAGCGCTGTTTTGCAACAGCGCGCGTATAGTAGGTAAAGTTTGGCTTCGAATCAAGAATTTGAAGCAAAAAACTCACCAAGTGCTGATTTATTAAGCGTTACCGCCGGCTTTTGCTTTCAGTGTGGCCGAAAAGTCCAGCATACGGTTCAGCGGAATCAGCGCTTTGTGACGTAACGCATCGTCCACATGAATCTCATGGTTATTCATGCCTTCGGTCAGTGAGTTATAAATCGCCTGTAAGCCATTCATTGCCATCCACGGACAATGCGCACAACTGCGACACTGTGCGCCACTACCGCCTGTAGGGGCTTCTATAAACGTCTTATTGGGCATCAGCTGCTGCATCTTATAAAAGATGCCCTTATCCGTGGCGACCACAAATGTCTGGTTAGGCATGTCCTGAGCCGCTTTAATCAGCTGGCTGGTTGAGCCAACCGCATCGGCCATCTCTACCACGCTGGCGGGTGACTCAGGATGTACCAGAATAGCCGCATCAGGATAGATGGCTTTCATATCCTGCAATTTCTGCGCTGAAAACTCATCGTGAACAATACACTCACCTTGCCACATCAGCATGTCGGCACCGGTTTTGTTGGCGATGTAAGATCCCAGGTGACGATCCGGCCCCCAGATAATCTTATGACCCTGTTCATCCAGATGCTCCACTATCTCCAGCGCAATACTGGATGTGACCACCCAGTCAGCCCTGGCTTTCACCGCAGCAGACGTGTTGGCGTAGACCACCACGGTATGGTCAGGATGGGAATCACAAAATTCGGTAAACTCTTTTGCCGGGCAGCCAATATCCAGTGAGCAGGTAGCTTCTAAGGTCGGCATCAGTACGGTTTTTTCCGGGCTCAGGATTTTAGCGGTCTCGCCCATGAACTTTACACCGGCCACGATCAGTGTCTGCTGTGACACATCACGGCCAAACCGTGCCATCTCAAGAGAGTCTGCCACACACCCACCGGTTTCCTCGGCTAACGCCTGAATTTCAGGATCGGTGTAGTAATGCGCTACCAATACAGCATTTTTTTGCTTAAGTAACGTTTTAATTTCGGCTTTTAATTCTGCCTGACGTTCCCGGGAAAGCGGAGCCGGCTTGGCAGGAAAAGGATAATCAACTTGTTCTACGCGAAATGCGACTGTCATAACTAAAGACCTGATAAACGACAGTTAAACCGGACGCAATTATACCCGACTGTCATTAAGAATTCATAAAGTAGAGGTATGAATAAATCACACGGTTTCAAGGGCGACTCCCCTGAAGATCTGCGCGCAGTATATCAAAAAAATGCCAGACAGGATGAGATTAAAATACGCTCGGCGATATTTTATTTGGAAAGTAATGGGTATCAGGAAAAAAGATATGGTGGAGGGGGCAGGATTCGAACCTGCGAAGGCTGAGCCGGCAGATTTACAGTCTGCTCCCGTTGACCGCTTGGGTACCCCTCCAAAGGGTATGTAACTGGCAAATATGAAGATTGCCGGTCGGTATTGCTGTGCATCTGTAAAAGATGGTGGGTCGTGCTGGATTCGAACCAGCGACCAATTGATTAAAAGTCAACTGCTCTACCAACTGAGCTAACGACCCATCTGATTGTGTCCCGAAGGACTAACACTTATTATCACGATATGATTGAAATGGTGGGTCGTGCTGGATTCGAACCAGCGACCAATTGATTAAAAGTCAACTGCTCTACCAACTGAGCTAACGACCCTTTCAATAATATCGGATTGTATCCGCCACTTTTAAGTAAAGTGGTGGAGGGGGCAGGATTCGAACCTGCGAAGGCTGAGCCGGCAGATTTACAGTCTGCTCCCGTTGACCGCTTGGGTACCCCTCCAAAGGATGATGGTGACGATGCGAACATCGTACTGTGCTGCCTGAGCAGACTGCTTACTCCACCAACAGAGTTGCAGTGCGTCCTGAAAAGATGGTGGGTCGTGCTGGATTCGAACCAGCGACCAATTGATTAAAAGTCAACTGCTCTACCAACTGAGCTAACGACCCATCTTAGGTTTGGCCAGGACGGCCTGAGATTCAGTGAATCTCGCAGATTTTGTTGAGATGGTGGGTCGTGCTGGATTCGAACCAGCGACCAATTGATTAAAAGTCAACTGCTCTACCAACTGAGCTAACGACCCATCTCAATGCGAAAAGTATTTACCCACCTCAAAAATGAGTGGTGGGTCGTGCTGGATTCGAACCAGCGACCAATTGATTAAAAGTCAACTGCTCTACCAACTGAGCTAACGACCCATACTTTTTCCGCTGTTGCCTCTCTGCGGCAACGGCGGCATATATTACTCAATTCCTGATGTGGTGCAACCCCAAATTGCCTTTTATTTTGTTTTTTTAAGGAAAATCGTGTCAAGCGGTCAAAATCACAACAAAACGTTTAATAATCCTACCGCGCCTTGTCTGACTTCAGGTCCTGCTTCAGCTTAAAATCATATAATCCGTTATATCGGAGGGTGTAGCAGCCAGCAACAAAAAAGCCTCCCGAAGGAGGCTTTTGACTACAGAGAACCCATTCTGGCTTCTGCCAGTTTTCTGGCCGAAGAATTGGGATAATCTGAGATGACCTGATTAAAGAACGATTTTGCCTGACCGTTGTTGCCCTGGCGCTGTTCAATAATCCCCAGCTTTAGCAGCGCTTCTGCCCGCTTGCTGGAGTCGGTAAAACGATTGGCAACCACATTGAACTGCTCTTTCGCGTCTGTCCATTTTTGTTTATTAAACAAAAGCTGGCCTAACCAGTAGTGAGCGTTAGCGGCATACTGGCTATCAGGAAATTGCTGTATAAATGACTGAAATGCCGGAATCGCTTTATCATATTCCCGGGATTTCAGGATCAGATTCACCGCATTATCATAAGCATCGCTTTCGCTTTGCCCCGAACCTGCTGACTGACTACCCTGATCTGACTGCGATGCACGTTGTTGAGACTGAGCCGGTGACTGACTGCCGCTTCCCTGACGGGGAGCGCTGGCGGAGTCTGATAAACCTGACTGACTCTGGCCCGCGGCTTGTTTTAATGCCTCTACCCGTTTGTCGATCTCAAGATACAACTCACGCTGACGCTGCAGCACTTTTTCCAGCTGATTGGTGTGTACTTCAACCGCACCACGCAGCTCGTCAATTTCACCCTGCATCGTGTCCAGCTGCTGCTGTAAACGATGCTGCATTTCCGTACGACTGTCGACCATTCGCTCCAGATAAGTAATGCGCTGTTCCATCGTTCGGTTACTGCTGCCACTGGCTGCAGAACGTTGCGCTGAATCACCTACATCATACACCGGAGCCTGCGCCAGAACCGCACCTGACAGACCCAGAGCGACACTAAGCGCCGCTCCTTTCAACATTACATTTCGCAATCTATTCACCCTTACTGGTAAACTACCACGCCACGACGGTTTTGCGCCTGAGCATATTCAGTCGAGCCCATCACAGCCGGCTTTTCTTCACCGTAAGATACTGTTGAAACCTGGTCGCTGCTCACACCCGCATTCATCAGATAAGTTTCTACTGATTGTGCACGACGCTCGCCCAGCGCGATGTTGTACTCTGGTGTACCACGGCTATCGGTGTGGCCTTCAACTACCACTTTCTGATCCGGATTTTGTACCAGGTATTCTGCGTGCTTGTTCAGAATTTCACGGAATTCAGCTTTGATGGTTGAACGGTCAAAGTCGAAATAAACGGTTTGCTCTTTTTTCAGCGCATCCATTTGTTCCTGAGCCATTTCTTCCTGACGCTTCATGCGCTGAGCAGCTTCTGCCTGTACACGTTGTTCTTCCGCTGCCTGTGACTGACGCTCTGCTTCGGCTTGTTCCTGCGCAACACGGTTGCGTTCAGCAGCCAGCTCTTCCTCGCTCGGGCCTGATGAACATGCCATCATGGTCACCACTGGCAAGGCGATAACGAAGCTCTTCATTACTTTATTAAGTTTCATGCTCTTATTCCTTATAGTTATTCAATAACCAAACATTTCGTTAAAACAAAAATGGTGACCAACTCGGTGACTTAACCTGTCCGCTTGATGCTGGTAACCGTGCCTTAAAGCGACCATCCAACGACACTAAGGATAATACCTGAGTTCCGTTATGCAAGGTGCTGTAAATTATCATGCTTCCATTCGGTGCAACGCTGGGTGACTCGTCCAGTTCTGTTCTGGTAAGTACCTGAATTGCGCCATCCTGCAGCCCCTGTCTGGCAATTCGATAGTCTCCACCGGTACGGTTAACCAATACGATTTCTTTACCATCTGGGGTAATTGTACCGCCCAGGTTCTGCTCGCCTTCAAAAGTCATACGTCTGACCTTTCCTGACGATAAATTTACGCGATAAATCTGTGGTTTACCACCCCGCTCCGAGCTAAATATAAGATTCTTGCCATCTGGCGTCCAGGATGGTTCAGTATCAATCGCCCGGTTACGGGTAATGCGGCGGATCTCCTTGCTGGCAATGTCCATCACGTACAGCTCTGGGTTACCATCTTTTGACAAAACCATCGCCAGTTGTTTGCCATCCGGAGAAAATACCGGACTGCCGTTAATACCAGGAAAATCGGTTATGCGCTCACGCTTCATGGTGTAGATATCCTGGATGAAAATCTGTGGCCGCTTGTTTTCGAAGCTCACGTAAGCAAGTTTCTCGCCATCTGGTGACCAGTTGGGAGACATTAACGGCTCAGGTGATGACAACAAACGGGTTTCGTTTTCACCATCGTAGTCAGCAATAACCAGCTGGTATGGCAGTTTGTTTTTGTTCGGGTCCTGTACCACCACATAGGCAATACGGGTCAAAAACGCACCTCGGGTGCCGGTTAGCTTCTCATAAACCACATCGGAGATACGGTGTGCATACTGCCGAAAATCCTGCGCCATAATACTTGCCTGACGCTTGTCGATAACATGATCACTACTGGATACTACCTGACCATTGCTCATGCCTTTGGATTTACCGCCGGTCGCCTGACCACGCAGCACATCCACCAGCTCGTAAGACACCTTGTACTTACCGCCGGCCTGCTGTTCAACCGTGCCTACCAGTACGGTATCAATACCTTTAGCCGCCCAGGCTGAATAATCGACCTGAGCATCAGAGGTGGGATACTGAGGCATATCCTGTGGATCCATCGGGCTGAATTTGCCGCTGCGTAGCAGGTCAGCACGTATCACGTCGCCGATTTTTTCCGGCATCTGACCATTACCTTTCCAGGTAAACGGCACTACACCTATGGGGCGTGCACCATCCACGCCTTCCGTAATCACAATTTCCAGTGATGCTTCAGCCACAGTGCTGACCATTAGCAGCACCGTGCTCATCCATATCCCAAATTTTCTTTTAATCACTACAGTTCCACCGTTAGGTTAATGTCTTTGAGTTCCTGATAAACGTCGGCTTCAGCTGACATAGGGAGCTTGTCAGGGCGACGGACAGCCGCTTCGGCTGCCCGACATAAGGCAGGGTCACCGCCGAGCGTTCTGACCTGCGTGACAAACCCGGTTGTCGCCAGGCGTATATTCAACCGGCACTGCTTACCCTTGTAGGCAGAGTCGTTATATAGCCCCTGAATGATTTTGTTCTGGATCAGGGCTTTGTATCGGTCAACCTCAGAAAGAACCTGCTGATGGCGACGTTTTTGCTGAGCAGCCCGCTCAGCTTCCATCTGCTCTTGCATAATCCTTTCCATTTCAGCCTTTTCACGGGCCTCTTTTTGCTTACGTTCTGCTTCGGCTTTTTCCCTCGCTTCGCGCTCCCGTCGCTCTTTTGCTTCTTGCGCCGCGCGGCGTTCAAGTTCTTTTTGACGCTGCGCTTCTGCCTCAGCTTTGCGTTTCTCCTCGGCCTGCTTTTGCTCGGCTTGCTTACGCGCCTTTTCTGCATTGATTTGGCGCTGACGTTCAGCGTCTGCTTTACGTTTTCGCTCTGCCTCAGCCTGCCGCTTGCGTTCTGCTTCGGCCTGACGTTGACGTGCTGCTTCATCGGCTTTGCGCTGCGCCTCTTCTTTCGCTTTTTGCTTATCGGCAATTGCCTGCGCATCTATGAAGGTGGCCTGAATAACCGGTTGGCTGGGCGCCGGTGTGGGTAGCGGGTCCGGTGCAAAACTGACACTAATTAGCAACACTATGGCAATCACCACATGCACACCCAGCGATTTATACAGCGCTGCTTTATTGTCTTTACTGCTAATGCCTGAGGGCGCCCTGCCCCGTCGCGATGGACTATTCTCAGACGCCCCCTGAGATGAAGGTGTTGGCTTTGCCATGGCTATTTTGACTCTACCGGATCAGTCATCAGGCCTACCGAAGGTACACCGGCGTTTTGCAGCAACACCATCAACTGAATGACCTTGTCATAGGCAACCTGACCATCGCCCTTAACCACCACCGGGGTGTCGGGCTGCTTTTGCAGCTGAGCCTGCACCAATGCTGCAACCTCGTCTGCGCCAATCGGCGCTTCTTCATTTTCACCTACATTCAGAAAGTATCTGCCTTTTACATCCACTGATGCAATCAGCGGCGGGATTTCCTCCTGATCAATAGGCTCGGCACTGGCTTTGGGTAACTCTACCTTTACGCCCTGCGACACCAGCGGCGACGTCACCATAAAGATGATGAGCAGCACCAGCATGACGTCAATATAGGGCACCACATTAATTTCGGATACCGGACGGCGGCGTTTACGCGTATACATAATCAGACTCCTGCAGTCAGTTCAGAATCAGGCCTGAGCCTGTTGCTGCTGGGCTGCTACTGCCTGACGATGCAAAATGGCCGAAAATTCTTCCATAAAGTTGGCATAGCTGTTTTCCAGTTTTTCTACCTTGTTGCTAAACCGGTTATACGCAATAACAGCAGGAATGGCGGCAAACAGACCAATGGCCGTGGCAATCAGAGCCTCGGCTATACCCGGCGCCACCATTGCCAGAGTTGCCTGTTGCACTTCCCCTAACGCAATAAACGCATTCATGATTCCCCATACAGTACCAAACAGGCCAATGTAGGGGCTGATGGAACCGGCGGTGGCCAGAAACGGTAAACGGCTTTCCAGTTCCTCCACTTCCCGGGACATAGTCACGCGCATAGCCCGGTAGGTGCCATCGACCACGCCGGTAACCGCCGTATTGCCTTTACGCAGGCGTACAAATTCTTTGAAGCCGGAACAAAAGATAGACGCCATACCGCCCAGATTAGCCCGGGCAGAGAGCTCCTGATAAAGGCGGTTCAAATCAGCGCCCGACCAGAACTTATCCTCAAACTGACGCATTTCTGTCTGCGCGGCTTTTAAGGCTTTGGTGCGCTGAAAAATAAATGTCCAGGATGCCACTGATACACTCAGTAACAACAACATTACCAGCTGTACAACAAAACTGGCCTGCAAAAATAACCCGATAAACGTTAAATCAGATTCCACGCGATAAATCCCCTAACAAAGTGCGTGGTATTTTTCTTGGTCTCATTTTAACCTGATCCACGCACGCAACCTGAACATCAGCAGCAACCAGCAGGTCACCACTTTCATTTTTAATTTTTTGCTGAAACACCATGCTTGCTCCCTTCAATTCTACAATCTGTGATTCAATACTCAACAGCTGATTGAAGCGGGCTGGCGCATAGTTATTCATTTCAACCCGTTTGACGACAAAAGCGATGGATTGTTCCAACAGGATATCCTGTTCGTAGCCAAGCTCTCTTAGCCACTCAGTTCTGGCTCGCTCCATGAACTTCAGGTAGTTGGCGTAATAAACAATTCCACCGGCGTCAGTATCTTCATAATAGATTCTGACGGGCCAATTATGCATAGTTATGCTCTCGCTTTAATATAAATAATCTCAAAAACCCGGCGAACACACCGTATTGTACGTTCACTGAACGCGCAAAATACCGCGTTAAACCCTTTACGGCAATAGCTTTAACAGCAACCATCATCATTAGTTAACATACCATTAACTCATTAGGTAAACTAATCCAAAAATCTAATTTTACTCAATTGTCAGGTCCGCATTTGTCTTTATAATGCGCGTCATCTGTCACACAGACATAACGGTTAACGCCGGTATGTACAGAGATTTATCTCCTGTTAGACATGAGTTCCCTGGATTTATTTCCTTCAACACTTGTTGTTTTCGCCCGTTCATTTTGAGCGGGCTTTTTTATGCCTGCTACAAAATTATCATTGTTTCCAAAGCAACAAAAACGCCCTGTAATGTAAGTTACAGAGCGCTATATCGATCACTGCCGTGACAACAAAACCTAATCCTGCGTGGGATTAAATCCAAAATGCAGATACGCCCGTTGCAGCACAATTCGTCCGCGAGGTGTACGCTGTAAAAAGCCCTGCTGAATTAAAAAAGGCTCAATCACGTCTTCGATGGTCTCTTTTTCCTCAGAGATCGCCGCTGCCAGGTTATCCAGGCCTACCGGGCCGCCGTCAAACTTCTCGATAATAGCCAGCAGCAGCTTGCGGTCCATGTAGTCAAAGCCTTCCTTGTCTACATCCAGCATATCCAGTGCTTTAGCAGCGACTTCGCCATCCACCTTACCGTCGGCTTTTATTTCGGCGTAGTCTCGTACCCGACGCAATAACCGGTTGGCAATACGCGGCGTTCCCCGTGAACGACGCGCCACCTCATGGGCACCTGACTCGTCCATGTCCAGGTTCAGATAGCTGGCACTCCGGGCAATAATGGTGGTCAGGTCTTTAACATTGTAATATTCAAGCCGCTGCACAATACCAAAACGATCACGCAGAGGGGATGTCAGCGAGCCAGCCCGGGTCGTGGCGCCAATCAGAGTAAAAGGCGGCAAATCCAGTTTGATAGAACGGGCTGCCGGGCCTTCGCCAATCATGATGTCCAGCTGATAATCTTCCATGGCCGGATAGAGAATCTCTTCGACCACCGGACTTAGCCGGTGAATTTCATCAATAAACAGCACATCGTTGCGCTCAAGGTTGGTCAGCAGCGCGGCCAGGTCGCCGGCTTTTTCCAGCACCGGACCAGAGGTGGTTTTAATATTCACCCCCATTTCGTTTGCCACGATATTGGCCAGCGTTGTTTTACCTAACCCTGGCGGGCCAAAAATAAGCAGATGATCAAGCGCATCCTCACGGTTGCGGGCCGCCTGAATGAATATCTCCATCTGCTCGCAAACGTGAGGCTGACCGGTGTAGTCATCCAGAAGCTTAGGCCGTATGGCACGGTCAATCACCTCATCTTCATTGGTCGCTGAGGCATTAATTAAACGATCAGCTTCGATCATGGTCAGTTATCCTATAACGCTGCTTTGAGGGCATCACGGATGATCGTTTCGCTGTCCATACCATCGGCATAAACACCTGACACCATTTTGCTGGCCTGCGCCGGTTTGTAACCCAGCGCCACCAGCGCACTGGCGGCGTCTTCGCGTACATCATTGACCGGCACCAGCGCACTGCCACCGTCACCATCCAAAGGCAGTGATGGCAGGTTCACATCCTGGGTTTTACCAAACTTGGCCAGCCGGTCTTTCAGCTCCACCACCAGTCGCTCGGCGGTTTTCTTGCCAATCCCGGGCATCGCCACCAGCGAAGACACATCTTCATGCTGTACGCAGGCCAGAAACTGACTGGCGGACATGCCAGACAGTATGGTCAGACCCAGTTTTGGGCCCACCCCGTTGGCTTTAATCAGCTCGCGAAACAGCCCGCGCTCCATTTTATCGGCAAAGCCAAACAGCAGCTGTGCATCTTCACGAACCACAAAGTGGGTGTAAACGGTCACTTCCTCACCGACTGCGGGAAGCTGGTAAAAACTGGTCATCGGCATCTGAATTTCATACCCGACACCTGCAACATCTATCAGTACTTCAGGCGGCTGTTTCTCAATTAGTGTGCCGCGAATCCGACCTATCATGATTATTACCTTGTTAGCGCAACCGGCGGCGAACTGTCTTTTGAGCCTGGCCTGCCAGTTTAATTAAACTTTGTTCTGTATGTGCATGGCACAATGCTACCGCCAGCGCGTCGGCCGCATCAGACTGCGGCGTACCGGGTAAATCCAGCAAATGTTTCACCATATGCTGTACCTGCGTTTTTTCCGCTCCGCCTTTGCCTACTACCGCCTGTTTGATCTGGCGGGCAGAATATTCGGCCACCGGCAGCTGTGCCTGAGTGGCAGCCACAATGGCCGCGCCCCTGGCCTGGCCCAGCTTAAGGGCTGAATCAGGATTTTTCGCCATAAACACCTGTTCAATGGCAAATTGCTGAGGCTGGTACTGGCGGATGATTTCGCCAACACTGGCGAAAATCTGCGATAAACGTTCAGGCAATGCCTGTGTAGAAAGACGGATACAACCGCTTCCTACATAGACCAGTTTTCCCTGCTGGCGGGCAATTAACCCATACCCGGTGATCCGGGAACCTGGATCTATACCCAGTATTATCATTATTTTGCTCCGGGGACAAATGCTTCCACTGCTTCACGGTTACTTGGTGACCACAACCGGCGTAATGCCTCTGTTTTTGGCAGCCACTCATAAGCCAGATGTTCGGTCAGACGTATCGCACCGGCACTGCTGACCTGCGCGGAAAAGACATGTTCCTGATTATAAACTGTACCCGGTGGATAGCGATGTCGCCACTTTTGCCGGATAACAAAGGTATTGATTTGTTGATGGTCAGTCAGGCTGCCATCGGCTGGAGTAAGATAAATACCGGTTTCTTCACACACTTCCCGGTAAGCGGTCTGAACCGGCTGCTCGCCCTGTTCAATCGTGCCGGTTACCGACTGCCAGAAATCCGGATCATCCTGGCGCTGCATCACCAGTACCCGGTGATGCTCGTCATAGAGCACCACCAGTACTGATTCAGGTCTTTTTAACGCCATTTATTCAGCGTTTTTCTTCACCACATCAATGGCCAGTTCAGCCAGTTGCTGTGGGTTCGCCGCGCTTGGTGCACTGGTTAACGGGCACGCCGCCGTGGTCGTTTTCGGGAACGCCATCACATCCCGGATAGACGTTGCGCCGGTCATCAGCATCACTAAACGGTCCAGGCCAAAGGCCAGACCGGCATGCGGTGGTGCACCAAACTGCAGGGCATCCAGCAGGAAGCCGAACTTAGCTTTGGCTTCTTCTTCTTCAATACCCAGAATGCTGAATACCGCAGACTGCATAGACTGGTCATGAATACGAACCGAACCACCGCCTAACTCAACCCCGTTTAATACCATATCGTAAGCATCAGACAGTGCTTCAGCCGGATTGGCTTTCAGCTCTTCCGCGCTCAGGCCGCGCGGTGCGGTAAACGGATGGTGCAGTGCATGCAGCTGACCGTCTGCTTCTTCAAACATCGGGAAGTCGACTACCCACAGCGGACGCCATTCACCTTCAAGCAGGTCAAAGTCTTCACCCAGCTTCAGACGCAGCGCACCCATCGCCTCTGTAACCACGGTGCCGTTGTCCGCGCCAAATAGCAGAATATCACCAGCCTGTGCACCCGTACGCGAGATAATCCCGTCAGTGATATCTTCGCTTAAGAATTTCAGAATAGGCGATTGGAGGCCTTCCTGACCGGCGGCCTGTTCGTTGACCTTGATCCAGGCCAGACCTTTTGCACCGTAGATACCGACAAATTTTGTGTATTCGTCAATTTGCTTACGTGACATGCTCGCCCCGCCCGGTACGCGAATAACTGCAACCCGGCCTTTCGGGTCGGTGGCCGGGCCACTGAATACTTTAAATTCAACGGTTTCCAGTAAATCAGCAACATCTACCAGTTCCAGCGGGTTACGCAGATCAGGCTTGTCGCTACCGTAACGGCGCATGGCTTCGGCGTAGGTCATACGAGGGAAATCGCCCAGCTCTACATCCAGCATCTTGTTAAACAAGTTACGGATCATGCCTTCTGTAATGTTCATTACACCTTCGGCATCCAGAAACGTGGTTTCCAAATCGATCTGGGTAAACTCCGGCTGACGGTCAGCACGTAAATCCTCATCGCGGAAACATTTAACAATCTGGTAGTAACGATCCATGCCGGACATCATTAGCAACTGCTTGAACAGCTGTGGTGACTGCGGCAAAGCAAAAAACTCACCTTTATGCGTACGGCTCGGTACCAGATAATCACGGGCACCTTCAGGCGTGGCTTTGGTCAGAATCGGTGTTTCAATATCCAGAAAACCATCATCTTCCAGATAACGACGTACTGCTGCGGTTACCTGCGCACGGAACTTCAGGCGCTGAGTCATCACTGGGCGACGCAGATCCAAATAACGGTAGCGTAAACGCTGCTCTTCTGAGTTTTCCTGGTTCCAGTCCAGCGGTAGCACAGCAGACTTGCTGTAAATTTCCAGCCCGGTGCCCAGAATTTCAATTTCACCGGTACGCATCGCATCATTTTTCTGGCCGTCAGGACGGGCGCGTACTTTACCGGTTAGTTTAACGCAGAATTCGGCGCGTAACTTGTTGGCTTCTTCCTGTACCTCTGGCAGGTCAGGATCAAACACAACCTGCACTACCCCTTCACGGTCGCGCAAGTCGATAAAAATCAGTCCGCCTAGGTCACGGCGTTTATTTACCCACCCGCATAGGGTAACTTCTTGTCCGATGTAAGATGCATCGATATTCCCACAGTAATCTGTGCGCATGGTCTTCGACCCCTGATAGTTTTTTACGTTGCTAAAGTTCGGGCATCATTTTTAGGCAGCCGGAGATACCGAATCCATCCCTAAAACAGGGGGGTGGATTCGCCCAAACCGGATGTTTTGCTAAAAAAGCGCGCGATAGATAGCGTCTTTATGACAAAATAAGGCCGCATAGTATAAACAAATGCAGTTTAAAGCCCAATGACAAATCCTGATTTCCCTGCCGATAACTCATCGATTATGCCACCTTTTTACATCGGTCTGCCGGTGTGGCAGCACAGTTACTGGCCAGCACACTGGTTTGCCCACCCGGATGCGCGGCAAAATACCCTGGCTCACTATGCACAGGCAATGAACAGTGTTGAGGGAAACACCACATTTTATGCCCTGCCGGATGAAAGCACCGTGCAAAAATGGGCAGCGGCGGTACCTGCGCACTTTCGGTTTACTTTTAAATGGCATCAGTCAATCAGCCATGCTGCGCAGCTGGACCCATATAACCCGGCGGTGGCCCGGCAGCAGGCGCTGCTATCGGTACTTGGCCCACGCCTGAGCCAGATGATGCTGCAACTTCCCGCCACATTCGGCCCGTCGCATTTATCTCAGCTGGCGCGTTTTTTAGAAGTACTTGCTCCTACCATTCCTATGGCAGTTGAAGTCCGCCATCCGGCTTTTTTTGCCAAAGGCGATGCTGAGCGCACCCTTAACCAGCTACTTATCACTCATCAGTGCAATCGCATTATTATGGATACCCGGGCGCTGTTTACCGGCCCTGCAGATAGCGTCATGACCAGCGAGGTCAGAACCAAAAAGCCCAGGGTGCCGGTCAATGTAATTGCCACGGGCAACAACCCGGTCGTGCGTTTCGTAGGCAATAACGATGAGAAGGTTAACCGGCAAAAACTGATACCGTGGGTAGATAAGTGCCATCAGTGGCGCAGGGAAGGAAAATCGCCGTTTTTATTTTTGCACCGGCCTGATAACAAAGATGCGCCGTGGCTGGCGCATCTGTTTATTGCTATGTACAACGAACGCTATCCTCAGCATGCCCTGCCGGGTAACGGCATAGACGAATTGCCGACACAGGATGCGTTATTCTGACGTATTGCGAAAATCTGCCGCATCCAGCTCATGCTTTTTCATCAGCTTATGCATATCGGTACGATTACGTCCGGCCAGTTCAGCGGCCCGGGTCACATTACCGTCGGTCATTTTAAGCAGCTTGAACAAATACTGCTGCTCAAAGGCATCCCGGGCTTCGGTCAGGGTTGGCCAGCTTTGTTTGGTTGCTGATAATGCCTGTTCTACCAGATGCAGCGGAATCACTGGGGTCTGGGTCAGTGCCACGCACTGCTCCACCACGTTAACCAGCTGACGGACGTTACCCGGCCAGTCTGATTTTACCAGGATCTGCATGGCATCATCGGAAAACTGAGTTACGTTAACGCCATGACGCTGTCCACTTTGTTGCAGTAGCGTACGGGCCAGCAGCGGAATGTCTTCACTGCGCTCCTTAAGTGATGGTAACTTCAGATTGACCACGTTCAGGCGATAATATAAATCTTCGCGGAATGTGCTCTCTTCCATTTCCTTGTGCAAGTCTTTGTGTGTGGCGGAAATGATGCGCACATCAATATCAATATTCTTGCTGCTGCCCACCGGGCGAATCTGACGTTCCTGCAATGCCCGCAGCAGTTTTACCTGCAGTGTCATTGGCATATCGCCAATTTCATCTAAAAACAGCGTTCCGCCATCGGCTTCGCGGAACAGGCCCGGTGCGGCTTGCACAGCGCCGGTAAATGCGCCTTTGGCGTGTCCGAATAGCTCAGACTCCAGTAGGTTTTCCGGTAATGCCCCACAGTTGATGGCGACAAACGGTTTGTCACTTCGGTTGCTGGCACGATGAATGGCATTGGCCAGCAACTCTTTACCCGTACCACTGGCACCACTGATCAGTACACTGACCTCACGCTGGGCGATACGAAAAGCCTGATCCAGCACGTTAGTCATTTGCGGGGAGCGGGTAACGATATCCTGACACCATTCGCCCGGAGAGGCGGCCTGCGAGTGAGACAAGGCTTTTTTGAGCAGGTTACGCAGCTCATCGTGATCTACCGGTTTTGGCAAAAAGCCAAATACGCCGCGCTGCGTAGCCGCTACCGCATCGGAGATCGTACCGTGAGCGGTCATCAGAATCACCGGAATATCTTTACGAATTCCCATAATTTCTTCAAACAGGCTCAATCCGTCAAGTCCGGGCATCCGCAGGTCGCTCAGTACCACATCAAATTCATCGCTGCGAATTTTTTTCAGGGCGGCCTGGCCATCTTCTACCGCAGTCACGCCGTAGCCCTCGCCCTCAAGGCGAATCGTTAACAGCCGTAACAGACTCTTGTCGTCATCAACCAGCAATAACTGCGGGTTACTGGTGTTGGTCTCACTCATTGCTGGCTACTCCTGCTCTTGTCCATCAATGTTGCTTCTATTTCTAGTAATTCTTCCAGCTTCTTACGCTGGGCTTCTAATTCGTCCTGCAGTGCTTCATTGCTTTCATTCTGCTCGGCATTGACCTTGTTAAGCACTACCATGGCGGACTCAAGTTCCAGCATTTCGGTATTGGGAGCTTCAACAACAGTCTTGATCAGCGGCATAATGTCAGGGCTGAGTTTTCCTTTAACACTATTTAACCAATGCTGGGCGCGCAGCCGATCCTGATACGGGGTGTCCACTGGCAGGGATAACACAATCTTGTGCAGAGTTCCTGCTACATCGTTGCCATAACCGGCGATCGCTTTTTTGCGCTGCGGCCAGCTCGAGGCATCAGCTTTTATCCAGAAGTTGACCCAGTAGATTAAGTCACACTGGTGTTCAAAACTTGCCACACCGGACTCAACCAGACAAAAATTACTGCTTTGCAATACTTCAACCGATTTTGCGGTTGAAAGCTCCGGCGCATCTGGTTGGGTATTCTGAATTCCCGCACAGCCTGTCAATACAGCCATTAGTGACAGTACTAATACTTTTTTCATTATTGTCTTTCCTCTTGCGGGATAGTCACTCTAAAACAAACATCTGCGTTTTCCACATCCACTACTGACACATCACCATGCATCAGCCTGGCGCAGTCAGACACAATCGATAAGCCCAGACCGGTTCCAATCACGTTATCATTCCTGGGATCATCACCCCGAGTGAAAGGTTCAAAAAGCCGGGTTACCGCTTCAGGTGCAATCCGTTTACCCCGGTTAGCCACATCCAGTATTGTGGCTTTACCGCGCTCATAAATGGCCACATTGATGGGCCGTCCTACCGCGCCATGAGCCACCGCGTTTGAAATCAAATTATCCAGTATTCGACGATAGAGTTCTTCGTCGACCCAGATATTCGTGACCCGGATATCCACGGTCACTTCGCGCTCCTGCAGCGCCAACGCGTAATCCTCCAGACAATCTTTAACCATCTGGCTTGGATTAACATCCGTGAATGTTGGCTGCGCCTGCTGCAATAACAAATTATAATCCAGTAGCTTCTCTACTAAGGTATTTAATCGCTGCGTACTGGATGTTAATAAAGACATCACTTCCATTTGCTGCGGATTTAATACCCCCACCACATTTTCTGATAACAAGCTACACCCTTCCTTAATGCTGGCCAGCGGTGTTTTCAGCTCATGTGCTGCATGGCGTAGTAATGCAGTGCGTATGTGTTCTAGCTGCCCCAGTCGCTCCGCCAGCCAGTGCAAATCTTTTTCCACCCCGATAAGTTCAGTGGGAGCCCGGGTTGAAATAGCCGGCAGTTCGCCCTGCTGCTGAGCCAGAATCCGAATAATCTGCTTAAGCTTTTTAACGGGGTTTACGATCAGTTGACTGCCCAGCAATATCAATAGCAAGGAAACACTGACCAACATGGCGGTTGACCAGGCCTGCTTGGCCTGCATCGCATTTAAATCTTCGCGCTGAATCTGCAGACGCTGTTGAATCGCAGATTCCACATCGCTACGCATCGCCGTGACATTATTACCCAGGGCATTCAGGTAGGCATTAAGCAGCAGTGTATCATCAATATTGCGAAACGTTTTCAGCTGAGTGATGTCTTTTTTCAGAGTATCGCAGGTGCTGGTTTGAGGCAGCGCATCACAAATGTTCTTGAGCGCCTGCACAAACTGCACAATTGCGCTGTCTGTCAATTGGGCGACGGTTTCATTTTGAATAATGGCGTACTGACGGAGCGTGCGCTCCAAATCGATGGCAGCGCCGTCGAGTTGCTGCATCTGCCCGACTACGCTCACCACGTATCGGGTTTCCTTGCTGGTCATCTTGCCGACTTTAGCCAGATCATTCTGGCTTTGCCATAACAAGGCGATGAGTGGTACGAGAGCCAACACAAAGCTGGCAAGCGTTAATTGTCTTAAAGAACCGAGTCGCACTGCTTGCTCACTGATTGAAAAAGGTCGATCAGAATGGCATACCCCTAAATTGCTAGCAAGTCAGAGTCTTACCTCATACAGATTGCTTAACAGCGCCGTTACGACTTAGCGGTAGCCCTGACAACAAACCCACTGTTATGCAGTTCATGCTCGCTGAGTTTGCCATCTTTATTATCATCCAGACGACCAAACTTGCGCAACAGCTCGGTGTCACTTACTGCTTCTTTTAACGAAATAAGTCCATCCTGATCGACATCCAGCTGGACAATCATGGTTTGCTGCGCCAGTGCAGTTTGATTTGCCGTCGCCATTTCCTGCGCGTTAGCATTAGCCACAGCCACAGACTGAACAGCAACAATGGTCAGTAAAATTAAAAACACTTTCTCAAGACGTTTCATGGTGTCCTCCACAGTCACAATGTGACCAAAAATTGGGTGCCCTGTACGCTGACAGGTTAATACATCATGAAACTAGCTATAACTGTGCCAACTTGCAATTTTCCTTTAAAAACAGTAGCCAATCTGAATTTGTAGCCAGATTGTTATCAAAGGTGTTGCACAAATCAGACATTTTCAAACTTTTTTTGTAGCAATTATACGACCGGTTTACTGAACACACTGAAGCGCAGCAAGATCGCCGCCGCGTTCAAACCGCGCCGGCAATGTGGACACCTGGTCCAGTGGCAGCGGACGGCTGAATAAATAGCCCTGTACCTGATCACAGCCCTGTCCGATAGCATATTCCCACTGGGACACATCTTCGATTCCCTCAGCACAGACATTAAGCGATAGCCGTTTGGCCAGATCAATTATTGAGCCGGTGACCAGCCTGCTGCGTTCAGAGCTACTTAACTCGCGGATAAACTGACGGTCAATCTTCAGCGTATCGATAGCAATCTGGGTCAGGTAGCTCAGTGAAGAATAACCGGTACCAAAATCATCCAGAGAAATGGTGCAACCCATATTACTCAATCGTTTGAAAAACTTATTCACAAACGCAAAATTTTCCAGATACGCAGATTCGGTTACTTCAAACTCAATATAGTCCGGGTCTACCTGCTGACGCTCGAAAACCTGATGAATCATGTCAAACAGCCCGCCATGGCGTAAATCATGTCCGGACAAATTAATTGCTACCCTGAATTTGTGTAAAAACACAGACTGTAATAAAGGCAGTTCAATACTGACCCGCTCAATGACCCAGTGAGTAATAGCCGTTACCTTACCGCTTTGCTCGGCCACCGGAATAAACTCAGCGGGCATCACCAGCCCGAATTGCGGGTGATGCCAGCGAATCAGAGCCTCAAAGCCAACCACATAGCCGTCTCTGTCCACCTTTGGCTGATAGTACAACACAAATTCATTGGCAATAATGGCCTGATCAATACTGTTGGCAATGGCCAGTTTACGTTTATGAGACTCAACCATTTCATGAGTAAAAATGGTATATATGCCCCGCCCCCGGGCTTTTGACCGGTACATGGCCAAATCAGCATTGCTCATTAACTGGCTCAGCTCGAAGTTGGCGTCAGAGGCTTTGGCAATACCAATACTTACGCCAACGGTCAGGGCCAGGCCGCGAAAATGAAACGGTTCGCTAAAGGCGCTGATGACCCGGCTGGCCAGATTTTTCAGACTGACTTCACTGACATCACGATCCGGTATAATAATAAATTCATCGCCGCCCAGCCGGGCCACCAAGTCGCCTTCACGCAACATGCCAGACACCCGGTCAGCCACTTCAATCAGGATCAGGTCACCGGTTTCATGCCCTAACGAATCGTTAATCCCCTTAAAACCATCCAGATCAAAAAATAACAGGGCTATGTCATAGTTCTGCCGCCTGGCACGGGCCAGCTCCAGGCGCATGTTATCCATCACAAACTGGCGATTGGGCAAACCCGTCAGGCTGTCATAGTTGGCCAGCCGGGTCATGGTTTGTTGCTGCTCAATCAGCGTATGATTCTGCTCCTGGTTTATCGACAGCTCGGCCTCGATGGTATCAAGCAAAATGTTGACGTTTGCCGCCAACCGGCCAATTTCGCTGTGGGTCTGGGTAGTAAAGCGGCGGCTGTAATCTTTGCTAACCGCCATTTCATGGGTAAAATCAGACAGCCGGGCCAGTGGCGTCAGCCAGCGGTTCATCCAGTACAGGCCAATAGCAATAGTCAGAAGTAAGGTGGATAACACCAGTGGCATGGCCCGGTATAAAAGGGTTTTCCAACTGTTATTTACCGGCGTGTTAATATCATTGAGGATGGTCAGATAGCCGTATATCTTGCCATGGTCGGTAATAGGTGAGATGACCACCAGATGATTCTGGACTTCGTGGGCCCCCGGCGTGGCTTGCAGCAGGTCGCGATAGCTGCCTTCCTCAGGCAGGCCAAGCTTGCGGCTGGCATAACCGGTCTGACTTTGCAGCAAAACTTTGTTTTTATCGTAAACCCGGGCGGCCAGGATGTGTTCATAACCTTTAAGGCTAAGCAGCCGGTTGGCAATGGCAACCTGACTGGCCGGTGCCTGCTCCATAAGCGGAGTAAGCTCGGCGGCCAGGTTCTGACTCAGCGCCATCATGTCGTTTTTCACGCCATGGGTGTATAAGTCTTCGTGGATACCGGCAGCAAACCAGGTCACCAGCGCTGAGGTCACCAACATTGCGCCAATTAAAATGGCGGCAATCGGAGTTTTAATAGATTTATACACGCTACAACTACCCTGTTATCAACGTAAACCTGAGTAACGAGTCGCGTTTAGTCTGGCTCGCCGGTCACTGAAAGCTTTGTTTTTATGAACTGACTATGGGGAATGTACAACAGGTCCGCGATGCGCCGAATAACATTTTCTTCTATTGGCGCCAGCTGCTCATCTGCATAGGCCACTTTCCATAAGCCGGTTAAGATACTCTTTTTTTGTTCATTATCACACTGTTCATTAATAATCTTCGTAAACTGCACCAGGTCCACTGCATTGTCCGCGGTTTCCTGGCCATCAGAGACCAGCGTGTTGAGCGTATCATCATCCAGTGTGAACTGACTTTTCAGTACATCACGGTATGCCTGTTTTTCTCGTCGATCAGTTTGATTATCTGCATTGATAAGCTCACAGATAAGCGCAGCGGTGGCCAGTTCTACAGAATGGTCACGGTTATTGTCTGGCTGATTACTGCCAGTAAATAAATCCAGAACGGCTTTTAACATAGGGGTCATTAATTCCGGTAAAAAAGCGATATCTGCTTATTACGACCAACCGGCAGATAAGTTTGTTCTGCCAACCTGCCCCTTTAATTGAGCTGTTCAGCGTAATATTACTCTCTTAGCGACAACACCACCTGCGCGCAGGTTCCGCCTTCCGTATAGGTGACCGAGCGACTCAGCTCAAAGATTAGCGACAGCCCACGGCCAAAAGTGACAAAATCCGCTTCCTGCTGCACATGGTCTAGATCAAAGCCTTTTCCGGAGTCTCGCATCACAATGGTTAAAAAGTTCTGGCCAGGTTTGTACAGTACCTGTACTTCGACGGTTGCCTCCCTCAGCTCTGCAAGGCGCTGCTCTCGTAAAGTGTAATACCGGGAAAAACCGTCTTCTTCACTTTTAATCCCTGAGTCCAGCCCCAGCACACCATGTTCCAGTGCATTACTGTACAGCTCAGCCAGTACCGTGAAAAGTTTGCTTCTGACCATGGCCATTTCTGGCTGAGCGCACGCAATATCCACCAGCCGGGATATAACATCATCCCGGCGTAGTTGCTCACTGTGCAGCTGGGTACGAATATCAATCGGGAAAGGCGGCGTCTGAAGCGGTCCCATCTCCAGATTCATTGGCTTACAGGTAAAAATAACGACAGTGATGTCATCGACCTGTTCATCCTGAGTCTGATAATCAATGGCTTTGTTGTATAAGGAGGTCGCCGTAAAATCATGACTGGCAAACCATAGCACCACGCCATCTTCATCAAGCATGACATCGTTTTCATCAACAATTTCAATCAGCCCGTCAGTGTACAACAGCAGTTTGTCACCAGGGTCACATTCGATCGATACACAGCGGTCTTCAAATTCATCGTCGTCCAGTATGCCCAGTGCCATGTGATTAGAGCCGTGAGTACTGATCCCCCCATTGACGCTTTTAACCAGCATCTGGGGCATCCCACCGTGCCAGACCAAGTGCCGACACCCTGACTCATCAACTTCAGCTATAATCGCGGCAAAAAACATGTCTGCCGGTAGCAAATTCAGCAGAATGCTATTCAGCGCACGAGCCATTTGAGACACAGGCAAGCCCTTTTCGGCCATCGTCTGAAACGACCGGGCGACCGGTAGCATACCAATTGCCGACGCCAGGCCATGCCCCGTAAAATCGCCAATCAGATAATAGGCGCCCCCGGCCGGACTTTCCTGAGTTAAAAACACATCCCCATTGAACTGCGCTGCCGGTGACAAATTGAAATCAAAGTGGCTGGCCAGTGGTTTTGAGTGATGAATAGCATTGGCAAAAATATGCTCAACAATACTGTGTTCCCGCTCAACCAGCTGCCGGTGCGTTAACAGCTCTTCGTTTTGCAGCTTAATCCGAATGCTGAGTGAACGAATCCGGGCATGAGCACGGATCTTGGCGGTCAGTACCAGTTTGTCAAAAGGCTTGGAAACAAAGTCATCGCCCCCCACTTCCAGACATTTAATGAGGCTGGCCCGATCTTCCAGTGAGGTAATGAAAATGATGGGCAGATAATTGTCAGCTGCCATTGCCTTTAGCTTAGGGGCAACCTCAAAGCCGGACATATCCGGCATCAGTACGTCCAGTAAAATCAAGTCCGGCCTGAGCTTTTCTGCCATTGCCAGGGCCTGACTCCCGCTGCCAGCCTCAAAACATTCTGTGTAGCCTTCCTGTTCCAGAATATTAGTCAGCAGAAAACAGTTCAGCGGCTCGTCATCAACAATCAGAATTCGCATAGTGATCAACTAATGGCGAATTTTTTATCAAACCGGGAAATCTTCAGTATCCGGGCAACCTGTGGCCGGCAATTGGTAATTTTAAACTCCGACACCTGTTCGGACATGGATTTTTGCATATTGAGCAGCATCCCCAATGCAGAGCTGTCCATATACTCGGTTTCAGCCAGATTAACCTCAATGACTTTCACGCTGGACGGCAGTTCGGCATAAGCCTGCCGAAAATCGTGCACTTTAGCAAAGTCGAATTTTTCATCCAGTGAAATCACCAGATGAGAGTCTTTATTGATGGTTTCAGTGTTAAGTCCCATGTTTTCTCCTGCTAATCGCGGGGTTAATCTCTACACCATGTTCGGCAAATCAGACACACTGATACAGGCCGCGCTTTTGATAAATATAGCAGTGAGTTAACAGCCCGCTATAAATTTTAGGGATTATTTTTTACCATAGTGCCCTATGTATCATATTCTGCCCAGGCAGATACCTAATCAGGAAACGACAATGCAGGATTCTAAACTGGTCTATAGTACCGATGGTGGCAAGATCACTCAGTCTGATAAACAGGAAACACGCTCGGTAACCAGTGATGGCATAGTGCGTATAAGCCGTGAAACAAAAGGCCGCAAAGGAAAAGGGGTGTCTATTGTAAGTGGCCTGGATATGGACGCCAAAGCGCTTAAAACACTGTGTACTGAACTGAAGAAAAAGTGTGGCTGCGGTGGCGCGGTAAAGGAAGGCACAATCGAGGTACAGACCGACGATCGTGAAAAACTTAAAACACTACTGCAGACAAAGGGCTTTACGGTTAAACTGGCAGGCGGCTAATTTAACAAAATTGGCTAAACTTACTCTTTAATTACATAACAAAAAATAGCAAGAGAGTTGTCAGTATGGAAAAGCTATCTATTTCCGATCTTCATATTGTGCTGGTCGAGCCTTCCGATACCCAGCGAAAAATTATCACAACCTTGTTGTTAAAGGAAAACGTCAAGGAAATTGATCCGGTCAGTACGCTGGCCGAAGCCCGCACAGCAATTAAATCGCACGGCGCCGACCTTATTGTCAGTGCGATGTATTTTGAGGATGGCACTGCACTGGAGTTGCTGCAGTTTGTAAAGGAAAGCAGCGAGTTTGCCAGTGTACCATTTATGCTGGTGTCCAGCGAAAACCGCATGAGCAAACTGGAACAGTTAAAGCAGGCCGGTGTAGCCGCCATTTTACCCAAGCCTTTTGAACCGCTACATTTATCCCGGGCGCTTAATGCATCGCTGGATCTGATAAACCACGATGAGCTGGAACTGGATCTGTTTGATGTTCAGGATGTGCGTGTGCTGCTGGTCGATGACAGTCGTCTGGCCCGTAATCATATCCGCCGGGTGCTTGAAGGCATGGGGCTGAAAAAGATCAAAGAAGCAGAAAACGGCGCTACCGCGCTGACGCTTATCAAGGACGAACCGTTTGACCTGGTCGTTACCGACTACAATATGCCAGAAATGGATGGTCGGGAACTGTCTGAGTTTGTGCGGTTTAACCCTGAGACAGCCCATATCCCGATTATCATGGTAACCTCTGAGTCGGCCGACAGCGCCCACATGGCTAATATTCAGCAAACCGGGGTAAACGCTCTGTGTGACAAACCGTTTGAACCTAACGAAGTACGTGCCATGCTGGCGGCGTTATTGGGTGAGTGACGGAGATCAGGCAGGAAACAGGATTTAGGGCATAACATAGTTTTTCTGGACAGACCAGAACCCTGACCCACATTGGATTATGTCACTTGTAAAAACTGGTTGACACAAGCCCACTGGCTGAATAAAGTCCTATGTCATGAAAACGAATATCTTACACACAGCCGCATTCTTTTTTGGTTTTATCACCTTCAACTGAGGGAGGATGCACCGTGTGTCAAAACCTCCCACCCGGGAGGTTTTTTTTTATCACTGATGGGAAATCAACATGTCACAACCTGCTCTGGATGCGATTCGCAAACGCATTACTGAATTAGACAGCCAGCTGCTGAGCTTACTGGCTGAGCGTCGAAAGCTGACTAACGAGGTCGCTGAAACCAAAATTGCTAACCATATTCCGGTGCGGGATGTTAAACGTGAAGAACAGTTGCTGGTCAGACTAATCAAAGAAGGTCAGGAAGCAGGCCTTGATCCCCATTATGTCACACAGATTTTTCATGTGGTCATTGAAGACTCGGTTCTTAATCAGCAAGCCCTTTTAGCAGCCAGAGCAAACCCGGGCAGCAGCCTGCCACTGAATCGGGTGGCTTTTTTGGGCGACAAAGGATCTTATTCCTATCTGGCGACCCAGAAATATTTTTCCCGTCGGCCAGGTGAGCTTTTAGAAATGGGCTGCCAGAGCTTTGCTGAGATTATCCAAAAAGTAGAGCACGCCGAAGCCGACTATGCGGTTTTGCCAATAGAAAATACCACATCAGGCAGTATCAATGAGGTGTACGACCAGTTACAACATACTGAGCTGAGTATTATTGGTGAGCTGACCCACCCTATCCGCCATTGTCTGCTGGTTGCCACCAATACCAGCGTGGACAAAATCAAAACACTTTACGCGCACCCTCAGGTGTTTACTCAGTGCAGTCACTTTCTTGCCGAGCTGGGTAATGTGGAAGTTAAAACTATCGACAGCACGTCATCTGCCATGCTGACAGTCAGTGAACTGCAGCGGGATGATGTGGCGGCGATTGGCAGCGAGGCCGGTGGCTCTTTGTATGGTTTATCGACAATCAAATCAAACCTGGCAAATCAGAAAGAAAACCACAGTCGCTTTATTGTAGTCGCCCGTAATCCGGTCAATGTACCGCTACAGGTGCCGGCTAAAACCACCCTGGTAATGTCTACGGTACAAAAACCCGGCTCGCTGGTAGAGGCACTGCTGGTGCTGCGCGAAAACGGTATTAACATGACCAAACTGGAGTCACGCCCGATAACCGGCAATCCGTGGGAAGAAATGTTCTACATTGATGTGGAAGGCAATGTGCAGGACGGCCCGGTACAAACCGCCCTGGCCTCCCTGAAAAACATTACCCGCTATATCAAAGTACTGGGTTGCTATCCCAGCGAGGAAATCAGTCCTACCAAGGTAGCCGCTGCCAAAGCGATTACCGGGTAAGCGAACTGCAAATGCGCTGTAAGTCAGTTTCTCTTACAGCGCATGTTAAACCTTAAAACCAGCTACCAGTAATTGAGAAGAACTGGCCATGGCTGCCAGGTCCCGGGCTGCTGCTGTTGCCACCTGAGTCCCCTCGTCCAGTTCCTGTGACATTTCAGCAATGCGGGTTACATTTTCACTTACACTGTTTGAAGTTACATCCTGCTGCTGTGTGGCTGACGCTACGCTATCAGCCATCGCCTGAACTTTCACGATGATCTGTGACAGCTCGTCCATTGCTGTAGTCACCAGATCCACCAGGTGAATTCCACCATCAGCGGCCATCGCGGCTTTTTCCATTTCTTTAACCGAGCGGGACGATGAAGCATTCATCCGCTCTACAATCTGAGCAATTTCCACCGTACTGGTCTGGGAACGCGTCGCCAGTGCCCGAACTTCGTCCGCGACGACCGAGAATCCCCTGCCGGCTTCACCGGCTCTGGCCGCTTCTATCGCAGCGTTTAATGCCAGCAGATTAGTTTGGTCAGCAATTGAAGTAATATCATTTAGCAATGCATTAATTTGCTTTACTTCGGTCTGTAGCGCACCAATTACATCCCGGGATTGACCCAGTAATTCAACCAACAACTTAATGTTTCCGGCAGCCAGACCAGCACGTTCCATGTTTTCTTTCAGGCTGTACATCGCGCTTTGCCCATGATCTCGGGTATCAACAGTTGAGCGGGCGACGTCGGCAATCGACATTGACAATTCCTCGACCGAGGTCGCCACCATCTGGGTCTCGCCCAGTTGCTTTGACACATTCTCTGTACTTTGCAACATAACGCTGCTGAGCTCACCAGAGGCTTCGGAAAGACGGATGGCGTCCTGTTTAATTTTTTTGACGATATCCTGGATCTGACTAATAAAAACATTAAATGGGCGGATAATATTGTCGATTTCCTGTATTCCGGAGCTTTGCAGTCGGGTGGTAAGATCTCCTTTTCCACTGGCCAGTTCGCTACACGCCGAGCCCAGGCGTGTCAGCGGACGAATCAGTGAGTTAGCCTGCCACAAAGCGATTGCAACCGCTATGGTAACAATCACCACCAGCTCAATGCCCGTAGAAACCATTAATGTGGACTGTAACTGATAAGCGGGGGCCAACGCTTCAGCCACATCGATTTCAGCCATCAGCGCATAAGTATAGTTACCAAACTGAACAGGAAGATAAGCCGAAAAAACCTCTACATCCCGATAATCCAGTACAGTCTCAAAACCACTTTTTCCGGCTAGTGCATTTGTGCTACTCAGCGTATCCACGCTCTGTAAGCCCACAGAGGTGCCAGCATCCTGAATCTTCCTTGCGGTCTGTGGCATTTTGGGTGTGATAGCAGAAAGATATCCCTGCACATCCTCAATGAAAAACCGGCTTTCGGTGACCAGTAATCCATCTGGTGACACCAGATAGGTTTCACCGGAGTCACCAAATCCCCGTTCAGCCCACGCCTGCTCATTGGTCATAATAGTACTGATCCGGTCAATGGGTATCTGAAAAATCAGAATAGCAACCCGCTGGCCACTGGCATTAGTGACGGGGGTGGCCAGAAAGCCGGCCAGTGCATCATAAGAAGGCAGATAAGTGGATAATTTGCTCACCACCACCTCACCGGCATCCTGCACCTGCGTGGCCAGCGTAAATGCTTCTCCAATACCGGTACTGGCATAGGGTCCGGTACGCAGACTGGTCGCATAATCCAGCTCTTTATACACACTATAGACAATGTCACCGGTCTGCGGGTCGGCAATAAAGATGTCGTAGTAACCAAAATCATTCAGAAACTGACGTATTTCACCATGATAGCGGCTATGAACCGCAGCATAATCGGTGCCGTTATTCAGATTGGTCAGGTTATCCTTGGCGCCCAACTCATAACTTGAGCCGGCAATAAAATCGTATTGAAGTAAACGAGACTTAGTCGATAAAGGGGCCAGCAGTCCAGCTGGATTCTCCAGTGCGTCCACATTGCGCGCCTGATAGGTCGAGGCAAAGGCATCGGTATAGTAACGGTTAAGCATACTGGCCTGTGTCTGCGTCAGACCTGGGCGCTGCTTTTCATAGTTACGAAAGGCCGGAATAAATTCCTGTGCGGCGTTACTGATTAATGATGAGGAAGAAAAATTATTGATTTGCGCGCTGTTAAACGCCATGTAGTTGTCTATAGCCTGACGAGCCTGCACCGCCTGTTGGGTGAGTTTTTCTTTTGCCGACTGCTCCAGAGCCTGGTGCGAGTTATTGACCGATACGTATAGAGAAACACTGGCCAGGGTGAGTACCGAAACTATAACCAGTGTGATAATTGCAATTAATAAGCGGGTTTTTAACGTCATGTTGCCTCTTCCTACCCTGTTGACACCAAGCTTGCTGGGAAACCAGTGAGCGCCAACTAAAATTTAGTACAGAAAAAGGCAAAGCGCTGAAATTATTTTCTTAGTAGATGACCATCATCCGCCTTTAGCAGTAGTTGCTTGCTGTCGGTAAGGCAGCGCTTGGCATAATCGCCAAACCACTCGCCAACCCGGGCAAACTGTTCAGCAAAGGCCTCGCGGTCACCCGACTCCAGCAGTGACAGCGCGTGACCGAACCGCTCATGAAAGCGTCTTAATAAAGCAAAATTTGCTTCGTTATTAAAGATAATGTCGGCATACAGCGACGGAGCCTGGGCAAATAACCGTCCCACCATGGCCAGTTCGAGCCGGTAAATGGGGGAGCTGAACTGCGTCAGTGTTTCCAGATCCGGGTTTTCACCACGCAAATGTTCACCATAAACAAACGTATTGAAGTGTCGCATAACCTGTATAAATGCCATGGCTTCATCATGTTCTTTGGCACTGCTGGGGTGAATTGTCGCGCCCCAGGTAATCATCTGGTCAATCAGCCAGGCATATGCATCACGGTTACGTCCGTCACAGACTACCACCACCTGTTTAATCATACCTGGTGCATCCGGCCCGAACATAGGATGTAACCCTACTACAGGTCCACTATGTACCGCCAGCATCGCATTAAGCGGCTTTTCCTTCACACTGGTAATATCTGCCAGGATACAATCGTTTGGCAGCATAGACAGCTGTGCGATGACTTGCTCAGTCAGATTGATAGGCACCGCTACTATCACCATGTAGGCGGTACTTAGCACCTGATGCGCCTGACCGCTTTCCCAGTCTTCCTGTTCGACCACTACAGTGTTATAGCTGCTTTTTTCAAACAGACGCACAAAGGCACTTCCCAGCGACCCACGCCCACCGATGACCACAATATTGCCCGCTTGCGGATTCACGCAGCGATAACGGGCGTTTTGGGTGTAATAGGAGTCGCGCATCATACGGCGCAGTAAATCTTCAACTAATGCCGGTGATACTCCCTGAGCTTCGGCCTGTTCACGGCGCGACGCAATGAGTTGCTGTTCCCGTTCAGGAACATAAATAGGCATCCCGGTTTGGGCTTTGATCTGACCCACTTCCGTGGTGAGGGCGGAACGCTTGGCTAAAAGCTCAACGAGCTGGGAGTCCAGCTCGTCAATACCATTACGCACTTCCGCCAGACGCTTTGACAAGTCTGTCATGTAGGAATCGTACTCTTTTTCTTGCTGCCTATGCTACCTGAGTTCGTTTATCCAGACGCATTGGCAGTACGGTAATTAATTTATCCCGCATTTGTGAGATAAGGCTTTCGGTTGTGGCCCAGTCAATACAACCATCGGTAATCGAAACGCCATATTCCAGTTCATCCTGCGGCACCCCATCAGCTTTCTGGTTGCCCGAATTAATATGACTTTCCAGCATCACACCAATCACTGACTGGTTGCCTTCCAGAATCTGATTAACCACATTTTGTGCCACAAGTGGCTGGCGGCGATAATCTTTACTGGAGTTAGCATGGCTACAGTCTACCATCAGACCGGCCGTCAGATTTGCCTGAGCCAATTCTGTTTCACAGTCAGATACACAGACAGAATCGTAATTAGGCTGTTTACCACCACGCAGAATGATATGCCCGTCAGGGTTACCCTTAGTGCCAATAATACTCACCTGACCCTGCTTGTTGATTCCCATAAAGCGGTGGCCGGAAGCCGCTGACTTTAAGGCGTTGATAGCAATATCAAGACTGCCGTCAGTGCCATTTTTAAAGCCCACCGGCATTGACAGGCCGCTGGCCATTTCACGGTGAGTCTGCGACTCCGACGTACGGGCACCGATAGCACTCCAGCTGAACAGTTCAGCCAGGTATTGCGGGCTGATGGGGTCCAGCGCTTCAGTAGCCACCGGTAATTCCAGTTCTGCCAGCCAGATCAGCAGTTCACGTGCTTTACGCAGGCCGGTTTCAATATCAAAGGTGCCGTCAATGTGCGGATCGTTAATCAGGCCTTTCCAACCGGTGGTGGTACGTGGTTTCTCAAAGTAAACCCGCATCACAATAAACAGGGTATCTTTACATGACTCGTGCAGCTCTTTTAAGCGTAATGCATAATCTTTAGCAGCGTCGATGTCATGAATAGAACATGGACCACAAATCACCAGTAAACGGTGATCTTCGCCATGAATGATGTCAGAAATAGTTTTTCTGGCAACTGAAATTGCGCCCAGCGCACGTTCTGATACGGGTAGTTCCTGTGCCAGGGCTTCGGGCGTAATCAGCACATCTTCAGCGCTGACATGAATGTTATTAATAGTGTCCTGCATGATAAAAATCTCTACATCTTCGGTTTTAACAACGGAGGCTTAAGCAATGTCATTTCAGGCCAGCGAATTGCGCTCCGTATTTATATAATCTTGAAGGTGTAAACTTAATATTACACCAGTGATTTAAATATCTTAGAAAGCCTAATTGACTTTTTACCAACATATCGATAAAGGCGCAACCACCATTTGCAAATAAGCCGGCTTTTTATTGAGAAGGTCGTCTGGCGGTGAAAAGTGCAGAGAAAAAAGAATTTTAAGGACGGGCTAAAACAAAAAAAGCCCGCAAATCTGCGGGCTTTTCAAAGTTAACAGTAACGCAAGGATTAGTAATCTTAGTTAAGCTTCTCTTTGATACGTGCAGACTTACCTGAACGCTCGCGTAGATAGTAAAGCTTAGCACGACGAACCGCACCACGACGTTTCACTTCAATAGAAGAAACTGCCGGGCTGTGTGTTTGGAAAACACGTTCTACGCCTTCGCCGCTTGAAATTTTACGAACAGTAAAAGCCGAGTGAAGACCACGGTTACGCTTAGAAATAACAACACCTTCAAAAGCCTGAAGACGCTCTTTGTCACCTTCGGTAACGCGCACTTTTACAATTACTGTGTCACCTGGACCAAATGCAGGAACATCAGTTTTAAGCTGTGCTTGCTCAATTTTCTTGATGATATCTTGACTGACTTTGCTCATCATATCCTCTCGTCCTAGTTAACTGTCATCTTGCTGCAGCTGCAACTTGAATTGTTCAAGAAGTTTCTGCTGCTCCTCAGTCAGAGCTAGGTGATTTAACAATTCAGGGCGACGCTGCCAGGTTCTACCCAACGATTGCATGAGTCGCCACTGCCTGATTTTTTCATGGTCTCCACTTAACAACACAGGAGGAACAGCCTGACCATCGAGCACCTCTGGCCGCGTAAAATGCGGACAATCCAGTAACCCGTCAGTGAAGGAATCTTCGACCGCTGAAGCAGTATGCCCCAGCACGCCGGGAACTAATCTGGCAACTGCGTCCATCAGAACCATTGCCGGCAGTTCACCGCCGCTAAGCACGTAATCACCAATAGAGACTTCTTCATCTACATGGCTTTCGATTACACGCTCATCGATACCTTCGTAGCGACCGCAGATTAAAATCAGACGGTCACTTTGCGACAGACGCTGCACGCCTGTCTGATCAAGCTTCTTACCCTGTGGAGATAAGTAGATAACCTTGCTTTTCTCACCGCCAGCCTGCTTTGCTGCGGCAATTGCGTCGGTCAAAGGCTTTACCATCATCAGCATACCCGGACCACCGCCATAAGGGCGATCATCAACGGTACGATGGCGATCATGTGTAAAGTCTCGTGGGTTGAAGGTATCTACCGCCAGTGTACCCGATTTTACTGCCCGACCAATCACACCCTGTTGGGTGAATGGGCCGAACATCTCAGGAAAAATACTGACAATGCCAAACCATTTATCCGCGGTCACTTAAAACCCCGGATCCCAGTCAACTGTAATGACCTTACCTTCTTTGTTTACCGATTGTACGACTTCCTCAAGTACAAACGGAATTAGTCTTTCTTTTTGACCAAATGCATCTTTACTTTTGGCTTTGACCTGTAAAATGTCGTTCGCCCCAGTATTAAACACATCTTTCACCACACCCAGTTCGTAACCTTGCGTTGTTACTACCTGCATGCCGGTCAGCTCGCGCCAGTAAAATTCGCCTTCTTCCAGTTCAGGAAGCTGGTTGGCAAAAATAGCAATATCCAGATTCTTGATGCGCTCAGCGTCATCTCGGCTCTCAATACCCACTAACTTTGCAACCAGCGACTTACCATGCGGTCGCCAGTGGTCAATTTGGTATTCTGCTTGCTCACCCACAAACCATGGGGAGTAATCAAAAATACCCTCTGGTGTGTCGGTATAAGCGTTGATTTTGACCCAACCTTTGATGCCGTAAGGCGCTCCGATTTTGCCAATCACCACTTTGTCAGACGCTTGACTCATTATACCCACCAGTTAAACAGCTTACGCTGCAGATTTTTTAGCTTCTTTTACCAGGCTGTTTACGCGCTCAGATAAGCTCGCGCCAACACCAACCCAGTATTCAACACGTTCCAGGTCAAGACGAAGACGCTCTGACTGACCTTGTGCAGTAGGGTTGAAGAAACCGACGTTTTCGATAAAACGACCGTCTCTTGCGCGGCTGCTCTCAGCCACGACAACTTGATAAAATGGACGCTTTTTTGCGCCGCCACGCTGTAAACGAATAGTAACCATAAGTGCCTCAAACTCGTTGTAGCGTTACCGTTAACTTCCCTTCCGATTGCCATGTTTTTGTACACATGCCGGTTGGAAGGCCGCCGAATTATACGGAAAGAACAGCCAAATGCAAGGGTAAAAGCCTTTTACTGTCAATATTTACTCAACCTGCATTAAACCGATTTGTTGCTCTGTCTGGCTGATAAACAGGAGCAATCTGGCAAAATGCTACGTACACTGTTTTCATTATGCTGATATTTTGCTGCGAGGTATTCCCCTGTCATCTTCAACCGGCTTAGAAAAAGTAACTACAAAAGAGGCGCTTGGCTGGCTTGGCCGACATCTGTTGCCCTATCGCTGGCGAGTGGCCGGCGCGGTAGTCGCCTTGTTTGTTGCCTCAGGGGCCTGGCTGGCTCTTGGCCAGGGTGTTAAATTTGCGATTGATGAAGGCTTTATCGGTGATCATGCCGGTATACTTAACCAAGCTGCCATCGGCGTGCTGGTTATCTGCATTATTGCCAGCGCGGCCACCTATTGCCGCTTTTATCTGATGACCTGGCTGGGCGAACGAATCAGCGCGGATATCCGTACCTCGGTGTATGACCACCTGCTGACGTTGTCACCAGCCTTTTTTGCCCGAATCAGAACCGGTGAGGTAATTTCCCGGTTCACCAGCGACACAACCGTATTGCAGACTGTAGTGGGTATGAGCCTGTCTATGGCCCTGCGCTCAGCAGTGACCTTTGCCGGAGCCCTGATTCTGATGGGCACGACTTCGCCCCTGCTCACGGTGTGTGTGCTGCTGGCAGTACCGGCGGTACTCATCCCCATTCGTCTGCTCGCTCCTCAGGTACGATTTTATGCTCGTCAGAGCCAGGACAAAATCGCGGATCTGGGAGCCCATATCGACCAGACATTACATGAAATAAACACGGTACAGGCGTTTAATGCCCAGCACAGTGAGAGCCGGCAGTTTACTCATCGTGTGGATGATGCGTTCAATGTTGCTCGCCGGCGTATTCATTACCGCTCGTTGCTGATCGGTCTGATCATGGTACTGAGCCTGTCTGCTATTTTGCTGATTGCCTGGATTGGTGCCCGTCAGGTATTTAGCGGTGAAATTTCTGCCGGTGAACTGTCTGCCTTTCTGTTTTATGCGGTGATGGCCGGTGGCAGCGTGGCAACCATCAGTGAGGTGATTGGTGAGGTTCAGCGCGGCGTGGGCGCATCCGAGCGGTTACTGGAGCTGCTGGCCACTCCCTCAGATATAAAAAGTGGCTCACAGTCCCTGCCCTGCTCAGGTCAGGCTCCAGCCATTCATATTCAAAATATTCGCTTTGCCTATCCTGATACTCCCCCCTTATTTGATAACTTCAGCCTGCGCATTGATGCGGCAGAAAAAGTCGCCCTGGTGGGTGCCAGTGGCGCCGGTAAAACCACACTTTTTCAACTATTGCTGCGTTTTTACGATACCCAGCAGGGCGATATACTGCTTAACGAGACTCCGGTTAAGCAACTGCAACTGGATGCCCTGCGCTCCCATATTGCCATTGTCACGCAGGAGTCAGTCGTGTTTGCCACCAGCGTGATGGAAAATATTCGCTATGGTCGTGAAAAGGCCACTGATGAGGAGGTTATTCAGGCAGCCAAAGCCGCCTTTGCTCATGAGTTTATTGAACAGCTGGAAAACGGCTATCACACCGAATTAGGTGAGCGCGGTGTTCGTTTATCTGGCGGGCAGCGTCAGCGTATTGCCATTGCCCGGGCCATTCTGGCTGACCGGCCGGTCTTGCTGCTCGATGAAGCCACCAGCGCACTGGATGCCCGCTCTGAAAAGATGGTGCAGCAGGCACTCAGTCATCTGATGGAAGGCCGCACCACGATTGTTATTGCCCATCGCCTGGCCACCGTGCAGCACGCAGACCGCATTATTGTGCTGGATAAAGGCCAGATCGTGGCGCAGGGAAATCATGACGCGCTGATGAAAAGCGATACGGTGTACAGAGAATACGCTGAGTTACAATTGCTAAGCTAGCGACCTTGTGGTGCTATTACCTTTAGTTGCAATAACGTTAATAACAAGCAACCTTCGAACCTGTTAGTCGCAAGAACCGTTAAATAAAAAAGCGAACACGCAGCTTTGTTCGAACGCAACGCTTAGACAATGGAATCAAGATGTTGAATAAAAACAACCGAACAGGTGCATGGCTCGCCATGTGCCTGACGTTATCGAGCCTGCCATTTACCACGCAGGCCCAGTACTTTGGCGACCAGCAGGCCAAGCTGGTAGTGCTGGAAAAAATTCGTTTTCAGAATGAAATCCGCAATGTAGAAGCGGTGGGAACCGCCGAAGCAGTGCGCTCTGTAACGCTTTATCCGGCGGTGGCCGATGAAGTGGTAGAAATCAATTTTGTCCCCGGCCAGTATGTGGAAGCCGGACGTGTGCTGGTAAGACTGGATGATCGCCGTCAGCAAGTCGCAGTGCGCCGGGCGCGATTGCAACTGGAAGATGCCAGCCGGACTTTTGAGCGGTTAAAAGAAAGCCATGACCGGGGGGCGGTGCCGCAAAGCGAAGTGGACCTGGCGCAAACAGAACGGGATCTGGCAGCGGTGGCCCTTGATGAAATGCAGGCGGATCTGGATGATCGTACCATCGAAGCGCCGTTTGACGGCGTTGTCGGTCTGACCGATATTGAAGTTGGCGACCGGATTACCACGCAAACCGCTATTACTACGCTGGATGACCGTAGCAAGCTGTACATTAATTTCAAAGCCCCGGAAGCGGCCTTATCGATCATGATGAGCGAGCCTCAGGTGTCATTGCAACCCTGGACTAATCGCACTGAAACGATTCCGGCCCAGATTGCCGAAGTCGACTCCCGCATCAATGAAACCGACCGGACTATGCGGGCCAGGGCGGTTCTGGATAACAGCAGCGATGCCTATCGTCCCGGCATGAGCTTTCGGGTTAACCTGTCTATTGATGGCAACCGCTTTGCCGCCATTCCCGAAGCTGCGCTTCTGTGGGGCGCTAACGGCGCCTATGTGTGGATTTCAGAAGAAGGCAAGGCGCGCCGGGTAAATGTAGAAGTACACCAGCGGCTACGTGGCACTATCCTGGTATCAGGTGATCTGGAAGAAGGCGATCTGCTGATTTCAGAAGGTGTTCAGCGCCTGCGTGATGGTCAGGATGTGACTACCGAACTGGCCAGGAGTGGCCTGTAATGAGTCAGCTTACCTCCAAGGCAGCTGATCTGCCCTCTACGGCCATTCGCCGACCGGTGCTGATTGTTGTACTTAATTTATTGATTGTTATTGCCGGTTTCGCCGCATTAAATGGTCTTGAAGTGCGCGAACTGCCCGATGTGGATACTCCAAAACTGACCCTGACCGCCGATCTGCCCGGCGCCTCACCGGAAACAGTAGATGCTGAACTGACCAGCCGGCTGGAAGGAGCAGTATCACGGGTCAGTGGCGTGAAAAACATCTCCGCCCAGAGCGAAGAAAACTCCGCCCGCATCCGGGTTGAGTTTCGGCCCGGTGTGAATATTGAAGATGCCGCTAATGAAACTCGCGAAGCGGTCAGCCAGGTGCAGGAGACTCTGCCAGACGATGTGGAAAAAGTGTCTATTGTCAGAGCCGACAGTGACGCTGAACCCGTGGTCAGCCTGGCGGTATCCTCCTCTACGCTGGATATGGAAACCCTGACCGAGCGGGTGGACACTGATTTGGCCCCCATGTTTTTAAGCATTCCTGGTGTGGCAGATGTCGTACTGGATGGCAATCGGGAACGAACCTTACGGGTTTCGGTTGACCCACTGCGGCTGACCAGTTTTGGTTTATCCATGACCGATGTGGCAAATGCACTTGCGCTGGCCCCGTTTGATGTCCCCACCGGCAGTATCCAGTCAGAAGATCAGTCACTGATTGTGCGCGCCGATGCCACCTCAGTCACCGCCGAAGATGTCGCGTCCATCACACTGAATGGCGATATCAGGATTGGTGATGTTGCCAGTGTGTATTTCGGACCGGCAGATACGACCAGCATGGTACGCTTAAACGGTAAGCCAGTCATCGGGCTGGGCGTCCTGCGTCAGGCCAGTTCCAACACCATCGAGATTTCTGATGAGATAAAAGCGATGGTTGAAAGCCTGGATAAGCGCTTTAACGACATGGAAATTGTCATTACGTCCGATGACGCCGAATTTATCCGGGACTCAGTCAAAGAAGTGGTGCAATCGCTGAGTCTGACCGTGATTCTGGTGGTATTTACTCTACTGGTATTTATCGGCTCATGGCGTGCCACTGTGGTACCTGCCCTGTCGATTCCGGTGTCACTGGCCGGTGCTCTGGCGGTAATCTGGGCACTGGGCTTTTCGGTCAATATTCTGACCTTGCTGGCACTGGTGCTGGCCACCGGCATGATTGTCGATGATGCGATTGTAGTGTCTGAAAATATTCAGCGCCGGCGTAGCCTGGGCCTGGGGGCCCGCGCAGCCGCTGTGGTGGGAACCCGTGAAGTATTTTTTGCCGTGGTTGCCACGACCGCTGTACTGGCCTCGGTATTTATTCCCATTGCCTTTTTACCCTCGACTGCCGGTAAGCTGTTTCGCGAGTTTGGTGGAGTCCTGGCCGGCGCCGTGATCATTTCTTCTTTTGTGGCGCTGTCGCTGGTCCCTGCCCTGACAGCGCGACTGCCGGTCAAAAAGAACAAGCAGCCAGGCGTCATCGGCCAGACATTTGGCAATATTGGCCATGCCTGCCTGAGCTTTTATCAACGTACGCTAGTGTGGTCATTAAAGCACGGCTGGCTGATTGTTGGTGCCAGTATTCTGGCCGCGGCCGGTGCCTGGTTCACGGCGAAAAATATTCAAAGTGAATTATTGCCCAGCGAAGATCGCGGCACCATCAAGATTTTTGCCCGTGGTCCGGATGGCGCCGGTATGAACTTTATGAACCGCCAGGCTGAAAAAATGGAAGAGGTTTTGATGCCCTATGTAGACAATGGCACCGTCGATTCGGTGTACACCATTGTTGGTTCATGGGACCCCAATATAGTGTTTATCACTGCGCCATTGAAGCACTGGGATGAACGGGATAAATCACTGCAGGATATTGTCAGCGATATTCGCCCCGGCCTGTCATCTATTCCCGGCGCACCGGCCACGCCCTTTGGCGGTAACAGTCTGGATTTACGTGGCCAGGGCGGCGGCATTGAAATTGCGCTGACCGGCGACAGCTACGAGCGTATCTATGACGCTGCGCAGGATTTGTCTGCACGAATTCAGGACGTGGCACCAGAGCTTGGCACCCCCCGTATCAGCTATGAGCCAACCCAGCCCCAGATGCGGGTCAATATTGACCGGCGCCGGGCAGATGAACTAGGTGTACCACTTAGCGATATTGCCAGTACCCTGCGCGCTGCCGTTAATGGTGATGATATTGCAGATCTGAATATTGGCGATCGCTCCGTGCCAATTATGCTGCAATCCAGAGAGCGCAACACAGGCGACCCGGCCGACTTGACCAACCTGTATGTAAAGTCTGTATCAGGCAGTCTGGTGCCCCTGTCGAGCGTGGCTTACATCACCGAAGAAGGGGTGGCTGCTGAGCTTGAGCGTCAGGCCCAGCGCCGGGCCATTGAACTGGAAATGGAGCTGCCTGAAGATGTGCCGCTGGACGAAGCCGTGGAAAAAATCCGGGCCCTGCAAGACACTCTGCCTGACGGTATTGGGATGATTTTCCTGGGTGAAGCCCAGGCCTACGAGGAAACCTCGCAGCAAGTTGCGCTGACTTATGTGCTGGCCTTTGTGATTGTATTACTGGTACTGGCAGCGCAGTTTGAGAGTGTGAACAGCGCGGTGGTGGTTATGCTGACAGTCCCTTTTGGTATTGCCGCAGCTATTTATGCACTGTTTTTAACCAATACCACCATCAATGTGTATTCACAGATTGGCCTGGTCATGCTGATCGGTCTGCTGGCCAAAAATGCTATTTTGCTGATTGAGTTTGCCGACCAGTTACGCGATCGCGGATACTCGGTATACGATGCCATTGTGGAAGCCGGCCGGGTACGTTTACGGCCCATTATGATGACGCTGGTATCCACAATACTGGGTGGGCTGCCATTGATTCTGTCAGCCGGTGCCGGAGCTGAGGCACGGAATGCCATAGGCTGGGTAGTGTTTGGCGGGCTGGGCATTGCCGTTGTCTTTACCCTGTATCTGACTCCGGTTCTGTACCTGGCGATGGCCCGATTTACCAATCCGCGAGCCGATGAAAGTCAGCGACTTGAAAACGAGCTCGATGATGCCAGGCAGCAGGCATTGTAGCTAAAAAAACAAAACCCGCTTTGCCACACAAAGCGGGTTTTTTAATCCGGTGTACACCCTGCGCATTAATTCAGTTTTTGTGCTTCCACGGGCTTGTCTTTGCCTACCAGCGCCCGGGCCAGCATTTTGTGGCTTAGCAACGACAGTATTTCTGTTTCTTCTTCACTGCGCTCACCGTCAACCCCGGTGATCTGCATAGCCACTTCCATCGCTTTATCAGCATCAAATACCAAATCATCTTTAAACGAACGCAGATACTTTACGCTATCACCAACATCAATGGCCTTTCGGGTTTGATATATCACGTCGTTA
The DNA here is from genome assembly GCF_005222225.1 of Salinimonas lutimaris. Classification (GTDB taxonomy): domain Bacteria; phylum Pseudomonadota; class Gammaproteobacteria; order Enterobacterales; family Alteromonadaceae; genus Alteromonas; species Alteromonas lutimaris. The sequence continues at coordinate 2,888,067 of NZ_CP036536.1, forward strand.
AAAAAGGCTTCGCGACAAATAGGACTCTGCCAGTCCAGGGAAGCAACAACCTCGTCGAGATAATCCTGTTCTGTCAATGTGACTTTTTTGTCGATTTGTACCAGTAGTACTGACAGGCGAATCAGCGCCTGATTGAACGCTTGTTGGTTGGATAACTGCATAAAACTCTCCATTCGCGCTTTTTTATTGATGCGAAAATTTGTAGGGTGTCCTGCCCCATTGTGATGGGCTGTAAGTCTCTCAGTCCACGATGACAAACGTGTTACGCCCGGCGGTTTAACCCGGTTCACGTAGCCTGTGGCGTTTGCCTGATTCGTGTTCATCAAACGTTACAACCATCGAACTTACCTACTACATAACTTGCACTATGCCAGAGAAATTCTCATGGGCATTGTTACAATTTTGTTAAAATCAAAGTGTAGCAAACACTGTGAAAATGTCCAGTTAACCGCCAGTTTATCTATCCGGCTGATGTGTTAAAAACTAGAAAGAAGAAAGGGGGATTCATTCGTCAAAAAAGAGAAGTCTGCAACGAGTGCATCGAAGTCACACTGAGATGACAAAAAAAGCCGGCTTCGCGCCGGCTTCACAAGACCTGCCCGGCTAGCGTAAGCCCAGGGTTATATCGTTGATATAAAAATTACCGGTGAATATTTTGTCTGGCTGACCGGTAGGATCCAGCGCAAAAAACTGTTTGTCTGTTTCATCAAGCGCCTGATAGCCACCAATCACCTGATAAATCCATACCTCAGGATCAAAGTCCAGCGCCTCTTTTGCGTAGTATTCCAGGGCGGAGCACGGCTGCCCTGAGTCAATCACATCTACAAAATATGACTCTACCGCCTGCTGAATAGGATCCCGGGTTAGTGCGACCGATTCCTGCTCACTGACATCAATATCGCGGGTCGGACGGCTTTCCTCCTTCACGGCTTTACTGCGGTGAATATCAGTCAGCGATGCCACCAGCGTATGATAATCCTGTTCGTGCTGAACATTATTCACATCCACAAATGCAGGCTGCAACATTGAGGCGGACTGATTAAATAATACCGGTACCTGCGACAGATTGGGATAATTGGCCGGCGTAAAATCCGGATGCTGCTCCATGTGCAGCAAAAAGCCTTTCAGTAACCGGGTCCGCCCCTGAAACTCTCTGAAGCGGCCTAACAGGTCAAGCAGCCGGGCCTGGGCGACCGATAGCTCCTGGGCAGCACGGGCAAAACTTTGCTGTAATGCCACCACCAGCAGATGACGTAATTCCCGGTTGCTCCCAGCGATTTCACTTAGCTCATCAAAGCGAAAGCACTCCAGCTGATACAGCAGTTCAGAGACCTGGCTCTGCGCCAGTTCATTTTCACGGATTTTCGCATCTACCGACGACACATAACCAAATTCGTTATTTATCCGGGAAAACATCACCCGCACACTGTTTGCCAGCGACTCGGTCAGCTGATAAACATGCTCGGTCAAATCGCTCATATGCGCATGCGCTTCGCTGAAACGATTGTAATGCAGGGCTTCTTTGTAATGCTCTGCCAGCGTTTTGAGGGTCGCCAGCGCGGTGCCGATATTGGCATTGATATTCCGGTTACGCTCATCCTGCAGGCTGCCCTCAAGCAGTGTACGTACCGCCGCTTTTAACCGTAGCGGGCTGGTTGGATCCGGACGCCACAACACGCCCAGCTGCACCAGCTGGTCGAGTATTTTACGGCTGTAGGCAGCCTCATCCACATGACCGTTGACGTAGGCCTGCATGATAAGCTCACTGTGACGCCCCAGCGCATTGAGCAGGCGACTACCGGCCTGAATCAACGCCTGACTCATAACAGGCTCCCCTGACTGATAGCGGCATCAGCCTGCTCGGCCAGCGACAGTGACTCGGTTTCATCGATAAACTTAATCACCTCATACAGGTGCTCAATTTTCCCTGTTGCCAGGTAAATTTGCTTTTCAGTGTTAGGGCGAACCAAATAGCCCAAATCAGTCAAACGCTTAAATACCTGCTTAAGCTGACCGTCCAGATTCACGCTGGTGGAGTTAAACATCCGGTAGCGGGATATTTTTTCCAGCTGCTCTGCATAGGCTGGCGTATCTTCAATCACCGACTGCAACTCGCTCAAACGAATAGCCGTGCCCATGGTGACCGGCACATCTGACTCACTGGCCTGCTGCACAAGCACCAGCCATTCCACCAGCGGAATAAGGTTTGACGCCGTGTCCTGGAACTGGCTTTGCAGTACCTTGCGCTCATTTTCACCAAGTGTCATGTACGCGGCGAAAAACACTTCGCCGTCTGCTGCGCTGGCCAGGGTACGGTTAAGCAGATTCAGGTGCGGCTCAAGCTTACCTGCGTTGTCCCGCGATTTTAAAAAGCGCCAGGCTTCTTCATCTGTGATCTGACAAATGAACTTACCTTCCAGTAGCTGGCTTAGAATTCGACCGGGTTCTGTCATCATGCTGAAGCGTCCTCCTGACTACGACGGGCTTTAAGTTTATCGGCGATAATACTGGCTTTAGGCTGAACCACCTGAAGTTTGCGGGTAACCTTATCAATCAGGTACCGGTTTTCAAATAAGGTCAGCACATCTGATTCCGGGTTCGGGAAGGCCCCGACCACACTGATATTATTGTTCTGGCACGCATCAAAAATTTTCTTCACGTTACTTTGGTGTAGTGTGCCCAGCTCATCAATGGGCCAGTGCACGGTCGCCTCGGCATCGCCACGCAGTAAGCGGGTAAATGCCAGTAAGAACTTACACAAAATCAGATAGGCCATACCGTGACTGGATGACTCGTTGAGCTGACGGTCGGTACGGATAATCAGATCGCTGTTCCCCTCGCGCAGATGCAGTTCGATATCCAGCAGTTTGCTGATGCCACCGGACAGCGCCGCTCGCCCTAAAATATCCAGTACCCGGCGCATGCTCTGACCATACTCTTCATCCGGCAGACTGGTCGCGCCCTCGCCCATCCATTCATCATAATAAGCCCGGAACTGCTCTAGCTCAGGCCAGAATTCCAGCTCACTGATACGCGAGCGAATCTTTACTGCGGAGTCTGATACGCCGTCCAAAAACAGCTCGCCATCCACCTCCTGAGTGATTCGGCGGCTCTGGCTGACAATGCGCTTATCAATATCTGCCAGAACATAATAGTACTGGGTCAGGTCTGCACCAAAGATACGGCCCTGCTCTTTCAGGCCCTGAAGTTTTTGCGGCACAATCACGTTAAGCAGCTGAGCCAGGTGAGTGACCATCCGGCGGTGATCAACACCCTTTACGCCGTGCGCGTTGGTGGTAGCGCACTCTTCACGGGCTCTTTCCCAGGTGTCGGACAACCCGGTGCCCGCCTGCGCGGCAATCAGCTGGTCAAACCGCTCCACATACGCTTTGACATCGCCCAGCAGGTTTTCCCGCTCCTGCAGCAGGCTTTGAGCCTGAGACAGACGCTGGTTAATGCTGACCTCATCATGTTTAAGCTCGTCTGGCTCACCGGCCTGGGGCAAGGCGATTTTAAACAGGTTTTTACTTAGCGTAGTGACCTGCTCAAGCTGCTCGCTGGCCACCTTTAAGTTATGCTCAATGACCTGTTGCTGCTCTTTTAGCTGATCGCGCACCTCGCGATAACGAACTTGCTCTGCAGCCAGGCTTCGCTCGGCGTCTGACAGCAGCTTACGTGCCTTGGTCAGAGCATTTTGCCAGGTCACTTTATGACCATTGAACACCGTTTGATACCAGCGTTCATAATCGGCCACCTTGTGGCGCTGGGCATCTGTGCGGTGAATATCGTCTTTTAACTTTTTAATGCGCTTTTTCAGCTGCCCGATTTCATCAACATCCACGCCCCGGTTATTCAGCTCATTTTCCAGCCAGCTTTCCATTTCCCGGCGATCAGCGGCCGCCAGGTCACGGGCTTTTTTCATATCACTGTCGTACTGGGCAATCTGGCTTTCGGTATCCGCAATCAGCTGCTGCCAGTGAAAACGATGCTCGGTTTCTGCCTCACGCTGCTGATCTTTAAGCTCGCTGACATCCAGATCAAACTGGGCTTTGAGTTTCTTCTGGCTCTGCACATTGGCATCCAGCTTCTCACGGCCCGCTTTTTTGCGGTTAGACAGCGCCTGCTGATACTCGCTGAGCAGTGCATCGCGGTCCTGCTGGGCCCGTTTACGGGTCGACTCTGCACTGCGTACGGTATTGTCTTTCTGGGTCAGCGCCAGCTCGGCGTTGCGCACCTCCTCATTGGCTTTACCTAATAAGGTTTCACACTCGTTTTGCTGCTCCAGCGCCTGTTCCAGGCGTCCCTGGGCATCGGCCAGACGCTGTTTCAGGGCTTGTTCGTCATGGGCATAGTCTGGTGTATCAAGCACCTCTGTGGCCAGACTGACGCCAAACAGGGTAGCCGAATCACCGGCGGCCTGCGGTGCCAAATCAGCTCTTTCCAGCAGTTCGGGGCGCACTACTTTACCCAGTGTCTGCTCCCAGCCTTCAACATTTTTGCGTAAAAACTCCAGCAGCGAGCCTTCACCGGGATACAGCAACTGATTAATTTTCTCTACCGCCTGCTCTTCACGGCGGTATTGCTGACGGGCTTTGTCCAGCTGCGCTGATGCCTGCTGGCGCGCCTGCTGAGCCTGACTGTGTGTTGATTGTGCATGACGATACTCGCTGCGCGCGGTATCTTCATTAACGGTGGCTTCTTTGATGGACGCGTCCATCAAATCAATCTGCGACTGCTCAAACTCATTGTAACCGGCATTATTGACGCCGGCTTTCAGCTCCGCCTCGGTGACTTTCAGATCACTGAGACGATTGTGATAGTCTGTGCTTAAACTCTGCTGCTGGGTAGCATAATCTTCTTTTATACGATGCAGGGCGTCTTTTTCCTGCTGCTGCTGTTCAGCGCGCTTTTCTGCCGCGCCCTGACGCACACCCGATAACTCCTCAAGCGTTGCGGATAACCGCTCGCCCAGCTCGGCAATACGTTTTGAATAAGCAGATTCGATATCCTGGTGTTTTTCGGTCAGCAAGGCATAGCGGCCGGAAATGGTTTCCAGCTCATTTTGCCACTGCGGCATGTTGGCCACATCTTCTTTGAGCTGCTCTATATCCTCTTTTTGCCAGGCATCGTATTCGCGCTCAACACCTTCAAGTTCTGTGGTGTACTTTTCTACATCGGCGCGGCCGGAAGAGACGCTCTGGTTCAGCTCATCACGTTTTTCGTGCCACAGATTATCATTCTGCTTACGCTGGAATTCATTATCATCTTTGGCGGTCTGGGTTTGTTCTGCTCGGGCGGCCAGCTGCGCTTTATCCAGCTCAAAGGCCTGCTTGAGCACGGCCAGCGACTTTTCGGTTTCACTGAGCGCCAGATCGGCCTGCTCCAGCTTGGTAAATTCAGGACGAATCCGGTCAAACTGCTTAATTAGATGACATTCACGAATCCAGTCATCAACCCGGTTTCGGCTCAGATTAGACGTCGGCGGCTGTACCCCGTCCTCTTCCAAAATAGCGGCAATCATGGCTTTGATAGTTTCCATTTTGCCTTCTTTTGAATGCACCGCTTTGGCCAGTTTTTCCATGTGCCGGATATGCGTACCCGCAGCGCACAAACTGAAGATACGGGCATAGCCCAGCAGTTCCCGGGCATTACTGCTTTGGTTCAGCACGCCCTGATCGTTTTGCAAAATGGCACGAAAATCTTTGGTATTAAGCTGGCTGGTCACCAGAATATTATTGCGCTTCATGGCCCGCGCAAGCTCCGCGCTGCCAATGCTGGCGTGTTTTCCGTTATTTTGCCTGAACAGATAATCATCAATATCAAAGGCTTTGCCAATGAACCGGTAATTAACACCTGAGCCACTGGAGGTCAGTACCACCTGACACAGATCGCCTTCAGCGCGGGTATATTCGTAAATGATAAAGCTGGAGGTACGGGGCAAATACCAGCGTTCAAAGCTGTCCCGGGTGGCCGGTACAACACGGCTGGGATATTCACCGTAAAAGACCGGGATTAACCGTTGTAATGTTGTTTTACCCGACGCATTGGTACCACAGATATTGGTATGTCCGTCAAGCTTCAGCTCAACCACACCCGGCAGGTGAGTATCGATAAGAATAATTCGTTTTAAGCCAGCCATAATATTCCTTGTTCTTCCCTGCCTAAAGACAGGTGGCGATATGCGCGCAACAACAGAATACTGCCGTCACACTCGCCAGTGGTTAGCGCATTGCGGGGCAGTTTATTATGATTCAGCGGGTTTGCACAGGTGCACGAAGAATTTGCCTGTTAACAAACCGCCTGTACGGCTAAATTTCGAGCAGAAACAAAAACAAAGCACATCAGCAGGCCGGTGCGGATGAGGCGCCGCTGATGTGCTTGTCAGGCTAGTAAACGGGCAGTACTGCCACTGATTCAGGAGCCGTGAAGCTAACACTGAAATCTGCGGCTACATCGCCAGAAGCACGGTTTACAATATTGTCAAAACGCATGACCACGTTGTTGGACTTCTCGGCTACATACACATGACCATTACTGACCATCACATCAACCGGGTTACCCAGCTGACTGAGCGGACCGGCAATCGATACACTGATATCGGTCAGACCGTCAGCCATTGCCGCACCGGGAATGACATACAGTTTACCGTCAGTGGCATCAGCTGCACTGCCAACATCAGATAAAATCAGGGAATTGCTCTGTCCGTCATAGTCTATCCCATGAATATTGGTGGGAGCAGTCACTGCGGTACCGTTGATGGCAGGAACAATCAGGCGGTCCTCGCCGGCCAGTTCGGTCTGTCCTGCCATCAGTTTACGGCTTACCTCATCGAACACCGCCACCGTACCATTGGTCAGCGCCACATACGCGGTATCAGAGACGCTGTCATAGTCCACATCCCAGGGCCGGGCGTCGTTATCAGCCACCAGCGTCATCAGCGGCGCCACATCACCCGATGCACATCCTGAAAATACCCGTACAGCCGGGGTAGTCTCGTTAAAGTCTGCGACCATGACCACATTCATTTGTGAATTCACATCCAGCCCCTTTGGTGAAACGAGCCCGGTACTTTCACCGGAAATCACCGTGTCCATCGACATGCTGTAGGCTCCGTCATCACGCATGCTGGCAAGACGGTTGACCACCATTACCCCGCCGCCGGTATCACTGCTAAATGTGATAAAGCCGTCACCATTAGTCATGTAGGCAGCACTTTCAATAGCCATGGTACTGTCAAACTCAGCCAGTTCACTACCCAGCGTGGCGCTGAACTGACTGACCTGACCGGTGGTATCACCCTGCGCAGCCGGGTTACTCGATACACTGATGCCAGCTAACGCCATCACTGCCAGTGCATTATCTGAGGCATCTGTCATCATCGGCATTGCGCTTAGCTCAGCCACCGACTCAGGCTTAACCGAGGGAGTTGACAGATCCGGGCGCACATCCCCGTCCGGGCCACTAAAAATGTTGTTGAATACTAAAATGGCATCATTGGATTTTTCAGCCACGCGCAGCGTGCTGCCGGTCAGGGTGATATCAACCGGATTACCCAGCATCGTTGCCGGTCCGCCAATAACCCGGCTCACCGTAGTGGCCCCATCAGCCGTGGCCGCCTGGTCGATAACAAACAGCTGCCCATCATCAGCCACCGCTGCATCACCCACATCCGATAACACCAGACGGTTTAAACGAGGTTCATACACAATACCGTGCAGGTTCACCGATAACGGATTACCCTGCGCATCCGCCGGCACAATACTGCGCATGACCGATGGTGCAAAGTCCGAACCGGCTACGTCATCATAGACCGCGACCGAGCCGTCGGTCAGCGCTACAAACAACCGATCAGCGCTTTCATCATATGCCAGATCCCAGGGCTTGGCAGGCAAATCAATTTCCGCCACCGGCGCGACGTCTCCGGCAGCCTGGCCGCCAAACACAGACACCCGCATGCCGTTAAAATCTGCCACCATAATAAGACCGGCCGCATCAGCAAACGCAATTCCCTTAGGGTTAGTCAGACCGGTATTGGAGCCACTGATTTGTTTATCGCGCCCGGTGGTAAAAGCGGCGCCCTGGCGACTGTCAACCTGACAAACAGTTCGCAATATCCCTTCGTCGGCATCGCCCGCCTGAATTAACCGGCCAGATGACGTTAGCACCAGTCCCTCGTTGGCACCGGTGTCAAAACGGCTTAGCTGCGCCGCATTCTGATCTACCGTAGAGACCGTCCCGCGGTTGTCATCACCGTTATTGGCAATAAGAAAGCGCCCGACTGGCAGGCCTGCGGCACCATCGCTGCCATCTGCGCCGGGAGCACCGTCAGCACCATCCGCACCGTTCATTCCATCCTGCCCGTCATCACCGTCGCAGCCGGCCAGCAGTGCACTGATGGTAGCCGCCAGTACCATCAAAGAAAGCGTCTTGCCAGTGTGGGTTGTTATTGTCATCGTCATATCTCCGTTAAGTAAGGTTTGGCACATGCCGGACGCGCATGCTTCCCTCGCGCCCATACAGTAAACGTTACTCGCCGGTTGGATTAACAGATGCAAAACAAAGATTAACAATAGTTAATAAAAAGCCCCACCGAATGGCGGGGCTTTGAAAGTATGTGATTTACACTATTTGCGTGGCGGGAACATACCTCCCATGCCGCCGCCCATACCACCAGGGCCACCCTGACCTCCCGGTGGCATCATGCCTTTCATCTGACGCATCATTTTCTTCATGCCGCCGCCAGACATCTTTTTCATCATCTTCTGCATTTGGGTGAACTGCTTAAGCAAACGATTCACATCCTGAATCTGGGTTCCGGACCCCGCTGCAATACGGCGTTTGCGTGAGCCTTTAATGATTTCCGGCCGCGCTCGCTCTCCCGGTGTCATAGAGTTGATGATGGCTTCCATCTGGTTAAACTGCTTATCGTTTGCCTGATCTTTTATTTTATCAGACATACTGCCCATGCCGGGTAGTTTGTCCAGCATGCCCATCATGCCGCCCATGTTTTTCATCTGCTCAAGCTGATCTTTAAAGTCCTGCAGATCAAACCCTTTGCCTTTCTGAACTTTTTTAGCCAGTTGCTGGGCTTTGTCTTTATCAACCTTGCGCTCAACTTCTTCGATCAGGCTTAATACATCGCCCATCCCCAGAATACGCGAAGCCACTCGCTCAGGGTGGAAGGGTTCCAGAGCATCGACTTTTTCACCCATCCCCAGAAACTTGATTGGCTTGCCGGTAATCTGGCGTACAGACAACGCCGCCCCGCCCCGGGCATCACCATCGGCTTTGGTCAGAATCACGCCAGTCAGCGGCAACGCATCATTAAATGCCTTCGCGGTGTTAGCCGCATCCTGACCGGTCATGGCATCGACCACAAACAGGGTTTCTACCGGCTTCACCGCAGCGTGCAGCGCCTGAATTTCTTCCATCATGTCAGTATCGACATGCAACCGTCCGGCGGTATCGACCAGCAGTACATCGTAAAACTGCTTTTTCGCCGCATCGATGGCATCATTGACAATATCAACCGGCTTTTGCAGTACAGTGGATGGGTGAAAGCCCACATTCACTTCATTAGCCAGAGTTTCCAGCTGTTTAATCGCCGCCGGGCGATAAATATCCGCACTGACCACCATGACTTTTTTCTTTTCACGTTCGGTCAGGTATTTTGCCAGTTTCCCCACACTGGTGGTTTTACCGGCCCCCTGCAAGCCGGCCATCAGCACCACAGCCGGCGGCTGAGTTGCCAGGTTCAGCTTTTCATTGGCTTCCCCCATGACCGCTTCAAGTTCTGACTGAACAATTTTGATAAAGACCTGGCCAGGTTTCAGGCTTTTTGTAACTTCTGTACCAACTGCCCGGGCTTTGACCTGAGCGACAAAATCTTTAACAACCGGCAGCGCAACATCGGCCTCCAGCAGCGCCATGCGCACTTCGCGCAGGGTGTCTTTGATATTGTCTTCGGTTAGGCGCCCGCGACCACTTACATTTTTCAGCGTCTGGCCGAGGCGCTCTGATAAATTCTCAAACATACAAAGGAATCTTCTGTCTCTTAGATTAATACTGCACAGTATAACGAAAATCGTGCAGCGAACGTACCACCAGATGGACCTGATTTACCAGTAATTGGTGACAAACCTGGCAAAATCCATGACTGAGGTTGAATTTCCCCCTCAGTTGCAGTATCAATACCGGCAATTGTGTTATCGTAACAGGGTAATACAAATCATAAAAATTGCCTGTTACCCGGAATCAGGCTGATGTTATTAGGAACGTGGATGACCTCGCTTTTGGCTGTACCAGCCGTCGGCTTATATTTTCTTGCTGCCACATTAATGATGCGGCGTTTTTTACACCCTCAGCAAGGGGTTAGCCAATCGCTGCCACTGATTATTGCCGCCCTGGCTGCGCTGGCTCATATTGGCTTTCTGACCAACGCCATTGTGCTGGCACCGGGTCAGAATATGAGCATTACCAATGTGCTGTCACTGGTATCCTGGTTAATTACCTGTGCCATGCTGGTCTCAGCCAGCGTATTGCCCAACCTGATGCTACTGCCGGTAGTTTTTGCTTTTTCAGCCCTGACGGTGCTGGCCTCCTGGCTGATTCCAGTAGCTCACATTATGCACATTGAACTGCATCCGGGTCTGGTTGTGCATATCACCTTATCATTATTTGCCTACGGTACGCTGGTGATTGCTTTTTTGTATGCTTTGCAGATGTCATACATTACCTATCGGCTCAAACAAAAAGGTTCAGCCTTACTGCACTCTTCACTGCCGCCGCTAATGATGGTGGAAGGCATGATGTTCCGGTTGCTCCAGTTAGGCACCGGGCTGTTAATTATCGCCCAGCTTAGTGGTTTTGTTTTTCTGGAAAATATGTTCAGCCGGATGTACGCCCACAAAACCGTGCTCTCACTGATGGCCCTGGCGCTTTACCTGTTTATTCTGGCCGGCGAAAAATTACGTGGCTGGCAGGCCCGCCAGGTGATCGTGCTGAACATCATCGGCGTGCTATTATTAACACTTGCCTATTTTGGCAGCCGCTTTGTCAGGGAAGTTCTGCTGTAGCATACTAACCGACTCAGATTTGGCCGGATACGGCGTGAACCGGCCATAATTAACCCTTGCAACGCCATGAACGAATTACTACATTGAACAGTCACCAAGGTACAGGAAACCAATAGTTGGAAGACATATCTACCGCCACGCTATCCATTATACTGGGCGTGCTCATTTTATTTTCTGCGTATTTCTCCAGTTCTGAAACTGGCATGATGTCAATCAACCGCTACCGGCTGAAACACCTTCAAAAAGAGGGCAACAAGTCGGCCAAGCGGGTACAGCGTTTACTCGATCGACCCGACCGCCTGATTGGTCTGATTCTGATCGGCAACAACCTGGTGAATATTGCAGCCTCATCCATTGCCACTATCATCTGTACCCGTCTATTCGGGGATTACTGGGGCTTTTTTGCCACCACCTTTGGCCTGACCCTGGTTCTGCTGATTTTTGCCGAAGTCACGCCCAAGACCCTGGCTGCGCTGTACCCGGAAAAAATTGCGTTCCCCAGTTCGTTAATTCTGTTGCCGCTACTCACCGTGATGTACCCGTTTGTGGCGCTGATCAACAGTATCACTAACAGTATTTTGTATCTGCTTCGTATTAACCCTACCAATGGCAGCGATGATAGCCTTAGCCGGGAGGAGTTGCGGACCGTAGTGTATGAAGCCGGCGCTATGATCCCCAAAAAGCACCAGGATATGCTGGTCAGCATTTTGGATCTGGAAAGCGTAACAGCAGAAGATATTATGGTGCCCAGAGCTGAAATTTTTGCCATCGACATCAACGATGACTGGAAAAAAATTCAGAGACAACTGACCAGTTCACAGCATACCCGGGTACTGCTGTACCGTGACAGCGTGGACGATGCAGTTGGGTTTGTGCACGTACGTGATGCCTTGCGCCTGTTGTCCAAGGATCAGTTTACCAAAAGCAGTCTGCTGCGAGCGGTACGTGAAATTTACTACACCCCAGAATCTACACCGCTGCATACCCTGATGTATAAATTCCAGACCGAAAAAGAGCGTATTGCGCTGGTGGTCGACGAATACGGCGATATTATGGGGCTGGTGACGCTGGAAGATATTCTGGAAGAGATTATCGGAGACTTCACCACCAGTATGGTGCCGGATCACAGTAAAGAAGCCCACTTGCAACAGGACGGCAGCGTGCTGGTAGATGGCAGTGCCAATATTCGTGATTTGAATAAAGAGATGGACTGGAACCTGCCTATTGAGGGACCTAAAACACTCAACGGCCTGTTACTTGAGTATCTTGAAGAGATTCCAGAGCACAAGGTTAGCGTGCGACTGGCAGGTTATCCGATTGAAATTGTTGATATTTCTGAAAATATGATTAAAACCGTGCGGATCATGCCTGAATTCTTTCAGGCCGAACGGGAAGCGTCCGCCGAATAATCAGCGCTTTTTATCGCTGCGGCGGGCCATGACCTGAGCTTTTGCCGCAGCCACCTTACCTGATAACGTATTGAGTTTGCCTAATAACTCTTTAAGCTCATCATCATCGCGTAGGTCCGCTTCAGCCATATGACTTTCCAGCGATTGCCTGAGAATGTCAGGAATGGATTTTGTTGTCATCTCACCAGTACTCATCACGATCGACCAACCGGACGTTGTTCGACACCATTTATCTAACCTTATATATCGGTCAGACAGTGATGTTCTTAAGTGAAAAGCGGCAAAAAGGAAAAATACATTCAGGGAGGGGAATTGAATTGTACAGATTTAATAGTAGCCGGGACGCTGGCTAGCGCCCCTGATAATGCTCCAGCAGCGTGCCTTTATGGTTATCTAATGAATAGTCGATAACTGCCACCGAACCGGTAGCAAACAAGGGGGTGAGCTGGTTCTGGCACAGTTCATCCATCAGATAACTGACAAACGGCATATGGCTGACCAGCAGCACACTTTTAATGGGCCGCGGCTTATTTCTGGAATGGCCGAGCAGCGCATCAACGTAATCATGAGCCAGATGAATATCGCCATCTGGCACAATGTCGTCGCACACTTCCACATCACCGAACTTGTGGGACTGCGTCATCATGTCAAATGTCTGACGGGTTCGCTGATATGGCGAAACCAATGCCATATCAATCGATCCTTCCCGGCTGTATTTGTGTAGCCATGTGGAAGAGGCAATGGCTTGCGACCGACCGAACTCAGTCAGTTTTCGCGACTTATCATCCCGTCTCGCGGCCTCTGCCTCTCCGTGGCGCATGACAAATAATAAAATAGAATCGCTGTTTTGACCTGACATAACATTACTAATAATATGAGATACTGCTAACTAAACGATAGCAGAACAAGGATTTATAGCCCAGTGATAATATAGAAATATCAGGCGACTCATACTAATGTTTAATCAAGGGAATTTGTGGATGTGTCGATTCCTATTAAAAATGCAGTAAAGCCGTATCCGGTCGTTCACTAACTATGAGAGCATTTTGACTACATTAAATTTTTTCGACGCCACATACCTGACCCTTCCCAATGGCCTGAAGGTCATGCTTTGCCCCACTGAGGGGACAACCAGCTTTGTTTCTATGTCGGTGAAAGCCGGTCATTTTTATGATCCTGAAAATTGTCAGGGGCTGGCTCATTTACTTGAGCATGCCTTATTTCTTGGCAGTCAGCACCTGCCCAAGCCCAATAGCATCAACGATTTGGTAGAACGGCACGGCGGTGCGATTAACGCCTGGACCGCCGCCGAGTACGCCAATTATCATTTTCAGTGCCCGGGAGAGGCTTTATCTACCCTGCTACCTGCCTTTGCTGACATGCTCCGGCGGCCTTTGCTTAATAAACAGGCACTGGTAAAGGAAATTCAGTCGATTGATGCTGAGTTTCATTTTAAGCGCAAAGATGATCTGCGCCGCTTGTATCAGATTCACAAAGAAACCTGTAATCCAGCGCATCCGTTTGCCAAATTTTCGGTAGGTAACGCCCAGATATTTAACGCGATTGGCGATGAAGCGCTGCGTGGCATGCTGGCCGGCTTTCATCAGCAATATTACTGCGCGGCGAATATGACCATGTGTATTTTTACCGCTAACCCGATTGATGATGTCAGACAACTGGTTGAAAAAGGGTTTGGTAGTGTTGAGCAAGGGCAGCAGGCAACAGCCGACTGGCCCGCCATGTACCTTGATGAACAAAAAGGCGTACAGATTAATATTGTGCCCTTACAGTCTGCCCGCCGGATGATTGTGACCTTCCCTTTGCCCGGATTGCATAATGATTACCGGGTCAAGCCACTGAATTATTTCAGTCACCTGCTTGGCGATGAGGGAGAAGGCTCCTTACTGGCGTTTTTGAAAGCACATAACTGGGTGACTAACCTGATTGCCGGCAGTGGTATAGAGGGTGACGATTACAAAGACTTCAATATTAGTTTTCAGCTGACCCGCGAGGGTCTGAATCACCGTGAGCATATTCTGTATGCTCTGTTTGCCTATTTAAAGTTGCTGGAACAATCCCTGGAAGAGCCCTGGCGGTATCATGAAAAGTCCCGGTTGAATGACCTGGCTTTTCAGTTTGAAGAAACCCCTAAGCTGCTGCCTCTGGCTTGTGAATATGCACAACATCTGTTTCTGTATGATTTTGATGAAATTCCGTTTTTGCGCGTCAGCGATAACGGTTTTGATAAAGCTGTTTTGCAAGCATCGCTGGCCCATTTTTCGGCGCACGCTATCCGGGTAAAAACTATCGCGCCCGGACTTCCGGTTGACCGTCAATGCAAGCATTACGACGCACATTATAGCATCACCCCGTTTGATACCGAGTTTCTTGATTCTGTTGCACAAGCCGAGCCTATTGAAGGCATGTTTTTACCGCCTCCCAATCCTTATCTTGGTAGTGAGTATGAACTAACCATGCAGGTTCCGGCTTACAGTAAACCGCAAAACCTGATCGCTAAAGCCGGGCTCAATTGCTGGTTTGCTCAGGATCATGACTTTGCCAGCCCCAAAGGGGATATTTATTTTTCATTTGATACCCGGGGCTTTACTGACTCACTGCCTGCGGTCGGGGCAAAACGTATATGGCTGGCGTGTCTGAACGATGAGCTACAGGCAAAATATTACCGGGCCGAGATTGCCGGGCTGCACTATCGCCTGTACGGACATCAGGCTGGTTTTAGCCTGCATACCCGCGGCTTTACCAACCAGCAAATGTTGCTGGCAACCCAGCTGTTTGAAGCCATTCAGACTATCAGGCCGTCGCAAGAGCAGTTTGAAATGCGTAAAGCGATGCAACTACAGAACCTGCAGAATGCCTTACTGAATAAACCCACCAACCGGCTGTTTTCCCGCCTCAGTGTGCTGATACAGCGTAATACCCAGGCGCCTGTCGACCTGATAAAGGCGGTTGAACAGTGCACCTACGAGGATATGCTGACCTATGCCGATGCTGCACTGGCAGAATTTTATCTGGAAACCTTGATGCATGGTAACTGGTCGCCACAAGAAGCAACAGCATTTGCCCGGCAGATTGAACAACAGGCTCCAAATGCAGTGTCCTCCCCGCTAAGTCGGCAGGTGTCTTTATTACCGACCGGTAAAACTCTGGTGCATCAGGTGCCCAGTGAGCATGAAGACGCCGCTGTGGTGCTTTACCTTCAGGCGCCTTCTAACAGTGATCACGACACGATTATGTGCATGGTGCTCGAACAGATGCTATCGGCCCCGTTTTTTAATGCGTTACGCACTCAAAAACAATTAGGCTATGTAGTGGGCACAGGCTATGTGCCGCATAACCAGCACCCGGGTATGTCATTTTACGTGCAAAGCCCCACACATTCGCCGGAACAGTTGCTGGATGAAATCACCCGGTTTTTGTTTGAACAGCTAAAAGACATCGACTTTTATCAGGTTTACTGGAACAACATTCGTCAGAACTTGTTAAAGCAACTTGAAGACAAAGATTTATCTCTATCCATGAAATCCCAGCGTCTGTGGATCAGTCTGGGTACCGAGGATTATCATTTTGACCGTAATCTGCGATTGGCCGCGATGATTGAAAACCTCGAGTTCGACCAAATCAGCGCCTATGCCGATAAGCTTGCTAACCGTGAACTGTTCGGTGAGCTGGTTTTATTTGCCCAGGGTAAATTTGATGACGCCACGTTCCCCTCAGGGCTACGCGTAGACGACATCACCGCATTTAAAGAGCTTACCCCCGGGCACTGAGTGTAAGTACAAACTTACTGTTAAGTGTCCGTTGCCACCTTGTTTAAATTTTGTTCTGCACTTTATTATGCAGGTAAAAATACCTTGTTAAGCGGATACTTATTAGGCATATTGGTACTCAGGTATGACAAGATTCTACCGATATAATTAACTAATAATGATAAGGCTTAACAAGCCACAAAGGTGTATTGGTGCGCTCAACCATTGTTCGCTTTTTTTTATTTGTATTGTTTGTATGCAGTAGCGCTTTCTCCGGCATTAGTCAGGCAGTCTCTATTACAGACATTCATTTTAAGGAATTAACCCTTCAGGACGGCTTATCGGATCTGACGATTCTGGATATTGCCGAAGACAAAGACGGGTATATCTGGATAGCCACATTAAGCGGGCTAAACCGCTATTCCGGTTACGACATCAAACAGTACACCCCCTCCCACGACTCCGAGCATTCTTTGCCGAGTGATATTATTAATGGCCTAGCTACAGATGCAGCTGGTAATTTATGGATTGCTACAAGCGAAGGACTCGTACGATATCGCTACGAGACAGATGATTTTGAAGTATCTCCAAATATTGATATGAAAGTTTTGGCTGTTACTCGAGACACTCAAGGTAATATCCTAGCTGCCTCACCCAAAAATATAATTCGTATTGATGTTAGCACTAGTAAAATCATAGAAAAGCTAAGGCTCCCAGACGAAATTTTGGAAACTTCCACAATTAATGAGGAAGGCGAAAAACTATATATTGGCTCGAAGAACCAAGGCCTGTACATCATAAACACTTTAAACCAATCAATAAAAAAAATCCTCCCTGACCACAGTATAAAAAAAATAGACTTTATCAATTCAGAACCTTGGGTCTCAACAGATAAAGGTTCGTATGTTATTACAAAGGATGTAATTGATATATTTAAAGATTATGAAATTAAGCCAAGAACTTTCTTTTCAACTCACTTTATAGATACCGTATTAGTTGGCACTAGCCAAGGTTTGGCATTAATCGATGCAAAAAACAAAGCTGTAATCTCGTTTGACGCTGACAAGTCTAACTTATCTGGAATAAAAGAAGACTTCCTTCTTTCTAGTTTATTGGACTCTACAGGGAAACTTTGGATAGGAAGCTATCAGGGCCTTTTTTTATTTAACAGTTCAGACAAACATTTTAACCTATATAAGAATCAAGAAGAGTTCAGCGAAAATAAAAATGGAACAACAATATGGGGCATTGATGAAGATAAAAATGGGGACATTTGGATTGCCACACAGTCTAATGGCTTAGGATTATTTGACAAAAGTAAAAATAAAACAGATTACTTTTTGCAAGACGAAGAATTTACTATTTGGGATTTAGCAATTGATAAAAACCAAAACTTCTGGCTTGCCACTTCATCTGGAGTAAAAGCTTACAGCCAAGTTTCTTCAGGGCTCAAATTCGAGACAAGCATACTCGATAATTTTTTCATAGATAGCTTTTTAAAAAATGATGATAAGATTTGGATTGTTAATAATCAAAAATCCGAGATATGTGAAATCAGGATTCTTGCTCTGAAAAGAAATTTTAGTAAAGAAAGCCTTGTGCATTGTCATCATCAACCAGAGTTAAGTAAAGGATATTACAAACCGGTCTACCTTTCTGAAAACAAACTTTGGATTTCAAGTAAGGAAAGAGTACTAATTTACAATACGCTAGAAAATAAATTTTCTCTTGAATATTCAGTAAATGACAAACTTCCTTTATCAAATATATCAAAAGTCTACAAATGGAGAGGATCGATTTGGGTTGTTAGTCTAGACAATAAAATAACTCATATAAACGGAAGCACTTTTCAGATTAAAGAACAAAAAGAGATAGCGGGAAATATCACCTCATCTCTTGCTGCTGAAGGGTTTGAAAATACTTTATGGATTGCTACCACTAAGGAAATTTATGCTTTCGATCTGATTGACTTTGAAGTCAAGAAGACACTTCCTGGAATTTTACTGGAAAATAATAACTTTAATGAAGGGGCATCTCTACATACTAAAAACCATAGCTTGATCTTCGGTGGGAATTTGGGGTTTAACGTTATCACTCGTGACTATGTTGAGTCTTTAAAAGATGATACAAAAAAAACTGCTACTCCTGTAATAAATTCTATGAAAATATTCGGAAACAACGATAAAGATCAGGTGTTTCCTAAAGAAAAGATTCTGAGAAAAGGGGCTTCAATCACACTTAATCATTTTGAGTCACGGTTTAGCTTTTCATTTCTCCTCGTAAATCCATCTACTCCTGATTTAACGGAGTATCGATATAAACTTGTTGGCTATGACTCAAACTGGCTCCTATCTGATATCAACAGAGTTGCTCAATTTAATAACATTAGTTTTGGTAATTATGAGTTTGAGGTACAAGCAAGAGAGTCTGGTAAGCTATGGTCTGACCCAGCAATATTGAAGATTACAATAGAACGCCCCCCCTGGCTTCAAACTCCCGCACTAGTTTTGTATGCCGTTATTGCCAGTTGTATCATGCTGTTTATTCTGCGCCAGTATCAAGTGCGCAAACAAAATCAGCTGGCCATTAAAGAGTCTGAGGAGCGGCTGAAACTGACTCTGTGGAGCAGTGGCGACGAATTATGGGACTGGGATGTGTACCGCGGCCAGGTTTTTCGCTCCAACACCTGGGGCACGCTGGATTTTCCACAGGATAATATTCGCACTACCAGCGCGTATGATGCCAACATCCATCCTAATGACCTGTTGCGGGTGCAACAGTCGCTTAAAGCTCATCTTGAAGGTCAGTCTGAGTTTTATGAACAGGCCTACCGGGCTAAAACATTTAGCAACCGGTGGATTTGGGTTCTGGATCGCGGCAAGGTGGTTTCCAGGGACCATAACGGTCAGCCAGTGCGAATGACCGGTACCCTGAAGGATATCCATCATCTGAAAGAAGCCGAAGAACAGCTCAACCTGTTTAAACGCTCGATTGAGAACATCTCTGAAGGGGTGTTCATTACTAACACGAACTTCAAATTTATTTCTGTTAATAATGCTTATTGCCGTTATACCGGCGAAACCCGCGAGCAGGCACTGGCCAGCTACCTGTTTTTCCATCAGTATCCAGAACCTTTCACTGAGGAGATTAAGAAAACCCTTAAAGTTAAAGGTAACTGGTTTGGCGAGGTGGAGTCTGTCAGGGTCAATGGAGACAAGTTTGAAATTGAGCTTAATATCGATGCTGTGCATGATGATGACGGAAAAATCAGTCATTTTGTAGGCGTATTTTCTGATATCACGTCCCGCAAGAGCACTGAAAAAGAATTGCTTAAGCTGGCCAATACCGACCCGCTGACAGACCTCCCTAACCGATCGTTTTTTCAGGCCAGTCATGCCAATCTGGTGCGCCGCGGCGAGAGTCATGCCCTGCTCTGCCTGGACATGGATAACTTTAAAAAGATTAATGATTCCCTGGGCCATCAAACTGGCGACGTACTGATAAAACAAATTGCCAAGCGTATACAGCGAATGACCGGAAAAACGGCCACCTGCTATAGACTGGGTGGCGACGAGTTCAGTGTGTTGCTGGAGGATAAATCTGATATCCACCTGATTACCCACTTTGCTCAGGGACTGCTGGATATTCTGGCCCGGCCATTTATCATCAACAAACAGGAATTTGTGCTGGGCGCCAGTATTGGAATCGCTTTTTACCCTGACGATGGTACAACGCCCCAGGAAATGCTGAAAAATGCCGACACTGCCATGTATTTTGCCAAGAACAACGGTGGCAACAGCTACAAATTTTTCAGTGGTGAGATGAACCAGAATGCGGTGCGCCAGCTGCAGATTGAAAACCTGATCAGACAAGGTATTAAAGATGATTTGTTCAGTGTCTATTATCAGCCCAAGGTAGATATTAACTCCGGTCGCCTGGTTAGTATGGAAGCGCTGGTACGCTTTGAGCATCCCAGTAAGGGCATTGTCAGCCCGGGGCAGTTTATTCCCCTGGCGGAGCAGACCGGTCAAATCATTGAAATTGGCGAACAGGTGCTGCGTAAAGCCCTTATTGATACCAAGCGCTGGGTCAGCCAGGGAATATTCAGTGGCCGGGTCGCCGTAAACCTGTCAGCCAAACAGTTTGAACTGTCAGATCTTGATGATCGCATTACCAAAATTCTGACCGAAGTCGGCCTGTCACCGCTCCACCTGGAGTGCGAACTGACAGAAGGCACGCTGATGGAAAATCCTGAAGAAGGCCTGAGAATGATGGAACGGTTGAGAGAAAAAGGCATTCACCTGGCGCTGGATGACTTTGGGACCGGCTATTCTTCACTGGCCTACCTAAAGCGCTTCCCGCTCAACACGCTTAAAATCGATAAAGCATTTATTGATGATATTGCCAAAAGCAATGTAGACCGGCACATGGCCGCGGCGATTATCCAGATTGCCCATAACCTGGGCTTAAAGGTGGTTGCTGAAGGAGTGGAAGAAGAAGAGCAGCTGGCGATTTTACGTCGTTATGACTGTGAAATGTTGCAGGGTTACCTGTATAGCCGCCCGCTAAGTGCAGACCGTTTTGAGCAGCTGTTACTTGAAAACCAGAAGCTGCATCAGCTGATTAACAAGCACAGCTCGCACTAACCTTAATTTTCTATCATTTAGACTCGCACCTTCCTACTTATATTCCGGTGTCGGCATCAGTTTGCCGGCACAGCGGCATAGTCTGGTCAGACGGCCATTGCCGTATCCGTAGCAGATTCAGGCGTTAACAGTAAAAAAGCATGTCAAAAAACCATCACTACAACTAAAGTCTATTTTTTGACGCTCCCCCATCGTAAAGCTCAGTAAAAAATCACACTAAAACGTCATTTTTTTGACTAAACCCGTTCAAAAAGCCCAAAAATAATAGTAAAAAAGTTGGCACGAGTATCGCTATATATTAAGAGTAACCGGCCAGCATGTCCTGACGGTTTGTTAGTTCAAATAATAATATCCAAACAACGATACTTTTCATAAAAAAGGAATAACACATGTTAAAAGCATACGCAGTTGCACTAGTATTATCGACCAGCACGCCTGTAACAGCCGATACTCAGGAAAGCGCCCGTCCGTTGGAAAAGCCAGTGGCTCAAACTACTCAGGAATTGCAAGGCAAAAAGCCTGGGACTTGTGAATGTGGTATCATCACATATTAAGATTTTGGCTCAAGGGGATAGATATCCCTTTGAGCTCTTAAGCCTGCATCCAGACATTATTATATCCGCTATCCCGCTTCATCAGGATATACCGATGCATAGTAAACAATGGGATTAGCATAGGCCCCATTACTGCCCCGGCTAACGCCCAGTTAACCCGCTTCATACCAGCCTTGGTTGCCTCTACATAGAAATACGCACTAAAAAAAACTGCCAGAACTACCAGTCCAAAAGGCCACAAGCCTGCTAACATCGGATTACCTCTCTGATTGAAACGAAACATTATTGTACAGATATTGAACACAATTTTCAGCTAAAACACTGTTTTTTGCCATCTATACACAGCGAATTAAGACTAAGCTATTCAACTATATAAAGTTTTAGTTGGCCAGATATCAAACAAAGCAAGGCTGATATTGCACCTTTAATGTTAAAATTTTGTTTCAGGCATTAAAAAACCCGGCCTTTGCCGGGTTTTTGCTATAAAGCCTTTATTTAGTAAAAGGTTTTGTTTTCTTCAGCCATATTGACCAGATAATCACAAGGCGTGAACTTATCTCCTGATTTGGCAGCGTAATGTCTTAGTTTTTCGACTACCTTGGCTGACCCTAAGGTGTCCATATAGCGGAATGGCCCACCCAGGAAAGGCGGGAAGCCAATACCAAAGATCGCTCCAATGTCCCCATCACGTGGGTTTCGGATAACACCTTCTTCCAGGCAACGCGCAGCTTCGTTCAGCATCATCAGCACACAACGCTCGGCCACTTCCTTTTCACTCTTGGTTGAAGAAGGCGTAACATTAAGCAGGCTATAGATGCTTTCATCCACTTCCTTACCTGGCTTTTTCCCCTCATACAGGTAGAAGCCCTTCTTGTTTTTCTTGCCTTTGCGATCATCAGCCAGCACTTTGTCAAAGGCTTCTGGTGCGGTGAAGCGCTCACCAAATGCATCAACCAGAATAGGAATGATTTTAGTCCCAACATCAATCCCCACTTCGTCAAGTAGCTTAACCGGGCCAACCGGGAAGCCAAACTTGACCAGAGATTTATCAATATGATCTACCGGTTCACCGGCCAGCAGCAAATTAGCGGCTTCATTCATGTACGGTGCCAGAATCCGGTTGACATAAAAACCCGCGCCATCTTTCACTACAATTGGTGTTTTACCCTGTCTGCGGGCAAACTCCACGGTAGTGGAGATGGTTTCGTCTGACGTTTTATCATGCGCAATAATTTCAGCCAGCGGCATTTTGTCAACCGGTGAGAAATAATGCAGACCTACTACATTGTCAGGACGGCTGGCTTTTTCAGCAATCTGACCAATCGGAATAGATGAAGTATTAGAAGCAAAAATAGTATTTTCTTTACAGTTTGCCTCAATATCCGTCACCATAGACTGTTTCAGGCCGACATCTTCAAACACCGCCTCAATCACGATATCAGTATCTGCAAATCCGTTGTAATCCAGCGAGCCGGTTAATAATGACAATTGCTTTTGCATCTGCGATTTCATCAGATGACGCTTTTTCACTTTCGCATTAAGCAGGTCATAAGAATACTTCATCGCATTGGCAATACCTTCCGGGCGAATATCTTTAATCCGCACCGGCACGCCCGCTTTTGTCGCCGACACAAAGGCAATGCCTCCGCCCATCAGGCCGCCACCTAACACGCCAGACTTAAGCACTTTGCGCGGCTCAACGCCTTCAACACCATGTTCTTTTTTCATTTCTGTGGTAGCAAAGAAAATCTGGCGTAACTGGAAGGACTCCGGCGTCATAACTAACTCACCAAACGCTTTTGCTTCTGCCCGCAGGCCAGCTGCCATTCCCTCGTTCATGCCGGTTTCAATCACATCAATGATTTTGCCCGGTGCCGGATAGTTGCCCTTGGTTTTGCTGAACGTCTGCTCTCTGGCTTTTTTAAACATCACCGAGCGGCCCATGCCATTTTGCTCAAGCAATTTAGCCATCATGCCTTTTTGCGGCGCAGCACGTTCTGGCTTACGCTTTAACGCAAACTGCTCTGCCACATCCACCAGCACGCTTAATGGCACAACCTCATCCACAATGCCATATTTTTTGGCTTGCTTGGCTCGTGCCGGCGCCCCGGTCAGGATCATCTTCATTGCCTGCTGCACACCTATCAACCGTGGCAAACGCTGCGTACCGCCGCTGCCGGGTAACAGGCCTAGCTGCACTTCAGGTAAGCCCAGCTGGGTCGCCGAGTCATCTGTACACACGCGATAGTGACACGCCAGCGCAAGCTCCAGACCACCACCCAAGGCAGGGCCATGAATAGCTGCAACAAACGTAGCCCGCATTTTTTCGATCCGGTCAAATACCTCCTGACCTCCCGCGGCAATTTTCTGGGCATCTTCGGCTGTTTTGCAGGCTGCCAGCATGCTGATATCAGCGCCGGCAATAAATGATTTTTTCTTGCCACTGACGACCACCACTCCTTTGATGCTTTTATCTGCATCAATCTCATCTAGCATGGCGTTTACCTGTTCGGTAAAGGCTGCTTTCAGGGTATTCATGGACTCACCGGGTACATCAATAGTCAGTACGGCCACGCCATTATCTTTTTTATGTAAACTGAACGCACTTTGTGCGGCGATGGTCTCTTCAGTATTCACTTGTTTGGTTTCCTGACTCATTACTCTGTCTCCACGATCATTGCTGCACCCAGGCCACCTGCTGCACAGGCAGTTAGCAGACCGGTACCACCTCCACGACGCTGCAGTTCATTCAGCATTTGCGTAATCATTCGTGTCCCGGTGGCGGCAAAGGGGTGTCCATAGGCAATCGAGCTCCCCATCACGTTAAATTTGTCCATATCGATTTCACCGGTCGCTTTATCGCGGCCCAGCTTTTCTTTGGCAAATTTATCGCTGGCAAACATTTTCACGTTAGCCAGTGTCTGGGCGGCAAACGCCTCGTGCATCTCAATCAGGGTTAAATCGTTTAATGTCATACCAGCGCGATCCAGCGCGATAGGTGTGGCATACGACGGCCCCATCAGCATGTCTTCCCATACATCAATGGCCGAAAACGCATAACTGCGGATATAGCCTAAAGGCGTGTAGCCCAGCTCTTTAGCCCGGCTCTCCGTCATCATTAACACCGCTGATGCCCCGTCTGTCAGGGGCGTGGCGTTGGCGGCAGTAACTGAGCCATACTTGCGATCAAAGACCGGACGCAGTTTGGCATAGCCTTCCAGGGTAGAATCAAAACGGACATTATTATCCCGGCCCAGCGCGCCTTTAAAAGGCTCGGCGTAAGCGGTCATCACTTCATTATCCAGCTTTCCGGCTTCCCAACTCTGGGCAGCAAAAGAATGGGAACGGTGTGCCAGCTTGTCTTGTTCCTGTCTGGAAATACTATGGGTTTTGGCCATCTGCTCGGCAGTATCGCCCATCGACAAACCTGTCGAATACTCAGCCACAGCCGGCGGTACCGGCATTAAATCTTTAAAGCTCAGCTTTTTGAATAAGTTGAATTTCTGCCCCATGGTTTTGGCTTTTTGCAAGTCAACCAGTGTGCGGGCCAGATTTTTAGACACCCCGATAGGCGACACCGATGTTGAGTCTGCACCACCGGCAATGCCTACCTGAATAGTGCCAGCCATCATACTTTCAGCAATGTTTACCGCTGACTGAAAACTGGTGGCACAGGCGCGCGATACGCTGTAAGCGTCTGTATGCACATTCATGCCGGTACCCAGCACAATTTCGCGGGCGATGTTAGGCGCTTCTGGCATCTGAACAACCTGCCCATAGACAACCTGATCAACCAACTCTGGTGCTACACCATTACGGATGAGCAGTTCATTCACCACCATCTTGCCCAAATCCACAGCCGGAACGCCATGAAAATAAGTTGCCATCTTTGCAAACGGAGTGCGCAAACCGGAAACAATCGCAATACGATCGCCCGAGCGCGTTGTAACTTCTTGTTTCTTAGCCATAATGTACCTGAATCGTTCGCCACTCACACAAGTGGTCTGACCTGTATTTAATCCGATTTTACAGACTATCAACGAAATAGCAAATGCTGCCTTACATCGGCGTTAATAGAGCCAGTCTGATGCTTCGCCGTTTCTTCCTCGTAGTAATCCTGCTAATGTCACAGGATAATAATGCAGTACGCGCTGACAGTCTCAGCATACCGCATGCACAATCATAGACCAGAACAAAAACGAATTTACGTCAACAACTTGAAGATTTATGTTGGAACCATATATGAAGTTTTGTGTCTGTATTGAAGGCACGTTTTGTGATGTGCACTGTGCACGTCATACCGGTTTGTATTAGGAATAGATAACATCATGGCAGCAGAGCAGTTTCAGCAACTTTTCGCTTACCTGAACTCGCAGATTATTGGCCAGAGCCAGCTTACCCGCAGTCTTCTTGTCGCCTTACTGGCCGACGGACATTTATTAGTTGAAGGACCGCCGGGGTTAGCTAAAACCCGCGCTATCAATGCACTGGCTAATGGTATCGACGGTAATTTTCACCGGGTCCAGTTTACGCCGGATCTGTTGCCGGCCGACCTGACCGGTACGGATATTTACCGCCCCGAAACCGGTGAATTTGTTTTTCAGCAAGGGCCGCTGTTCCACAATCTGGTACTGGCAGACGAGATTAACCGGGCGCCGGCTAAAGTACAGTCAGCGTTACTGGAAGCGATGGCTGAGCGGCAGATAACCGTGGGTAACAAAACCTACACCCTTCCCCCGCTGTTTCTGGTCATGGCCACACAAAACCCGCTGGAACAGGAAGGCACCTACCCGCTACCTGAAGCCCAGCTGGATCGCTTTTTGATGCATGTGGAAATTGATTATCCGGGCGCAGATACCGAGCTGGATATCCTGCGCCTGACCCGGGGCGAAGATCTCGATAGCGCAGCGGCTAAACCAGTGCGCCTGACTCAGGCAGATATTTTCACCGCGCGCAAACAGGCATTGTCGCTGCATATGGCACCTGAGCTGGAGCAGTATCTGGTGCAGCTGATCATGGCAACCCGAACACCGGCAGTCGTTGATGCAGACCTTGCGCAATGGATTGAAATGGGTGTCAGCCCGCGGGCCACCATTGCTCTGGACCGTTGTGCTCGGGCTCATGCGTGGCTGGCAGGCCGCGACTTTGTCGGCCCTGATGACATTCAGGCCGTTGTCCACAATGTATTACGGCATCGCCTGATTCTGTCGTATCAGGCGGAAGCTCAGGGTATTACCGCTAATCAGGTACTGGATCGCATTGTTCAGAAGGTGGCTGTTCCCTAGCTCATGAAAAACCATCAACAGTGGCTGCAGCAGTTGCAGTCAGACGGCGTTAATCTGGATATGACAGAGTTGTTGCGGTATCGGCAGTTAACGCAACTGATTAACCTTAAACCTGGCAAGCAGCTTCATGCGGCGATGTCTGGCATGTATCTTAGCAAGCATAAGGGACGCGGGATGGAGTTTGACGAGGCTCGTCACTACCAGCCCGGGGATGATATTCGTGCAATTGATTGGCGGGTGACAGCCCGGACCGGGAAAACCCACACCAAAATTTATCGTGAAGAACGAGAGCGGCCGGTATTCGTACTATGCGATCTCTCCCGGCCAATGCGATTTGGTACTCAGCTGCTGCTAAAAAGTGTGCAGGCTGCACACCTTACCTCACTCATTAGCTGGGCTGCGGTACAGCGCGGCGATAAAACCGGCGCACTGATTTTTTCAGATACCCTGCATCGTGAGTGCAAACCTCAGTCTCGCAAACAATCGGTGTTATCTATCTGCCACCAGCTGATTCAGATAAGCCAGACGCAAAGCTCTGCCACCCCGTCTGCCCAGGCATTTGAAGACAGTTGTGCCCGTGCCCGCCGACTGGCTCGCCCGGGTAGCCTGGTTTATGTTATTTCAGATTTTAGCCAGCTATCAGCTACAGCGTGTCAGCACCTGACTACGTTAAGTCGTCATTGCGAGGTTAAAGCACTGATGATTACTGACCCGTTGGAACAGGCCCTGCCTGATGTTCCGAATCAGCGCCGGGTTCAGGTGACTGATGGCATCCACCGGCAAAGCTGGTTACTGGGTAGTCAGCAACAACAGATGCAATATCAGCATTTTCGTGAGCAGCAGTCACAGCACATTAAAAACGCGCTACAACTGGCCGGTATATCGTTACAACTCATCAGTGCCGGACAGGCGTTGGATGAACAGCTAAATTCACAGGGTTTTCGCAGCCAATGAACGAACAAGAACAACAAATGCTGGCGCAATTAAAAGATATCCATCCGCCGTCTGAAGTAGCGGTCTGGCCGCTGGCGTGGGGTTGGTGGGTACTGATCATTCTGGCCGCCGTCTGTATTATTAGCGCCGTCGTCTGGTGGCGTCGTCAGCGACGCTTCAATGCAGCCCGCCGTCAGGCTCAGCAAGCGGTGCGGGAGATCAGCGTAAGTCATAATGACTGGCCCAGTCAGATTAATCAGATTCTCAAGCGCACCGCTATGGCTTATTTTCCGGCCGAAACAATGTCAGGCCTGTATGGCCAGCGCTGGACTCAGTTTATGATTAGCCAGCTCAGAAGCGGCCCTAAATCTGCGGTGGCCAGCCGGCTTGGACAACTACAGGATATGCTTTATCAGCCAGCCAAACCGGACCCAGGAAGTTTTGACACCTGCCAGAAAGCCGCGCTGGACTGGTTAAGCAAAGCCAATTTCCGCCAGGTGGCCGACGCAGCCGCTCAGTCTGACACCGGAGCCCGGCATGGTTGAGTTTGTCTGGTGGTGGGCTTTTTTTCTGCTTCCCTTGCCATTATTAGTGTGGCTGTTGCCGGGTAAGGCGCAGCAACAGGATGCGGCATTACATGTGCCAGCAGTGCTACCCGGCCAAACAGAACACAGCACAGTAGCCGCCCGGTCGGTTACCCTGCCGGTGCTACTGAGCCTCATCTGGCTTTTACTGATCACCGCTGCCGCCAGACCACAGTGGCTTGGCGAGCCGGTCAGCGTTCCTAATGAAGGGCGGGAAATGATGCTGGCGGTGGATTTGTCCGGCAGTATGAAAATCGATGATATGACCCTAAATGGTGATCGGGTCAATCGACTGACCATGACAAAATCCGTGCTGCACGATTTTATCAAACGCCGGTTATCAGATCGTCTGGGGCTGATTCTATTTGCCGATACCGCCTATTTGCAGGCGCCGCTGACTTTCGACCGGCAAACTGTGGCGCAATTACTGGATGAGGCCGTGATTGGTCTGGTGGGCGAACAAACCGCGATTGGCGATGCTATCGGACTTGCCGTAAAGCGCTTCGATGACAAGAAAAAAACCAACAAAGTGGTTATTTTGCTGACTGACGGTCAAAACACGGCAGGAAATATTACGCCGGCTCAGGCAAAGGAATTGGCTGTGGAAAATGACGTTACTGTTTACACTATTGGTGTGGGCGCCGACTCTATGGTGGTGCAGAGTTTCTTTGGCAGCCGGCAGGTCAATCCTTCTCAGGAGCTGGACGAGGACATGCTGACCGATATTGCCAATTCAACTGGTGGTAAGTATTTTCGCGCCAGGGATGTCAGTGAACTGGAACAGATTTACAGCCGGCTGGATGAACTGGAGCCGATTGAGGCAGATGGTCAGAAATTACGCCCGCTGACAGCCCTGTTTTTCTACCCGCTGGCAGCAGCCCTGATCGTAAGCTTTCTTCTGGTGGCTGTGGCTATTATAAAACCGCGCCTGAGCCTGAATTCTGTTACAGCAGGAGCACAGCACTAGCATGAGCGATATTCTGCAACACTTTCATTTTATTCGCCCTTACTGGTTGCTGGCCCTGCTTCCCGCCATACTGATGTTTGCCGGCTTTAAATACTGGCGTAAACAACAGTCAGGCTGGCAGGGTGTGATTGCACCGCATCTTTATCAGCATATGGTTGCCGGTAAACAGCAGCAAAGCGGTTCCTGGCTTCCCGGATTGCTGTTGATTTGCTGGGTTCTGGCCACGCTGGCACTGGCAGGGCCAACCTGGCAACGCTTGCCCCAACCGGTTTATCAGGTTCAGGCCGGACATGTGGTGGTTATGGATATGTCCCTATCCATGCGCAGTACGGATGTGGCACCGGATCGTCTGACCCGGGCCAAATATAAAGCCATGGATTTAGTGAAAGCCATTGGTGACGGAGAAACCGGTCTGGTCGCCTACGCAGGTGACGCCTTTACCATCAGCCCGCTAACCGCAGACTATCGTAACCTGTCTGCACTGATCCCCAGCCTGAGCCCAGAAATCATGCCAGTGGCCGGCAGCGATCCGCTGGCGGGGTTTCTCAGTGCCAGTGATCTGCTCCAGAATGCCGGCTATAAACAGGGGGATATTTACTGGGTCACTGATGGTGTGGAGTTATCCCAGATGGGTGAGCTGCAAGCCTTCTTGCAGGACTCCCCTTATACCCTGCATATTCTGGGTATAGGTACCCGCGACGGAGCGCCAATTAAGCAAGCCAACGGAGAATTACTCAAAGACAGCCGCGGCCAGATTGTGGTTCCAAAGATGCGCGCAGCTCAGCTTAAAACTCTGGCCCGCAGCGGTGGAGGAAAGTATATCGGTTTGGCTAGCAATGATAGTGATATCAAAGCGCTGGCCCGCGCCTCACAGGCAGCCAAACAACAGGATGCCAAACAGACTGACAACGTGATGGGCGGCGACAAATGGCAGGAGGCCGGTCCTTACCTGCTATTGCTGTGCCTGCCCCTGGTCCTGCCCTTTTTCCGGCGTGGTATCTTTGCTGTGTTGCTGCTCTTCGCAAGCATCCCGATGTTATCGCCTCCTGTCCATGCGCAGCAGCAAGAGGTGACAGCCAAGCCCCTCAGCTGGCTGGATACCACGTTTAAAAATGCTGATCAGCAAGGCCGGAAGCTCTACCGCAAGCAGCAATTCGATGCGGCAGTCCAAACCTTTGAGGATACTCAATGGCGGGCATCGGCTGCATATCAGGCGGGTGACTACGACACGGCTGCCGCGTTATTTGCACAACAACATGGCCCGCAGGCGAAGTACAATGAAGGTAATGCGCTGACCCGGCTGGGCCGCTATGAGGATGCACTGCAAGCTTACAATGATGTTCTGGCCAGCGAGCCTGACCATGCTGATGCAAAAGCCAATAAAGCGCTGATTGAGAAACTGCTGGAGCAACAACAACAGCAACAGCAACAGCAACAGCAACAGCAACAGCAACAGCAGAGCCAGTCTGGTGACAATTCATCATCGCCGCAAGACCATTCTGCCTCTGATAACGCGGATTCTTCCAGCCAGCAAAAAAGTCAGGATAATACCGCACAGCAGAATTCTGATGATGCTCAACGCTCAGCGTCACAACAACCATCCGGACAACAGAACAGTGACTCTGCGCAACAGGATAATCGCAATGAGACTGACTCATCCGGTAAGCAACCGTCAGCCCGTGCTCAGCAAGATAACCAAACACAGCAGAACGCATCAGCACAGGACAGCACCACGGACTCATCATCTCAGAATGAGCAAAGTGCAGCGGCCAGGGCACAACAAGCCGAAGAGAAAGATGCTCAGGCCAGCGAACAGGCTGATACTGCGGGTGTCAGTGAACACCCGCTGACAGAAGAAGAAAAAGAAAATATGCAGCGTCTGGAAAACCTGAAACGCCGGATTCCTGATGATCCTGCATTTTTACTTAAACGCAAAATGCAACTGGAGGCACAACAACGTCAGCATCGACGCCCGCCGTCCAACCAGAGTGAGTGGTAAATGAAAAAGGTATGGTTAATTCTGTTTGGTTTAGTTGTCAGCCTGCATCTTCAGGCGCAGGTAAACAGTGTCGTTGCCGGGATTGATAAAAATCCGGTGATGGTTGATGAAGCTATTCGGTTATCGGTCACAGCCACTGGCGATGCTGACCGTGACGCCTTTGACAGCTCGCCGCTGCTAAATGATTTTGTGGTAGGCCGCACCTCTATCAGTAATCGCACCAGTATTGTTAATGGTAGCCGCACGGACTCGGTAACCTGGACCACGGTGTTATTTCCTCGCGATAAAGGGACATTCACCATACCCTCATTTTCAATTGGCGGTCAGCAGACGCAGCCCATTCAGGTGAAGGTCATTCCGGTCCAGCAGGCTGGTGAAGATCAGCAGCAAGAGGCCCGGGATTATTACGTCACCACCTCTGCCGACAGCACCGAGGTATATCTTCATCAGCAAATCCGCTACACCGTCAAACTGTATTTGGCTTCAGATATTGAACGAGGCACATTACAGGCCCCGGAAATGGAGCAAGCGCAAATTTCACAGTTGGGCGATGACAAGCGTTCTACAGAGATTGTTAATGGTCGCCGCTATACCGTGATTGAAAGAAACTTTGCGGTCGTTCCCCAGCGCTCCGGTGAATATCGTTTAAGAGGACCGGTATTTACCGGCGAGGTGATGGCGCCAAACACCCGCCAGAGTTTTGGTTTTTTCAACCGTACTCAAACCATTAACCGGCTGGGCCCGGATATTACCATCACGGTTAAACCCGAACCGGCCGATATTGATTATCACTGGCTGCCTAGTGAGTATGTGGATATCAACGAAGAATGGCCGCAAAATGCAACCTTTAAAGTGGGCGAGCCGGTTACCCGTACTATCACACTGACCGCCACAGGCGTGGTGGAAGAACAACTACCCGAGTTTCCGAAAAACTATCCACCGGGTTTTAAAACCTACCCTGATCAGGCCAAAACCGCCACGGTCGACAAAAACAACACCCTGATTGCCCAGCGGGTAGAATCCACCGCAGTGATCCCAACCAAACCGGGCTTATTTGTGCTGCCTGACATCACGATTCCGTGGTTTAACGTAAGCACCGGTCAGACTGAATATGCCAAACTGCCGGCCCGCCAGATTGAGGTAAAACCCGATACCGCCGCCAGCGCTGCACCAGCGCCACCGCCCTCTACAGCCGGCACCTCAGATAACACGGCGGTCGCCCCGACCACAGAACAGCCTGCGACAGAAAGTCCGGCGGTACCATCGTCGCCGTGGCTGATGATACTCAGTGCGTTAGTACTGTTGCTTGTGGTTTTGTTGATAGTGGTGATTGCGTACTACCGTCGTAAGCTGGGTCAGCTCCCTCAGTCTACTGCTACCGGGGTGTCCGGCACGCCGGGTGAATCGACCGAGCAGCAGTATTATCAGCAATTACAACAGGCTCTGTCCGGCGGCTCGGTCAATCAGATCCAGCGGGCGCTGTCCCAGTGGCTTAACAGCATCAGTCCGGTCACTACCGGCCGGCCGGCTGACTGGTCCCTGACGGCCTCCCTGCAGCCACATCTGGATAATATGCTGGCATCCTGTTATGGCAATGGGCATACTAAATGGGATAAAGACGCCATGGCACAGGCTATAGCGTCGGTCCGACAGCAGTGGCTACAACTGCAGAAATCAAAACAACAGGCGCTGCCTCCCTTGTATTCCTGATCCCCTGAGGCGCTGGTTTATAATGGTGAACTTGCAGCGCACAGGGAGACAGAATGAAACAATCCAGCTTTCGCCTGGGCGCTATTGCGCTGGCAGTGAGCGGGCTACTGGCCTGCTCACCGGCAAAAAAACCAGCAGAACCGGTTAATGGTGGTGAAACCGAAACCACCAAAGAAATTGCCGCGCAACCAGAATCAGAACGTCTGGCCGCTTTTTTTGAGCGCACGTTTGAAGAAGATCTCAAACGTTCGCCTACTTTCCAGTCTTATCTTGGCTATAAGTGGGATTATGATAAGTGGGACAATGTCAGCGAAGAATTTATCGAACAGTCTACCGCGATTGCCAAAAATCGTCTTGAAGAGCTGGATACCTTTGATGAAAGCAAGCTGGATGATCAGGAAAAACTCAGCCTGAAACTGTACCGCTACAAACTTGAGCGCGCTATCGAGAACGATAAATTCCGTCATCATACCTATATCGTTAACCAGTTTTATGGCCCGCACACCAGTGTGCCCAGCTTGCTGATTAACATGCACACCATCAATAACAAAGAAGACGCCAAGGCTTATATCAGCCGACTGGATAATGTCGACACCTACTTCAGTCAGATAATCGACCAGCTTGATCTGCGCCAGAAAGCCGGCGTGTTTCCTCCAGCCTGGTCATACGATCAGATGATTGAAGCAGCCAACAATGTGATTTCAGGCGCACCGTTTGATACCAGCGAAGAAAATTCCACGCTTTGGGAAGATTTTAATACCAAAGTACGTGCCCTGGAGATAACTGACACCGAGAAGCAAGGTTTGCTTGAAGAAGCAAAAGCAGCCCTGCTGACCTCAGTAAAACCAGCCTACACCGATTTGATTGCTAAGTTTGAACAACAGCGAGAGTTGACCCCGGAAGGCGATGGCGTCTGGCGTTTACCTAATGGCGATGAGTGGTACAAAAACCGTCTGGCCTGGTACACCACCACTGACCTGAGCGCCGATGAGGTGCACAAAATTGGCCTGGATAATGTGGCTCGCATTCATCGCCAGATGAAAGAAATTATGCAACAGGTGGAATTTGACGGCTCGTTGCAGGAATTTTTTGCCTTTATGCGCGACGACGAACAGTTTTATTATCCCAGCGATAAAGCCGGCCGTGAGCGCTATTTAAAAGAAGCCAAGGCTATTATAGACACGATGCGTGACGCCCTGCCTGAGTATTTCGGACTAGTCCCAAAAGCCGACATTGTGGTTAAACGGGTAGAAGCTTTTCGTGAAAAATCGGCCGGTAAGGCGTTTTATCAAAACCCCTCTAAAGATGGTTCCCGTCCCGGTATTTACTATGCCAACCTTTACGATATGAAGGCCATGCCAACCTATCAGATGGAAGCACTGGCTTACCATGAGGGGATCCCTGGTCACCATATGCAACGTGCTATTGCCACCGAGCTTGAAGGCGTTCCTGAATTCCAGAAATACATCAGTGCAACGGCTTATACCGAGGGCTGGGGATTGTATAGTGAAGAGTTGGCCAAAGATATGGGATTTTATGAAGATCCCTACTCTGACTTTGGCCGACTGGCGATGGAACTGTGGCGGGCATGCCGACTGGTTGTAGACACCGGCCTGCATGCCAAGCAATGGAGCCGGGAGGAAGCCGTGGAGTATCTGGTGGAAAACACACCTAATCCACAGTATGACGCGCAAAAGGCTATAGAGCGTTATATTGCCCTGCCCGGCCAGGCTACCGCATACATGATTGGTAAGCTGAAAATTATGGAATTACGTGACAAAGCACAGCAAAAACTGGGCGATAAGTTCAACTTTGCCGGATTCCACGATGAAATTCTCAAAGACGGGCCGGTTCCCCTGGCTGTGCTTGAGCAGAAAATCGACCGCTGGATAGCGCAGACCGCAGCACAGTAACGCTTTATCCCCACGACAACCAGGCCGGCACAGCGCCGGCCTGTTCAAAACATCCCCTCCTGAACCCCTGTCTGCGTTATAGTCCCTGACAACAGTCAAAAATACGCTATATTTTGCAGTGACCTTTTGTTTGTTTATCAACAATTTCTGTAAAAAAGGGAAAAATATGCTGGGGCTACGAAAGAAATCCTCCCCACGTCAGGTCTCCTCTGACATGAAAGAAAAACAAAAACGTTATGAAGCCCTGGTACATGCTTTTCATGCGGATATTTTTCGCTATGCCTACTACCTGGTTAAAGACAGCAGTATTGCTGAGGACATTGTACAGGAGACATTTCTTCGTGCCTGGCGCTCGCTTGACTCACTGAAAGACGAGAAAGCAGCCAAGTCCTGGCTAATTACAATCGTACGGCGCGAAAATGCGCGTCGCTTTGAACGTAAGCAGCTTGACCTTGTCGATATTGACGACACGCCAGTTGCCGATGAAACATCCATGGCAGAACGGTCAGTAGAGCATAGTGAAATGCAGCGTCTGTTAGCCGGCTTGTCAGTGGAATATCGTGAACCTTTGATACTGCAATTGCTGTTTGGCTATAGTGGAGAGGAGATTGCAGAACAACTTAACCTGAATAAAAACACCGTTATGACGCGCCTGTTCCGGGCGCGAAACCAGCTCAGGGACATGATGAGCAAACAGTCAGAAGTAAGAGGTCAACAAAATGGATGAGTTAGAGTTTCGGCGCAGAGTGTATGCCGACCCCGACACAACTGATCCCGAAGTCATCGCCGCCGCGCAGCAGGATCCGGATAAAAAAGCGTTCCGTGAACAATTACGCTTGATGAACGCCGAGCTTAAACAGGCCGCCAAAGTACCGGTGCCTGATGATTTGGCACATAAACTCATCTGGCAACAGGCCACCGACGATTTTGTGCAGCAAAAAAAGCGTACCCGCTGGTACGTGGCGTTAGCTGCCTCTGTAGCGTTAACCGCTGGTGTAGTAGGAACACTGCTCGTTACCCAGCAGCCTCATGATTTAGGGTATCAGGCACTGACCCATGTAGTGCACCTTAAACAGGAGCTGCCCCGGATTCGTCGCAGTATGGATTTGGAACAGGTAAACGCTCGTCTGGCCAGTTATGGTGGCAGTCTTAAAAACGCTATCGGTAACGTTGAGGTGGTCAATTATTGTCATCTTGAAAACGCCAGTGGAATACATTTAATTCTAAACACAGAACAGGGAAAAATGTCTGTTTTCGTCATCCCGCAGGAGAAAGGCGAAAAAGTGCCCAATAACTTTGGTAATGATAACTATGATGGCACCGGATTTACATTGCAAAATGCAAGCATAATGGTGGTTGGAGAGAAAGGAGCGAACCTTAATCCAATGGCCGAAAAAGTTCGCCAAAACATTCAGTTTTCTGCCTGATTTTTACCCTCAAAGCCACATTTAAATGTGGCTTTTCTCTTATTTGAACAAAAATATTCCGAAAAATAATTTGAGTTCAATTTGTCCTCATTCGTGGAGACTTACGTAAGTTCCTGTTAGCATGCCCGAAAAAATAAGGAAGGATATATGGCAACAGGTACAATAATTTCTCTTGGTCTTTACTTTGTAGTGATGCTGGGAATTGGTCTTTTTGCATACCGGCAAACCGATACCAGTGTGGAAGGCTACATGCTAGGTGGCAGACAGCTAGGCCCGGCTGTTACTGCACTTTCTGCAGGCGCATCAGATATGAGCGGCTGGATGTTAATGGGTCTGCCCGGCGCAATGTATGTGTCAGGCTTGTCGGCTGGCTGGATTGCCATTGGTCTGGTACTCGGTGCCTTTGCCAACTACATTCTCGTTGCGCCACGTCTGCGGGTTTATACCGAGCTGGCGAATAACGCAATTACCCTGCCTGATTACTTCGAAAATCGATTCGATGACAACAGTCGCATGCTCCGTGTCATCGCATCGGTTGTTATTGTGATCTTCTTTACACTGTACACCTCTTCGGGTGTGGTTGCCGGGGGTAAACTGTTTGAATCCTCATTCGGCCTGAGCTATGAAACCGGTCTTTATGTCACCACTGCCGTGGTAGTTGCCTATACGCTGGTAGGGGGCTTTATGGCGGTCAGTATGACTGACTTTGTACAGGGCTGTATCATGTTCGTCTCGCTGGTGATGGTACCCATTGTCACTATCTCAGAGTTAGGTGGATTCGGTCAGGCGATGGACTCAGTACGTGAGATTGATCCTGCCCTGTTAAACGCCTTTGCCGATGCGAGCACAGCTGAAAATCTGACCTTTGTCGGTATTTTGTCCTTACTGGCATGGGGACTTGGTTACTTTGGTCAGCCACATATTATTGTTCGGTTTATGGCAATCCGTTCGGTGAAAGACGTGCCTACTGCACGTAACATCGGTATGAGCTGGATGATTGTGTCTATCATCGGTGCACTGATGACAGGTCTGTTTGGTATGGTGTATGTCACCGCTCAGGGCACTGAAGGCCTGGATCCGGAGACCATCTTTATCCATCTTTCACAAATTCTGTTCCACCCGCTGATCGGTGGTTTCCTGTTGGCTGCTATCCTGGCCGCTATCATGAGTACGATTTCTTCTCAGTTACTGGTTACCTCAAGCTCGCTGACCGGTGATTTCTATCAGGCATTCCTGCGTCGCGACGCTTCTGAAACTGAGCTGGTGATTGCTGGCCGGGCTTCTGTTGTGCTGGTTGCAGCGGTAGCTATTTATCTGGCTTATGATCGTGACAGCACCATTCTTGACCTGGTTAGTAATGCCTGGGCTGGCTTTGGCGCAGCATTTGGTCCACTAGTACTGTTCAGTCTGTTTAAGCGTGATATGACCCGCCGCGCTGCGCTAGGTGGTATGGTGGTCGGCGCCCTGACTGTTCTGTTCTGGATTTATGCACCGATTCAGGTTGATGGTCAGCCTCTGACTGCCTGGATGTATGAGATTGTTCCAGGATTCGTACTATCCAGTATCACTATTCTGGTGCTTTCGAAGTTTGGTAAACCGCGTGAAGGTGTTGAAGAAACTTTCGATGCATTCCAGGAAAAAATTCGCGAAGAGTTGAAGTAAATTCGCGACACCCTGAGTGATCAATAGCATTTAAAGAGTATAAAAGCCGTAGTCCATGACTGCGGCTTTTTTATTAAACTCCATATAACTTCATGACTTAGAAGCGATTTAAAAATCACATCCACAAAAATTAGCCAACCCGCTACACTTTTTAAAACTGTGCATCCTACTTGCATAGATGACTTTACTTTAACCCGTTAGTACAAACGGCGAGGCTAATAAATTATTATTATTTTATTTTTATAGCCGTGATATAGAACTGCTATCTCAAATAGCTAAATGGCATAATACTTTGTGATCTAAATATGCTAGTGTTCTATACATATAATCGTTTCGTATATAACCTAACTATCGGACTCGACAATGACAGCAGAAATACCGTCTATTACGCATTTGAAACAACTCGAAGCCGAAAGTATCCATATCTTTCGGGAAGTAGCCGCCGAGTTTGACAACCCGGTCATGCTATATTCTGTAGGAAAGGATTCTTCGGTTCTGCTTCACCTTGCACGTAAAGCATTTTCACCAGGCAAAATCCCCTTCCCGTTACTTCATGTTGATACCACCTGGAAATTCCAGGAAATGATCGAATTTCGTGACCGTCAGGCTGAAAAATATGGCTTTGACTTGTTGGTTCACATCAATGAAGAAGGTGTAAAGGAAGGTGTGGGTCCCTTTACACACGGTAGCTCAAAGCATACTGACATTATGAAAACCCAAGCACTGAAGCAGGCTCTGAACAAATATCAGTTTGATGCTGCATTTGGTGGCGCGCGTCGCGACGAAGAAAAATCCCGGGCCAAAGAGCGGGTTTATTCATTCCGTGACAGCAACCACCGCTGGGATCCGAAAAACCAGCGTCCTGAGCTGTGGAATATCTACAACTCTGAAGTGAACAAAGGCGAAAGTATTCGGGTATTCCCGATGTCTAACTGGACTGAGCTGGATATCTGGCAATACATCTACCTGGAAAACATCGACATTCCTCAACTGTATCTGGCTAAGCCTCGCCCTGTAGTAGAGCGTGATGGCGTGCTGATCATGGTTGATGATGACAGAATGCCACTGGAAGACGGTGAAACGCCGGAAATGCGTTCGGTACGTTTCCGTACCCTGGGTTGTTACCCACTGACAGGCGCTGTTGAGTCTGAAGCCGCGACCTTACCTGATGTTATCCAGGAAATGCTGCTGACCAAAACATCAGAGCGTCAGGGCCGGGTTATCGACCACGATAGCTCAGGTTCTATGGAGAAGAAGAAAATGGAAGGGTACTTCTAAATGTCCACCAATATTGTTTGGCATAAGCACGAGGTAAACAAGCAGACCCGCGCAGAGCGTCTGGGTCAGCAGCCTCGTGTATTGTGGCTCACCGGGCTAAGCGGCTCAGGTAAGTCAACACTGGCCAACCTGCTGGAGAAAAAGCTGCACGAGCAGAAACGTCACACGTATCTGTTGGATGGCGATAATATTCGTCACGGTTTGTGCGGCGATCTGGGCTTTTCAGACAAAGACCGGGTAGAAAATATCCGTCGTATCAGTGAAGTGGCCAAGTTGTTTGTAGACTCTGGTTGCATTGTTCTGACGGCTTTTATTTCTCCGTTTCAGGCTGACCGTAACTTTTGCCGTAACCTGTTGCAGGACGGCGAATTTGTTGAGGTCTACATTGATACGCCGCTTGAAGTGTGTGAGCAACGGGATCCAAAAGGGCTGTATAAAAAAGCCCGTAATGGTGAAATAAAGCACTTTACCGGTATTGATTCGACCTATGAGGCACCGGCAGAGCCGGAAGTCAGACTGGTTTATGATGAGCAGGAAACCGCTGAGCAGTCAGCTGAACGCCTGTTTAATCTACTTGTAGAAAAAGGACTTGTGTAATGGCACTACCTGACCCGTTAGCAGAACAGGTTCTGCGTATCGCAAAACTGGCAGGCGATGAAATTATGGCAATCTACGTTAAAGATTTTGCCATTTACGAAAAGCAGGACACCAGTCCGCTAACCGAAGCCGACCTTGCTGCACACAAGTGCATCATGGCCGAGCTTGAGAAAATTTCAGATCTGCCTGTGCTGTCGGAAGAGTCCGCTGATATCAGCTGGGACGAACGCAAGAGCTGGCAGCAATACTGGCTGGTTGATCCACTGGATGGCACCAAAGAATTCATCAAGAAAAATGGTGAGTTTACGGTAAATATTGCCCTGATTGATGGTGGCAAGCCAGTCATGGGTGTGGTTTACGCTCCAGCGAAGAAAACCTCTTACATTGGTGTGGTTGGCAAAGGTGCCTGGCAGGAAACCACCGACGGTATGTCTGCTATTACCGCCAAACCTCACCAGCCAGGCGATACCTGGAAAGTGGTAGGCAGTCGCTCTCACCAGAGCCCTGAGATTCAGAATCTGC
Organism: Salinimonas lutimaris; assembly: GCF_005222225.1. Taxonomy (GTDB): domain Bacteria; phylum Pseudomonadota; class Gammaproteobacteria; order Enterobacterales; family Alteromonadaceae; genus Alteromonas; species Alteromonas lutimaris. The sequence goes on from NZ_CP036536.1 coordinate 2,928,395, forward strand.
TGGCCCAGTTAGACGGTGAAACCGAACTGGTGGCAATGGGCAGTTCGCTGAAGCTATGCCTGGTGGCCACCGGCGAAGCGCACCTGTATCCCCGTTTAGGCCCGACCTCCGAGTGGGACACTGGCGCAGCACATGCAGTAGCCACTGCAGCCGGCGCTAAAGTGACCGTTCTGGACCCGGCTGATCCATTAAATTCTGATGCACAGGATCTTACCTACAATCAGGAAGATTCTGTGTTGAACCCCTATTTCCTAGTGAGCGCATAAGCATGAATAGCGAAAACAGTTTATTGAAAGAAGACGTTCTGGCTTATCTGGAACAACATGAACAAAAAGACCTGCTGCGTTTTTTAACCTGCGGTAGTGTTGATGATGGTAAAAGTACCCTGATTGGTCGTCTGTTACATGACTCTAAGATGATTTATGAAGATCAGCTGGCAGCCGTCACTAAAGACAGCAAAAAAATGGGTACTACTGGCGAGAAAGTTGACCTGGCCCTGCTGGTTGACGGTCTGCAGTCTGAGCGTGAGCAAGGCATCACGATTGACGTAGCATATCGTTATTTCTCGACCGATAAGCGTAAGTTCATTATTGCTGACACCCCGGGACACGAGCAGTACACCCGCAACATGGTAACGGGTGCATCTACCTGTGATCTGGCTATTTTGATGGTTGATGCCCGCGCAGGGGTCAAAACCCAGACAAAACGCCACTCTTTCCTGGCTAACCTGCTGGGCATTAAACACGTGATCGTGGCGGTTAACAAAATGGATCTGGTTGACTTCAGCGAAGAGAAGTACCACGAGATTCAGAAAGACTACCTGAAGTTTGCAGAAAACCTGGACTTCCCGGACATCCGTTTTGTGCCTATTTCAGCACTCGATGGCGATAACGTGGTTAATCCAAGTGAAAATATGCCGTGGTTTGAAGGCATGCCGCTGATGCAGCTGTTGGAAACCATCGAAGTAGGTAAGTATGTTAACGCTGACGACTTCCGTTTCCCGGTACAGTATGTGAATCGTCCTAACCTGGATTTCCGTGGTTTTGCCGGTACGGTGGTATCTGGTCAGGTCAAACCAGGTGATGAAATCACGGCGCTGCCGTCGATGAAAAAATCAAAAGTAAAATCTGTGGTAACGTTTGAAGGTGAGCAGGAGCGTGCCTACACGCCTCAGGCAGTCACCCTGACGCTGGAAGATGAAATTGATATTTCTCGCGGCGATATGATTGTGAAATCGGACAATATTCCGTTGTCGAACACACAGTTTAAAGCACACCTGGTATGGATGGCAGAAGAGCCAATGATGCCAAATAAGCAGTACAGCTTTAAATTCGCCACCAAAACAACCTCTGGCTCTGTGGCTGATGTTGAATACCAGATTGACGTTAACACGCTGGAACAAAAAGGCGCGGCACACCTTAATCTGAACGAAATTGGTGTGGTGGATCTGAAGTTTACTCAAACTGTTGCCTGTGACCCATACAAGCGTAACCCGGGTACCGGCGCGTTTGTTGTTATCGATCGCATGACAAACGGTACAGTTGGTGCCGGTATGATCATCGACGAGCTGGCAGAAGACAAGAAGCACGGCGCGGCTCAGTTCTCTGAGTTTGAGCTTGAGTTCAATGAGCTGGTTCGTAAGCACTTCCCTCACTGGAATGCGGCAGATATCAGTAAGCTGTAAACGCAGAGCTAAAAAACAATATGGATGTGAACCAGGTAATAGTACTGGGGTTTTTCTTCAGTACTATTTTTGCGCTGATTTTTTCTAATCAGCGCCCTTCAACCCTATTTGCCCTGGCTATGCTGGGGCTTCTTATTACTCAACAAGTCAGTTTTGATGAAGTTCTCAACAACCTGACCAATAAGGGGTTAATCACCCTTATCTTATTACTCCTTGTCAGCAGTGCGATTGATAAAACCGCGCTGATTAAGCGTCTGGGCCGAAAACTGGTCACAGCCAGTTTTACCACGTCTTACTGGCGTCTATTCGGACTGACATTCTTTTCTTCTGCCTTGCTGAACAATACGGCGATTGTGGCCAGCCTTATCGGGCCGGTAAAACAAAACCAGTATCATCCAGCCAGCAGATTACTGATCCCCTTATCCTATGCCGCCATTTTGGGTGGTACAGTGACTTTAATCGGTACTTCCACCAACCTGATTGTCGATAGCTTCCTGCAGGAACATGGTCATCCGGGCTTTGCCTTCTGGGACTTCACCCTGTTTGGTCTGGTTGCCGGATTAAGCTGTGGTTTACTCATGTTTATGCTATCCCCGCTGCTGCCCAATATTGCCAACAAGCAAAATGATTACCGGGCTTATACGGTAGAGGCGGACGTCGAGGCAGACTCGGAGCTGATTGGCAAAACCGTGGAAGAAAATCACCTGCGCAACTTACCGGAGTTGTTTTTGCTGGAAATTGTCCGTGACGGGCAGCTCATCTCGCCTGTGTCGCCGGACCTGGTCATCATGAAGGGTGACAAGCTGATTTTTTCCGGCAATGTGCAAAAGCTGGATAGCCTGAGCCATATCAAAGGGCTGACGACCTTCGCTGAAGCCGACGGTATTTTGCGGGAGAACCTGACTGAGGTGATCATTGCCAATCGGGCACAGATTATCGGACAGACAATCAAGGCGCTGGGATTTCGCGCCCTATTTGATGCCGCGGTAGTGGCGATTCGCCGTGATGGTGAACAGTTATCCGGCAAACTGGGGGAGATTCGCTTGCAGGCCGGTGACTTTTTACTTCTGGCGGCCGGACCTGATTTTCAGTCCAGACAAAATTTGTCGAAAAACTTTTTCATTTTGTCTGAGCAAAAAATCTCCCGTCCCCTGTCAAACCTGCAGGAATGGATCACCGTTGGCGGCTTTTTGGCCGTGGTGGCGCTGTCGGCAGCCGAAGTCCTGTCGCTGGCAATGGGCCTGCTCTTTTTCGCTGCGATTCTGATTGGCGCACGTGTCACCTCAGACGGCGAGATAAAGCGCAACATGCCACTGAACCTGATTATCGTGATCGTCGGGGCACTGTGTCTGGCCACCGGACTGGAAAATTCCGGTGTGATTGCGTTAACCACCGAAACACTGATGCCGTATTTGGCGGATACCAACTGGTTTGTTGCTTTGGTAGTGGTGTACCTGACTACCCTGCTACTGACCGAGTTTGTCACTAATAACGCTGCCGCCGCACTGATGTTTCCGTTTGCCTACGGACTGGTGGGTATTATCAATGCCCCGTTAATGCCATTTGCGCTGGCCGTTGCCTTTGCAGCCAGCGCCAGTTTTATATCGCCTTATGGTTATCAGACTAACCTGCTGGTGTATAACGCCGCTAATTACCGGTTTACCCACTTTATGAAATTCGGACTACCGATTTCAGTCACCTACTCCACTATCGTTCTGGTCATGCTTAACGGCTACTATTTTTAAGCCAGGACTCGATAAAGCAGCGTTGTCAGACAGGGGCTGCGCTGCTTTTTACCTAATTAGTACAGGGTTATTCACTTTTACTAAAAAAGCAGTATGCTATTTAAGCACTTTTCGTTATGTACATTTACAAGGAGTAACCTGTGCAGCCCGTATCTAACCCTATCCAAGCCTGTAACGAAATATTTTATCGCCCCAACCGGGTATTCTATACGCTAAAAACAACCAGCAACTGGAGCTGGGTTCCGTTCTTTATGGTATGCCTGGCAGCTTCGCTGGTCAGCTATATGTACTTTTCTGTGATTGATTTTGAATGGTACGTGAATCTGCAACTGGAAAGCATGGGCGACATGAGTCCGGCCGAAGAGCAACAGTTCAGACAAATGCAGGACCAGACCACGTATATGTATACTGCGCTGGCAGGCCCTTTTATTGCGCTGCCATTACTCAACCTGATTGTTGCCTTATATCTGCACCTGACAACAAAGTCTGATGCCGATAATGTACAGGGATACACAGACTGGTACGGTCTGACCTGGTGGACCGCATTACCGGCGATTATCAGTGCGCTGGTAGCCTTACTGATCATTGCCCTGAGCGATCATCAGATATCTCCGAATGTGCTACAGCCTACCTCGCTGGCTTTTATATTTGGTGTGCCGGTCAGCTCAAGCTGGTCAGGGCTGGCCAGCTCAGTCTCTCTGATTACGCTGTGGTCGGTTTATCTGACTACCTGCGGCATCGCTCAGTGGACCTCCTTTTCTACCAAAAAATCGGCCATTGTGGCAGCCGCCCCTTATGTCATCATCTTTGGCATCTGGTGCATCATTACCCTGCTGTAATCACAGCGGTAACTGTCTGGTCACGCTGCGATTGTGGCGGCGTGGCCTGAAATACTCAGTATTGCTGTAAAACTGTTTATCCTGCGGGGTAAACCAGCCAGGCACACCCAGTAACGGAAGTGGTGGCAATAATCCCTTACCCATAAAATCATCCAGCTGCCTGATACGCGCAACCATGGCTTCATCCAGTAACCGACACCGCTGCTGCTCACTCGACTCGGTAAATGTATCCGGCACTATAACCGCCAGCCATTTTCCGGTCAGTCCGATGAATGGTTGTAACATCATTTCCAGGTTTGCATGACCAAACACATAAGGAATCACAACCTGTCCCCAGTCTGAACGCCGGTGCAATAAAGCCTGGTGCCAGTGATGGCTGGCTAAGTCTGACAACAGTTCATTGGCCGCGTCAACAGACGACCGGGGAATGGCCAGCACCACCCCACACTCATCAAAATGAGTCAGGTGATTACGCCGGGCTGTTCGCGGGTGAACGCCATGTTCACGTATATCCTGCATATGCAAGTCATTAAGATATTGCTTGGTGTGGGGAAACTGCACCCAGATGCTGGCATTAAATAAATCATGCCAGCTGTTTTCCCGGGTGGGTACGGTGGCATCTTCACCAATAATCTGTTCGTAGTACCGGTTTTCATCAGCATCAAAGGTACTCTGCCCTTTAAATTCCGGCCCCATCCAGCGATGCTGATGCCAGTGGCTGGCTGCCTGCTGCAGTTGCGCTGGCTGAGGAAAGGTGGTGCTTTGTAGCAGGGAAAGCTGCTGTAAAATCTGATATACCGGCGGGCTGGCGGTACGGTCTGTGACTAATTCCTGCCAGGTAACATTTGCTGAATTCATAGATGGTTGTTGGTTCGCTCTCAGAGTTTCTCTATACTGGCCAGCATTGTAGAGCAATCAGAGACTAACAATGAAAAAAATTCTCTTATCGGCGTTGATACCGGCTTTGCTGGGTGTTTCCGCCTGTTCCGATGACACACCCAAGCCGTCATCATCGAGCGACCAGCAGGCCACTGCCACACAGTCAAACTTTGATGATGTTTATGCGTCCATCACCGCAAAGGCCATTGCTCCGCCGCTAAAAAAGCTGGCATCAGATGAATTTGAAGGCCGCCTGCCCACGACCAAAGGGGAAGAAAAAACACTGGCTTATCTTACCGACTGGTTTGAAAAAGCCGGTTTTAAGCCGGGTAATCAGGGCAGCTATCTGCAACAAGTCGAGCTGATGGAGATAACCGCCGACCCTGACATGGCCATGACGATTGGTGAAAACACATTCCGCTATAAAGAAGATATGGTGGCATCGTCTAAGCGCGAACAAAAGCAGGTTAATCTGGATAAGTCTGATCTGGTGTTTGTCGGTTACGGGGTAAACGCCCCCGAATATGACTGGAACGACTACGAAGGTCTGGATGTCAAAGGCAAAACAGTGGTTATTCTGGTCAATGACCCGGGTTTTGAAAACGCCGAAAGCGGTAAGTTTCAGGGTAAAACCATGACCTATTATGGCCGCTGGAGCTACAAATATGAAGAAGCCAGCCGCCAGGGCGCGGCCGGTGCCATCATTGTGCATGAAACGGCCCCGGCGTCCTATCCTTGGTCGGTTGTGGCCAATAGCTGGAGTGGCCCGCAATACGGCCTGGTAAGCCAGGACAAAGGCGCCAGCCGGGTCGCGGTTGAAGGCTGGCTGACTCTGGACGCCGCCCAAAAAGTGTTTGCTGATGCCGGCCTGGATTTTGCTGAGCAAAAAGCCAAAGCGCAGCAAGGCCCTTATCATCAGGCGATGGATTTACAAGCTTCGGTGACGGTCAAAAATCGCTTTAAAAAATCCACCAGTCATAATGTGATTGCCACTCTGCCTGGTAGCGAAAAATCTGACGAGCATGTGATTTTCACCGCCCACTGGGATCATCTGGGCAAAGATGACAGCCTGCAGGGTGACCAGATTTATAACGGTGCGCACGATAATGCGACCGGCACAGCCGCCAGCCTGGTTATGGCCAATGCGCTGAAAGATCTGAGCCCGCGTCCAAAGCGCTCTATGACCTTTTTGATTGTCACCGCCGAAGAACAAGGCTTACTGGGCTCTAAGTATTATGCGGATCATCCGGTTATTCCGATGGATAAAACGGTGGCCAATATCAATATGGATGCGATGAACGTACTGGGGAAAACCAAGGACGTGGCCGTGGTGGGTAAAGGCAAATCGGAACTGGAAACCTACCTGGAGAAAGCGGCTGAACGCCAGGGCCGCACCCTGACTGGCGAAGATCGTCCTGAAGCAGGTTATTACTATCGTTCGGATCATTTCAGTTTTGCCAAGCAAGGTGTTCCGGCGTTATATGCTGAAGGTGGCAGTGAGCCGGCGGATGAAGCCACAGCCAAATATCGCAAGCGCATGAATGTGATTGTGACAGGCTGTTACCATCAGGTTTGTGACGAGTTTCGTGATGACTGGGATTTAAGCGGTATCGCCCAGGACGCCCAGATGCTGATGGAAGTCGGTGTGGATGTGGCCAATGCTGAAAAGTGGCCGACCTGGAGTGAGCAAAGCGAATTCCAGCGCCAGTAATATCATTTTTCAATGACTTTCAATCCGGTATACGCCTGCCCGGCGTTACCGGATTTTTCATGCCAACGCAAATCCTGGTGGGTTAATCCTGCGTTTGGGTAAAAATTCCTCGTATAGAAAAGATTCCACTTGCATTTTTCGCACAGACTGGCACATTCAGTACACGCGGTCACGACATACTCATAATAATACACCCTTCCGCTACGACCTTGCTGATGCAAGGCCCGACAGAAAATTAAATCCTAATTTTAACTTGTGATAAGAGAGAACCCGTTTTATGTGTGGTATTTTCGGTATCCTGGATATCAAAACCGATGTTTCAGAACTCAGAACCCAAGCTCTTGAGCTGACTAAAACGCTGCGTCATCGCGGCCCTGACTGGTCTGGTGTCTGGAATAATAATAATACCATCCTGTGCCATGAACGGTTAGCCATCGTCGATGTTGACACTGGTGCGCAGCCGCTCATCAGCCAGGATAATAATCAAATCCTTGCAGTGAATGGCGAGATTTACAATCACAAGCAACTGGCAAAAGAGTTAGAGCAGGATTACAACTTTAAAACCCGCTCTGACTGTGAAGTTATTCTGCCGTTATTCCAGCAGCGTGGTGTTGAGTTTATCGATGATCTGCAAGGCATGTTTGCTTTTGTTCTGTACGATCAGGAACAGGATGCCTACCTGATTGCCCGTGACCACCTGGGGATTATTCCACTGTATACCGGCTATGATGAGCACGGTAACTTCTATGTGGCATCTGAGATGAAAGCGCTGGCGCCCGTATGTAAAACCATCAGTGAATTCCCTCCGGGTCATTATCTGTGGAGCAAAGATGGTAAGGTGACACAATACTATCAGCGCGACTGGATGAGCTACGATAACGTCAAGGATAACGAAACCAACCTTGATGATTTGAAAGCGGCATTTGAAAAGGCGGTAAAATCACATCTGATGTCAGATGTGCCTTATGCAGTGCTGCTATCTGGTGGTCTTGACTCATCACTGGTCTCTGCTGTAGCGGCAAAATATGTGGCCAAGCGGGTCGAAGATGAAGACCAGACTGATGCCTGGTGGCCTCGTCTGCACAGTTTTGCTGTGGGTCTTGACGGCTCGCCCGACTTAAAGGCCGCTAAGCAGGTGGCTGAAATGATTGGCACTGTGCATCACGAGGTGAACTTTACTATCCAGGAAGGTCTGGATGCTATCCGTGATGTTATCTATAAGCTGGAAACCTATGACGTTACTACCATCCGCGCCGCCACGCCGATGTATCTGATGACACGTCAGATCAAAGCGATGGGGATCAAGATGGTGCTGTCTGGTGAAGGCTCAGATGAAATATTTGGTGGCTACCTGTATTTCCACAAAGCGCCTAATGCAAAAGAATTCCATGAAGAAACCGTGCGCAAACTTGAGCGTCTGCACATGTTCGACTGTGCCCGCGCAAACAAAGCAACCAGTGCATGGGGCGTGGAAGCCCGGGTTCCATTCCTGGACAAAGAGTTTGTTGATGTGGCCATGCGTCTGAACCCACAGGACAAAATGTGTGTTGATGGCCACATGGAAAAATGGATTCTGCGTAAAGCGTTTGATGATGGCAATACGCTGCCAGAAGAGGTGCTGTGGCGTCAGAAAGAGCAGTTTGGCGACGGCGTAGGCTACTCCTGGATTGACTCCATTCGCGACTTTGCTGAAAAAGAAGTGTCTGACCAGCAACTGGCCACGGCCGAGTTCCGCTTCCCGGTGAATACGCCAGATACCAAAGAAGGTTACTACTACCGCACGGTATTTGAAAGCTACTTTCCGCAGGAAAGTGCAGCACGTTGCGTACCAGGCGGCAAATCGATTGCCTGTAGTACGGCTGAAGCACTGGAGTGGGATGAAAGCTTTAAAAACAATGCTGATCCTTCAGGTCGCTCAATGGTTGGCGTGCACTCAGGTAAAAGCTAAATAACACTGACACATCGTCATTGTACAAATAGCAAGCAAAAAAAGACCCACATTTATGGGTCTTTTTTTGTTCACACGATAAAAACATATCGCTTTCATTGTCTAGTACAATAATATTACAGTGAAGTGATCTTTCCCGCTTATTGAACATAAATAAGCTGTAATAATACAAAAGTGTTGCCAAATAAAAACCAGCAACAAGGAACAATGCCATTATGCTTAAACGTGCCACTTTATCTCTAGCCATTGGACTGGCTCTAAGCACCTCAGGTCACGCTCAAACGTCACCAGACTATGTTGCCAAACAACAAACTGTTTCGTCTGTTACGTCGGCGTCACTTCAAAATGCTGTAGATTTTCAGTCTGACATTATCATAAACGACACCGCCTACCGCTTTACTGCCAGCCAGCAGGATCGCTTTGGTAGCACATTGACGTTCACTTCTACTTCCAGTAATGACGTCGTCATCGTACGTCAGCGCGCGGATGTGTTGAGCGCCTTTGCTATTATTGGCGGCGTTCAGAAACAGCTTTCAGTGAAAGGTGATAATGCCACGCTGACCACTTACAACCTGAAATATAAAGAATCAGACACGGTCAGCTCGGTCACTGTTAACCCTTCACCATCACCGCAATGGCATACGTTACGCCCGCAAAGCTCAACAGCCAAACGGTCCGTGTCTGAAGTAGTGTCAGAACTGCCTGATGAAGTTGGTGTGGTGTTCTTTATTTCTGCTGCAACGTTTGTAGAAGCTGAATCGTTAGCCGCAGACAGTGACTCTGATACCAGTCCTATGGCTATTCAGGAGCAAAACGTTGCAACGTTTAATAATGCTATTGAAGAAGCCGGCGTGTCGGGTATTCAGGCAAAGGTACAAAACTATTACTTAGTTGCTGATGACGCAGAACTGTCTGAACTGCTTGGCCTTGGTCGGTTCTGGGAAGCTGACGATGTTATCGCTAAAGCGGAACTTGGTTCTGGTGACATGGACTTTTTAAGTGCCGTACATCTTACTGGTTTTGATGAGGGCGTTTTCAGTCGCCCCAGAGCACTGGCTATTGAAAATGACGACTTTGCGAATGTGACGCAGCTTCCGCAGTTTGTGAAAGAATCGCACTTGAAGTATGTCCCTTTCTCTTCAACCAGTCTGGCCAGAGCATTTGGTCGTAATGTCGCACTGAACCGTGAAAGAGCTGCACTGGAAGCTCCCGTATCAGGCGCATTGCCTTATGCATACGTTGATGGAGACGTAAAAACCATTATGGCGTCCGGTAGCGATGGCACCGACGCTGTCGCTTCATATTCAAATCCGGATATTCAGCGTAACGGTAGCGTTCTGGGTGAATCGGGTGCAAATGCGGCAGATAATGCCCAGTTTTTACGCAAAACATTTCCAGTACTGGCAAACGCAACCAACCTTAAAAGCGACTCTGCCATTACGATTAACGAGTCAGACGTAACCTTAAGCTGGACACCGTTACCTGATACAACAGAGCAAACGGTTATCCGATCGTCGTACGCCTGTATTCAGTACAGTGCCACTATTGGTTCGTACACCGTCAGTAATTCAACCACATTACCGACTACGTCGATGAGCTCTGTAAACTTAAATTCATCTACAGATTCATGTCTTGTGGTAGTGAATTGGATTGATGTAGATGGCAATAGTGTGCCTGTTATCCGGGCAATGCAGGAATATCGGGGCGATGATCCGTTTGTTCTTGATAATGTGAATGTGTCCACAGTACCAGGTGAGACGACGACAGTGCCTCTTCACGTTTTGGATGAAAGTATTTCAAACGATGATTTGCTGTTGTACATCACAAAGCTACAGGGTCCACAGTTTATCAATACGGAAATCAGCGAATATCCTGAAGTCGCTGCTTTTTTAAGTTATGAAGTCAGCGGTAGCGGTAGCGAGCGTGAATTAACCATTTCGGTTGATAGCGATTATCGTAAAGCGGTTGAATTTATATCCACATTAAATGAACTGGCTGAAGTTCAGCCTCAGCTGCTAACGCTTCAGTTAAATCTGGACGGTACGCAGGAAAACTACTCGGTCAGTCTGGATATGCGCGGTCTGTATGACGCAATTCCTCGTGCTTACAGTGACAAACTGGTGGGTAAAGTAAACAGCAGTGGCGGTAATGTGTCGGTGACTGTGACAGAGTCTATCAGCGAAAGCGACATTACAGTCACCTCTGTTAGCGAAGGTTTCAGTGATTGGGAGCCTGAGTTTACAACATCCACCAGCAATGGCGAGACAACCGTAACGGTCAATGCCCCTGCGGATATGTTCAGCGACACTGACGACACGTTTGCTATTGTGCGCGTAGAGTTCGGCAGCCCTTATTTGTATAAGCAACTGGGCTTTATTCATACCGATGACGAGTCTACTGACGATGGTGGTGATGCTGGCGGCGGTGATTCTGGTGGTGGCGACTCTGGCGGCGGTGATTCTGGTGGCGGTGACTCAGGTGGCGGTGACTCAGGCGGCAGCACTGGTGGTGGTGATTCATCAGGCGGCAGTACCGGTGGTGGTGACTCCGGCGGTGGCGGCGGTTCTACCACCCTGTTTGGTCTGCTTGCCCTTGGATTAGCCGGACTAGGCAGACGTTTTGCACGTCGCTAAACAGTAAGCCCTGAAACAAGACAACAAAGCCAGCGAAAGCTGGCTTTGTTATTTATGATATTTACTCCTGCCGGGTGGGTCTGAGCCAGTAATCAGGTGTATTGACAGGCGTGGCCGGGGGCAATGAAGGATTGTCCAGTTCAAACACTGTACGGTTTTCTAAATCCAGTTTATCCAGGGTTTCCTGATAAGTAGAGCGAAACAGTGCATCAAAAGATCCATCTTCCAGGGCACGTTCAAGACCCGTTTCAATAAGCCTGGCCAGCGTAGCGTTACCTTTATTGACAAAAAAATACATTGCCGTGGGATAATGCAGCGCCAGCTTAGGCTCCAGAACAATGTCGGCGGGTAAATCATCGCTTTCCAGTTCATTGAGCACTTCAATCACCGAGCGGGGAAACAGCCTGGCCCGACCGGACTGCAATATGCTGAACGCCTGAGGATATTCAGGCACGGTATAAACATTAAACCCGTTCGCCTGCAATATCTTGGTATCCGGCCACTCTTCTCCCTGTACCGGTGTCATTTTCATCAGCTGGTCGGTACTGCTGACCGCTTTAAAGTACTTTAGCTGATCTTTGGTGGTCAGAAATACCCGCCATCCGATTAACCCTTTGGCGATGGGAATGCGGATCGGTAGCAAATCCTTTTCCCGCTGCGCATCCGTCATGCTCCAGACAACATTAACTTCACGGTTTTCTTTTAACTGGCGCAGTGCCTTACCCTGCAACAAAATGCGATCAGATGGTAGCAGGCTGTATTTTACCCCGGTTTTTTCCAGCGCAAGCGTCAGCAAAGCCACCGGGTATTCGGAGCGTAAATCATTTTCACTCAGCGGGCGCGGATAAGTGATAGACCATAATGCGGCACTGGCCTGCCCGGCCATGAGTAATAGCCCTGCCGCTGCTATGCTTTTTGTGAACCATCCTGTCCGGCGCATTACGGTCATCTTTTTTCCTTTCTATTCTATACCGATGTACTTATGAGTTTGCAGCGACAACCGCCAGTTTCGTTCAATACAGGTCTTGATTGCCAGGTCAGTGGCCCGTTGCTGCTGACTGATAGGTTGTAAACAAACCCGCTTAGGTAGTGTATCCAAACGTGCCAGCAGTGCATCCAGTTCATCCACATGCTTTTGCATGGCCACCGGATGCTTTATCTCGTCTGCACGTTGCAAAGCACTGGTCAGCACATCCATGCCCCCTTTCATATCCACTTTCGGCGACACCGTGACAAAGGTATCCGGATGACAGCGTACCTCATAGGTACCACTGGTTTCGATTTGTGTGGAGAAGCCCTGCGCATGCAGTAATGTTGTCAGTTCAGACAGATCGTACATACATGGCTCGCCGCCTGTAATCACTACATGTTTCGCGGTATACTGCAACCGTTTAAATTCTGCCAGTAGCGCAGTCGCATCAGCATTGAAAAAAGCTTCGCTTTCCTGAGTTTTTGTTATTACCTTATCGGCAGTGGTTAAGAAAGCATCATCCAGGGTCCAGGTATGTTTTGTATCGCACCATGGGCAGCCCACCGGACAGCCCTGCAACCGAACAAAAATTGATGGAACTCCGGTATGAAACCCTTCACCCTGGATGGTTTCAAACACTTCATTAATGCTTAACTGTACTGTGGTCACTCGGCCCCCTCGCTTAACGTTATGCCGGTAATTTTACCAAGAATCGTTGAGTTGTGCGGACAAAAATTAAGGTAATTCATCTATGTCTGAAAAAGTTGTTGTTATTTATTCCGGTGGAATGGACTCTTTCACGGTATTACATAAAGCCCTCAAAGATGGCAAAACACCCTATGCCTTGTCCTTTGATTACGGACAGCGTCACAAAAAAGAGCTTGATTATGCTGCCCGGGTTTGTGAATCACTGGGCGTGAATCACAAGATCGTCGACATTTCAGCCATTAACAGCCTGGTCGGCGGCTCTGCGCTAACCAGTGATATTGAGGTACCTGAAGGACATTATGAAGAACCGTCCATGCAGACAACCGTCGTGCCTAATCGCAATATGATTTTGCTGTCACTGGCCACCGGTTATGCGGTATCGCTGGAAGCCACCAAGGTGTATTACGGCGCTCACTCCGGCGACCATGCTATTTATCCTGATTGCCGGCCGGAGTTTGTTGAAAAAATGAATGATGTCTGCGGTATCGCCAACTACACGCCGGTAGAAATTGTGACGCCCTATCTTAAAGAGAGCAAAACTGCGATTTTAACCGACGGGCTGAAAATGGGGCTGGATTATGGGCAAACCTGGACATGCTACAATGGCCGTGAACATGCCTGTGGTAAATGTGGAGCTTGTCAGGAGCGCCTTGAAGCATTTACAGACAATAATGCTACCGATCCGCTAACCTATGAAGTCTAGTGTTGACCGGTAAACGCAAACGGGGCCCTGAAGGCCCCGTTTTTATAGCTGGCTCAGATTATTTCTGACTTTCAGAGATAAAGTACGCCAACTCTTTGATGCAGTGTCGAAGCACTGGGTTTAACCGGGTGTTTTTACCGTTCATTACAAACAGTTCGTGTTCAAAATTAAACAGCTTACCTTCTGCAACCGGCACCAGTCCCAGACTCGCTCCCTGCTCTTTGGCCATAAAGTCAGGCAACAGCCCAATGTATTCGCCCGTCATCACCGCCGACATGGCCGCATCGTAGGAGTCAGAGAACGTCTGAATAGCCAGGCGATGCTCACCCTCAATATAATTGGCCGACGATAACCCTGACAAACCAATAGCCGGATAATCTTCTATTTTAACATTGTCCGGTAATGGCGTATCACGAAATTTAGCCAGCGGGTGCGTGGGCGAGCAGTAAAGACGCCCTTTACACGTTACGCCAACCGGGTGAAATGTCACGGATTCGGGTTTCACCATATCATAGGTAGAGATAACCAGATGACACTCACCGGACAGCGCCACATGTTCTACTTCATTGTACAGGCGGGTCTGAATATTCACGTGAATATCGTCAAACTTACGCATGGTACTTTTCACCGCCTTACTGACGGCTAAATGGATAGATAAAGGCAGGCCAGACATTAAAATCAGGGTGATATGCCCCGAATAGTCGTCATGGAGGGATTTCAGATTAAACACAAAATTATCAAACGCATTAAAAATACGTTTGGTTTCCTGAAAAACTACCTCTCCTTCCTTGGTCATTTGAAAACCACCGCGCCCGCGATGGCACAAGACCAGATCAAGTCGCTCTTCAAGCTTTTTAATAGCTGCACTGATATTGGGACGCTGCATCCGCAATACAGGTTCAGCTGCGGTAAAGCCATTACAGCTGGCCACAGCATAAAAAACCCGTAAGAGCTTGATGTCAGACTCTTGTAAACGATTCAACATGGTAGCACCGATATAGGTATAGTTATGGATACTAAAAAGCCATAATAGGCAACCCTACCGGTGATTACAACGGATTTTTACAAGTTTATGCAGCAGAAACATCAAACAAAAAAACCACCCGGTTTGTTAATAAGTATATGTCTATATACATATTGACGGGTGGCTTAGCGGTTCAGTTAGCCAAGATCAGGACAGGTTAACCACCTGCTTACGCAGCGTTTCCACTTCATCACGAATGGAAGCTGCTTTTTCAAATTCCAGTTCACGGGCATGCTCAAACATCTGTTTTTCAAGTTCCGTGATTCTGGCCATGATGTCAGTGGGATCCAGCGGTTTCTCGCCTTTTTTCTTCTCACTGACTTTGCGCAGTTTCACTTTGTTACCGCCGCCGCTACTGTCACCTAAATCCATAATGTCAGTAATCGGTTTGTTCAACTTCTGTGGTGTTACGCCATGGGCTTCATTATGTTCCTGCTGCTTCTCACGACGCCGATTAGTTTCATCAATGGCTTTTTGCATTGATTTTGTCACCACGTCACCGTACAGAATCGCCCGGCCATTAAGATGTCGCGCGGCCCGGCCAATCGTCTGAATCAACGAACGCTCTGCGCGTAAAAAGCCTTCCTTGTCCGCATCCAGAATGGCCACCAGCGACACTTCCGGCATATCCAGACCTTCCCGAAGCAGGTTGATTCCCACCAGAACATCAAACTTGCCCAGTCGCAGATCGCGGATAATTTCCATCCGTTCAACCGTATCAATGTCGGAGTGCAGATACCGTACTTTTACACCGTGTTCGTTAAGGTACTCACTTAAATCTTCAGCCATGCGCTTGGTCAGCGTGGTGATAAGAACACGCTCGTCAACTTCAACCCGCTTTCTAATTTCTGACAGTACATCGTCCACCTGTGTGGCAACCGGACGGACCTCAATTTCTGGGTCAAGCAGACCGGTGGGTCGCACAACCTGCTCTACCACCTCACCGTCACATTTTTCCATTTCGTAATTGCCCGGAGTGGCAGACACATAGACGGTTTGCGGGCAGATCTGCTCAAACTCATCAAACTTCAGCGGCCGGTTATCCAGCGCAGAAGGCAAACGGAAGCCATATTCCACCAGGGTTTCCTTACGCGACCGGTCACCTTTGTACATGGCGCCCACCTGAGACACCGTTACGTGTGACTCGTCTATAAACATCAGGCCATCAGCCGGGAAGTAATCAAGCAAGGTCGGGGGCGGTTCGCCCGGAGCACGTCCGGAAAGATAGCGCGAGTAGTTTTCAATCCCCGAGCAATAGCCAAGTTCGAGCATCATTTCGATATCAAACTGAGTGCGCTGACTAATGCGCTGTTCTTCCAGCAACTTGTTGACCGACTTTAACTGGGTCTTACGCTCAGCCAACTCTTCTTTAATCTGCTCAATGGCCTGCAGAATTTTTTCCCGTGGGGTTACGTAATGGGTCTTAGGGAAAATCGTCGCCCGGACCACATTTTTTTCCACCGCACCGGTCAGTGGATCAAAAAAGCTGATGTTATCAATTTCTTCGTCAAACAATTCTACCCTGACCGCCTGCTTTTCTGAGTCGGCGGGAAAGATATCAATTACATCACCACGTACCCTGAAATTACCACGTTCAAAAGCCAGATCGTTTCGACTGTACTGAAGCTCAGCCAGGCGGCGTAAAATATCCCGCTGATTGATAATGTCACCCTTACGCAAATGTAAGAGCATTTTCATGTAGGATTCCGGGTCGCCCAAACCGTAAATTGCAGACACACTGGCCACAATCACAACATCCCGGCGTTCCATCAATGCCTTGGTGGCCGACAAACGCATCTGTTCAATATGATCATTAATTGATGAATCTTTTTCGATAAACGTATCAGTACTGGGCACGTAAGCTTCGGGCTGGTAATAATCGTAGTAAGATACAAAATATTCAACGGCGTTATTGGGAAAAAACTCTTTCATTTCACCGTATAACTGCGCAGCCAGAGTTTTGTTGTGAGCCAATATCAATGTCGGGCGCTGCACGGTCTGGATAACATTTGCCATGGTAAAGGTTTTACCCGATCCGGTAACCCCCAGCAGGGTCTGCCCGGCCAGCCCGCTCTCCAGACCATCTACCAGAGCTTCAATGGCTTTAGGCTGGTCACCAGCAGGCTGGTACTTTGAAACTAACTCAAATCCTCGGCTCATACGTTGTGCGATTCCTCATTAATTGGTTCGTGACGCTGCTTTGACAGCTCTCGCTTGAAGGCCAGGTACGACACACCGGCCATGAGTATATTGGCAATAACATTGCCCCAGAACAGGCCGGGTATATCAAAAAGAATACTGCCTACGTAAGACACTGGTACGAAAAAAACAAACAAGCGGATGATACTCAGCACCAGCGCTGTCATCGGCCGGTGCATGGCATTAAATGACGAGTTGGTCAGAATAATGACTCCCTGCATGCCATAACCCAGCGGTACGATACACAAAAACAGCTTGATCAGACTGGCGACTTCCGCCTCGTTGGCAAATACACTGGCAATTAACGGCGAGGCTGCCCACATTATGCCAAATACAATAACCTGCCAGACTAAAATAAATTTAAGTGTCAGCGCGTAGGCCTCTTCAACTCGCCGATGCAGATTCGCTCCCACATTCTGGCTGATTATGGGTGGCAGGGTCATCGACAACGCCAGAATGACGATACTGGCTATGGATTCAAGGCGATTTCCTACGCCCCATGCCGCTACGGCTTCTGCGCCATAGGTCGCCACAATCCCCGTCATTACAGCGCCGGCAATGGGGGTAAGCATGTTCGCACCGGCCGCCGGCAAACCAATCTTCATGACTTCCCGGGCACTTTCCTTAAACTCACTGAGGTTTAGTAGCCGCGGTATCATTAATTTTCGCCGAACCGCCAGTAACCAGATGATCCACGCTGCGCCAAACAGCCAGGCAATAAAGGTAGCCAGCGCAGCCCCCTGAATCCCCATTTCAGGAAACGGGCCCAGGCCAAAAATAAATAGCGGATCCAGCGCCGCATTTAACGCCCCGCCCGATGCCATAATAATGCTGGGAGTGCGGGTATCACCACAGGCCCGTAATACACTGTTACCCACCATGGGCAAGCTCAAAAAGACGCTGGACAAATACCAGACCGACATATAGTCGCGGATATAGGGCATCAGATTGTCGCTGGCATTAAGATAATGAAATATCGGGTCAATCAGCAGGTAGCCGATAAAGGCAAGCGCACCCACCAGCAATACAGAGAGCATCAGAGAACCGGTTGCATACAGTTTGGCATTTTCGAATTCACCTGCGCCCTGTAATTTACCGATAATGGCGGAAGTACCTATACCCAGACCAATATTAAGACTGATGACCGTAAAGGTGACCGGAAAAGTGAAACTAATGGCTGCCAGAGGATCGGTGCCCAGCATACTGACAAAAAAGGTATCAACTAATCCAAAGCTCATCATCATAACCATTCCCAGTATCATAGGTATGGTCATTCGCCGGAGTGTGTCGCCGATAGGTGCTTCTGTAAGATTTACGTTGCGCATTTTCGCCGCTGCTTTATTCACAAGATGCCCTGAAAAATCAAAAGTGCATTATTACACAAGACTCGCCGGCGGTTTTAAACCGATAATCGGTCAGCACACCAAATTTATCTATCATTCATTTCATCTGGCAATGCTGTGCAAACGTCAAACATAATAACAGTGCTATATAAGTAGGCTTTATTATGCAAAAAACAATGTGCACATTTTTAGACAAACCAAAGCGTTAAAAGTAGATGTTAATAAAGCAGAATCAGGCGGGCTTTGTCTAAGCCCTGTTCATGACACTGATGTGACAGCGCTATGACGCCCAAACCTCTGCCACACAGGCGCTGCGATTGATTGAATAGCCTCAGATTTGCGCCCGCAAACGTTATCATTTTGTAAACAGAGTCAGATTTTAAGTCCAAGGTCAATACTGATCATAAACTGCGCGGCCATTTAACACACAAGTTGTAGATAGTTTTCCTGATCTGAAAAAGATCCCGAAAAAGATCCTCGAAAACATTTTAAGCCTTTGATTATAAAAAATTAAAAAGCAAAGCACCTGTCTATCCGGGTATATCATTGGATAGATGATCAGCCTCATCAGGGTAGTTTCTGCCGCCTATCAACATAGTTATCCACAGTTTTAGTGGATAAGTCTCTAAAACCCAGCACTGACGGGATGTTTTCGCTACTGGTCGGAGTATTTGGTAAGTGATGACTAACCTTGTGTATGGCGTTAGCTGGTGACACCTCCATTAACCACTGTATTAAAGAACAGTATTCTTAGCACCTTTAATAGTATTTTGGTTATTGTGAGTTGTTTTTGGTTATAAGAAGTAAACTTACTTTTAGTGTGATTGCGCATGAAAATAAAAATACATAAAATACAGTGGTTAGGGTCATTGAATGATTTCCGACCGGAACTTTTAAGCGATTGATGCTTATTTGAACTAAAAGTCCTAAAAAAGCTACTTTTTGTTCAGTTGAACAAAAATTTAAGAAAGTTTGTTGACAGAGTTCCCGATGGTCATTAATATCTCGCCCCGTTGAACAGACAGGTCCCCCTTAGCTCAGTTGGTTAGAGCGACGGACTGTTAATCCGCAGGTCCCCCGTTCGAGTCGGGGAGGGGGAGCCAACTGTTTCAACTTACAAAGAGAATGTTCCCCCTTAGCTCAGTTGGTTAGAGCGACGGACTGTTAATCCGCAGGTCCCCCGTTCGAGTCGGGGAGGGGGAGCCAACTCTCTTGGCTCTTCTTTGTAATACCTCCTCCTTATATAAATTTCATTTTCTTATACCTCTTTATTTTCATCAGCTTATTTTAATTCCTTAATAACCCTTGTCTTATCAAGTTGTTAATCAGCTCACAAAAAGGGATAATAGGCGATTACATACAGCCCTGGCTGGGTGGCTCGTGGTAGCATATTGCCGTTTCCGGTAATTTTTCATTCTAAATAAAGGTATTGGTAGGCTATATGACCGATTTCTTACTGCTGTTGGTTGGAACCGTACTGGTCAATAATTTTGTACTGGTTAAGTTTCTTGGCCTGTGTCCGTTTATGGGTGTCTCTGGCAAACTTGAAACAGCAATCGGTATGTCGATGGCTACTA
This sequence comes from Salinimonas lutimaris, assembly GCF_005222225.1. Classification (GTDB taxonomy): domain Bacteria; phylum Pseudomonadota; class Gammaproteobacteria; order Enterobacterales; family Alteromonadaceae; genus Alteromonas; species Alteromonas lutimaris. The sequence continues at coordinate 2,948,358 of NZ_CP036536.1, forward strand.
CCTTTGTCCTGACCCTGGCTTCTGTTTCCAGTTATCTGGTAGAAACCTATATTCTGGCCCCACTGGGGTTAGGCTATCTACGCACACTGGCATTTATTCTTGTGATCGCCGTAGTGGTTCAGTTCACCGAAATGGTGGTGCGCAAAACCAGCCCCACCCTTTACCGTCTGCTCGGTATTTTTCTGCCGTTAATTACCACTAATTGTGCGGTACTTGGCGTGGCGCTACTGAACCTGACCGAACAGCACAACTTTATGCAAAGCCTGATTTACGGCTTTGGCGCAGCGGTTGGCTTCTCGCTTGTATTGATTCTGTTTGCCGCCATGCGCGAGCGACTCGCAGCCGCCGATGTTCCGGCCCCCTTCAAAGGCGCCTCTATCGCCATGGTGACCGCCGGACTCATGTCACTGGCCTTTATGGGCTTCACCGGACTAGTAAAACTTTAAGCGCTTATGACCATTGCACTAATTGCCATTGGCTTGCTGGCACTGATCTTTGGCCTGGTACTGGGCTACGCAAGCATCAAATTTCATGTTGAAGGCGACCCCCTTGTCGATCAAATAGACGAGGTGTTGCCTCAAACCCAATGTGGCCAGTGTGGCTATCCGGGTTGCCGGCCCTACGCCGAAGCCATCGCCAATGGCGATGAAATTAATAAATGTCCGCCGGGTGGCGAAACCACAATCAAAAAACTGGCTGACCTGATGGGCGTAGAGCCAAAGCCTCTGGATGCTGCCCACGGCGAAGAAGATGTGAAAAAGGTCGCCTATATTCGCGAGGATGAGTGTATTGGGTGCACAAAGTGCATTCAGGCATGTCCGGTGGATGCCATTTTGGGTGCCGCCAAACATATGCACACGGTGATTACCTCTGAGTGCACGGGGTGCGATCTGTGCGTTGACCCCTGCCCGGTTGACTGTATTGATATGGTACCGGTTACGCCCACCACTTCTTCGTGGAACTGGGATTTTAAGCAAAGCCCCAAAGGCGATATTCCAATTAAGATGGTGTCTCAATGATATATCCGGATTTTGCCCAGGTTGCTCAAAAGCTGGAGTCCGGCGGATTGTACGATTTTCCCGGCGGCGTACACCCGGATGATCGCAAATCTTTGTCTAATTCCACCGATATTGCACGATTGCCAATACCCAAACAATTGGTTGTGCCGGTCAGACAACATATCGGTACGCAGGGGCAACTGACGGTAGCGGTCAATGATAAGGTCAGCAAAGGACAGCCTCTGACCAGTAGTGCGCATCCTTTTGCCATTCCTGTGCATGCACCGACGTCAGGTACGGTGGTCGCCATTGAAAAACATGTGACTGCCCACCCCAGTGGCCTTAGTGAACTGGCGGTTATTATTGAATCTGACGGTGAAGATCGCTGGACTACACTGACATCGCTGCCTCATTATCGCGAACTGCCCGATACTGAACTGGTAAAAGCGCTGTGCGATGCCGGCATTAGCGGCATGGGGGGCGCCGGCTTTCCTACCCATATAAAAACCAGCAGTACCAAAAACATTGAGTTTATGGTTATCAATGGCGCTGAGTGTGAACCCTATATCACCGCCGATGATCGCCTGATGCGCGAACATGCCTGGCAGATTCGTCAGGGAATAGATGTGCTCAGCCATCTGGTTGGCCCGAAAAAAATTCTGGTCGCTATTGAGGATAACAAACCTGAAGCTATCAAAGCCCTGTCGATTGCCTGCAAGGATCACGATGATATTGCGGTGGTCAGTGTGCCGACGAAATACCCGGCCGGGGGTGAAAAGCAACTGATACAGGTACTGACCGGTCGCGAGGTCCCTAAAGGGGGGCTGCCGTCAGATATTGGTATTACCATGTTTAATGTGGGTACCTGCTATGCGGTGGCTGATGCTATTTTTCACGGCAAGCCGCTTATTGAACGGGTGGTGACGGTGACCGGTGAAGCCGTGGATAACCCCGGTAATGTCTGGGCGTTGTTAGGTACACCGGTCAACCATTTGCTGAGCCACGCCCGCTATAATGCGAAAAAGCAACATTTGCCCCAGGTGATTATGGGCGGCCCGATGATGGGCTTCACCATCAGTGATGCCGATATTCCGGTGGTGAAAATAACAAACTGCCTGCTGATCCCGGCCACTGGTGAGCTAACCCAGGGTGACAACGAAACAGCCTGTATCCGGTGTAGTGCCTGTGCCGATGCCTGCCCGGCAAGTCTGCTGCCACAGCAGCTTTACTGGCATGCCAAGGCCCAGGAACACGACAAAGCCGAAGAATACAATTTATTTGACTGTATAGAGTGCGGCGCTTGTGCCTATGTCTGCCCCAGTGAGATTCCGCTGGTGCATTATTATCGACAGGCTAAAGCCGGTATTCGTCTGCAGCGTGATGAAAAAGCCAAAGCAGAAAAAGCCAAGGAACGCTTTGAGGCTCGTAAAGCGCGCCTGGAAAAAGAAAAACTGGAACGCGAAGAAAAACATCGCAAAGCCAAAGAGGCCCGTGCAGCTGCAGCTAATAAACCGGCTGACAACGCCCAGAGTAAAGATAAAGTGGCAGCGGCGCTAGCCAGAGCCAAAGCGAAAAAGCAGGATGCAGACAACGCGCCGGCTGACCAGACCAAAGACAAGGTATCGGCCGCGATTGCCCGTGCCAAAGCCAAAAAGCAGGCTCAGCAAGCCGGCGAGCAGTCAACAGCATCATCCGGAGCAGCCAGCGCTGACCAGGCCGAGCCTGATGATAAAAAACAAAAAGTAGCCGCTGCAATTGCCCGGGCTAAAGCGAAAAAGCAGCAGGCCCAAAATCCGCCGCCCACAGGCGATGACCATCAGTCAGCTGAGGCGCCGCCGCAGGATGAGCGTAAGCAACGGGTTGCGGATGCGATTGCCAGAGCCAAAGCAAAAAAAGCTGCCCGCGAAAATGAGGCACCGGATGCGGCTGATACAGATACCGGCGTTGATAACCGTGCTGCCACAGAGCAAAGCGCTGAACCTGAGTCTGAACCTGAACTGACGCCAGAAGAAGCCAAAAAACAGCGCGTCGCTGCTGCCGTGGCCAAAGCCAAGGCGAAAAAGGTCGCCCGCGAAAATGAGGCACCAGATGCGACTGATACAGATACCGGCGCTGATAACAGTGCTGCCACAGAGCAAAGCGCAGCGCCTGAGCCTGAACTAACGCCGGAAGAAGCCAAAAAACAGCGCGTGGCTGCTGCCGTGGCCAAAGCAAAGGCGAAAAAGGCCGCCCGCGAAAATGAGGCACCGGATGCGGCTAGTAACAGTGCTGCCGCAGAGCAAAACGCTGTACCTGAGTCTGAACCTGAACTAACGCCGGAAGAAGCCAAGAAACAGCGCGTGGCTGCTGCCGTGGCCAAAGCCAAGGCGAAAAAGGCCGCCCGCGAAAATGAGGCACCAGATGCGGCTGATACAGATACCGGTGCTGATAACAGTGCTGCCACAGAGCAAAGCGCAGCGCCTGAGCCTGAACTGACGCCGGAAGAAGCCAAAAAACAGCGCGTGGCTGCTGCCGTGGCTAAAGCCAAGGCAAAAAAGGCAGCACGCGACCAACAAGAGCAAGAGAAATAGTACTGATGAAACTTAATCTTTCCAGCTCCCCTCATCAGCGGGTACCTCGCACCACCAGCCAGGTGATGCGCCTGGTGATTTACGCCATGTTGCCGGCCATTGCCCTGCAAACGTATTTCTTCGGCTGGGGCGTGATTATTCAGGGCGTAATCGCCATAGTTACCGCGCTTATCACTGAAAGCGCTATTCTGGCGCTACGCAAAAAAGATATTAAACAGTCCTTGTCGGATTACAGCGCCGTGCTGACCGCACTACTGCTGGCGGTCAGTATTCCGCCCACCCTGCCCTGGTGGATGACGGTAATCGGGGTGTTCTTTTCTATTGCCATCGCCAAACAGCTTTATGGCGGCCTTGGCTTTAACATGTTCAACCCGGCCATGATCGGCTATGTGGTGTTATTGATTTCTTTTCCGGTCGCTATGACCATGTGGCTTCCGCCTCAGGCTCTGCTGGCACACAGTCTGTCTGTGGGCGATTCGGCCAGTCTGATTTTTACTGGCTACACCCGGGCTGGCCTGGATATTACCCAGGTTCGCACAGTGGCTGACGGCATGACCATGGCCACCCCGCTGGACGCAGTCAAAACCGGCCTGACAGAAGGCAAGACCTACTCTGAAACATTACAACTACCGATTTTTTCAGGCGGTTTAACCAGCAGTCTGGGCGCGGGCTGGGCCTGGATCAGTATTGCCTATCTGCTGGGTGGACTGGCGCTATGGCGGCTGCGGGTGATTAACTGGCAGATTCCGGGCGCCATGATCGCCAGTGTTGCTGTGTGTAGTCTGGCGCTGCATTTGCTGGATATGGACCACTACGCCTCCCCCTGGTTTCATCTGCTAAACGGCAGCCTGATGATTGGTGCATTTTTTATTGCCACCGACCCGGTATCTGCCTCAACCACCGACAAGGGCCGCCTGATATTTGGCGCCACTATCGGCTTCTGGATCGTGATTATCCGCACCTTTGGCAGCTACCCGGACGCCATTGCGTTTGCCGTAATCATTATGAATATGGCAGTCCCGCTGATTGATTATTACACCCGGCCCAGAACCTATGGTCACCAGAAAAAAGCCCGACAGGTGAAAAATTAGTATGTTGAAAACCATTAGTCAGAACGGCGGTATGCTGGCCGTCTTTGCTCTGATCACCACGGCCCTTATCAGTCTGACCTTTATCAGTACCGAAGATCGGATTGCTGAACAGGAGCGACAGCGTCTGCTGAGCGTGCTACATGAAGTAGTGCCGGTGAATACCTTTGATAACAAGCTTTACGCTGACTGTACTCTGATTCAGGCCGATGCGCTGGGCACAAATCAGGCCCAGAAAATTTACCGGGCCCGGTTGCAGGGAGAACCGGTGGCACTGGCTTTGCAAACCACCGCACCCAACGGCTACAGTGGTGACATTGATCTGGTAGTAGGTGTTGATACACAAATAAACGTACTGGGTGTGCGCACTGTCAGTCATCAGGAAACTCCCGGTCTGGGCGACAAAATTGAGCTGGCGGTGAGCGACTGGATTCTGGAATTTTCCGGTAAACAGTTTAACCCGGATAACCAGCAAGCCTGGCAGGTTAAAAAAGACGGCGGCCAGTTTGATCAGTTTACCGGCGCCACCATTACACCACGGGCTGTGGTAGGTGCAGTTCGCCATACGCTGGACTACGTAGCCCAGCACCAACAGGCTTTATTCAGGGCCCCGGCGAACTGTTACGCCGAGTAACTCAGGAAGCTGCTATGAATGATTACAAACAACTTGCCGCCGATGGCATGTGGAAAAACAACCCCGCGCTGGTTCAGCTATTAGGCTTATGCCCGCTGTTAGCGGTAACAGCAACCCTGATAAACGGACTGGGCCTGGGTATTGCTACCACCGCCGTACTGATTGGTTCAAACGTCACCGTATCGCTGGTTCGTAATATTGTGCGCAACGAGATTCGTATCCCTGTTTTTGTGATGGTGATCGCCTCGTTTGTAACCATTATCCAGTTACTGATGAATGCTTTTACCTATGAGTTGTATCTGTCACTGGGCATTTTTATACCGCTGATTGTGACCAACTGTGCCATTATTGGTCGCGCCGAAGCCTTTGCCTCTAAAAATCCGGTGGCACCGGCCGCCTATGACGGCCTGATGATGGGCGCCGGTTTTACCGCGGTTCTGATGTTGCTGGGCGGGCTGCGTGAAGTGCTGGGCTCAGGCACCCTGCTGGCCGGTGCTGACCGGTTGTTCGGGCAGGTTGCCGAAAACTGGACCATGCAGTTATTTGCCACGGATCAGCCGTTTCTGCTGGCCATTCTGCCGCCCGGCGCATTTATTGGTATGGGCCTGATTATCGCAGGGAAAAACTACCTGGATAACCGTGCAGCAGCCAAACAAGTTAAAGATACGCAAAAAGTCACCCGAATCCGGGTTACTGCAGAAAGTTAAGCGGACCGATGAATAATACAAAACGAAAAGAAATACTGACCCGGCTGAGGGACGCCAACCCCCACCCCACCACCGAGTTGAATTTCAGCACCCCGTTTGAACTGCTGGTAGCGGTAACTTTATCAGCCCAGTCAACGGATGTGGGCGTAAATAAAGCAACCGACCGACTGTTTCCTGCAGCCAACACCCCACAGGCCATTTACGACCTGGGCGTGGATGGCCTCAAGGAGTATATAAAAACCATCGGTTTGTATAACTCAAAAGCAGAAAATGTTCACAAGCTGTGCAAGATACTCATCGATCAGCATAACGGTGAGGTGCCGGAAAGCCGCGAAGCCCTTGAAGCCCTGCCCGGCGTGGGCCGCAAAACTGCCAATGTGGTACTTAATACCGCTTTTGGCTGGCCGACCATTGCTGTAGACACTCACATTTATCGGGTAAGTAACCGCACCAAACTGGCCATGGGCAAAAATGTCGATCAGGTTGAGCAGAAACTGCTTAAAGTCGTGCCAAAAGAATTTAAAGTCGATGTACACCACTGGCTTATTTTACACGGCCGCTACACCTGCATCGCCCGCAAACCCCGCTGCGGCTCTTGTATTATTGAAGATTTGTGTGAGTTTAAAGATAAAACTGACTAGGAATCAGGCCACTGTAAGCAGGAAAGCGGCATTTATCAGCTGAAGATTGAACTGCCGCTTTAGACAGACAGCGGACAGTCAACGCCCGGCTCACCAGCGCCCAAACCGGAGAGGCTTTTGTGGTAAAGTGAGCGCAGCGAAACCCACAAAAGCAGCGTAGGTTTGGGCGTCTGCGTGGAGCCGCTTGTTATATTTGTTCAAATTCCAGACAATAGTAAGAATTATTTTTTATTGCTCGCCAAAATTCTAGATATCCTGTTGAGCGAGCGTATCCAGCATTAAGATCGTCTGTATTGACATCACAATTCAAGCCAAGCAGACAGTGACTAATTGCACTTGAGCCTAACTTCATTAAATATATATTCTTGTTGTTTCCGCTTAGTTCTGCTAATGACGAAGATACTACGTAACGTAGGATTTCATCGTCAATTTCCATGAGGGAAATTTCATAGCAATTGTTACCTTCATTGAACTTTGTCCACTCAGCGGAAACAATATCGTTTTTAATTTTCGCATTCTGCAAATCATGAAGATTACAGACAATCACCTTATCGGCTTGCTCAAGTCGAAGAGTGATCCTATGCTCCTTCTCATATATCCACTCTTCACTTTTTTGGAGGAATATTTCACTCAATATTCTAGCTCCACCTTCAACGCATATATTTGAATAGTCAAAATCAAACCTGTCATTTCTGTACCTCAACCCCTTTCGATACATGATTGGCCTCGCAGTTCCATCAAACGGCGTATAATCAATTAAAGAGGACAAGGCTAGCGCGCTGGGCATGAATAGTTTTTGAAATATATTTGAAGAACCAAAATTGTTAATCCCAGCGACGATTCCCTTATGTTCTTTGGCGTAATGTGCCCACATTAGTAGATTATCTTTGGATTCAGAAAGACAAATCACTCCGACTTTATTTATATTGTTTTCTATGTACTGATGAAAGCTCACTTCCTTATGGTCAACATCAAATACGGTTTGGTCGTCAAAATGTTTAACTAAGTCGTTCAAACTATCCACACAATAAACGGCTTCGAACGGATCGTTTAAGGCTGACCGTTGGGTTAAACGAATATACCCATCTTCGAAAAACGTCCTTGGTGAAGCCATGTATTTAAAGTAAACCAATGTTCATGCCTTTACGAAAATATAACGCCCTGTCAAGGTGTGAGCAACGCAATACCGAGGCTACCGCAGATCACCTTAAACATTAAACGCAACGCATAGCAAAAATACCAAGCGTTGCGAATCACTCTTAAACAGATTGTTATGCTGTAGGTTCAGGTTCCTCTTGCTCCTTAGTTTCATCACTAGAAACATCTTGAATCTCAACCCCAAAATACTCAGTTAGCTCTCTCTGAATACGATGATATTCGTTAACTGGAACTATCAAACAACCGTTTAACTCGTGTGTATGGTAATAAGAGTTATCTTTATCATCTTTAGAAATAACTAAAAACTCACTATTTGTAAGAGCCAATTGGAACTCATTTTCAAATGTAGTTACCTGAACAATATTGTGTTTAGAAACAGTAAAATGTTCATTTAATTTCAAACCAACTTTCATTTTTTATCCTTTTTATTGACTATTTTCGATTTGCAGCATAACAATTTAATAAGGCGCAACTTGCGCGTTTTTCTACCAAGCTACCGCTCGTTTTTATCCATATTGCCATTATTATCAAGTTTGTGAAAGCCGACACAGGTAACAGCTGCAAGGAAACAAAGCTTTTTAATTTCAGGATGCAAACGCGCGATTGGGTCGTTTGCTTGAATATAGGGGAAAGGCCGCTATAACTGTATATTTATACACCAATATTAAAAGTCATGAAAACAAAGTCTCCTCTCTTAAACCATATCTCTGAGTACATGTTGCTGAGACAGTATTCTCCAAGGACTGTTTCTTAATTTGAATTTTGCCAGAAGTAAACGTCAACCCAAACTGCCCATTGTTATGACGCAGAATGAAGTGAAGCTGCTTATGTCAGGATTGAACAAACGTTACTATCTTATTGCTGGCTTGATGTAAGGCAGTGGCCTAAGAAGCATGGAAGCTGTGCAACTTCGCGTGCAAGATATCGACTCCGATTATAAATGTTTAAGGGTCTGGAATGGTAAAGGAAAAAAACATCGAGTCGTAACTTTGGCAACGGAGCTAATTCCATTACTTAGAAATCAAATAGCGCAGGTTGATGAATACCTGAGACTTGATATTCAAAAATGAGCAATACGCCGGCGTTTGGATGCCTCATGCGCTAGCCAAAAAATATCCTTCAGCAAATAAGTCGCTCGCTTGGTAGTTCTTGTTCCCCTCTCATAAACTTAGCGCAGATCCAGAAACTGGTGAAATAAGAAGGCATCATTTTCATCTTAATTGCGTTCGTAAAGCGGTCAAACAAGCGGTGTTGGTGTCGGGTTTGACAAAACCAATCACGCCTCATACTTTAGGGCACTCCTTTGCCACCCATTTACTACAATCTGGCGCAGATATCCGGACGGTTCAAGCCCAACTGGGGCACTCAGATGTAAAAACAACTCAAATTTATACTCATGTTCTTCAGCAAGGCGCAAATGGCGTAGTAAGTCCTTTGAGCCGTTTATCTTGATGGTGTTTTAACACTATTGACTGCTTTGGCACCGAAAGCTGCTACTAAATTTATAACAAACGTAATACCGTTTTACGCTAAATGATGGAATTAAAAACTCAATGCGCTAACTTCCGCTTCACGTACAAAGCAGCCCAACAACGTTAGAAGCACTTTAAACCAAGCGGAGTTTTTTCCGGCGCAACCGATTTCGCAGAGAAATAAACGGGGAAACTCGCAAAAGATTGCGTTGATAAGCACGCTGGTCAGTATATCCCACGGGCAAATAATGCAGAATACAGCGATATTTTGTACTACCCGGTCAAGCAAAAGGATAAAAAATAGGGATGCTAAAAATTCAGCCTTTACGCGCTTAAGCCGAGATACAATTGGCGGACAAGGTTAATATTTGTGAATGTCATAATGCGGTGCTGGAAATCGAGCCTTTTCCCTTGCGTTTACCAGAGCGCATTATTGACGATGGGATAGCAAGTCAACGCACATAGCCTTTTTTTTTGGGCATGTCGATTAGCATAACAAACCGACTTTCGTCGGTTTGTTATGAGGTTATTTCAATCACCCGAGTATCAGCTGCTTAGCGTTAAAAGCGGTAGTTGGCGAGCAGGTTGATATCGGCTACGCCTGTTTGGTCACTGCCGATATAACTACTAACTTTAAATGACATTGAGAACCGGTTAGTGAACCAGTAGTTACTTTTCAAACTGGCAATATTGGCATCACCAAAGTAAATGTATTCGCGGGTATTATGGTCTCGGCTAAGATGGGTATAATCCAACCCCAGACTAAACCTCTTGGTGAAGAAATAATTAGCATCTGCCTCATAACGGGTTTCTGAACTAAATATAACCCTCGCGCTTAAATCCCAGCCTTGACCATTATTTACGTCGGTATAGCGGGTAAACAAAGCTCCGTCACTGTCGCTGTCAGATAATGAGTAATTTTCAGCGACCCATTCACCGTCAACGAGCATATAGCCTGTGGTCTCACCTTCGATATGCTGATAAAAGTAGCCTGCACCAACTTGCCATTTAGGGTTAATAAAGTAGCCAAGTGAAACATCGCCTGAGTACCAGGAACTGATAGCAGAGTCATCCAAATCATGATAACGGGCATTACCTGAAATTACCCATTCTGGGTTGATAAACCATTGCCCGCCCAGTTCGTACCGATTCAGACTACCAGACGTGCTTACCCTTCCGGTTACGCTGTTTACTCGTTGCAGATATGGGGCGATCAGGCTGGGCTCCGCATTGTTCGATACATCAGTAAGATAGCGCGTATAGCTTAGGTTTAGCACAGAATCGTCGATGAAATCCTGATCAGATACCCCAAAGCTAATTTCATTTTGTGCTGCAACAACCGAAAAGGATAAAGAGGAAGCCAAAGATAGGCACACAAGAGTTCGAATTTTAAACATAACAGATCCATCTAGATTACGCCCCGCCATCCGAGGCAGATAAGAATTCATGAGCAAGGTATCACATTTTTTCTGAATCAAAACTGAATACTTACAGGACTCATTTGTAACAAAGTTTAAATTTGTCAGGATTATCTAACCTGCGGAATCTTGTTACATTGACGTATTGAGCCTCTTTCCTTACCTGCTAATTGTCTTTTTATACGACGCTATGCGTTTTATCTGCAAAACAAGCATCATCCAGCAGACCAGTTGTTCGTCAGGCTACAGTGACCCGCTCTACGAACATAGCAGTCCCTCAAAAAACTCTCGTCAGCCTGTATTCTCTTTTGGCTGACCTGCTCCCGCCGTAGGCACCTCCATTTACCAGGCCGCAACCGCACCCAATTCGCCCCGGTATTATTGAAGACCCATACGAGTTCAGGGGCAGGAGTAACGCGTTCTGTGCATACGTATGGTGATGTGCAGGCCTGGCAAAATCTTTTATGCTGCGTTTTTTATCGATGAGAAAGCGTAATGTCAGAACATGTCAGTCTTCAGGATAGCGTTGCCATTGTCACCGGGGGTGGTCAGGGGCTGGGTAAAACCATTACCCACCGGTTACTGTCACTGGGTATGAAAGTAGCCATTTGCGGGCGTACTCAGTCCACGCTGGATAATACACTTGCTGAATTCAGCAAGCAGTTTCCCGGTCAGATACTGGCGCAAGTGTGTGATGTAAGTCAGTCGGCGCAGGTGAACGCTTTTATTGATGCTGTCACCGAGCAATGGGGCACCGCTGATGTACTGATTAATAACAGCGGTTTTGGAAAAGGGTCGCTAATTTGGGAAACCTCAGAGGCAGACTGGGATGAGGTGATGGACACCAATGTTAAAGGCACATACCTGATGTGCAAAGCAGTGGTTCCCGGTATGATTGAGCGCAAACAGGGTTATATTATTAATATTGCCTCGCAGGCGGCGCTTAATGGCTATGCCAATGCGGGCGTGTACTGCGCTTCAAAGTTTGCCATGGTGGGATTAGGTAAAGCCCTGCAGGAAGAGGTCAGACAATATGGTATTCATGTACATTCACTGAACCCTGCCCTTATTCAGTCACAAAAATCAGCACAAGAGCCTGTTGATCCGGGCCTGATTCAAAACGAGGATCTGGCTGATATGGTTGCTTACCTGTTACAGCAACCCCGTCGTCTTAAAATCGACAATATCGGCATGTGGGGCTTTTAGTCTTCTTCAATGCCGCTGGTCTGGGCGTCTTTTCATCCCAGACTAGCCTTATTATCAAAAATTAATAGAAAATGTTTTCGTCTTCAGCCTGATTATCAAATCGGGCATTTCAGCTACACTGCGCAGCATTCGCTACATGGCAGATTTGGAGACGTAAACATGACACACCCGATTATTGAAGATTTGCACCGCCGTTATACGGTAAAACAGTACGACAGCACGAAGCGCATTTCGCAAGCCGATATGGATGTGATCCTTGAAGCGCTGCGTTTGTCGGCCTCATCCATCAACTCCCAGCCCTGGAAATTTGTGGTACTGGAAAGCGATGAAGCCAAACAGCGCTTTGCTGACTCTTTTGTTAATAAGCATCTGTTTAACCAGCATCATGCCACCGAGGCGTCGCATACTATTTTGCTGGCTTACGACCCGTATTTTACTCAGGATAAATTCCGCAAGCGGGTTGATGCTGAAGTCAGTTCCGGACACCTGCCGGCCGAGATGTATGACAACTTTATGGGCGCGTATGCGTTTGCTGAGTCTAATACCGATGAAAATGGTTATAACGGGCACTGGACTAAAGCACAGGTGTATCTGGCTTTAGGTAATCTGATGCATGTGCTGGCGCGTTTGGGCATTGCCTCTACCCCGATGGAAGGAGTAGATACAGAAACCCTCAATGACGTATTTGCCGCTGAGCTGGACGGTCACGTATGTGAAGTCGCCATCGCCATGGGATATCACAAAGACGGCGATGACTGGAATCACGGGCTGCCTAAAGCCCGGTTAGCGCAATCGGACATCATTGATGTTATCTAATTTTCTGCGCTGAGGCGTTGTATTTAACGCAGCGCTCTGTACTCCTGTACTTCCCCTTTGATGCAGCCTGTCACCGCACAGGCTGCACTTGTCTTAAATTTTTCACACTGAGATGCTAGTTTACCGCATACTGTTGCTTTTCATTATATCGGAGCAACCACAATGCGCATGCTGCACACCATGTTACGGGTCGAAAACCTGGAAAAGTCGCTGGATTTTTACGTCAACACCATGGGTATGACACTGCTCAGACAGTCAGAAAACCCACAGTACGAGTATTCGCTGGCTTTCGTGGGGTACGGCGATGAAGCCGATACCGCCGTGCTCGAGCTGACCTACAACTGGGACGGACAAACTTACGACAAAGGAAATGCGTACGGGCATGTGGCCTTTGAAGTAGACGACATTTACTCGTTCTGTGAACAGCTTGAAGCCAGCGGTGCGGATGTTTACCGCAAGCCCGGCCCGGTAAAAGGCGGCAGCACGGTAATTGCTTTTGTCCGCGATCCGGACGGCTATGCCATTGAGCTGATTTCTCCTAAACAATAAGGTAAACCGATTTATGGCAAACGTTACTTGTGTGGCAGCGCTGCTCACCGCCAGTCTGCTAAGTACCTCGGTACAGGCTTTTGATATTATTGCCCATCGCGGCGCATCTGGCTATTTGCCAGAGCACACACTGGAAGCCGCCACCCTGGCGTTTGCCCAGCAGCCAGACTATATCGAACAGGATGTGGTGATCACCAAAGATAAACAGGCGGTGGTCCTGCATGACATTCATCTGGAAACCGTGACCAATGTAGAGCAGATGTTTCCGGACCGGGCCCGTGAGGATGGTCGCTGGTATGCACTGGATTTTACCCTGGCAGAGCTAAAAACCCTGCAGGTACATGAACGGCAAAATGCTGATGGCAGCCCGGTGTTTAAGCATCGCTACTCAGGTAAACAAACCGGTTTCACGGTAGCCACGCTGGATGAGCATATTGAGCTTATCACCCAGCTGAATCGCGAGCTTGGCACTGACATTGGTTTGTATACCGAGATTAAATCACCGGCCTGGCATCATAAACAGGGAGTGGATATTGCCAGCATTACCCTGAAGATTCTGGCGCGCCACAACCTGACCAGGCCGGATGCCCATTTTGTGTTGCAGTGCTTTGATTTTAAGGAAGTACAGCGCATTCGACAGGAGCTTGGTTATGAGGGCATGCTGGTTCAACTGGTGGGCGACAACAGCTGGGGCGAAGCGCCCACAGACTATAACTGGCTACTCAGTAAAGCCGGGCTCAAAGCGGTTGCTCAGGTGGCTGACGGGCTCGGCCCGTGGCTTCCTCAATTAATGAACAAACAGCAAACCGGTGCAGCCAGCTGGGTAAAAACCGCGCAGCAACAGGGTCTGATCCTGCATCCTTACACTTACCGGGCCGATGCCTTACCCAAAGGCATGAGCAGCGATGCACTGATGAAATTTCTGACCCAGACCGTGGATGGCGTGTTTACGGATCAGGTTCCCCCCGTAAAAGGCTATCTGCAGGCACATCCTGTACAGTAAATCAGCCTTTGGATAAGCGAACCACCACGCGACGGTTGAGGGCCCGGCTGTCGCTGGTGTCATTAGGTGCAATATGGCGCTTTTCACCATGTCCGGTAATCTGTATGCGCTCCGCCTCTACGCCCATATTGGCCAGATAATCTTTCACCATGGTGGCGCGCTGTACCGATAACTGCTCGTTGGCGTACCGGGCACCATAGCTGTCGGTGTAACCATCCAGTAAAACCAGATCAAGATTACTGTCGGCTTTCAGGTATTCGCCGATCATTTCCAGTCGTTTCTGCGAATACTTGGTCAGCTCAGTGCTGGCTTTGTCATACGACAGTACCGTATAGGCAATATCTTCAAAGCTGTATGGCAACAGGGCAGACACACAGCTAACAAACTGCTGATAGCCCGGCATAAAGTTACTGGCATTCAGTGCCACAGCAATTTTATCGTAACGGTTATACCAGTCTTTATAATACAGGGTTGGCCAGAAGCCTTTTTCCAGCTCAGTGAGCATGGTCCAGGCGGCTTCCTCAGGCAGATCGCCATTATACTGGGTACGTAGCTGCATCTCTGCAATCGGTTTAGGCGCGTGACCCGGCATAAAGGCCGGTGGCACAGAATAGACCGCCGCCACCGCAAACTTTTTGGGCAACAGCGACATTTGCATTTCAAATTCCATGTTCAGCTGTTTAGACGCAACACTGGTAAACACCGCCTTGCCATAGCCGGGAACAGGATGTTCCAGCTGGCATTCAAGCCGGCTTTTCGTGCCTAGTTGCCAGTCCGAGGTTTCATAGCTTGCCGCATACTGACGCATGGCTGCCGGCGATGCTGCGCTGCAAAGAAGCCCTGTTCCAAGAAGTAGTAATTGCCTGAAAGTCATGAATCTGCGCCGTATTGATACTGTGTCATAAAAATTATCGCCCGATTGCCAGAAAAGTTTAGCATAGTTTATATTCAACGCAGCTTGGCCATTGGTATAGCCGGTATCAATCCGGTTTAAACAGCATTCAGCCTGAGCAGGGTGGATATACGCTGGCTTTGCTGCCATAATCCCTGCCCGTTCGTGAGGACCCGACGGTCTCATGTCGGTTTATGCTTAAGGTACCGCTAACAAAGAGGATCTATGTCAGACGCTACAACCCTGTCCACCCGCTTCAGAGGCTACTTTCCGGTCGTTATTGATGTGGAAACCGCTGGTTTTAATGCCAGTACCGATGCACTGCTGGAAATTGCCGCAGTGACCCTGAAAATGGACGACGATGGTGTACTGCATCCTGACCAGACTTTTCATGCGCATGTGAACCCGTTTGAAGGCGCCAATCTTGAACCGGCTGCGCTGGAGTTCAACGGAATTGATCCGAACTGCGCACTACGCGGGGCCATTGATGAAAGCGAAGCGATGAAGTCGCTGTGTAAAGCTATTCGTAAAGCCCAGAAAGAAGCAGGTTGTCAGCGCTCGGTCATCGTGGCGCACAACGCGACCTTTGATCAGAGCTTTGTAAATGCCGCCATTGAGCGATGCAATATCAAACGCACGCCATTTCATCCGTTTGTGTCGTTTGACACCACGAGTCTGGCCGGACTGGCACTGGGTCAGACTGTACTGGTTAAGGCATGCCGCGCTGCTGGTATTCATTTTGACCAGAAAGAAGCGCACAGTGCATTATATGACGCCAGCCGAACCGCTGATCTTTTCTGCTGGATGATCAATCGCTACAAATCATTGGGTGGCTGGCCCTTACCTGAGAGTGATGAGCCAGAAACAGAATAAAAATAATCCGCTGCGGCGGATTTTTTTTTGCCTGACACGTAACGTCGTTAACCGCGTTTCCCCCTCATCATTGCCAGACCTCTGCGCTGTTTTGTTTTAAATTATCATAGATTATTCAGTTAGTTGGAAAACCTGTACATTATTTAGCCTGCCATAGCGACTTCTGCTGTAAAAATAACCTGCCGATTAACCCAATCGAGAATGACTATTATTTACTTGCAAGAGTCGAAAATAGCAATTATTATCATTTGCAGATGATGTTTATGAGGCTTTCATAATGTATGTATGCATGTGTTACGGCGTAACAGACAAAGCGATTAAAAAAGCGGTGCAGGAACACGGTGCCGGTAATATTCGTGAGTTACGTGAGTTTATGGAACTGGGTAGCCAGTGCGGCAAGTGCATCACCATGGCTCAGCAGGTCATTGACTCCACCATCATTGATGAATCTTTATTTAAAGAGGTGTGCTGATACGCACCTCTTTACTGTTACTTTTGCTACTCCCTCGCACGTCTCTCTATTTATCACCCGCACCCATTATCTGCCAGCCCGGCACACGGTGTTAGAAACACAGTTTAAAAACTATATCGGGCCTCAGCATAATAAAAACCCCCATTAATGCCAGCCGGCGCTGTGGTCGGATACTGCGCACCAACCAGTTGCTGATACGGATTCTCATCGGGGTAGCTGTTAAGCAGATTTCTGCCGCCAACTGATACGCTTAGCTGATCGCTGATCATATAACTGAACTCCGCATCCAGAGTCACCATTGCGCCGCCGTAGATATCCAGTCCGGCTGAGGCATCCAGATGATCTTCATAAAAACTGCCATAGTAGTTGCCCCGCCACAGCAAAGTGACGTCATCAAAGTACTGTTTCAGTGTGATGGTGGCCCGGTGTTCCGGCAGGTTGTCTTCCAGCATACGAATTCTGGCATCTGTCAGATTGGCCCGTAACGTAACCTGGCCCTGTTCATCTATCACCGGATAACGACTGACCTGTTCAACCTGAGTGTCTGTCCAGTTATAGGCTACCGACAGCTCATTGAGTACCTCACCCAGTGCCAGCCGGTAATGCAGCACAAAATCCAGTCCCTGGGTGCGGGTATCAAAGTCATTGGTAAAATATTTAGCAGAACTGTATCGCCCGGCATCCGACTGACCCAGCGCAACCAGTGCTTCAATATCCTCATCATCCAGCGGAATCGCCGATGTGGTGCTGATTCTGTCATTCAGGCGGATATTGAAATAATCAAGCGTGAAGTAAAAATCGGCATCCCAGAATGCCACCAGTCCCACACTCATATTCACCGATTGTTCTGGCGTCAGCGGACTGGCTCCCAGCTGACGGGAAATCAGACTATCGGGTGGCAAAGTGGCCTGATCTTCCAGACCGCCGGCGGCATAAGCGGTGGTCACATTAATCACATTACTTTGTCCAACGGTTGGCGCTTTAAATCCGGTGCTGAGTGAGCTTCTTAAAGCTAGTAAATCACTGGCCTGATAGCGCACACTGAGTTTGCCATCATAGGTAGACCCAAAATCGGAAAAATGCTCGGTGCGCAGTGCGCCGGCCAGACTAAAACGCTCTGTCAGGCGGCTTTCGCCATCAGCGTACAGCGCCCAGTTGTGCCGGCTCCAGTGTCCGGCCGACTGGGGCTGATACCCGGGGAAGCCGTTTGAACCGATGCTAAACCCCTGCGACAAGCCGTTAGTGTTGTTATAGGCAAACTGGCCAACCTGCCAGGAGGCCGCATCGCCGGCGCGCTGGTGATAGGTTTCCCGACGCCACTCTGCGCCAAAACCAAGGTTAAGCGGTCCATACCATTGCGTTTGCACAGGTTTGGAAAAATCCAGATTCACCGTGCGTTCAACCTGGCTCACCGCCCCGGGAGAAAATGTCGTGGGCGTCGCCGGGCCCAGCGACGGATTCAGCGTATCGGACAAGGTATACTCAATGTGCGAATAACCTATCGTACCACTTAAATCGTATTCAAGCTGATGTGGCAAACTACCACTGATCCCGGTTGTGACAGCGGCATCTTCCACCACACCGCCAAATTTGGGCCTGAAGCCTCCCGGCAAAACCTCATTGAAGGCAAAGCAGTTCTGGCCAACCGCATCATCTGCGGCAATGCGCTGGTAAGCTGGCTGGTTCAGCACATTATCCGATGTGATCATGACCTGCGGGCAACTGATCCCCTGCCCCAGTCCGTCTAAATCTGCCACCAAAAGTTCCAGTCCGGCATCGGTGTTGCGACTGAACACCCCTTCGCGAAAATGCGGGTGCCGGTAGTAAAATCCACCCTGCACTTTACGTCGGGCCAGATTGGCAAATGCATACCACTGATGATGCTGGTTGAGCTCCACCCCTGCATTGGCTGCGCCTTTCACATCGTACTCTACATCCAGTGCGCCCCACACCTGGGCCGGCGAAGCCACAAATTCGTTGCCCGCTTCTATCAGGGTGGTGGCATCATCGCGCTGCACCGAGCGCGATGTGGCCTGCTGCTGTCGGTACTCCACTGTCAGATTGGCAAATCCGTGGTCGGTCAGCGCCAACCCCAGATTGCCCTGAAACTGAAATGCATCGCCATCCCCCTGACTGTACTGGCCGGCCTGCACGGCCACATCGCCGCCTTCTGCATCGTCTTTTAAAACAAAGTTTATCACTCCGGCAATCGCATCTGAGCCGTACTGAGCCGCGGCCCCGTCGCGCAACACTTCAACCTGTTCTATGGCGTAGGCCGGCAGCACCGAAATATCCGGGCCCTGAGCCCCGTCAGACAAGCCACCACCCAAAAAGGTAATTACCGCTGAACGATGCCGTCGTTTGCCGTTTAACAGCAGCAGAGTATGATCGGATGCCATCCCCCGCAAATTAGCCGGTCGCACCATGCTCGAG
This sequence comes from Salinimonas lutimaris, assembly GCF_005222225.1. Classification (GTDB taxonomy): domain Bacteria; phylum Pseudomonadota; class Gammaproteobacteria; order Enterobacterales; family Alteromonadaceae; genus Alteromonas; species Alteromonas lutimaris. The sequence goes on from NZ_CP036536.1 coordinate 2,967,288, forward strand.
GCATCATTGATAGGCTGGTCACTGACATTCAGTGAAGGGATGGTGGCTGAAAGCATGCTCAGTAAGTCGCTGCTGCCCTGCCCGCGAAAGCTGTCCGGACCCAGAATATCCAGCGGTACTGCCGATTCGATCACCGACCGGGGCGAGCTTCGGCTACCCACAATAGCTATGCGCTCCAGCGTCATGGCAGGTTCGCTGTCATCTTCTTTCAGGGTGGCCGGTGTAGGTGCAGGCTGACGAATCTCAGAAATGTGTTTAACCGTGAGCATGCCTCTGGCATCCACATCCACTGCCAGCTCAGTGCCTTCAAGCAAGGCTGCCAGCCCTTCTTTGATCGTGAAGGTGCCGGTCAGCGAATTCGCGGTGACCTGCTGCGCCAAATCATATGAAAATAACAGAGTGGTATCGGCCTGACGGGCAAACTCGGTCAGCGCTTCATCGGCGGTTTTTGCAGTAATATCAAAGGTGAAGGTTTGCGCGGCCTGAGCCAGCATGGTGGTCAGACTCAGCGTTATTGAGCAGGCTAAACGGCTTACCACACGCACAGCTTACCACCCCACATTTATTGGCGGGGACTGCGGTACAAGCAAAATGGCCATGCTGAGAGTGGCAACAAAGAAAAAGCGCAGCGACAGTAACAAAACAAGAGTTCATTCAGTAATTTGAATAATAGTGACACAGTCATAAAGCAGATGACAACTATTAAACTTGGTTAACCCCTGCGCGACGGGTATTGTGTCAGTCTATGACGACGCTGCGACGCTATCTGTGTTCAGACTTAACTCAATGGTCATACCTGAGCGCTTATGCTGAATATTGAAGCTGTTTTTTAGCGCAAACAGCAAGCCACTGATATCACCTACTTTAAAATAGCCAGCTACGCGCTTTTGTTTCAGAGTTTCGTCTTTAATGGAAAATGTCACCGGGGTATAACGCCCTATCTCTTTAAGCGCAGCGGCCAGCGGTTCCCCCTTAAACACAATCATGCCCTGCTGCCACGCCAAATCCTGCTGCATGGCATCGTCGGTCATATTATGTCTGGCATCAACCGCACCGCGTACGTTGGCTTTTTCACCCGCTACCATTAGCTGCCCGCCAACATTGTCATCAGGATTAATCAGTGCTGTGGCGTCGCTGGCGGGGGTTTGTGATGTTTTATCCCTGACCAGGACCTTACCTTCGGTTACCACCAGCTCAAATTCTTCATCTTCATTCAGCTGCATATTAAATGCAGTGCCAATGGCGGTGACTGTGTTTTCACCGGCCTGAACAATGAACGGGCGGTAGTGGTCGTGAGCCACCGCAAAATGCGCTTCCCCTCGTTGCAGCTCGATGTGCCGGGTATTTCCGGAAAAGTCGATATTGATAATGGAATTGGTGTTTAGCTGTACAATGGTACCGTCAACCAGCTTCACGGTGCGCTGCTCACCAATTGCGGTAGCCACCCGACGGGCCACATGTTGGGCGGAATTATCAGCGGGCATTAGCCACGACCAGTCCAGCATCACACTTAGCATCACCGCCACTGCCATAAACGCTGCCGCAATACTATATCGAGCGCGACGCTCGGCTTTTATCTGACGCTTCTGCGAAAGTTCAGGACTTTGCTTTAATGGGTACAAACCACTGAGCTCATTAAGTACGCTCATGTCGTCCCACAGGCTGGCCAGCTCATGCAGAATCCGCCTGTGCCCGTTACTGGCTTCCACCCAGGCTTCCAGCTCCTGACGCTCAGCAGCATTTAAGCCCCGATCAATCCGGCTAATCCATAATGAAGCCTGCTCGTAAATATCTTCTTTGCTGGTAAACTGACTTACGTTATTCATTGACTATGCACATCCTGACTGCGGGATGATGAGTTCGGTGACGCGCTGCCGTCAGATAACGACGCAAGATATCGCGAGCACATCAGCAAGCCCTTGGCGACATGTTTTTCAACGGTACTTTCGCTAAGCCCGACTAGCTCAGCGATGTCTTTTTGTTTCATGCCGTAAACTTTTTTAAGCAGAAAAACCCGTTTTACTTCCGCCGATAACGCATCAGTAGCGCGACAAAAATGAATAAAGCGCTCTTTGCTTTCAACGTGCTTTTCTAAACTGTGTCCAACCAAATCATGGGGCAGAGTATCCATGTTCTCCACTGCATCATTCAGCTGACTGGCGGCACTGCTAACATGATTGAGCGCCAGATTCTTTACTGTCCGAAGCATGTAAGTTCGCTCATAGCGAATTTCCTGCTTCAGTTCAGCTTCGTAACTTTTAATAAATGCTTCTTGCACGATATCTTCAATATCGTCTTTACTGACAATATTGCTAATCGAACGCATTAATTTTTTGCGGTACTTTATATAAGTTTCCGCCAGTGTCGACTTCTCTGTCATAGATAACAATCACGCTGCGTCATTAAGGCTTTACAAATTGTTCGATAGTGCAGCAGTAAAAAGGTGTTGTCATCCATTTTAGCCGTCTTTTGGTCTAATGACTAAGTCACCTATGTGTGACAGAGTAAACAAAATAATAAGGGGGCCTGACCGGCCCCCTTCATCAGCGGTTATTAAAACGTGTAGATACCACGCAGATAGTAGAATCCACCATTGATACCAATGGGTGACGTTACCGGGTAAGTCGCACCGGCTACCTCTGTATCGTACTGAACGTTTTCATCAGGATATTCATCCAGTGCGTTTTTCGCACCCAGTACCACCTGCAAATCTTCGCTGAAGTGGTAGCCCACTTCCAGATCCACGGTGACTTCGCTGCTGACTTTATCAATCGGCAGGGCTGAATCCAGGTGATCCTCATAGATGCTGCCGTAATAGTTCAGACGGCCCATTACGCGCCAGTCACCATTGGTGTGATTAGCGGTAAAGCTCCAGCGTACCGGCGGCAGGTTATCTTCCAGCATTCTCACACGCTCAGCAGAGATGTTATCAGACGCCTGGTCAACGGTAGTGGACGTCCAGTTGTAGGCCAGTGAGTACTTAGTATCACCACCAAACATTTCCTGGCTATAATTGGCTACAACATCAACACCTTCAGTGGTGGTATCAAAGTCATTGGTAAAGAAACTGACTTCGGTGAAGCTGGAGGCATCGCTAACACCCTGCGCCAGTAGCGCCGCAATATCGTCTTCAGTCAGTTTAATACCTGATGTGGTACTGATACGGTCAGTCAGCTCAATGTTGTAATAATCGACGGTCAGGAACAGGCCGTTATCAAAGTTGGCGACCATACCCAGGCTGTAGCTTTCTGACTCTTCAGGAGTCAGTTCCGTACCACCTTTTTGAACAGAGATAGGATCTGTTGGTGGCAGCGTTGCACGGTCAATCAGTTCACCATCGGTACCAAAGGCTGTTGTAACGTTACGAACGTTGCTCTGACCAATAGTAGGTGCTTTAAAGCCGGTAGAGAATGCACCCCGGAAAGCAATGCTGTCGGTAGCCTGCCAGCGGGCAGAAATTTTACCTTTAGTTGTGTCACCAAAGTCCGAGAAGTCTTCGTAACGAACCGCAGCAGCAAGCAAGAAGTCTTCGGTCAGATACATTTCGGCATCCAGATAGAATGCAATGTTATGACGAGAGGCTTCGTTCTGACTGCGGGCAGACAGACCCGGGAAACCGTTTGAACCGATACCGAAACCTTGTGAGCCCAGCGGACCGATTTCATAAGATGCCACATCACCGGCTAAGCTTTCATACGTTTCATGGCGGTACTGGAAACCACCTGCCAGATACAGCGGCTCGTTCATACCCACATCAATAGGCTTGTTCAGGTCGATATCCAGCGTCTGTTCAGACTGCGTATATTTACCCGGCTTAAATGAAGTTGGAGAATCCGGGCCTAATGACGGGTTGATCGTGTTAGAAATTGCAAAATCAATTTCGTTCTGGCCCAGGTTAAGACTCACATCATAGCCAATCTCGTTAGCCAGCTCACCGCGAGTACCAAATACCAGAGACATATCGGTTACCGTACCGCCAAAGCGCGGGGTAAAACCACCCGGGAACACTTCGTTAAAGGCAAAACAGTTGGCACCCAGCGCGGTGCTGTTATCAGCAATCAGGCCATACTCAGGGCTGTTCAGCACATTGTTACCTACCGGTACAGACGGACACTCAATACCTGTGCCTACACCGTCAAGATCCCCCACCAACAGCAATGCGTTGCCGTCTTCATCTGTGCCACCATCAAATACACCACCACGGGTGTGCGGGTTACGGTAATAGAAGCCACCTTCTACTTCACGCTCAGCATAGTTACCAAACATATAGGCTTCGGCGTTACTGTTCAGTTCCAGACCCGCATTGGCAAACAGTTTAATGTCGTGCTTGATTTCAGGGTTACCCCAGATTTGCGCCGGGTTGGCTACAAATTCGTTACCTGCAGCAATCAGTGCCGCAGCATCGTCACGCTGTACACTGCGCGATGTATCATCGGCAGTGCGGTATTCAGCACTTAAGTTTAAAAAGCCATCATCGCTTAGTGGCAGACCCACGTTACCGGAGATCTGCATCATGTCGCCGTCACCTTCGTAGTACGAACCGTAACGCGCTTCTACGATACCGCCTTCGGCGTCATCTTTAAGCACAAAGTTCACTACCCCGGCAATAGCATCAGAGCCGTACTGGGCAGCCGCTCCGTCACGCAGTACTTCAACCTGTTTAAGCGCCGTGGCCGGAATAACCGAAATATCCGGACCCTGGGCGCCGTCTGATAAACCACCACCTAAGAAAGTGATAACCGCAGAGCGGTGACGACGCTTACCATTCACCAGTACCAGCGTATGGTCAGATGCCATACCACGCAGGTTAGCCGGACGTACCAGTGATGACGCATCGTTAATTGGCTGGTCGTTTACGTTAAAAGACGGAACCACTGTTTGCAGCATCGACACCATGTCGGTTGAGCCCTGATTCTTGAACTCTTCATCACCGATGATATCAATAGGTACTGGTGACTCGCCCACAGAACGAGGCGCAGCACGAGTACCAACGATAGCAATTTGTTCTACGTCTTCAGGCGCTTGTTCAGCCGCTTTGTCACCCAGTTCCTGAGCAGCAGCAGTGTTAAACGCTAATACGGAAAATGCAGCTGAAGCAGCAAACGCTGTGCGCATATTTTTTGTCAGTAATGACAGTGTGGTTTTCATAGGTTTTCCCCGGATTATTGTTATGTTCTTGATGCACAGTCGCCAGGCAATTTTTATTATTTTCAGGCGCAAGCAAGAAACGATATACCTTGTTGTTGATGGCCATTAACGATGGCGCACGACATTTTTATAACCAGTAAGTTCAGGTAAAACAAACCTTTTTCGATGAAAAAAATATTTATTTTCGATCCATAGAGGATTTTATTTTGTGGTTTGTCTATATAGGTATTCGCGTAGTTTAAGCGGGGTAAAATCTGCTTCTGCGGACGTTTTTTTGTTGTCTCCCTGATAATAAAAAACCCGGCATTTGCCGGGTTTCTCTTTTTACGCTGTCTTTATTCAGCCGGTGACTGTTTAGCCGCTGTCTCTTTAATCAGTGGCTGTAGTTCACCTTGCTGGAACATCTCAATGATGATGTCGCAACCACCTACCAGCTCACCTTCAACCCACAGCTGCGGGAACGTTGGCCAGTTGGCATACTTTGGTAACTCAGCGCGGATATCCGGGTTTTGCAGAATATCCACATAAGCAAACTGCTCGCCGCATGACATCAGCGCCTGCACTGCCTGAGCTGAAAAACCACAGCTAGGTAGCTTTGGTGACCCTTTCATATAAAGAAGAATCGGATTCTCAGCAATTTGCTCTTTAATTTTATCAACCGTCGATTCGGTATTTACGTTTTCCATTAAGACCTCGCATGTAGACATGTCATTACCCGTTGATATGGGCATGAGCAGCTTTTATTTCAAGTCGTCATATCATAACACGCTCGTCAGGCCGATGGGCAAACTCACAGCTTGGTTTTCTCTTGATCCATCCGGCCTTTACTGCGTATGTGGATCGTACAATCAGTGTCAGGGCTCGTTTAGTTGTGGCCCAAATTAATCTTACAAATTCATAAATTTGTCATTGGGTTATAGAAAAACGTCCTTATATTTCACAGATACACTAAGACCAATGCCGACTCATACCATTCGAACAGGCAGGTATGAGGGGCTGATTTTTATAAACACCAACACGGAGACTCGTAATGGCTTTTGAATTACCAGCATTACCTTATGAAAAAAATGCTCTGGAACCTCATATCTCTGCAGAGACGCTTGAGTACCACTATGGCAAGCACCACGCAACTTACGTCACTAAGCTGAATGGCCTTGTTGAAGGTACAGATATGGAAAACAAAAGCCTGGAGGAGATCGTTAAGTCTTCTACTGGCGGTGTTTTCAATAATGCGGCTCAGGTTTGGAACCACACGTTCTACTGGAACAGCCTAAGCCCGAATGGTGGTGGTGAACCTACTGGTGAACTGGCTGATGCGATTAATGCAAAATGGGGCTCGTTTGCTGACTTCCAGGCTGCATTTAATGACAAAGCGACAGGCAACTTCGGCTCAGGCTGGACGTGGCTGGTAAAAACAGCTGACGGTTCAGTAGATATCGTAAACACTGACGATGCAGAAACACCAGTATCAGGTGAAGAATACACGCCGCTAATCACTGTAGACGTGTGGGAACATGCGTATTACATCGATTACCGCAATGCACGTCCTAAGTACCTGGAAAACTTCTGGGCACTGGTTAACTGGACGTTTGCCGCAGAAAACTTCGCAAAATAAGCTTTTCATATAGCTAATTTCGCATAAGCCCGCTTTTCAACAGCGGGCTTTTTATTTGCATGTCCCCGCTATATCCCGCCCGCATTGTACTTTAGGTATAAAAGACGTAACTAATTGGAAAAAGTTCATTTTTTTATAGATCGATTATTTTTTAACAAGTTCATATTAAGTCCAAAAATATAGTATCGCTTTTGAAAATAAGGTCTAAGCTGAAAAGACGGGGAATCCGTTTTTCTACTTAGAGGTGCTCATGGGTATTTTCGAACACTACCAACAGCGTTACGAAGAAAGAAAACAAGAAGAATTCACCATCCAGGAATTTCTGGAAATTTGTAAGCAGGACCCAATGGCCTATGCAAACTCATCCGAGAGATTGTTAAGCGCTATTGGCGAACCGGAGATGGTTGATACCTCAACCGACCCGGCATTAAGCCGTATTTTCTCCAACCGGGTGCTCGCCCGCTATCCTGCTTTTGGTGAGTTTTTTGGCATGGAAGAGGCAATCGAGCAAATTGTTTCCTACCTGCGCCACGCCGCACAGGGATTAGAGGAGAAAAAGCAAATTTTGTATTTGCTGGGGCCGGTAGGCGGTGGTAAATCATCACTGGCTGAACGCCTTAAAGAGCTGATGCAGAAAGTGCCGATTTATATTCTTAAAGACTCACCGGTCAACGACCACCCGTTCTGCCTGTTTGACGTTAACGAGGATGGCAACATTCTTGAGCAGGAGTACGGTATTCCAAAACGTTATCTGAAAACCATTATGTCTCCCTGGGCGCGCAAACGCTTGCACGAATACGGCGGGGATATCAGCAAATTCAAAGTAGTGCGGGTGTATCCGTCAATACTGGATCAAACCGGCATTGCCAAAACTGAACCTGGTGACGAAAACAACCAGGATATTTCTGCACTGGTGGGTAAAGTCGATATTCGCCGGCTGGAACAATACGCACAAAATGATCCGGACGCTTACAGCTACTCTGGCTCATTGTGTAAAGCCAACCAGGGCCTGATGGAATTTGTGGAGATGTTTAAAGCTCCCATCAAGGTACTCCATCCGCTATTAACCGCCACTCAGGAAGGTAACTACAACCCGACTGAAGGCTTCTCTGCCCTGCCCTTCGACGGCCTGATTCTGGCTCACTCGAATGAATCTGAGTGGCAGACATTTCGCAACAACAAAAATAACGAAGCATTTCTGGACCGGGTCTACATCGTTAAAGTGCCATATTGTCTGCGGGTAAATGAAGAGATAAAAATATATCGCAAGCTGCTGGAAAGCAGTGAGTTAAGTGGGGCGCCCTGCGCACCCGACACGCTGGAGTGTCTGGCTCAGTTTACGGTGCTGTCACGGCTCAACGAGCCTGAAAACTCCAGTCTGTATTCCAAAATGCGGGTGTATGACGGTGAAAGCCTGAAAGACACGGATCCTAAAGCAAAATCTTATCAGGAGTATCGGGACTACGCTGGCGTTGATGAAGGTATGGAAGGCTTGTCTACGCGCTTTGCCTTCAAAATTTTGTCTCGGGTATTTAACTTTGATCATCAGGAAGTGGCCGCGAACCCGGTGCATTTGTTTTATGTACTGGAACGGCAGATTGAACGGGAGCAGTTCCCGCAGGAAACAGCCGACCGTTATCGCGAGTTCCTCAAAGGTTATCTGATCCCCCGCTATGTTGAATTTATCGGTAAAGAGATTCAGACCGCCTACCTGGAGTCGTATTCAGAATACGGACAAAACCTGTTCGACCGGTATGTGACCTATGCCGACTTCTGGATTCAGGATCAGGAATACCGGGATCCGGAAACTGGCCAGCTGTTTGACCGTGAGTCGCTCAATGCAGAGCTGGAGAAAACCGAGAAACCAGCCGGTATCAGTAATCCGAAAGATTTCCGCAACGAAATTGTTAACTTTGTTCTGCGTGCCCGCGCCAGTAATGGTGGCAAAAATCCACGCTGGACCAGTTACGAAAAGCTGCGGACTGTCATCGAGAAGAAAATGTTCTCGAACACAGAAGACTTATTACCGGTTATATCCTTTAACACTAAGGGCTCAACGGATGATAAGAAAAAACACGATGACTTTGTTAACCGTATGACTGAAAAAGGCTATACGCAGAAACAAGTCAGACTGCTCTGTGAATGGTACTTAAGAGTGCGTAAAGCCTCATAAATCCGTTTCCATTCCTTTGAGATAGTAGGTGCTTATGGCGCATTTTATTGACAGACGTTTAAACAGTAAGGGGAAAAGCACCGTAAATCGCCAGCGCTTTTTACGCCGTTATAAACAGCAGATTAAGCGCGCGGTTTCTGATGCTATCGGTAAACGTTCGGTCACCGACCTGGAAAGTGGGGAAAAAATCAGTATTCCGGCCCGGGATATTAGTGAACCCATTTTCCATACTGGTCGGGGTGGTAAACGGTCGGTTGTCCATCCGGGCAACGACCAGTTTATTACCGGTGATCGTATCGAACGTCCGCCCCAGGGACAGGGGCAAGGTCAGGGTGAAGGCGAAGCAAGTGACAGTGGAGAAGGTCAGGATGAATTTGTTTTTTCAATTTCTAAAGACGAATACCTGGACTTGCTGTTTGATGATCTTGCGCTGCCAAACCTGAAAAAAACACAGTTTGATAAAATTGTGGAATACGAAACTTACCGGGCAGGCTATCAGACCGATGGCGTGCCCAGCAATCTGGATATTGTCCGCTCGCTAAAAGGGTCGGTAGCTCGCCGGATTGCACTGAGCGGCAGTGATCGTCGTCAGCTGCGTGAGCTTGAAGATGCCTTGCAGGCGTTGCAGGAGGACAAGCACGACAACACCCTGCGCATCAGCGAGCTGGAAGCTGAAATAGACGCATTGCGTAAAAAGATTGCCCGGGTGCCGTTTATCGACACCTTCGATCTGCGGTTTAAAAACTTTGATAAACGGCCGGTACCTACCAGTAAGGCCGTCATGTTTTGTCTGATGGATGTGTCTGGCTCGATGGACCAGGCAACCAAAGACATGGCAAAACGCTTCTACATTTTGCTGTACCTGTTTTTAACCCGCACATACGAAAATGTTGAAGTGGTCTACATTCGCCATCATACCCAGGCCAAAGAAGTAGATGAACATGAGTTTTTCTACTCTCAGGAAACCGGCGGCACGATTGTCTCCAGTGCCCTGAAAATGATGGACGATATTATCAAGGAGCGCTACTCAGATTCTAACTGGAATATTTATGCCGCACAGGCCTCAGACGGTGACAACTGGGCCGATGACTCACCCTATTGCCGTGATCTGCTGCTAAAAGAGCTGCTGCCGGTCACCCGTTATTTTGCCTACATTGAAATTACCGAACGTCAGCATCAAAGCTTATGGCGGGAGTATCAGAATGTAGAAGCTGTGTGCGAAAATTTTGTGTGCAAGCACATTCAGACGGTGAACGATATTTACCCGGTATTCAGGGAGCTGTTCTCCCGGTCTGAACAAACTACCACCGTGGGAGGATAACCATGGCAGCACAAAAGAAAACCCGACAACCGTTGTGTGATGGTCCGGACTGGACTTTTGAATTGCTAGAGCAATACGAAACCGAAATCGACCGTATTGCCAAAAATTTCAAGCTGGATATTTATCCAAACCAGATTGAAGTGATTACCGCCGAACAGATGATGGACGCCTACGCCAGTGTAGGTATGCCGATTAATTATAGTCACTGGTCGTTTGGTAAAAAGTTTATTCAGACCGAGCAACAGTACCGACGAGGCCAGATGGGTCTGGCCTATGAAATTGTGATCAACTCCGATCCCTGTATTGCGTATTTGATGGAAGAAAACACCATCACCATGCAGGCCCTGGTCATGGCCCATGCCTGTTATGGCCATAACTCGTTTTTTAAAGGGAATTACCTGTTCCAGACCTGGACTGATGCCAGTTCGATTATTGATTATCTGGTGTTTGCCAAAAACTATATTCATAAATGCGAGGAGAAGTACGGCACATCTGAGGTTGAGGAAATACTCGACTCCTGCCATGCGCTGATGAACTATGGCGTAGACCGTTACAAACGGCCACAAAAAATTTCCCTGCAGGAAGAGCTTAACCGCCAGGAGCAGCGCGAAGCGTATCTGCAATCACAGGTTAATGAGCTATGGCGGACTTTGCCCGATACCAAAGAAGATGCCCAGCCCACCAAATTACGCTTCCCGGCTGAACCACAGGAAAACCTGCTGTATTTTATTGAGAAAAATGCACCGTTACTGGAGCCCTGGCAACGCGAGCTGGTACGCATTGTTCGCAAAGTTTCTCAGTATTTTTATCCGCAAAAACAAACACAGGTGATGAATGAGGGCTGGGCCTGCTTCTGGCACTACCATATTTTAAACCAGATGTACGATGAAGGACTGGTGACCGACCGCTTCATTATGGAGTTTTTGCACAGCCATACCAGCGTGGTTATGCAACCGGAATACAACAGTCCTTACTACTCAGGTATTAACCCGTATGCTCTTGGCTTTAATATGTTTATGGATATTAAGCGCATGTGTCAGGAGCCAACCGAGGAAGATAAATACTATATGCCGGATGTGGCTGGCAAAGACTGGCTGGAAACCGTGCATTTTGCGATGCATAACTTTAAGGATGAAAGCTTTATCAGCCAGTTTTTATCTCCCAAGCTGATTCGTGATTTCAAACTGTTTGCGGTTGATGATGATTCGGGCAAACCGTTTATCAGCGTCAGCGCTATTCATGATGAAATGGGGTATCAGAAAATCCGGGAAAAACTGTCGGCGCAGTATAACCTGAGTAACAACGAGCCGAATATTCAGATATATAACGTGGATGTGCGCGGGGACCGCTCACTGACCTTACGCTACATTCCGCACAATGATATTCCGCTGGCCACCTCAAAAGATGAAGTTATGCGCCACCTACATCGATTATGGAAGTTTGATGTAAGTATGGAGCAGGCGCTGCCCAATGGTGAAATTGAAGTGATTGCCGCCTGTCGGCGTGGTGTAAAAGCCGCTTAGTTTGCTTCTGCGCATACCGCTGCTAAATGTAAGCCGTTCTGACTAATATGCAGACGGCTTACCCCATCCGGACAATATTCTGTAATATCAAGCCAGGGTTGCCAGGACGCTGCATTTTCTGCATTTGTAGTCAGTGTGGTGGGTAAGTTTGCGCTGTCGGTCACCGGCTGATGAAAGTCCCACGCCAGAATCTGCCCATCGACCGCGGTAAGTGCTTTGGCCCCAGGTGTCCAGGCCATGTAATACGCGCCTTCGGGTAATGCCACCAGCAAGCTGGATGTTTCCTGCTGTGGGTCGTAGCTCATCAGCGTCCAGGGCTGGTTATCCGGAGCCGGGTTTTTAGTATAGCTGAACAGATCCGTTTCAGGGATCTGCCATAAACTCGCGCCGATGTTGTTGTCTACCACCTCAGGGCTCTGTCCGGGCCGTATGCGTTGCAGAGTATGGGTTTCGCCCAGCACAAAAGCCAGTGCATCATCCTGCTCAATCCATACATGATAACCTACCGGCTCTGCCGCGCTAAGTTTACCGCGAGGTTTTGTGCCATAGTGCCACAGCCACTGTTTGTTGCGTTTATCGACTTTTATAACAGAAAACCCTTCGCCGTCGGGAAAAGGCGTAGGTGAATATTCCGAGGCTGCAGTATGCGTCAGGTTAGTATGATAACCGCGAATTAAGTCATAACGCATAATATCCGTTTGCCGGCCTCTGCCGGACGGAAAGCTTTGTGTGTAGTAGAGCGCCCGGCTCTGATCATAAAAATAAGGCTGGTTGGTGTAATCAGGGGTATCGGTCAGTTTACTGGCATGTTCGATTGCCGGTATGTCGCCGTCATAGGATAAATCAAAAAGCCACAGGTTGGCCACCTGTTCCTGCGCCCAAACCGGGGTAGCAGACAGTAGTCCCGTCAGTAATGCAACAGCTTGCTTCATGATTCCCCTCAGCTTAGTGACAAATTCATAATCTACCAGCTAACTCGTAGTGATACTACTGCGTACCACTTTTTAGCTGGCAGTATTATCCATGTCCCGGCGGCTGGTGAATAGCAGGACCAACCCGCCTACTGCGCAAACTAACGCGGCAGCGGCAAAGGTCAGCCAGGCTTGGCTGCCCTGCTGCCATAACTGACCGGCAGCAAAGTTACCGAATGCGCCGCCCACACCAAATGCCATACTGATATACAGCGCCTGCCCCCGGCTGTGAAATTTTGCCGGCAAAAAAGTATGTATAAAATGGACAGAGGTGGCGTGAATCAGCCCGAAACTCAGCGCATGAATCAGTTGTACCAGCATCACTACCCAGCCGTTTTCGGCCCACTGGGCCAGAGCGTACCAGCGAAACGCGGTAAGCAACATACAACCAAATAACAGGTTCCATACCCCAAAGCGCCCTATAAGACGACGGGCCAGCAAAAATATACCCACCTCAGCCACCACTCCCAGAGCAATGAGCATACCGGTTTCCTGGCCGGTGTAGTTCAGATCGCGCATATACAAGGCAAAAAAGCCATAATAAGCCCCAAAGCTCACCTGCAACAGCGTGGCGCTTACCAGAAAAATCACAAACGGGGTTTTAAGCGCATGATTCCATAACGTGCCCTGCACTTCTGCATGACTGGGATTGGGCGCAGGCTGGCGAATAAACAACGAAGCTAAAAACAGCCCTACCAGCAGCCCCATGCTCGCATACACCGGCGCTTCGCTGGAGCTGATATCCAGTGCTTTACCTACGGCCACCGACAAGACAATATAACCCACACTGCCCCACAGGCGCACCTGTCCGTAAGACGTGTTGGTTGGCCCGAGCGACTGCATGGTAACCACTTCCAGCTGAGGCAGAACCGCGTTCCAGAACATCATCATCAAACCAAAGGCAAGCGCCAGTCCCCAGAAACTGTACAGGTAAAATACCAGCACAAAAAACAGGGCACTCAACAGGCAGCCAATACGCAGTACACCCAGCGCATTGCCGGTTTTATCGGAAATACCCGCCCAGATTGATGGAACCAGCACCCGGCTTAAGGTAATCATAGCGATAAGATTGCCGATATCGGCAGAAGAGAAACCGCGGCCATCCAGAAAGATGCCCAGATAGGGAACCAGCACACCAAGCTGGCCAAAATAAAGAAAGTACGTCAGCGCCAGTAACAGCAGATTGGTGCGGGAGTGAGCGCGTTCACTCCCGGACACCGTTTGGGTTAACACCCGCTTATTTCGTCTGGCCGGCAATCACCGGCGTCTGGCTCTGTACACCAGTATTCTGCGCGCGATGGCGCAGGCAGTGGTCCATCAGGGTAATTGCCAGCATGGCCTCGGCAATGGGTACAGCGCGAATGCCCACACACGGGTCGTGCCGCCCTTTGGTCACAATATCAATCTCGTTACCATCAATATCAATCGTTTTACCCGGTACTGAAATACTGGAGGTAGGTTTTAATGCCATGTGCACCACAATGTCCTGACCGGTTGAGATACCGCCCAGTACACCACCGGCATGATTGGTTTCAAAGCCGTCCGGAGTCAGCGTATCACGGTGCTCACTGCCTTTTTGCTCAATCACATCAAAGCCGTCGCCCACTTCTACGCCTTTCACTGCGTTAATGCCCATCATGGCGTGGGCAATCTCAGCATCCAGTCGGTCAAACACAGGCTCGCCCAGCCCAACCGGAACACCTTTTGCCACCACCGATACTTTGGCACCGATAGAGTCGCCAGACTTTTTCAGATCCCGCATATACTGGTCAAGTGCGTCCAGCTTGCTTTCATCCGGACAGAAAAACGGGTTGGTATTGGTAATGCTGTGATCAACCTTGTCCATCTTTATCGGGCCAAGTTGCGACAGATACCCATGAATCTCAATACCAAAAAACTGTTTTAAAAACTTTTTAGCGATACCGCCGGCAGCAACACGAATGGCTGTTTCCCGGGCCGAGGAACGACCGCCACCACGATAGTCACGACCACCGTATTTTTGCTGATAAGTGTAGTCGGCATGACCGGGTCTGAAACGATCCTTTATATTTGAGTAATCATTGCTGCGCTGATCTTTATTGTTGATCAACAAGCCAATGCTGGTGCCTGTCGTTTTACCCTCAAACACGCCCGACAGAATCTGTACTTCATCATCTTCGCGGCGTGCGGTGGTGTAGCGTGATGTACCGGGCTTGCGGCGATCCAGATCCACCTGCAAGTCACTTTCACTGATTTCCAGCCCCGGCGGGCATCCGTCAACCACGCCACCAATTGCCACACCATGGCTTTCGCCAAAGGTGGTGACAGTGAACAGTTTGCCAAAACTATTTCCTGACATAATCTTTTGCTATTCCTCTGTATTCCAGTACTGCACCAGGGTTTCGCGATTTACCGCAAAAATACCATGACCGCCATTTTCAAATTCCAGCCAGGTGACTTCCAGGCCGGGAAAACGTTGCGCCATGTGCACCTCACTGTTGCCCACTTCCACAAACAGCCACGCACCTTCATTCATAAAAGGCACAGCCTGTTTCAGCATCTGACCGACCAGATCCAGGCCATCTTCGCCTGAGGCCAGCGCCAGTTCCGGTTCATGATGATACTCTTCGGGTAAATCTGCCATATCCTGAGCATCCACATACGGCGGATTAGACACAATTAAATCGTACTTCTGTCCGGCCAGTGAGCTGAACAGATCTGATTCAATCGGATATACCCGCTCGGCCAGCTGATGTTCCTGAATATTTAAATCAGCCACCGTTAAGGCATCAGCGCTGATATCCACCGCATCAACATGTGCTTCATCAAACGCATGAGCCAGCGCAATGGCGATACAGCCGCCGCCGGTGCACATATCCAGAATGGTCGCCGGTTCGTTTTTCACGAACGGCTCAAACCGGTTTTGAATCATCTCCGCAAAAGGCGAGCGCGGAATCAGTACCCGTTCGTCCACATAAAAAGGTAAGCCGCAGAACCAGGCTTCATTGGTAATGTAAGGCAGTGGCAGGCGGGTTTGCACCCGTTTAAGCACCAGCTCAGCCACTTTTTCCCGCTCGCAGTGCGTGAGGCGGGCGTTAAACAAACCTTCACCGGTTTGTTCTAACATATTTTGAGGTAAGTGGAGTCCGTACAGCACCAGGCTGACGGCTTCGTCCCACGCATTATCAGTGCCGTGGCCGAAATACAATTCGGCATCATTAAACCGGCTGACCGACCAGCGCACCATATCCAAAATGGTATGCAGGTCGTTGATGGCTTCATCAAGATAAATCTTATCGGTCATCGGGCCTCTGGTACATCCGTCTTTATAAAGCTGGTATCATACCCAAGATTGTCTGGCTCTGACATGATTAATTTAGGTAACTTGCCTGCTGAGCCAGCTGGATATTTAACGCCTGTCAGTACCCGGAGAATTCACCTATGGCGAAGCACAACGATAAGTCAGAGCAGCATGATGATGATTTTGCGTTGTTCCGCCAGACTGTTGGCGCGGTGAAACCTATGCAGCAGGATAAGTTTACGCCGCCCAAATCGGTAAAACTGCAGGAAAAACAGCGCAATCGTACTTCTCCGTCCCACGGTGCAGGACGTATTAATTCCAGTCAGGTGAATGCCAGTTTTGCTTTTTCTGATATTTATCAGGCGGTGTTGCCTGATCAAGGCCCCATGCGCTATTGCCGGGAAGATGTGTCGACCCACTTACTTAAACAGTTGCGCCGGGGCGACTTTTATCCGGAGCTGATTCTGGATTTACACGGGCTGACCAAAGAAACCGCCAAGCTGGAACTCAGTGCCCTTTTGCATACCGCCCACAAACAGCTGATTGACTGTATTGGTGTTGTTCACGGTATTGGCTCAGGTGTGCTCAAAAAAGCCCTGCCCCACCTGCTAGTGCAACATCCGCATGTCATGGCCTTTCACCAGGCCCCACTAGAATACGGCGGCCAGGGTGCCTTGCTGATACTGGTAGAAACTGCTGAACTGGAATCAGATCCGTTTAAGTAATGTTGGTTTAAAAGCGGCGTGTTATCAGCGGTCTCAGCCTTTATCATAAATTTGTTTATCTGATGACTTAGTTTCCGCCTGACGAGGTCGCAATCGCGTAGGGCATAATAGCGAAGCTCCCCGCGTGTTTGAGTTCCAGCAGGAAGCTAGCGACTATATTTGTTTGTTATATGTCGCTAATTCAGCTCTATTTCGGCGTGATCTTTTATGCCATACATTTCCTCCATGAGCTTTCTATAAAACTCCAATGGCGGCATGTTCATTTCAGCTCTTCTTTCATCCACCTTATCAACTTGTGAGATTGGCATGAAAGTGACTTCACCATTTTTAATATCTGCTTGTGTACCGTACAGTTGCTTTTGCCCCTTATGAATAAGTACGCGGTCAGTCAAAAGTGCAACTTGTTGTCCCGATACACCTTCATTATTTAAATATGCTCTCTTTAAGAGTGGAAGCATTCTTTCTTGAAACTCAACATCTGAAGAGTGCTGTATAATAAGAAATACTGCTCCAACCCCCTCATTTCCGACTTCAGCATTTGTCAGCCACTGTCTATTACGCAATATAGCTTTGAGCTTTTCAGTATTCTGATGATCTACTGACGCTGATTTAGCATGAAGCTCTTTCGGAGCCTTATCCCAACTGGCATCCCCCAACTGTTTTCGTAAAGCCTGATCCTGGTTCTTGCATAGAAACATCTATCTCAGCTGAAACAAAGGAGGGGATAAAGAGAAGCAAACAGAAGAAGCGCATTACAAAATTCCTTTTTAGCATATAACACCCATATAAGAGGCAGTTACGCGTGGGCTAAAATCTGAGTAAAGCGACAGCACCTACATGTTACTGCCCCAGCGAGCTTGCGAGAGACTTAATTTAATTGTTATACGCAAAAAGCTAAAGGACACGAAAAACAGCCTCTATTTGCTCATTCGATAACGGACCATACTTATCCTCACACATAAAGCAGAAATGAGCACCTGCTGATTTACCAAGCTCTTGAAATAACCTCAATTCGGACGTTGTATAGCCGCCCTCAAAAGTTGGAGTCAAATGGATAAGAAGAACTGGCTTATAAATTTTATGAATTAGTTGGCAATGCTTACTCAATACCTGCTTTAGAGAGCTTTCTAATGCCCTCCAGTCACCGAGCAATGTTCGTGAGTTTGATAATTCATTGCACAAAGTAATTTCTTCGTACTCATCACCAAATTTTCGGCTCACAAATCGATCTTGATAAACTTTAATGTAAATTTTTCTACGAAACTTCATCTTTGCGCATAACACTCGCATAAAGGGAAAAATACGTAAGCTATAATACCGAGCGAAGCGAAGGGAGCCTATGTATTTTTTCCCTGGCAAGCGTAGCGAGTGTTAATGCGCTTGTTATACGCCCCTAAAACTTAGCTGAAGGTTCAAATAACTATATATCTCATTTAAAAATGCAGTTTTATAAAAGTAGCGGTGGTTGCCTAACATAGCGGAATCGATAACGAAGCCAGTTCGCTGAAGTCTTGAAAGTAGCACATAAGCTAAGTCCTCTTGAATACAAAGCATACTTGCTATTTTATCTATGGCCTCTTTATTTTTTTCCCCAACACGTTCAACTTCATTACTTGAAGAGAAAGGGAGGTAATTTTTGGCTATATCAAGTATTAATACTTCTCTATACGAGAGTTCTGAAAATATTGTTATGGCCTCATGGTACAAATCGGGTAATTTCGATATTAAGTTTGAGTTTATGCCGCATAAGAAAACTTGTATCAATAAATCTATTTTTTCATTGGATGTGGCTTTGTCAATAGCTTCATTTGTCTTTAGAAAGCAAGATATAAAGCTGTCCGATTCAAGTTCTGCCTGAGAGATACTAATATCACCTTCGGTTAGGGCTGTGATAATTCTTTCGAAGCGTTTTTTGCGATAGCTGCTTACAGCTAAATCGAAAGTTTTTGTTAAAGCAGCCTTTCCAACTAAACTAGTTTCTATCAAAACAACCTCACTGGCGCATAACTTTTCAATAACGGGCGCAGGCACGTAGGGCATAATGGCGAAGCCGCCCTGCGTGTATGCGTCCCAGCGAACGTAGTGAGTGAGTTTATTGAGTTGTTATGCGAACTCTTGATTAGTCCTTGTTCCATTCTTTTGCTGCTCCTAACGTTGGACCTAATGGAAAGACTGATGCAACAACAAGGAAATAACGTGTACTATTTTTTTCATCTATCTGAAAAATCCCTGAGGACAAGAAATACAACGCTGCAATAATTCCAAAAGACCAAAAAAACAAAATAGCAAACTTGATGAAGTTAGGATTTGATTTAGCAAACGGATTTATCTTCTGAAATCCAATTAGTGTGCTTGACATAATCATGCCCGCGAAGAACATAAATAGTGTCATCAGCGGGGCCGCAATAATTAAAGCAATCTCTACTTGAACAACAAAGCCCAATAATACTGAAAAACCGCACCATAATAAGGCTATCTTCGTTAGCCATTTTTCAGACAATAAAATGTAGTGATTAAAATTTAACCTAGATAGCACGAATTATCCTGTGTTCGTATAACTTCCAAATATGGGGCGCAGACATGTGTGCAAAAATGGCGAAGCCGCGCACATGTTTGCGTCCCAGCGAGCGACAGCGAGAGCCATAATTTGCTTGTTATGTGCGTTTAAAAACAACAGCATATTAATTGCGCAAATAGGTACCAAACTTAAGCGTCTGCTTGGCTGTATAAAAGACCATTATTGCTAAAACTACCAGAGAGAGAAAGAAAATAAACGATGTTGGAAAATGATTAAGGATTCTTGCTTTTCGGCTAACAAATTCAATGGAGCTTCCATCTTGCCACATTTCGAAAACTAACTTGGATAACCAGCCCGTACCAATAGTAACTAGCCACAATGCCAACGCTGCCAAAAAAGCAATTTCCATATCACCGTTTTCTTTCTGCATGTTACTCCAAGCACATAACATCTTATTATGAAGACTTCACAGTAACTCGCATCCACTTGCACTGTTTTGCTACACAACTACTTAACTAATATCAGTACCTTATATTAATAGCCAACTACTTTTCCATCAAAATTTTGCGTATTACTGAGAACTCTCTTTAATCACGACCCCAACAAGCCATCAACCCTATACTTTTCAATGCTTTACATTTCATGATCGCTAATTCACTGTATTTATTTAGCGTTCTCAGTAATTGCAATACTAAAGCTGAACATTAACCCACACACAGTACAAGCTACAGAGTATTTCTGTTGATTTTATAATGTATGTATCGAGTAAGCTCAGAAACTACTTAAAAGCCCGGTTCTGGAAGAAATTCGCAATATCATGAGGATCAGGCATTACTCTATTCAGACTGAAAAAACTTATCGGCATTGGATGAAGTAGTTTATTTTTTCAATAAAAAACGCCCATCGAAAGATCTAGTCAAACAAGAGGTAACTGCATCTTGAATTCACCTTGCTATCGACAGGCACGTTGCCTCTTTCAATTAAAATCTTGCACTGTGCGCTATCATATTTATGCATAAACACTTCTTTAAACGGGAGTTAACGCTTTTACCAGATACGTTTCGAGCCAGAGCGAGTAGCTACGGTACTCAGCGAGAGTGAAGCAATGAGCATCATTGACCAGAAGAATACAAAATATGACCTGATGTATTCATTCACTTATGGTTGTGGCATACGCACAGCTGACCTGCGCTGCTTTGCTGCTAACTGCGCACCTATCCAGCATTTATTTTTTCAGCAGTGCCAGAAATTCAGGCCATGCAAGCGGGCGGGATAAATAATATCCCTGAGCCCAGTCACAGCCGAGGTCTTTAAGATAGGTCAGCTGCTCCTGGGTTTCTACGCCTTCGGCGATTACCCGCAGATTATACAGCCGGGCCAGACTTTGGATAATCATGACCATTTTGTTGCGCGCCTCGCGCTCAGAAAACAGATCATTGACAAAAGAGCGGTCTATTTTCAGGCAGTGAGCCGGGTAATGAATAAGCTGATTAAACGCTGTGTAGCCGGTGCCAAAATCATCCAGCGCAATTGACACGCCCAGTTCATGCAGCGCATTGAGTGTAGCCAGGCAGGCCGGGTCTCCGGCCACAAAGGCGGTTTCAGTAATTTCGAGTTCAATGCATTGCGGGGCAATATTGTGCGAGGTAATAAGCTGCTTTACCTGAGCAGGAAACTGTTCATTGTGCAGCTCTACACCCGAGATATTGATGCAGACCTTGCCAGTAAAACGGTGCTCTTTTTGCAAAGCCACCTGTGCTTTTAAGGCATTCTCGATAACCCACAAATCAATATCTTTAATCAGGCCAGTGGCTTCGGCCACCGGAATAAACTGATCCGGGCCAAGGCCTTCCAGCGCCGGACTGTTACATCTGAGTAGCGCCTCAAAGGCCACAATATGATTATCAGCGCAACTGAATATAGGCATGTACACCAGCGAAAAATGCCCTTCATTCAGAGCCTGCTTGAGGCCGTTTTCGATGCGCTGGCGCTGATAGAGCTTATCGGCTATCTCCTGAGTAAAGAACCGAAAGCAGTTACGCCCGTTATGCTTGGCATCATACATTGCAGCATCGGCGTAGTTGAGCAAATCCACCGGGGTGGTGGCATCATCAGGATACACGGCAATACCCATACTGGCGTAGGTAGCGTGATTAACATTATCGACTTCAAAACCACCGTCGAAAATTCCCAGAATACGGGATGCCACACTGCTGGCGTCCAGTGGATCTTTTATATTCGGCAGCAGGACTACAAATTCGTCGCCTGCCAGCCTGGCCAGACTTTCGGTTTGCTGGCTAAATACCTGATCGGTTGGGCGGATTACCTCTGCCAGGCGGTCGCTGAATTTACGCAGCAAGCGGTCACCGGCTTCATGGCCATACTGGTCATTGACCTGCTTAAAGTTATCTAAATCGATATACAATAACCCGACCCGCTGTTTATCTTTTTTCGCCCGGCTTAATAAACGCTCCAGATTAGTTTTAAAGCTCCAGCGGTTAGGAAGCCCGGTCAGGGTGTCGTAGTAAGCCATTTTGCGAATATCATCATTATGCAATTGCATAATGGTTTGATAAGACTTTTCTTCTGAGCGCAGTGCAGCCAGACAAATCGCATTTAACGCCAGCGTGGTCAGCACAAAGCGAAGGCCTTCCACCAGGGTATAGCTGGTCATGAGCAACGCCGACAAAGGGGTAAATAAAAGCAGACTACTGGCAATACCAAACAGACTGAACATGATCACCGCCGACCAGAAGCGGTTAATAAACAAGTTAATAGCCAGGATGGGGTAAATCCAGAGAATACCGGTGTTATCTTTGCCGCCGGTCACCAGCAGGCTGAGCGACAACACCAGCAGAATAATACTCAGTATTGTGGCAGCGCGCTCCACGTTCCCGCTTTGCTTTAACAGATACAGATTGAGCAGGCCGACCAGAGTATTGCCGGTCAATATGCTGCCCAGAACAGGATTATTATCAAGGTAGCTGTATGCTCCCAGTGCCAAAAGAAATATAGCACCGATAATGGTCAGCACCTGGCAAAGCAAATAGCGTCGCCGGTACCGCACCGCCATCATTTCCTGTTGTCCGGCGGTAATTTGTGATGAGGTCAGCAAGAATCAGCCCCGCAGCGGGGACAAATGACACACTCAGGCATATCTACAGCTTTTATTGTTTTGTATGCATAAGATAAGCATAGTGCAGCCCGATGACGCTTTCAACTGGCAATTCAGGCTGTTATCACACAGACTATTTATCCGGGTACGGTAAGTTATCTAGCGGCCTTGCCGGGTATTTTTCATAATCAGGTACGCATAGTAAGCCATCAGCCCAATAATCATTCCTATGCCCAGCAGCGAGCTCCACACCACCGGATCAGTTAATAATGCGATCAACATACTTTTCTCCTGTGTTTGCTACAGCAAGTATGTATGAGAAACGCTGATACCTGACTGATCAGGATCAAAAAACAATCAGGTGAGAAAAAATACAACTATTTTAAAAAACAGTATTGCAAATCATTCTCATTTACAATAATCTGGCTGTGCCTGTTCGACGTTGGGTAATAAAACGGTCTTGGCTTAGCGTCGGTGTTGGGTGGGTGTGTGGTGCGCCCACCCTTCTTTTATTGCAAGAAGGATGAGCATTTAGCAATCAGGAAAACAGCTTCCAGAACCAGCTTTTCTGCAAATCTTCTTCACAGGTTTTCAACTGGGTTGCATAGCGTAAAGAGCGGGCTTTCACTTTGGCCGCCACTTTTTTCAGCCAGGGCTTACGATTATAGGATTTACGTTTGTATCCGCCCCACCCTTCGTGATAATTCAGATACTGACTGTACGCATCCCACTTTGATGTACCATTGACCACATAGGATTTGTAAATATACCAGCCCATAAAATCCATGGCGTCGTCAAAGTCATCCCGATCGGCCCAGCCATTGCCGGTCTCTTTTATATAGTCTGACCAAGTGATGGTTTTAGCCTGCGAATAACCGTATGCAGAGCTTACCCGCCCCCAGGGAATTAAGCCAAAAAACACATAGTCGCGTGGTGGCAGTGCATTGTGCCGGAAAGAACTTTCCTGATACATGATGGCCATGGGGACATGAATCGGCACGCCCCATTTGTCCCGTGCGTCAGCGGCGGCGTCGTACCAGTCTTCTTTTTCATAGAAAATCTTGCAGATATTACTGCTGTCTTTAGGCGGGGCTGTTGCGCAGCCAGTGAGCGCAACAGCAACAAATGAGGAAATTAAAAAAAATTTGCCAATCTCTGGGAACTTTCTCGCCATCCGGTGTCCAAACTACTGTTCTAGCAAAATGTGTGTTTCCCTGGAACGCTTTTGACGCCTGACACCCTGTCAGGCGTTTTTTTATGCCCTGGGTTCGTTGTAATAATCACGAATAAAGGTTTCAAAGTCCTTTTCGTCTGCGTTTTCAATATCCTGCTGCGCTTTCAGTGATGCCTGCGCCTGAGCAGTAAAATCCTGCTCTGAGTAGTGAGTATACTCATGGCTGTCAAATACGTCTGCATATTCTTTTGCCAGCAACAGACCCAGCGCTGAATTATCTGCGTTATCTTCCAGCAGCGTATTTAAAATACGCCCTGACGGTGTTTTATCCGGGTCAGTCAACTTTTCGCGCTGGTCAGCTACAGCTTGTGAAAACTGTGTAGAGTTATTCGCTGTATCCAGTACAGCGGCCACCGCATCAAATTTCTTAAATAAATCTTCTGCCCATTGCTGCATTTTCAGTGGCTGACCATCAATATGCAGATCCAGCTCCGGATTACGGCCTTCCAGTACCACTGCATCCATATTGTCGCGTGCTTCAGCAATACTGTCAGGGGTAAGCTCTTCGCTGGGCATCATCAGGCAGGTCAGCAGGTATACATCCAGGAAATCCATCTGGGTTTCTTCAATGCCTGTGGGTGAAAACGGATTTATATCCAGTGCCCGCACTTCAATATAATCCACACCACGGCGCACCAGCGCATCGGTCGGTTTTTCCATTGAACGGGTGGGCTGTTTCGGGCGAATGGGCGAATACAGTTCGTTTTCAATTTGCAGGATGTTCTTGCTTAACTGCTGCCAGTTGTCCTGTTCACCGGCGGCAAACTGAGTAAACCGGGTGGATGGCGTGTCCATTGCACCACGTAGCAGACGAACGTAGTTATCCAGTCGGTTATAACAAATCTGCAAGGCGGATTGCTCTGCGTTGGTATAGCCTAAATCACTCATTCGCAGTGATGTGGCGTAAGGTAGGTAATACGTGCCGTTACCCACTTTGCTAAACGGCATTTTGTGTTCTTTGCCTTTAAGAAAAGAAGCACACAGCGCCGGAGAGGCACCAAACAGATATGGAATTAACCAACAGGTTCGGCGATAGTTACGGATCAACGAGAAATAATCTGCCGCCACCTGTTCTTTGGTATGCTCCTGACCATGCAGCTTTGCCCAGTGAGCCCAAAAACTATCGGCAAATGAGAAGTTAAAATGCACACCGGCAATAGCCTGCATCATGCTGCCATAACGGTTTTTCAAGCCAACCCGGTATACCTTTTTCATTTTACCCACATTGGAGCTGCCAAAGTCGGCAATAGGAATACTGTTGTCATCCTCAATAAAGCAGGGCATGCTCATGGGCCATAACAACTCATCACCTATGTTGTTTATCACAAATTTATGGATGTCTTTTAACTGTTCCATGGTTTGTGCAGCACTGTCTGCCGGAGGCGTAATAAATTCCAGTAATGACTCAGAAAAGTCTGTGGTAATACTGTCGTGGGTCAGGGTTGAACCGAGCGCTTTGGGGTGGCCTGTTTGAGCCAGCGCTCCGCTTTTTTCAATTCGTAATCCCTCTCGTTCCACCCCGCGCTGGCTTTGCGCCAGGCTGGTCAGGAACTCTTCAGAGCGCAGCGCATCCAAACGCTGATCGAAAGTCAGTTGAGTCACAGTCAAATCTTCATCCAGTCAGTAAAAACGCTCCCCCACAATAGGGAGAGACAAAGTAAATTCAATGGCGTGTTATCACTAACACGACAAACTGTTCGTTGTATCTGTTAACGTCTCATTAAGGCTTACAGATTATTCTGCAAGCACATTGCGGCTGCCGTCCTGCAACGACAATTCTGTCACAGGCAGGTTTAAAGGCGTTAATTGTTCCAGAATTTTTTGTTTGTCGCCAACCACAATAATCTGCATGTTTTTCACATCCAGCTCTTTGGCCGCCAGCGCATTAATCTCATCGGCGCTGATATGCCGGATAATATCCAGCTGCTTAGCCCGATAATCATCTGGCAGCTGATATGCCTGCAACTGGCTTAAAAAGCGTGCCTTGCTGCCCGGTGTTTCATAATCCAGTGCATCGCTTAGCGTATAGGCATTACGCATAAACAACAATTCTTCGTCGGTGATTCCCTGCTGCTGATAGCGCGTGATTTCATTAATCAGCTCTTTAATGCCATCGCCTGTATTTTGCGCATTCACATCAGCATTGGCTTCAAACCACCCCAGTGTTTTGCCGCCTACAAATGCACTGGAGGCGCCATAGGTGTAGCCTTTATCTTCACGCAGGTTCAAATTAATCCGGCTGTTAAATGCTCCGCCCAGCGGAAAATTCATCAGGCGGGAACGAAAATACTCACCGGTAGCATCATACGGCTTGGCCCGGCGGACCAGGTACACCGCCGACTGCACGGCTCCGGGGCTATCCACCAGATAAACCGACGATTTATCATATTCAGGAAATGGTTTGTAAGGCGCTATGGCGTAGTCCCGGACAGTCCAGTCTTTTAAAAAGTCAAAAGACTGTAAAATCTGCGCTCTGGATAAGTCCGACACCACCACCGCAGTGGCCTGAGCCGGGTTGTAATAACGCGCGTAAAAGGCTTTTACGTCTTTCAGCGTAACCTTACTGATGGTATCCAGCGTACCCTCATCAGGCAGGGCCACACGATTATCCAGGCCGAATAAAATGGCATCTTTGGCACGGCCTGCCAAAGCTGATGGTTTTTTCAGCTGCTGCTGCATACTTTGCATGACCCGCTCTTTCATGCGCTCGAAATCCTGCGGATTAAACGCCGGATGAAACAGCTTTTCTTTTAGCAAAGCCAGTGTAGGCGTCAGATTTTTAGTCAGGGCAGAAACATAAATCTGGGTATAGCGGCCCCGCGAATTAAAGCGCACTGAACTGCCCAGCTTAGCCAGCGCATTGGCCATTTCCTCGTTCGAGTAATGTTTGGTGGCTTCATTCATCATCAGTGAGGTCAGATACGCCGTACCCGCTTTGCCTTGCGGGTCCAGCAGCATGCCCCCTTCCATCGACAGGGTAAATGTAACAGTAGGGGTTTCTGCACTGGTCACGCCCAGCAGTGAAATATCACCGGGCAGATCAGCCTGCCAGTATTCCGGTACTTCAACGATAGGTGTAGGGCCCGCCTGCGGCACCTGATTACGATCAAAATCATCCTGAATACTGGCCTGTTCAACTGACTCAGGCGCCTGTCGCGGCGGTATATCGCGCGCAGGCAAATTAAAATTCTGAGGCTTCACAGCCAGCTGCTTCTGCCCTTTAGGTATCACACTTAAAAACACGCCATGACCATTTTTAATGTACTTGCGGTATACCCGCATAACGTCTTCGGCGGTGACGGCGTTGTAACGTTGAATATCATCTGCGACCAGATCTGGCTGATGCTGGAACGTTTCACCGGCAGCCAGAGTCGACACTTTTCCTGCCACACTTTGCAGACCAAATACGGTCGATGACTCGATGGATGCCTTAGTGCGGGCCAGATCATCTGCGGTTACGCCACGCTGTTCAAATTCATCAAAGGTCTGGCGGATTGCCTTGTTTAAATCGGCCAGATCATTACCGATGGCCGGGTTTGACAGCGCCATGATTTGAAACTCACACGCCAGTTCCCGACAAGGGTGCCCCACAGAGGCCTGCACAGCCTGACCGCCCTTCACCAGATTTTTGTATAGCAGCGAGGTTTTGCCGCCGCCCAGAATATCTGCCAGCACATCAAGCGGGGCTTCGTCTTCGTGACGGGCATAAATAGTCGGAAACGTTATTTGCAACAATGGCAGGTGTACATTGTCTTCCAGCGTAATGAAGCGGTCTTCATTCAGGGTAACCGGCTGGGGCTCAGGATCATCAACCTGCGGCCCGCGGGGAATGGCCGCAAAATATTTTTCAATCCACTGTTTGGTGCGCTCAACATCAATATCGCCACCAATGGTTAATGTGGCATTGTTCGGCCCGTACCAGCGTTTGAAGAAAGCTTTAAGATCGTCCACATTAACCCGGTCAAGGTCTTCCACATAGCCAATCGGCATCCACGAATAAGGATGACCCACCGGATACAGCGCCTCGGCGGTGCGTTCAGCTCTTAACCCGTAGGGCTGGTTATCAACCCGCTGGGCACGCTCGTTTTTGACAGTTTCGCGCTGGTTTTCAAATTTTTTCTGGTCGACCGCCGGTAACAAAAAGCCCATTCGATCAGCTTCCAGCCACAGCACTTTTTCCAGCTGATTGGCCGGTACGGTTTCATAATAGTTGGTGCGATCGGTATTGGTAGAGCCGTTGAGATCGCCGCCCGCTTCGGTAATGATTTTAAAATGCTGCTCGTCAGCCACATGCTCAGAGCCCTGAAACATCATGTGCTCAAAAAAGTGCGCAAAGCCGGACTTACCGATTTCCTCTCTGGCAGACCCAACATGGTAGGTCACATCCACATGCACCAGCGGATCGGAATGGTCTTCATGCAAAATCACCGTCAGGCCGTTATCCAGGGTGTATTTTTCATAGGGAATGGAGACCTGTTCGGTCTGTTCGGCGGCCTGTTGTGACAGCTCAGTGGGGGTAGACTGCTGGCAGGCAGCCAGCACACTGGTGAGCAGGCCAAACACAGTGCATTGGGCAATAACGCGTACAGACATTGCGCTTCCTTGTATTATTCTCATAAAAAGACCGAATCGGTATGCTTATTCTATAGTGAGCACATGATTGACTGGTCCAAGCTTACCTTATTCATATTCTTTTAAGGTGTTATTTGTTCGGTAGCATCGTCAGACTACCAGATTTTGCGCTAAATAACCGCCGCGCCGAAAAGCGAACATGTATCAATTTATAAAGGGATACCCTACAATTCAGACATATCAAAAAGGGACGCATCATGAATCAATCGCCAGCTATTATTGACCTTGAATTCGGTCTGTCACAACTAAGCGGTAACCGTACCCTGCTGGTTACTCTGCTACAAAAATTTGCCGCCGAGTACCGTACTACTTCCGCTACGCTACAACAGGCAGCCGCCGAGCAGCAGTGGGATAATGCCCGCCTGCTGGTACATACTCTAAAAGGCGTAGCCGGTAATCTGGGCCTCAATGCGCTGCATCACGAGTCCCGTGATTATGAGAATCACATTAAGGAACATCAAAGCCTGCCACCTAATCAGGCGGCATTTGAGCAGGTGTTAAACCAGACCATTACCGAAATTGATGCGCTGGATGCCACCGCCCCTGCGCCCGCTGCCGCGCCTGACAATAGCGATGCTGCCCGCACCGCGTTAATCCGTGCCCTGGAAGGGCATGAGTTTATTCCGCAGGACCAGCTGGACGGCTGGCTGGCCGATATGCAGATGTCTGATGCAAATCAGCAGCTGCTACAAGATGCCATTGACGAACTGGATTATGACGCCGCGGTAGCCCTGCTCAAATAATGACAGACATTGCCATACTGTACACCCATGCCGATTTTTACATTGTTAATAAACCGGCGGGGGTCACCATGCATGATGCCCGGCATGGCATTGTGAGTTTGCTGCGCCAGCAGACCGGCGAGCACTTGCATTTGTGTCACCGGCTGGATGACGGTACCTCCGGAGCCCTTATTCTGGCCCGCCATCCGCAGGCAGCGGCCTGGTTTCAA
Organism: Salinimonas lutimaris; assembly: GCF_005222225.1. GTDB lineage: Bacteria > Pseudomonadota > Gammaproteobacteria > Enterobacterales > Alteromonadaceae > Alteromonas > Alteromonas lutimaris. The sequence goes on from NZ_CP036536.1 coordinate 2,996,495, forward strand.
GAGGCGTTTGCCTATCATCAGATTCAAAAATATTACCTGGCGCTGGCGCACGGTAAGCCGGCTAAAAAGCAGGGTACCATCAGCGGTGATATGAAAAATCGCCGGCGGGGCCAGCATATTTTATTAAAAACCAGAGATAACCCGGCTGTCACTCAGTTTTTCAGTGAAAGCCTGGTGCCTGGTGTCCGGGTTTATCTGGTGAAACCCCTGACCGGTAAAACCCATCAAATTCGGGTTGCCCTGAAAAGTCTGGGCGCACCGATACTGGGCGACACCCTGTACGGCGCAACAGACAGTGATCGCTTATATCTGCACGCATATCGACTTTGTTTTACATATGCAGGACAAATGATTAATGTAAAAGCTGATATAAACCATGGTGAACAGTTTACCGCGTCGTCATTCGACGCCTGGCTGGCTTCATCCTCCAGCGATCCTGCTTTGCGACGCTGGCCGGATTACACGCCCCCTGTTCGCTGATTGCCCAGAGATTTTTGCATGACGCATCCTGTTACAGGTCGACTACAAATTGTTGGCAGTGGCGCGATAGGTTCGCTGGTCGCAGCCGGCGCCCAGGCGAATCATATTCCCTTTAGTCTGGCCCCACGCCATGCGCGCCCGGCCACCCAACGCTTGCTTGGCTATGGCGGTGCAGCGACTTTACTGGGCAGCAACCTGCCGGTGGCCGATAAACTCACCGCCCAGGATATCCTGGTCCTGCCGCTTAAAGCTCATCAACTGGCCGACGCAGCGCAAGCCTGGAAAGACAAACTTCATCCGGAAACAGCTGTGCTGTTGCTACATAACGGCATGGGCGGACTGGAAGCGGTCCGGGCGGTGTTACCCGAGCATGCCCTGTATCTGGCAACCACCAGTCACGGTGCGCTCAGGCTCAATGCCACGGAAGTCAAACATACCGGATTTGGCCGCACCATGCTGGGCGAAGCGCCGGATAATAAAGGCACTGACCCAATCCAAAAGGAGCGTTTACTGGAAATGCTCAGCCGGTGTCTGGCCCCGGTAACCTGGCATCAGGATATTATGGAAGCCCTGTGGCTTAAACTGGCGGTGAATGCGGTAATTAATCCGCTGACTGCGCTACATGATATTCGCAATGGCGAACTTGATAACCCGCAATTTCAAGGGCATATCTGTGACATTTGCCAGGAAGTCAGCCAGGTAATGGCACAGGCAGGTTATCAGCACAGCCCCGCCGTGCTCAAAGAGCAGGTGAAAAAAGTGGCCCGGCAAACCGCACAGAATTATTCGAGTATGCATCAGGATGTGGCAAATGGCCGCCCTACTGAGGTTGATGCCATCAACGGATTCATCATCAAACAGGCACAAAAAAAAGGTATTGATGTCAGCATCAATACCTTTTTGTATAACAAGATTAAAGCGCTGGAAACCCGCTACGCCGGATAGGCGTCAGCGGTGTTTTTCGCCAGTGGCTTAGTCCTGCGCCTGAGCTTCAGGCTTCATGTGCGGGAATAAAATCACGTCTTTGATGGTCGGGCTGTCAGTAAACAGCATCACCAGGCGGTCAATACCAATTCCCTGTCCTGCTGTTGGCGGTAAGCCATGCTCCAGCGCACGAATGTAGTCTTCATCAAAATGCATGGCTTCATCATCACCGGCGTCTTTTTCTTCCACCTGCTTGCGGAAGCGCTCAGCCTGATCTTCCGGATCATTAAGCTCCGAGAAACCATTCGCCAGCTCACGTCCGCCAACAAAGAACTCAAAACGGTCAGTAATGAACGGATTATCGTCATTACGGCGTGCCAGCGGTGAAACTTCCCACGGATACTCAGTAATAAACGTTGGCTGAATCAGCTGCTCTTCGGCAGTGGCTTCAAAGATTTCACACAGATATTTACCCGCACCCCAGATACCGTCAACTTCCGGCTCTTTAATGTGCAGTTGTTTTGCCATAGCTTTAAGCTCGTCCAGGTGTGCTTCCGGATCGCGGATAGCCGCTTCGTTAGCCTCAGGCCAGTATTTTAAAATGGCCTCCCCCATGCTCAGGCGCTCAAATGGCTTGCCAAAGTCATAGCGGATTTCCTGAGTGACATTACCTTCTGCATCTTTAACCGTGTTAACCAGCTCGGTACTGCCCAGAATGTCTGATGCTAGCTTGCGCAGCATGTCTTCGGTCAGGTTCATCAGATCATGATAATCTGCATACGCCTGATAGAATTCCAGCATGGTGAACTCTGGGTTATGGCGGGTCGACAACCCTTCGTTACGGAAGTTACGGTTAATCTCAAACACTCGCTCAAGGCCACCCACAACCAGACGCTTCAGGTACAGTTCAGGGGCAATACGCAGGTACATGTCGATGTCCAGCGCATTGTGATGCGTAACAAACGGCTTGGCCGTAGCGCCGCCCGGAATAACCTGCAACATAGGTGTTTCCACCTCAATAAACTTACGCTCTGTCAGATACTGACGGATACCGTTGACCACGGCGCTGCGCACACGAAATGTTTCGCGGGTTTTGTCACTGGTAATCAGGTCAACATAGCGCTGACGGTATTTGGTTTCCTGATCGCTCAGACCGTGGAATTTTTCCGGTAACGGACGCAGTGCCTTGGTCAGCAGATCATAGTTAGCCATATCGACATACAGGTCGCCCTTGCCTGATTTGTGCAAGACACCGGCTACGCCGATGATGTCGCCGATATCCAGCGAACCGAAGCGCGCTTTAATGTCTTTCTGGGTATCTTTTGATGCATAGGCCTGAATGCGGCCAGTCATGTCCTGTAGCAACAGGAACGGGCCGCGCTTTGCCATAATACGGCCGGCAATACTCACTTCATGGCCCTGCTCAATCAGGGTTTCTTTGTCCAGTTCGCCGTACTGTGCCTGCAGCTCCTCGGCGTAGTTTTCACGGCGGAAGCTGTTCGGGAAACCGTTAGCACGGCAGTTTTCTCGAATTGCGCTCAGTTTAGCCCGGCGCTCGGCAATCAATCTGTTTTCGTCGTGTTGCTGGTCAGTCATAACCTAATCACTTGTTGGGTTAAAGCCCGGACTTCAGGCTGGCTTGAATAAATTTGTCTAAGTCACCGTCTAGCACGGCCTGGGTGTTACGGTTCTCAATACCGGTGCGCAAATCCTTGATGCGTGAATCATCCAGTACATAAGAGCGAATCTGGCTACCCCAGCCAATATCCGACTTGCTATCTTCCATGGCCTGTTTTTCAGCATTTTGCTTTTGCAGCTCAAACTCATACAGTTTGGCTTTCAGCTGCTTCATGGCCTGGTCCCGGTTTTTATGCTGAGAACGGTCGTTTTGGCACTGCACCACAATACCGGTAGGTTCGTGGGTGATCCGTACCGCTGAGTCAGTCCGGTTAACGTGCTGACCACCTGCGCCGGAAGCTCGGTAGGTGTCTACCCGTAAATCAGCCGGGTTGATATCAATGTCGATATCATCATCCACTTCAGGATAAATAAATGCAGATGAAAATGATGTATGCCGACGGTTACCCGAGTCAAACGGTGACTTTCTCACCAGACGGTGAACACCGGTTTCGGTGCGTAGCCAGCCAAAGGCATACTCACCCTGAAAACGAACAGTGGCAGATTTTATACCGGCCACTTCGCCTTCTGACAATTCGATGATCTCGGTTTTAAAGCCGTGGGCTTCGCCCCAGCGCAGGTACATACGCAGCAGCATATTCGCCCAGTCCTGGGCTTCGGTGCCGCCCGAACCGGCCTGCAAATCGATATAACAATCCGCGGCATCGTTAGGACCTGAGAACATCCGGCGAAATTCCAGCGTTTCGAGCTGCTCGGTCAAACCATCGAGCTCAGCGCGGGCTTCGTTAAAGGTGTCTTCGTCTTCGGCTTCCACCGCAAGCTCAACCAGCCCTTCAACATCTTCAGTGCCCTGTTGCAGGTTAACAATGGTTTCCACCACCTGCTCCAGCGCCACTTTTTCTTTACCCAGCGCCTGGGCGCGATCTGGCTCATTCCATACATCCGGGTTTTCAAGTTCCCGGTTAACTTCTTCTAATCGCTCTGACTTTGCATCAAAGTCAAAGATACCCCCTAAGGGCTTCGGTGCGTTCCCGGATATCTGCGATAGCGTTGTGGACAGGGTTTACTTCAAACATAAATCCGCAATTCATTAACTGATAAAGACCGCGAATAGTAACGAAAACGACGAAATTTTGATAGCGGAATCGCCAAAGAAATTGCCTGCTTTAACCGTTTCGTGGCCGGCAGACAGACGCCATTACCGGCCTGAGGTAAAAACCGCGAATTAACGGGCTAGTCTGACGGCCAGATCGGCAGTTTGGCTACCCAGTCCGTGCAGTTGTTTGAGGGCTCTGGCATCGGTGATAATGCCCTTTTCATCCATCAGGGTATCTACCTTGCCTATGGCTTTTTGGTTGGGCGACACAATCACTCCCAGGTTTTCCAGTAGCATCCGTAGCACCACCAGCACCCGCATACCGCCCAGCGCGCCCTGCGAGCACGCCATAATTCCCGCAACCTTGCCTTTATACGCAGCCAGCATGGGCTCATCAGGTGCAGGCCGGGACGCCCAGTCCAGCGCATTTTTCAGCAATGCCGGGTAACTGCTGTTGTACTCCGGAGAGGCAATTAAAAAGCCATCGTGACTCATCATCAGTGCCTTAAATGCCTGCGCCGCTGCTGGTATACCGTGGGCGGCTTCCTCATCCTGGTTATACAGTGGCATCGGATAGTCAGCCAGGCTGATTCGGGTGACCTGCGCGCCGGCTTGCTCTGCGCCGTCAGCCGCGCAGTGTAGTACCGACTGATTAAACGACCCCTTTCGGGTGCTGCCTGCAAAGGCCAGTAGTTTTGCCATGTTGTGCTCCTGAAAAACAAAAAAGGCCGTGAATACTCACAGCCTTTTTGATGAACTGATACGTTCAGTTTACATTTTTTCCAGCGTTTCGATACCCAGCAGGGATAAGCCCAGCTCCATCGTGCTGGAAACCAGCGCTGCCAGCGCCAGACGACTATGGCGTACCGCCACCGGTGTATCAGCTTTAAGGATCGGGCAGGCTTCGTAAAAACTCATAAACGCACTGGCCAGATCGTACAGGTACGTACACAGCACATGAGGGGTGGCGTCACGGGCCACTACACCAATGGTTTCTTCAAACTGCAGCAGCTGTACCGCCAGTGCATGTTCCTGTTTTTCTGTCAGGCTCACCGCCACTGGCAGATCTGCCACGCTGATACCGGATTTTCTGAAGATACTTTTTACCCGGGTAAAGGCATACTGTAAATACGGCGCGGTATTGCCCTCAAAGCTCAGCATGGTATCCCAGTTGAACACATAGTCGGTGGTCCGGTTTTTACTTAAATCAGCATATTTCACCGCACCAATGCCCACTTTACGGCTCACTTCATCCAGCTCTGCCTGGCTCAGGTCGTTATCACGCTCGGCAATCAGGTTGCGGGCACGCTCTACGGCTTCGTCCAGCAGCTCAACCAGTTTAACCGTACCGCCGGTACGGGTTTTAAACGGCTTGCCGTCACTGCCCAGCATCATACCAAACGGGCAATGTTCGTAAGTCTGGCTGTCCTGCATAAAGCCGGCTTTACGACCTACGATCTCAGTTTGTTTGAAATGATAGGCCTGACGGGCATCAGTCAGAATCAGGGTACGATCTGCCTGTAAAGTACCACTGCGATAACGCATGGCGGCCAGATCCGTAGTGGCATACAGATATCCGCCACCCGATTTTTGTACGATGTATACCGACGGATTGCCTTCTTTGTCAGCCAGCTCAGGAATAAATACCACCTGCGCGCCCTGATCTTCCACAGCAATGCCCTGGGCTTTTAAGTCCGCCACCACATTGGCCAGATCGTCGTTATAGGCAGACTCACCCATAATGTCTTTACGGGTCAGGCTGACATTGAGCTTGTTGTAAACTTCTTCACTGTGCTGAATGGACACATCGATAAATTTATCCCACAGCGCCAGACACTCTTTATCGCCGCTTTGCAGCTTCACCACAAAGGCCCGGGCCCGGTCAGCAAAACCGTCTTCATCGTCAAACCGGACTTTTGCTTCACGATAGAAGTCTTCCAGATCAGACAGGGCTGTTTCAGCCAGCTGATTAGCCTGTAGTTTGTCGTGCAGATGTGCCAGCAGCATTCCAAACTGCGTTCCCCAGTCACCCATGTGATTCTGGCGAATCACCTTGTGGCCCAGAAATTCCAGCAGTTTTACAACGCTGTCGCCGATGATGGTGGTACGCAGGTGCCCTACGTGCATCTCTTTGGCCAGGTTAGGGGAAGAATAATCCACCACCACATTTTTTTCAGCCTGCTTGGCCACGCCCAGACGCGGGTCGTGCAACGCCAGTTCACACTGATTAGCCAGCCAGCGATCGCTCAGATGAATATTAATAAAACCAGGACCTGCCACTTCCAGTTTGTCAGCCACATCGCTGAGCTTAACCAGCTCAACAATTTTGTCGGCAATATCGCGGGGCTTTTGTTTTAACTGTTTAGCCAGTGCCATGGCACCGTTAAACTGATACTCGCCAAACTCAGGGCGGGCACTGCGCGCCACAGGTACCGGGGCGTTGCTTACGCCAAGTTCGTCTAACGCTTCTTCAAACCGGCTTACCAGTAATGCATGTATATTCATAATTGTGTCTTAATGTTCGCGAGTATGGGTAAATTCAATGTCCGGGTAACGTTCCTGCGCCAGTTGCAGGTTGACCATGGTCGGCGCGATATACGTCAGGTTGTCTCCACCATCCAGGGCCAGATTCTGCTCGGCCTTACGGCGGAACTCATCCAGTTTACGCTCGTCGCTGGAATACACCCAGCGAGCAGTGTTCACGCTGATATGCTCATAAATCGCATCCACGTTGTATTCTGCTTTCAGGCGCGCCACCACTACGTCAAACTGCAGTACACCCACCGCCCCAACGATCAGGTCGTTATTGGCCAGCGGACGGAATACCTGGACGGCCCCTTCTTCCGATAACTGAATCAGGCCTTTGAGCAGCTGCTTTTGTTTCATCGGATCTTTTAAGCGAATCCGCTTGAACAGCTCTGGCGCAAAGTTAGGTATACCGGTAAAGCGGAAGTCTTCTCCGGCGGTAAAGGTATCACCAATCCGGATAGTACCGTGGTTATGCAGGCCGATAATATCCCCAGCGTAGGCTTCTTCGAGCAACGAACGGTCACCGGCCAGAAAGGTCAGTGCATCCGCGATTCGAATATCCTTGCCAATGCGGGTATGTTTCATTTTCATACCCTTTTCGTACTTACCTGACACAATCCGGCAAAATGCCACGCGGTCGCGGTGACGTGGGTCCATGTTGGCCTGAATTTTAAATACAAAGCCACTGAATGACGGTGAAGTCGCCTCAACCTTGCCATCTTCGGTTTCACGACTTTTTGGTGCAGGCGCCCACTCAACCAGACCATCGAGCATGTGGTCAACACCAAAGTTACCAAGAGCCGTACCGAAGAAAACCGGTGTCAGTTCGCCAGCCAGAAACAGTTCTTTGTCAAATTCGTTGGATGCGCCCATAACCAGCTCAAGCTCGTCACGCAGCGTCTGAGCCAGGTCACTACCTACTGCGGTGTCCAGCTCTGGGTTATCCAACCCTTTAACAATTCGTACATCCTGAATGGTGTGACCTTCGCCACTTTTGTACAGAATTGTTTCGTCACGGTGGATATGGTACACCCCTTTAAAGCTTTTACCGCAGCCAATCGGCCAGGTAATCGGTGCACACAGCATGTCCAGCTCGGTTTCCACTTCATCAAGCACTTCCATCGGGTCGCGGATGTCGCGGTCCAGTTTGTTCATAAACGTGATGATAGGCGTATCGCGTAAGCGGGTAACTTCCATCAGTTTACGGGTCCGGTCCTCAACCCCTTTGGCCGCATCTATCACCATCAGGCATGAATCCACAGCTGTCAGTGTACGGTAGGTATCTTCAGAAAAATCTTCGTGCCCCGGCGTGTCCAGCAGGTTTACCAGGTTGTCACGATAAGGAAACTGCATCACCGAGGTGGTTACCGAGATCCCCCGCTCTTTTTCCATTTCCATCCAGTCAGACTTTGCATGCTGACCCGATTTTTTACCTTTTACCGTCCCTGCGGTTTGCAGCGCGCGTCCGAACAGGAGAACCTTTTCGGTGATCGTAGTTTTACCCGCATCGGGGTGCGAGATAATCGCAAACGTGCGACGCTTCTCTATTTCGTTCAGAAAATTCTGTTCTGCCATGTAATTCTTGCTTCTGTGAAAAGATGTGACTGTGCTGCAACTCCCTCAGGCGGCCAGATAATCTGGGTCTGCTCAGCGATGAAATGTCACCGATGCGAAAGGTTGTGGAGCAATATGGCGGCGTATTCTACAAATGTCGCCAGACAGCTTCAACAAAATAGGAGCGTGCAGGTTAATAATGGGCGCAATTGTACCATGCTTTTTGCCCTTTTCGGTGCCTGCTACCGGCAGAAATAAAAAACGCGCCGGGCAGGATGCTGCACTGACGCGTGGGTAGGGAACAGATTATTATTGTTGGTGGAGCGCTGTTTTACAGCAGGTGGCGATAAATGCCTCCTGCTAACAGGGGTTACTCGCCTAATGTAGGCATAGAAAACGAACTACTGTGCTGTTCAAGTCGGACACTGGCTGGCCAGGTACTGGTGACGGTTTTCATCCGGGTATAAAAACGAACGCCGTCATTACCGTGAACATTGAGCGGCCCGAAAATTGAGTTTTTCCAGCCGCCAAAGCTGTGAAAAGCCATTGGCACAGGAATGGGAATATTTACCCCTACCATACCGGCTTGAACATTTTCACTGAACTGGCGGGCAGTTTCACCATCACGGGTAAAAATTGCCGTGCCGTTGCCATATTCGTGCTGATTGACCAGCTCCAGGGCAGTATCAAAATCACTGACGCGCACCACAACTAACACCGGGCCGAAGATCTCTTCCTGATAAATGGTCATGTCGGGAGATACATTGTCAAACAGCGTTGGGCCCACAAAAAAACCGGTTTCATGACCTGGAACAGTCCACTGACGTCCATCGGCCAGTAATGTGGCGCCCTGCTCCACACCAGACTGAATGTAACCTTCAATCTTTTTCTTGTGCTGTGAAGAGATCACCGGCCCCATATCATTCTCGCCTTCTTCAATGATGCCCGGTCCTATTTTCATTGCATCTATTTGCGGCCGCAGTTTGCTAATCAGTTTATCAGCGGTTTCATCACCCACGGTGACCACCACCGACAGCGCCATACAGCGTTCACCTGCAGCACCAAATGCTGCCCCCATAATCGCTCGGGACGCACTTTCCAGCTCTGCATCAGGCATGATTATCGCGTGGTTTTTTGCCCCGCCCAGTGCCTGACAACGTTTACCGTTGGCCGACGCTGTAGAGTAGATGTAATTAGCAATTGGTGTGGAGCCTACAAAGCTGACAGCCTGTACCCGCGGGTCATGCAGCAGTGCATCTACCGCTTCCTTATCACCATTGACTACGTTAAATACTCCTTTGGGTAACCCGGCTTCATTGAGCAGCTTCGCCAGCTCAAGCGCTAATGACGGATCTTTTTCTGATGGCTTAAGCACAAACGTGTTGCCAGTAGCCAGTGCAATCGGAAACATCCACATTGGCACCATGGCCGGAAAGTTAAACGGCGTGATCCCCGCGCATACACCCAGCGGTTGCATGAGGGCATGAGAATCCACCCCGGTACCGACATTGGCCGAATGCTCGCCTTTTTGCAGATGCGGAATACCACAGGCAAACTCAACCACTTCCAGACCTCGGGTCAGCTCACCTACCGCATCAGAGTATACCTTACCATGCTCTTCAGAAATCAGCCGGGCCAGGCGGTCGCGGTTTTCTTCCAGTAATGCCTTAAAGCGAAACATGATTCGTGAGCGCTTCAGTGGTGATAGTTTTGACCAGCTTTTAAATGCACTATGCGCGGCCAGCACGGCGTTTTGTGTTTCTTTGGTTGAGCTTAACGCAACCTGACGAATTTGTTCACCAGTGGCTGGGTTATGTACGGGTGAAAATGATGATGATGACGAGGTCACCATCTCGCCGTTAACAAAATTATGTAATGTTTCCAAAATCGGTCTCCTCATATTCCTCACACTGGTTCCCCGATATCAATGCACTGCAACATGTTATTGCGGTGTTGAGTGGACAACCGAACTGTTAACACTATAAAGAACATAATTTTCATTTACAACATAATGAAATAAAAATTTCATTATTTTTTCATTCTTTCACCCGCCCGAAATTTATCGCTCCTCAATAGGCTTATTACACCCAACACGTCTTTATGCTTGATAAAGACAACGTTTAAGGCTTATGGAATCATGCAGCGTTAGAGTTAAAAGTGTAAAAAGTCCTGTGTTGTCCAGTAAAAATCCTATCAAATCAGTTCATCTTTAAAAAATAAGAAATGAATATTTCATTAACATATCATTTACCCTATACTCGCAGTCAGTCATATTCAGGCACTTCTCTACTCAGGAGACTTTATGTTTAATGAAGAATTGCAATTCAAACCTGCTATTCGCTGGGGGATGGTGGGCGGTGGCCGGGGCAGTCAGATAGGCTACTCGCATCGGTGCGCCGCTCAGCGCGATGGGTTATTTAAACTCATGGCCGGTGCATTTGATTTAAATGCAGAACGAGGCCGATCTTTCGGGACTAATCTGGGGTTGTCGACAGAACGCTGCTACCCTGACTACACCACCATGTTTACAGAAGAAGCCAAACGCCCTGACGGTATAGAAGCAGTCTCCATTGCCACGCCCAACGCTACTCACTACGAAATCTGCAAGGCGGCTCTGCATGCCGGGTTACATGTTGTATGTGAAAAGCCCATTACCTTTACCAGCAAAGAAGCCAGCGAGTTACAGTCACTGGCAGAACAACAACAGCGCAAACTGGCCGTGATGTACGGCTATTCGGGTTATCCGATGATACATCAGGCTCGGGAAATGGTACGTCGTGGTGATTTGGGCGAAATAAGAGTAGTCAACATGCAGTTTGCCCACGGCAGTCACAATATTGAACATGAGAAAAACGATCCGGGGCTGAAATGGCGGGTGAGTCCGCAGGTGGCAGGCCCCACCTATGTGCTGGGCGATATCGGTACTCACATATTTTATCTGTGCGAAATGATTACCGGTCTGGAAGTATCCCGGCTATCGTGTATGAAACAGGCATTTATTCGTTCCCGCGCCCCACTTGAAGATAACGCTCATGTCATGCTTGAGTACACCAGTGGTGCGGTCGGCACCTTATGGGCATCAGCGGTCAATGCCGGTGCTATGCATCAGCAAAAGTTTCGCATTGTGGGCGAGAAAGCGTCAATAGAATGGTGGGATGAACACCCTAATCAGCTGCGCTATGAAGTACAGGGTGAGCCGGCGCGTGTACTAGAGCGTGGTAGCGCCTATTTGTATAACGACGCTGCCGGTGTTGCGGCCAGTCATATTGGTGTCGGTCACCCCGAAGGCTACTTTGAATCCTGGGCCAATCTATATCACCGGTTTGCATTAGCTTTCACCGGTCAGACAAGCCATGACGAGTCGCCCTTATGGTACCCGGATGTGTATGCCGGCATCAATGGCGTCAGGTTGTGCGAAAAATGCGTGGAATCAGCCACCAGTCAGTCTCAGTGGGTGAGCTTTTACTAGATACTTAGCCCCGCCGCACTGCTTCTGTGCGGCGGGTACATTTACAGCTGGTTGCTGAAGTTATTCTGTTCACCCTCTTTAGTGTCGCGAAATGCCAGTGATACCGCCAGCGTCTGCGCCAGACATAACGACGCAGCCTGCGAGCGAAAAGCATCCACCTTAGCCTCTTTGACCACAAAACAAATATCAGATGATGAGGCCAGCGGGCTGATTTGGCTATCTGTAATGATGATCTGTTTGACCCCGGAACGGGCTACCGACTCACTGATGGTTGTTGTATCTTTGGCATACGGTGAAAAGCTGATCACAATCAACACATCGTCGTTTTCGATGGTACTTAATTGCTCTTTAAACATGCCCCCGAGCCCATCGATTAAAAATGCACGCTTGTTAAGATGGCGCAGCGCATACGCAAGATAAGACGATACTGAAAACGAGCGCCCCAGCCCCACTACGTACACATTCTTTGCCTGAGCCAGTATTTCTACGGCCTCGTCCAGATGCTCGACCGGTGTTTGTGCGGCCAGCTGGTGCATGGCGTTGCTATTTGCCCGCGCAAATTCCTGCAAAATATCCACCGGTCGCTCGGGTGGTGTGGTATCGCTTTCCAACTCTTTAAGCAGGCGAACGCGATCGGTGTAGCTGGACGTTTCTTCTAGCAGATTACTGCGAAACAGCTGTTTCATTTCATTAAAACCACTGAAATCAAACGCATTGGCAAACCGAATCAATGTTGAGGGCGGTACATCAGCTTGCTCGGCTATATCTGAGACGGTTTCAAATGCTACACTGTTTTTATTGTCCAGAACGTAGGCGGCAACCTGACGTAACCTTTTGCTCAGACTGTCATAGCGGGTACGAATTTGTTCTTCCAGTTCACTTAAGCTGGATGCTGTTGACATACTGCACTCCTTAATTATTGTTTTCGTAATTTTATGCAATTTGAAATGCAAATAAAATTTTTTTTCTATTTTTAGAATAAATAGCAGCTAATTCATACTATCTACTATCAATTTCAGACCAGATAGCAGCAAGCTGAAATGACATATTTGATAGATCAGCCTATGACTGGCCCGATTTAAAAATTTTACCCCCAGCCAGACTCCCAAAAGTGCCAGCGGCATTAACAGGGTCGCGGTAGCCAGGTTGGCGCTGTTCAGTTGCTCCATCAACCAGTAGGGAATCAGCTTGACCAGATTTACCACACCAAAAAATACGGCCATCGTCGCTATCAATGTTTCTTTGGGCAACTTCAGCGGTAACAGATAAATACTGGCCGGGCCGCCGCCGGCATGAATCAGGGTACTGGAAATACCACTTATCATGCTCCAGAAAGTAGCCCGGGCCGTACTAGCCGCTTTGTCTGCCGCAGGCTGAAAATGACAATAAAACTGAATAGCAAATAACACGCACAGAACACCCACCGCCCCGGCTAACAGGGCCGGAGAAACCACTTTCATAAAGATGGCTGCCAGTGCAATACCTGCCAGTGCGCCAGGCAGCATTTGGCGTAGTTGATGCCAGCACGCATGGCGATGGTGACAGGCTATAGCGATGACATCCATTACCAGCAGAATGGGCAATAAAATAGCAGCGGCACGGGCTGGCGCTGTGGTCATGGTCATCAGCGGGATAGCGATAGTGCCCAGCGCGCCCCCCAGACCGCCTTTACTGATCCCGTAGATAAGCACCGCCGGTATCGCGGTAAAATAAAATGTTATATCGGTCTCAAACACACTTTGTCCCGCATAAACAACAAAGGCGTCAATTTTGACGCCTTATGCTGCGTTTTTTGTGCCAGGCCCTAGGCCATCAGACCGGCTTCGGTAGCAAAGCGTTGCAGATTCTGATACCCCAGCGTGGCAAATTTCAGCGGGTTGGCAACAGCCGGATCCTGTTCGGCTTCCACCACCAGCCAGCCCGCGTAGTCATGTTCTTTGAGAATGGCAAATACCGCCGGGTAGTCCACACAACCATCGCCCGGTACAGTAAATACCCCTTCCAGTACACTGTTTAAAAAGCTTAGCTTGCGGTTTTTGACATCATTCATCACATCTTCACGGATGTCTTTACAATGTACATGTTTAATACGACCGGCCCAGCGTTTGGCCACGGCAACCGGGTCTGCGCCGGCAAAGGTCAGGTGACCGGTATCCAGCAACAATCCCACCTCATCACCGGTATGCTCCATCAGCTTGTCTACATCATCGGCTGTTTCTATTACTGTGCCCATATGGTGATGGTAAGCGATTTCAACGCCCATGCTTTTGGTGTACTTAGCAAACTCGGTCAGCTTTCTGCCATACTCCTGCCACTGGTCTGCCGGGAAGGTGGGGCGCAGATGAACCGGCGTTTTCTGAGCACCATGAATACAGCCGGTTACCTCGCAGCACACCATGGCTGTCGCGCCCAGTTCACGCAGTAATGTCAGATGCTCGCGCACTGCTTCAATTTCTTCTTCCACTGACCGGGTCAGCAGCTCCATCGAATACCAGCCCGACACCAGTTTTAAGTCATGCTTTGCCAGAATTGGCCCCAGCACACTGGCTTCACGGGGAAACTTATTGCCCAGCTCAAAGCCGGCATAGCCTGCCTGCTTACCTTCTGACAAACAGGTTTCCAGCGGGGTTTCAGCCCCCAGTGAGGGTAAATCATCGTTGGTCCAGGTTAACGGATTAATACCTAGTTGTACTGTCATAGTGTTTACTCCTGTGTCCATTAACCGCGGTCACGCCATAAGGTAATCAGGTTATGGTAGTTTTGCTTAATCTGGCTAACCAGCGTTTCATCATCTATTTTGCCGGCCAGCCAGTCTCTGGACGGCGCGCCGAACAGCGTACGGCCTACTGCAAAGCCTTTAACCTTGTCGCAGTGCACCGAATTATTAAAGCCTTCGGCCAGCTCCTGAGCCGGAGCGTCCAGCCCCAGCATAACGATACCGGCGCAATACGGGTCACGCTCATCAATCAAGGCTGACACACTTTGCCAGTTGGCACTGGTCAGCGGCGGCAGCTTCCACCAGTCAGGCTTCACGCCCAGGTTGTAGAACCGCTGCATAGCCCGAAGATAGAGCGCTTCATCCTGCTCAATATCACGCGGCAAAATGACTTCCAGCAACAACTGATGTCCGGATTTACAACACGCATGCCATACATCCAGAATCTGACGCTCCTGTTGCAGGCGCAGTGAGTACTCATCTTCAGGATTGAAAAACACCAGACACTTTACAATATGCTCTAGTGGCCAGTCGGTCAGCTGCGTACCAATATTGCCATGTTCCAGCTCAAGCGGGCGTGATCCCGGCAGTTCAATAGGCCGGCCAATCCACCAGCCTTGTCCGGTTACCTCATTCAGGACATCCTGACCAAAGGTGCTGTCACACAACAAACCGGACTTGTTTTGCAACCCAGCTTCACTGGCGACTTGTTGACTGGCCTGTAGAATCAGTTTTTTCAGCGGTTTAATCTGCGCCACGTCAGCCCCCGCTTCCCGAGCCATATCCACGAACTGAATGCGGTGATCAAAAGCCATGACACACAGCTCTTGCCATTTTTGTTTGCGGGTCGTTACCCGGTGCAAATGATTCAGTTCATCATCCAGATCCGGCCGGGGAACCTCAGTCACCCGGCTCAGGTAATTATCCAGCTCCACCTTGGTTGGCATGGCCGGAGCACAGCCATGGCGAGATACCACCAGCGCGCCACAGGCATTGGCATAGGCACAGCTTTGTTCCCAGCCCTCATCATTCAGATAACCGCGCAACAAACCGGACATAAAGGCATCTCCGGCGCCCAGCACGTTGAGAACATCAACCCGCACGCCCTGCACGTTGATACCGTCATCAAGACTTTCAGGAATGGCCTCACTGAACACTGCGCAGCCCAGCTCGCCGCGCTTACAGACCAGCTCAGCATTACTGACTTCGCGGACACCTTTGAGTGCCTGAACAGAGTCAGTTGACCCTCCGGCAATATGAAACTCTTCTTCAGTACCCACAATCAGATCAAACAGGCCTAGCACTTCTTTAAGCTGTGCAGTAACCTCGCCCGACTCAACAAACCGGGTTTCACCATCACCCAGTCCGGTCAATCCCCACAGCACCGGACGATAATCAATGTCCAGCGCGGTCTTGACGCCGTTACGACGGGCGTATTTGAGAGCGGTCAACACGGCATCCCGGGTTTGCGGATGTGACAGATGTGTTCCTGTCACTGCCAGACAACGGGCCGATGCGATATATTCTTCGCTGACATCTTCCGCGGTAATGGCCATATCAGCGCAGTTGTCGCGATAAAAAATCAGTGGAAATGTGTCCTGATCCTTTATGCCCAGCAGTACCAGCGCCGTCAGCCTTTCCTTATCCGTAATCAGGTGACTGGTATCACAACCAGCACGCTCCAGCTCTTCTTTTAAAAACCGTCCCATGTGCTCATCGCCCACTCTGGCCAGCATGGAGGATTTTAATCCCTGAACCGCAGTGCCGTAGGCAACATTGCCTGACGAACCGCCCAGGTATTTATTGAACGAGCCCATATCCTCCAGCCGCGAGCCAATTTGCTGACCGTACAGATCAACCGCGATTCTTCCCATACAGATGACATCGAATTTTTTGTTATTCACAGTAGCTCCTCGTTATGTTCGCACCACACCGCAGGGTAAAAAGTGTCGCGCTAAGGAATAAATATTTCACTATACCTTTTTACTGAATATCTATTTCAATTTCAACATTTTTGAAACAAATATTTTAAAAATGATATTTTTGGAATGCCGGCGGCAGGATCAGAATAAAAAGCAGCGCACCAACAGGTATCAGATCGGTGCGCTGTAAAACGTTGGATTAGTAGTGACGTGCCTTGTCGCGGGCGGTATTATCCATCTCCTGCGCCGCCTCAGTAATGGCCGGATTGTCAGCGACCTGGGCTGTACCTACCCGCCACCAGGCTTCGTAGCCGTGGGTCATGGTTTTAGGTAGAATTTTAGTATCAATAAGCGTAGGGCCGTCATGCAACCGGGCCTCAGCCAGCGCAGCTTTGAGCGATTCGGCAGTGTTAGCACGAAAGGTTTTGCATCCGTAGCTTTGTGCATTGGCAGCAAAATCAACTTTAACCAGCGGGCCGTCCATTTTGCCGGACTGCGGGTTACGATGTCGGTTTTCGGTGCCAAAACTGCCCATTCCCTGGCTCATTTGCAGGTTATTAATACAACCAAAGCTGGCGTTATCAAATAATACGATGGTCATTTTCACACCTTCCTGAACGGCTGTTTGTAGCTCAGAATGCAGCATCATATAGGACCCGTCTCCCACCATAGCGTAAACAGGCTGGGCAGGACTGGCCAGTTTGGCACCAAGCGCGGCAGCCACCTCATATCCCATGCAGGAATAGCCATATTCCATATGATAAGTATCGGCGCTACGGGCATTCCACAGTCGCTGCAGATCACCGGGCAGGGAGCCGGCTGCGCCCACAATGATAGCGTCATCTTCCAACTCGCGGTCCAGCACCCCCAGCGCACTGGTCTGGGTCAGCTCGGTGTTTAAACTCTCACGGTATTCTTTAAACTGCTCTTCGCTCAGATGGCCATCGACCTCTGGTGTAAACGGCTCGCTGAAAGTCAGGTTGAGTACACGCTCCCGCTCGTTTTGCCAGGCCAGGCGCGCCGCACTGATCTCATCGGAGTAGGCGCTTGTCCAGCCAGCTTCCTGTAGCAGTGGCGCTAGCATCTGAAGTGTTTTACGGGCATCACCCACCAGCTTCACCGCATCCAGCTTACCGGCATCAAACTCAGCAACGTTAATATTTAAAAACTGTACATCAGGATTGGCAAACAACGATTTGGACGCGGTGGTGAAGTCAGTAAACCGGGTGCCGATACCAATTACCAAATCTGCCTCTTTAGCGATAGTGTTGGCAGCCAGGTTGCCAGTGGTACCTATACCGCCTAAATTCAGCGGATGAGATGCAACCACTGCACTTTTGCCAGCCTGGGTTTCTCCGAAGGGGATTCCGAACGTTTCAGCAAAAGCTGCAAACTCGGTGTGGGCCTCTGAATAGCGCACCCCCCCGCCGCAAATCAGCAGCGGTTTTTTACTGTTAGCAATAAGGGCAAGCGCATCATTCAGCATAGCGTCGGTTGGGGGACGCCGTTCAATACGATGCACTCGCCGGGAAAAAAAATACTCAGGGAAATCATAGGCTTCGCCCTGTACATCCTGGGGCAGGCATATGGTAACCGCACCGGTGTCAGCGGGATCAGTCAGAACCCGCATGGCCTGAATCATTGCTGTCATAATCTGCTCAGGCCGGTTGACCCGGTCCCAGTAACGGGATACCGGACGAAAACAGTCATTGGTGCTGATAGTATTATCGTGGAACTGCTCGACCTGCTGTAATACCGGATCGGGCTGGCGCGATGCATAAACATCGCCAGGCAACAGCAACACGGGAATACGGTTGGCAGTTGCAGTGGCCGCGGCGGTCACCATATTGGCAGCGCCCGGACCGACAGAAGAAGTGACCGCATAGATTTTTTTGCGCTTATGCTGTTTGGCAAACCCCATCGCCGCATGCGCCATTCCCTGCTCGTTACACCCCTGATGCACCACCAGATGACCGGCATCCTGCTCCAGAGCCTGACCCAGCCCGACCACATTGCCATGTCCGAAGATAGTGAACACGCCTTCAATAAACGGCTGCTCAATACCGTCCACTTCAACAAACTGTTGATTCAAAAATTTCACCAGCGCCTGTGCGGTTGTCATTCTGATGGTACTCATTGCGTCACCACTCCATGAAAAAAAGAATTATCGATGCCGTTGTAACATCGTCAACGGCCTGTAAACAGGATATTAACAATACCATTTGAAAAATAAATTTCAATTTAAATCTAATTTGAAATAAATGATTGCTTTCACCTTATATTTACATCTACTATGACAGTACATTTATTCGAGTCAGGTTGTCAGCCCGACCAGGTCTGAACCGCGTTGCCGGCTGTAATAGCGTGACTGAATCAGCAATGAAATGAGGGAATTATGTCAAAGTTATTATCCAAATATCAGGCGCCCAATGCCGATGGCCGTGTGCAGCACATCACGCCTGAGTCTGCCGGTTGGAAACATGTTGGCTTCTCGGTATATGAGCTGGAAGCTGACAAGACGCTGACGATGCCAGCCATTGGCGAGGAAACCTGTCTGGTTCTGATTGGCGGTAAAGCCAGTGTACATACCGAAGCCAGACAATTTGATAATATCGGCGACCGGATGGGCCCGTTTGAGCGCAAAAAACCCTATGCGGTATATATTGCCCCGGGCGAAGAATATACCCTGACCGCTCATACCGCCTGTGAAGTGGCGGTGTGTCAGGCGCCGGCCAGGGGCGACCTGCCAACCCGGTTAATTGCACCAGATGACATTGGCGCAGAAGCCCGTGGTCATGGCAACAATAAACGCTATGTTCACAACATATTACCTGACAGCGAAATTGCGGAAAGTCTGTTAGTAGTAGAAGTGTATACCGATGAAGGCTGCACCAGTTCATACCCCAGCCATAAACATGATCATGCCAATGAGCCGCACGAAACCTATCTGGAGGAAACGTATTATCACCGACTGAACCCAGAACAGGGTTTTTGTCTGCAGCGTGTTTATACTGATGAGCGGGATCTCGATGAGTGCATGGCTGCTTACAACAAAGATGTGGTGCAAGTGCCCCGGGGCTATCACCCGGTGGCTACCATAGCCGGATACGACAGTTATTATCTGAATGTGATGGCCGGGCCCTCACGAAAATGGCTGTTCACCTGGGAGCAGGACCACGCGTGGGTAAACACCCAGGAGTATGCCAACAAGCATGCAAAGTAAGCGGCAGGTTTATACTGCTACCGACCGGCGCACTACCGGCCCGAGTAAAGGAGTGCGCCGGCCAAATATATCGGTCACCTGAGCCAGAAATAACTCACCGGTAGCCACAGCATCAGCAAACGCATTGTGGGCCAGATAAGGGGGTAATCCCCGACGCTCCCTGATGCCCGCCAAACGAAAATCCGGCTCTATAACGCCATCGTTAAAGACCATGGTTTTTTCCAGGGTCAGGGTATCCAGAAACACCAGTGGCACTTTTACATCGGCTGGGATCCCCAGTAACCGGTGCATAAACTCTTTTTCTATCCAGCCCCAGTGAGCAATCACAATTTTACCGGCCAGCGCTTTTACCAGCACCTCACATAACTGCTGCGGAGGCATTCCCCCTTTAAGAGTTTCCGGTGTAATGTGATTAATCACCGCAGTATCCGGTACAATTTTTTCACCGGCTTTGACGTAATAATGCTGAGCCGACGACAGTGACATAAAAGGATACTTAAGATTCAGCATACCGACTGACAAAATCGAGTCTTTTGTCGGATCCAGTCCGGTGGTTTCAAAATCCAGTACAACACACTCCAGCTTGCCAAGCGGCGTATCAGCCTGCGGTACAGGATGCTCAAACAGCGGCCGGGCAATATCAGGAATATCGGTACGTTTTAACGCCTGTAACCGCTGCTTTTCCTGTTTGGCAAGCGGGTGAAAGCGGTCAAATAGTCCGCCGGTCATATCAGAATTCCGGCGGCATGAAAGCGCTGCTGCGCGGCTTCCTGATAACGGGCGATAATCCGAAAGGCATCTTTTAAGTGATTGCGCTCAAAGGCGGTGAGTTTGTCAGGAGCAATCAGGTTATCCTGCAGTCCTCCGGCTACGGCCGCCTCATTCTGGTGTTTAAAGCGCACCATATTGATAAACTGAAACGCTTCCTGGAGCTCCTTACGACTGGCCTGATTAATCACTTTTTTATTCGCCGCATCCCGCAACCGATGAATGGTTTCAGTGGCTGAACTGCCGGCAGCCAGCGCGTACACCCGGGCCAGTTCCACAACCAGATTAACCGCCTGCTTTTTAATATTCAGCACCTGGCGGTTATCACCATCACGGGTAGTCACAAATTTACGAAATAGCCCCAGCGGCGGACTAACCCGCAGAGAGTTGGCCACCAGAATGGCAAAAAAGCGATGATTACGTTCTACCCGGGCCAGTAGCGACTGTTTCAGGGCTGCCACCAGATGCTCTGTGCCATATAAAAAGCGCAGGTCGAGAAATACACTGATATCCAGAATATTTTGCGGGTTGTTTTCAGCCACCCATTGCCGGACATAATCCTGCCACAGGGCCAGCGGCACTCGCCAGCGCTCATTACTGGCCATAATGTTTCCTTTGCATAAGGGATAACCGCAATGATCAAGCCCCTCGCAGACAAACTCGGTCAGCGTTTTAAAATATTCCGCCTCATGTTCCTCCGGCTCCCACTGCAATATCAGTCCGTTATCCTGATCAGAGCCCAGATGCATCTCAAAGCGGGCTTGCGAGCCCGCGCAGAACCAGGCGTAAGGAATCGGTGCGGGGCCAAACTTATCTTCGGCAAGCTGTAAAATCCGCTTGTTAAAGGCATCGGCAATCAGGGTGACCATTTGCTGAATAGCACGGCCATCAACCCGGGCTTCCTGCAAGGCTTCAAACACTCCCTGGCGCTGTGGCACCAGAGCCACCAGATCTTGCAGGGTATTTTGCCGGTAAATCTGACTAATCAGATATACCGCCTGCACATGAGAGTTTTCGACCATACTGGTGGCAGTCAGCACGCCCACGGCTTCGCCATTTTCAATCACCGGCAATGAGCGCACATTGTGTTGCATCATGACCTCAATAGCCTGCATTAAAGGTGCATCCGGATGCACGGTGCGCGGGCGTGAGGTCATAATATCTGATACCGGCGAGGCAGGATCCATGCCCACCGCCAGTACCCGGGTAGTCAGATCGCGGTCGGTGACTACACCTTTTAGAATCTTGTTATCAAACACCAGTGCATTAGAGCGATGCATTTCTGTCATCACCTCTGCCACGCGTCGGATAGAGGTATCCATGCTGACCCGCGCAACCCGGCGGTTCATAACATCGCGAACATTGCGCAGATACAGCGCTTCCTCGCCGTCGATGTGGGCTGAAGAATGAGCAAGCCGAACCGACTCCTGAGATGAGAAATGATTACGCAGACCCGGGTTCTGGTCCATCAGCTCCAGAATAACCTGTTTGGGAATGCGGTATAGCAGGGTATTTTCTATCGCCTTGATAACATAGTCGCACTCCCCTTCACGATAAAGCTGACTAAAACCAAAAATGTCCTTGTCGCCCAGCCGGGTTCGCAGACTGCCATCCGGGTGGTTCTGATCAATAGCGCCGGTTCGCACCAGGTACAGTCCCTGCCCCACAATATGTTCGCCGGGCAGGTTCTCATTTTGCTTGAGATACAGAATATCAACCGATGCGGCCAGCGCGTGGCGCTCTTCTTCATGCAGTAAATCAAACGGATCCACTTCGGATAAAAAGCTGACAATATTAGGGAGTAATGAAGATTCCATGCGATCACTTTAAATAAAAAAGGCAGCAACACACGGTGCTGCTGCCTGCAATTAACTCAGCTATTGTTACTGGCTAACGCTGTGAATACGCTCTTTTTGTACCCGTGCGTTGCGCCCCAGTTCTTTGGCAATGCACCAGAATACATAACCCAGCGACGCGGCTGCCAGCACATAATATGCACTTAGTACCCAGTTTGGCTTATTTTGGGCCAGAAATACATACATAGACACAGAACTTAGCGCAATCAATATCGCTACCGGGCGGGTCATTGACCATGGCGTGATATCAACCTGCTTGGTATAAACATCCTCATGTGGCGCCTGAGGATAAAGCTTACCAACCACCAGCATAAAGGCCACATTGGCAGCAAACAGCAACCCAACCAGATGGAAAAAGTGAATATCTACCTTAAATATAAAGTTAAACAGAATATAGGCAGAAACCCCGAACAGCAGGCCAAGCTTGGCCGCAATAGCAGGCACCCGTTTGGTAAGCAGGCCTACCAGCACAACACTGAGAATCGGTGCATTAAACAGTCCCTGTAACTGCTGAATAAGGTAGAACAGTCCATCAGGTGCATTAGCCACCAGTGGGGCTACCGCCATTGATACCACAGCCAGACCCAGGCCAAGGGCTTTACCCACATTCACGGTCTGTGCTTCTGAGGCATCGGGCTTCAGTGACTTTTTGTAAATATTGACAGTAAACAGGGTCACCGACGAGTTAAGTCCGCCACTAAATGTAGAGAACACAGCGCCCACCACAACGGCGGCAAAGAAGCCAACCAGCACGTTAGGCAGTACCAGCTGTACCAGATCCGGATAGGCATTATCCGGGTTATCCATCTGACCATTGAACACATGGAAAGCAACAATACCGGGCAGAATAATAATGCTGGGGATCATCAGTTTGAAAAAAGCACATAACAGTACGCCCTTCTGACCTTCCGCCAGATTTTTCGCACCAAGTGCTTTTTGCACAATAGACTGATTACAACACCAGAAGAACATATTCGAGACAATCAGACCGGTAAACAGCGTTGAAAACGGCACCATTGAATCTTCATCCCCGATGGAATTGAATTTTTCCGGGTGACTGGTGTAAACCTCGCTTAATCCGCTTAAGATATTGCCGTCACCAACATAAGCCAGCGCAAACAAGGTCACCATCAGGCCACCAATAATCAGACCCACTCCGTTTATAGTATCAGCAACCGCAATGGCTTTAATGCCCCCAAATACAGCATATATAGCACCGATACCACCTACACCCCAGACTACCAGCCAAAGTGCGGTTTGCTGGTCGACATTAAACACACTGGATACCTGAAACAAACTTTCCAGTGCAATTGCCCCGGTGTACAACACAATAGGAAGCAGGGAAATGACATACATACCCAGAAACAAAATTGAGGTAATGGTCAGGGTTTGTTTATCAAAGCGCTTTTCCAGATATTCAGGAATGGTAGAGATACCGATTTTGAGATAACGGGGTAAAAAGAAAATTGCAAACAGCACAATAGTCATAGCGGCCATGACTTCCCAGGCCATGACGATAAACCCGGTGCGAAAGGATAATCCGTTAAGGCCAACCAAATGCTCGGTAGACAGGTTCATCAGCAACATAGAACCGCCAATGTAAGCGCCGGTCAGTGACCGCCCTCCCAGAAAATATCCCTCGGTAGAGTCGGTAAGGTGTGCATTGCGTGTTTTATAATAGGCAAATCCGGCTACCAGTAGGGTAAAGCCGATAAAAGAGATAAAAGCTAACATGAGAACTCCATAATGCGATAAGACGCTCCTGCTTAAAATGACTCACCAGGAGCTTCTTCCCATTGATGTAGATAACTGGCGCAGCCGTTCTATGCCTGCGCCTGTCGCCGTTTACAGTTTGACTTCCTGCCCGGTTTGTAATGACTCCAGGGCCTTGTCGGCAATCAGCAATGCCTGTTCACCGTCATGCCCACTGCACTCAGGCTCTGCTCGCCCGGCCAGCACATCAACAAAATGAGCCCACTCAGCACGGTAGGCTTGCTCATAGCGCTGCAAAAAGAAATGCTCAGGCTTGGCACTTACGCAACCATTTTCACCCCAGACTTCTACGGTATCTTCGTTGATGTTTTTCGCCTGCAAAACACCTTTTTCACCATGCACTTCAATGCGCTGGTCATAGCCATAGCCCGACCGACGACTGTTGCTGATGGTGGCCAGCGCACCAGAAGGAAATTTCATCACAATAAATGCTGTATCAATATCTCCGGCCTGGCCTATTTCATCGTCCACCAGCGTACTTCCCTGCGCGTACACCGAAACCGGCTCCTCACCCATGATAAAACGAGCCATATCAAAATCATGAATGGTCATATCACGGAACAAACCGCCGGAAACCTTAATGTAGCTTACCGGTGGCGGAGACGGATCACGTGAAGTGATCAGCAGCGACTCTGCTTTACCTATGGTACCGGCACTGAGTTGTTCACGGACTTTACGAAATTGTGGATCGTAGCGGCGGTTAAAGCCGACAAACAATTTGCCACTATTGGCTTTAACCGTTGCCAGGCAATCGCGTACCCGTTCAATATCCAGATGAACCGGCTTTTCGCAGAAAATAGTTTTACCGGCCTTAGCAGCCAGTTCAATGAGCTCGGCGTGGGTGTCGGTAGCAGAGGCGATCAGTACACCGTGAACATTCGGGTCAGTCAGGGCTTCCTCAGTGGTCTGAACTTTTGCGGCATATTTCTCAGCCAGTTTAGCTGCACCATCGCCATACGGGTCGACAACACTGTATAGTGAGGTTTCTTTATGACCATCAATGTTGGCAGAATGTACTTGCCCGATACGACCTGCACCAAATAAAGCAATATTAAACATAGGGTAGTCTCCTGGTTATTAGTCGGTTATCACCCTGCGCAGGCGTTCAAAAGCACAGTCTCTCAGAGCAATTTACCGCGTTTTATTTTTCAACACAGACATACCATAACAGTGAAAAATAAATTTCACAAAATAATAATATGAAATTTTCATTCTTTTAGCGTTAAAACCACACTGGTTAGACCATTAACACTTGAAACAACTTTGTAACGACACCCCGTCGGGCGTACAAAGGCCCAGCATAACGCATTGATTACAGTATTTTTTACTCTATAAACATCGTGAGTTACCGTGGCTGAAAGACGGTGAAAAAGACAAAGCAGCCAGGTGAAATGTTAACAGAAAAACTCGTCAGTTTTTCTTCGTCCATAAAAAAACCGGCTAAAAGCCGGTTTTCGAAAATTTTGTTTCATTTTTAATGTCGCTGTTTATTTAGCCGGGAAGATGTAGTGCCAGAGATAAAAGCTTACGCTCGCCCTGATCTATTTTGCTGACACTATGCGAGTATAAATCGGGCCGGAATAAAAACACCCGGTTGAACAGGTTGATGATGAGTTTGTCTGCGCTGAACACGCCTCCTTTACGGGCCTTTTTCAGCACTACATTAAATTTAAAATACCGGCCACTGCCCATGGGGTCGTTGTGGCGCAGCACTTTGTGACCTTGTGGGTAGGTCACTAGATTTAACGATACCCGTTTGCTGCTGAACAAGACTTTATTACGTACTTTAGCCATATTTACTCCGCCGGGCTCTTAAAAAAACACCACCCTGAACAGTTGTTCAAGGTGGTGCAGTGTGCCATAGATCCTGGCATGTGCAAACCTGTCGGTCAGATCTCTGGTTATAGTTTTATTTGATCTGGCCTATCTGGCGCATCTGGTCGCGCCAGGCACGATACATATGTGCATCAGATTCTGGCTGCTGCTGCGTTTCTTTCAGACCAATACTCTTAACCCGGTCCGCCCGGACATAGGCAGGCTGCGCACAATAATCAGGCAGCGAGGCTGAGGCGATACCCTGCCCGGCAATAAATGCCCCGCCATTTTCTTCATTCCACACACTGAACACAGACTGGTACAACTCATACATCTGGGCGCTCTTAAGCACCTGAAAATTCAGGTAGGAAGAAGCATTGAACCCATGCCCGCCGGCATACGCGGTTATTGCGATACCATAGCTGTCGGCCAGCTCAGACGCCGCGCGTACCGCAAAGCGTAAACCAGGGGCATCTGACTCTGCGTAGAACCGGTCGGTACCATCCACGTAGTTGAGCGCATCAACCAGCAATGCATCTGCACTGTCGATACTAAACTGCGTGGCCGAGGTATCTACCACCTGTGGGGCAACGGCCAGCGTATCGATCCAGTCGCCTGGTGCCCGTCCATCCATCAGGGACTGGCTGAGCGCGCCTTCAAGCAGCAGACTGTTGTAAGACCGGGCTGCTGTGGCATCAGACAATGAGCCAGCCAGTACGCTTACCAGCCGGTGAGCCTGTTCACCCCATACCTGGTTAAAAATAGCCTTGATCTGATAAGTGCGCAGTGCCTGCCAGTTGCTGATTAACAGGTTTTCGCGCGCCAGGGCTGACCAGTCACTGTACGCTTGTGCATCCACGGTATCAGGCCACAAAGCCTGAGCCTGGGCCAGCGCATAATCCCGGCCAAGTCGCTGCGGGTAAGTACGCTTGAACAGTTCATTACCCAACTCAATATATAAAATCCGATTCGTGTTCAGCTGGGTAAGCATGGCCTCTGCCAGCGCTTCAATATAACTGTCGTTTGCGGCCAGAGGGATATTCAGCCATAAATCCGAGGCAGACTGGTTCGCCAGCTCGCTCATCAGGGCATAGGGCGCACCCAGTGCACTGCCAAAATGACTGTTCTGTATGCTTGCCCGCTGTGCCCAGGCATTGTCACCACTGAATACAGCATGGCTGGTTTCGGCTTCTTTGGTATATAATGCAGTGTCACTGAGCAGATTGGTGACCCGGATGGTTTTGGCCGGCTTCAGGTAATTCAGATAATCCTGACTAAACAGATCGCCATCTGCCGCGCCGGGGCGTAAAAGCCGGATATTGCGCAGGTAGTCGCCCTGCTGCATCGGATCAGTGGCCAGTATCTGCACGGTGAGCGCGCCCTCACCGTTATAATAAACTTCGTACTCATTATCGCTAAGCGCGACCATGTCGGCGTTTTCAATATTCAGCGTGCCCTGACCATCAAAGATGAGTCGGTAAATACCTGCTTCATAAGCGTTAGCCGTTGTGGCAGTCATAACAGAGGTAAACAATACATCAGCCTGGGTACCATCAGTCAGGGTCATTGTCTTTGGCCAGCCATGCTCATCCACCTGGATTTTATTTGCCTGAGCGGTAAACCAGATATCCCCTTTGGCAAAAAACCAGCCATGAGTTCGCCCGGTAATATCTTCATTATCCAGACCCGAGGTTTTCATCAGATCAGCCAGCATCCAGGCGGTCATATCACTGGAAATTCGGCTGATCTGGGCGCCGAGATAAAATTGCGATGGTGCAGCGCTAACCGCTTCACTGAGCAAATCCGCCGGAGGGGTTATCTGAATCGGTGTGCTGACCAGCAGATTATCAGCCGGTTGTTGGGGAAGTGGCGATGAAACAGACTCTTCATCGTCTTGAACGGGTACACCGGGCAACGGATTGGTGGGCGTCAGCACCAGGCTGGTATGGGGGGCTTCGGCTTTGTCAGACCCGGTGGTGTCGGTTACAGTATTATCATCATTTTGCGCACCAGGATCGGGCAATGACACACTGCTGACAGACTCTGTCGAGCCTGCACTACTTCCACCTCCACCACATCCTGCGAGAATTACACAAAAACCGGCGATTACAACTGACATGCTAACTACACTTTTCATAACTGCAACACACTTCGTCAAAGTTAATGGTTGCCGGACATGCCGGCTGATGCAGTAAGAGTAGCTTTTGAACCCGGTTAACCCTACGGGATCGGAGTATGACGCCTAATACCTAAGTATTCCTGCTTGTTCAAAATTTCGCTAAAGCCGTTTTTTTAATACAGGCAATCAGGTACTTATGACAGCAGCGGGAAAATACGGGTTAGTGCTTTTTTTGAAAGGTATAAAAAGAAATGAATATTAGTCTGTGATAATTTATAACGTTAACGACATAATTAGTGCATCTTCACGTCCGTCTGCCGCAGGATAATACTGCTTTCTGACTTCCTGCACCACAAAACCATGCTGCTCATACAGATAAATAGCCGCCAGATTACTCTTTCTGACTTCCAGCCAGATGACTGCCATGCCAGCGTCAGCAGAGTGAGAAATGACGTCTTTTAACAGTAATCTGCCTATTCCCTGCCCCTGCAGGCTGGGCTCGACCGCAATATCCATCAGCGTAGCCTCATCCACCACCATCAGGATTTGCGCATAGCCAGCTACCTTCTCGTTCGCCAGGGCAATGCGTGTGGAATACGGGGCCGTTGTGGCATCGGCAAAGGTGCTGTATTGCCAGGCCGAGTGAGTCACCTGCGTGTGGATTTCATAGGCCTGAGGCAAAGTTTGCGAACAAACCGCCACAATGTTGATGGTCATTCCAGTGCTGCCAGTGCGTGCCATAATCGCTGTTTAAGCTGCGGCGTCAGGGCTTCGGGTCCGCCGGGTAAAACAACGGTGTCCCGACTCACCTTTAAGGTATCTCCGTGCATAACAGAAATGGTTTGCTCAGCCGAACTGTAATCTGATGCAGCCTGTTGTATATCTTCAATTAATCGGGCAAAACGCTGCTGTTGTTCAGCACTTAATGGCCGGCTATCCGGCGCCGGCGTTTCTGCCGGTTGCTGTACGTCTGAGGCTGATGATGCATTGCTTGTCTGCGCCGGAGCGTCAGTACCTAAACTGGAACGTAACTGGGCCAGCCTTTTTGCACCGGATGCACGGCGCTCTTCTGAGGTTGCCTTGACCACAGTCTGATTAACTGCTGTTGATGGTGTTGATGGTGTCGCTACTGGTGTTGATGTTGCAGTTGACGCAACCTTATCGGCATGCTGCCAGACACATATTCCCATCTGTTGAAGGGCTGCTGTTTGCGCTGGATTAAGTGCTGACATAATGATTATCTGACTGGTTCCTGGTAGATGGAACTATACGATAAAAGAAAGGAAAGTGGCAGGGGTGGAGGGACTCGAACCCCCAACCATCGGTTTTGGAGACCGCTGTTCTACCAATTCGAACTACACCCCTACTGCGGAAATGCATTATACGTATGCGTTTTGAAAGGTAAAGACTTTTTATTGCCTAACCGGTTCAACTGCTGACTCTTTAAACAAACCGGCTACCTTTCAGTCAATTATGGCAAATTTGGCTGGCATCCAGTGCCGCTTGCCATAACTGAGCAGTCAGGGTAACAACCTCATACTGTATGTCAAACTGCTGCTGGCATTGTGCTGTGTTACGTCCGCTGGCTTCGGCATAACAATGAATCAGTCGCTGTCGGGCGGAGCGGGAAAAATGGTTAATACCCGCACAGGCGGCCAGATCAAAAAAGCATGAGCCAACGGCAGCGTACTCCCAGTCTACCAGCATAACCGGTGAAACTGACATCACATGGCCATACGACAGGTCGTTATGACACAGTGCCAGATGTTCCGGATCAATCGCCTGCTGGCGACAGTGAGGCAATAATGTGGTGCACTGGCTAAGCAGATGGCTGCCGGTTTCCAGCCCGGCTTTTGTAGCGTAATGCGTTAGACGCTGGGCTAAATTGAGTGGTGGATGGTCTACAGGCAGTGTATGAATCTTGGCTAGCGCGCGCGCCATCTGCTCTATTTGCTGATGCTCATCAGCTGGTGATATCAGATTATGCTCAACAAAGGCTTCTACCCACAATGTTTGCCCCGCATCCATCCAGATGGGCGCCGGGGCAACTCCCAGCTCACTCAGGCGCTGTTGCAACGCAAACTGCTGCTGTCGGTCTACCCCGCTGAAGGTATCCTGACTGAGGCTTTTCACCACCCAGCGCTGCTGCCCGTCAACCAGCAAAAATACCTGATTAACCTGACCGGCCCGAAGCGCACTGACCTGGCACTGCGGGCTGAGCGATAGTGGCTTTTGTAGCTGTTTGAGCAAGTCAGCTGTAAGCATGTTCACTGCCCTGCTGACGCAGCTCGCTCTGCCACTGAATATAGCCGTATATCGAAAACCCGATATAACCGGCAAACAGGCAAGCAGATAGCATCAGGCCTGACTGAGCATACAAGTACGCCGATGCCAGGTTGATGAAAAACCAGTACACCCAGTTTTGCAATACCTTGTGGGCCACCATAAATGTGGTCACCACACTGAGTACCTGAATACAGGCATCCAGCCACAAAAACTCGTTATTAAACTGCCCCGACGCGAGATTAGCCAGTCCCCAGCCAATCATCAACAGTCCCGGAACCAGTAAAACATGCCAGGGCCAGGGCCATGAGCGCACCCGGCTTTCGCCTTCTGCGCGCCGATGCCACTGATAATAACCGTAAATCGCCATGATCATATAAAACAGATTCAGGCCTGCCTGAAATGGCAGGGTAACCTGCCAGAACAGCCAGGTATAAATCGCAGTACTGGCAAAAGCACATGCCCAGCACCAGCTGTTCTGGCGGGCGGCCAGCCATACATAGCCCAGCGCTAGTACCACCGCGGCCCACTCAATGGCCGATGTAGCCAGGATCTGACTGATAAATGTATCCAGCATAGTCGATGGCAGCCTGTTATGAATTTTGCTGCATGGCGTCAAAGTTTAAAAACTTGGCCACAAAAATTGCCTGCCCCACAGCTTCATGGGTGCGCTGCATCTCTACGCCCAGAATATTCATTACCGGCTGATAGTCACCGCTTATCTGGGTACTGGTTGAACAGGTTGTAACCGTCAGTTCTGGGTACTGGTTAATTCGCTCAATAAAGTCCTTAATCGGGGCGATGTACTGCTCGACTAACGGATACAGGGATATTTCGACCATAACTTGCATGCAGTTCTCCTAAAACTGATAAGTGACAGTTACCCCGAACTCACGTCCGTTGGCAATCTGATAATACGGCTGCGGATTCGCATAGCCATCCCGGGGATCATTACTGAAGCCACCAAAGCCACGGGTGTAGTAGGTTTTGTCAAACACATTATTGACCCAGGCAGACACCTGCAAATCATTGTTCTGCCAGACCAGCTCGGTATTGTAGAGCACGGTGGCCGGTGAAGTTTCATCATGGCCGTCAGAAAAACGGTACTCATCCTTAAAGTCCATATCGGCGCGCCATAGCCAGCTGTCACTTAATACCAGTTCACTGAACAGGTTAATAGTCCAGCGCGGCGCCTGCGCCTGTTGTTGTTCATCAATGTACTCGCCTCTGGCATCTGTGTAACCTTCAAATTTGGCATCCAGATAGCCAACGGCTCCCTGTACCTGCCAGCGGTCGGTTACCTGCCAGCTGGTTTCCACCTCAATTCCCCGGTTTGTACCCAAATCGGCATTATCGATGATATCAATAAACTCAGCAGAGCCGTCGGCTCTTGGCAGCACATCATAGTCATTAATTTGGGTATCATCCCGGCGCATATAGAACACTGCAGCACGAATGGTGGCATCAGGCGTTAACAACGGGCCTTTTACACCGACTTCGTAATTCCAGTTGTACTCCGCATCAAAGAAGCGCTGTGCTTCTGAGACCTGCTGCGCCGGATTGATACCCGCGCCTTTAAAGCCCCGCGAAATACTGCCATACCACAAATGCGAAGTGGTGGCGTACTGCAGGGCAATCTTACCGCCAACCATATCGGTATCAGTTGAGCGGCCCAGTCCTTCGTTATTGATGTAGTCAAACTCAAACTGCTCAGCGCGTAATCCGATTACCAGATCAAGCTGATCATTAAGCGCTGTGGTGGTCTCGCCGTAGACAGCAAAGGTAGACGGCGAATACTCACTGGCAAAGTTAGGATCGGTATAGGTGTAATCACGCAGCAGGGATTCATCAGTGGTTTTATAGTGAGCACCCACTACCCAGTCAGTACTATTACTAAAAAGCTTCATTGCCGGCGAGGAACTGAAACGTACCTCGGCGGTCTGGGTATCCACATCACGGTAGTAAGCATCGAAGGCGGTATACCCAAGTGGCGAAAATCCGGTGTAGGTCCAGTCTTCATCATAGCCATAACCTATGTTGTGACTGGCATGTGTGGCCAGCACGGTGAGCTGTCCGGCAGCATAGCGCTGGGTAAGTTTGGCACTGACCGCATGTGTTTGCTGACGATCAAAACCGGGCTCATCAGATAAAGTCGTACGGGTGTTATCCAGTGAAAACGCATCATAGCCATTATCGATATCGTACCAGCGATAGCTGATATCTGCTGTGGTGCGACTATCAATGTCCCACTGCAGGGCCAGTCGGGCAGCAGTTTCATCGATACCGGCGGTATCATCGCGGTTTAGAAATGCATTGTTGGTGAAACCATCGCTACGGTTATGCATCAGCGCCACACGGTAACGCAGAGTGTCTGTGATGGCATTGCCGGTCGCACCTTCAAAACGGTAGGTGTCTTTATTCCCCGCCCGCACACTGATGTGACTTTGCTGATCATCGGTGGGCTGATTACTGGCAATCTTTACCGCGCCGGCCAGCGCGCCAGTACCAAAAAGCGTGGACTGGGGACCGCGAAATACCTCTACCTGACGGGTATCAAACAATACGCCGGCAGCGCCTAATCCGGAAAAATCAAAATCATCAACTAAAAAGCTGACCGACGGATTAATGGGTTCAGAAAACTGGGAACGCTCACCAATACCGCGGATCTGTACAAAGCGGCCCCGTGATGCGCCGCTGGCAAAATTCACGTTTGGAGCAATATTAAGAATATCTTCAACCGCCTCGGCCTGGCGGCTGTTCAAACGCTCCGCGCTCAGCACACTGGCGCTACTGCTTAACTGGTCCAGGGTAGCCTGACGAAAATCAGAAGTTACAGTAATACGTTCAATATCGGCTGTTTCAGCATAACTTCCGGCGGCACTCGCGGCCATTGCTAAAACAAATAGATTTTTTTTCATTAAGGATCTCTAGTCTCAAAACAGAACAAGGACCCGGGATGTGCGGCAGGTAAATTGGCTGATGTTGGTCACCATCCCTACGCCGGTATTATCCGGATCAGGTACAGGGTTCCTGCAAGTGCAGATCTCAGCCGGTAAAGGCACCCCTTGGTTTGCTGGTTATGAACCAGGCACGCGCAAGTGTACCAATTACATTGGAATGTTCAACATAAGTTAATGACAGAAAAGAAAAACGCCCGCATATTGTGACGTAGCGGGCGTTTTGGTGAGGTCGTCGAAGACCTGAAGTTAACAGCGCGTTGTCACTTGAGCCAATATCCATGGCAAAAAGAAGATGACAGCACATAACTTTTTTTACAAGCAAACTCATACGATTTGCTTACAGCAACTTAGTGCTAATTTGATTATATTATTATAACAAGCGCCTGAATGTGCCAGACACTCACTGTCACAATCACTCTCGGGCTGCATGAAAAGAGTATCCAAACCTGTTCAAACTATACAGGACAGTTTTGTCTGAATGTGGGACAATTTCATCAAAATACTTGTTTTTTATACTAAAGAATAAAAAAGAGTTTGAAGATAATGCGCAAGGAACGTTATGCAGTATAAAGGGTTGTTCTGGTCTGCCATAGTCAGGTCATTATTAAGCTTACGTCGGGACTCAGGTCTGCACAACGCGGTTGATAGCCGGGCTCTGGAAATGCTACATCAGCTGGAATCAGGTCTTTTTCAGGATGGTGACCTGCACACTTTACTGGCTGAGCTTATTCCCGTGCACCAGCGCATCAGTATCGGCAAGTCGCTCATCGGCTATATCGACTTTAATAAAATGGGTAATCTGGTCATGTTTGCCACTGCGGTTAAAAATATCGACAGTGCGCTGGCCACGCTACAGCCCCGCAGTAGTGAAATTTTCAGTCAGCAACTATCCCAGCACACCAGCGAAGCCCCCTTGTGTACGGTATTAAGCTGGCAGGGCAGCGCATCAGCGCTGGCTGACGATCTTCAGGTGTACTTTTTGTTTGCCCTGTTCCGCCATCTGGCTGGTCGACAGTTTGATTTTACCCGGGCAGAGTTACCGCTGGCTGAAGCCTCCCTGTTATCCAGTTTATCATCAGCCCCGATTCGGCATGCTGATAATATTCAACTGGCCTTTGAAAAAAAATGGGGTAACCAGCTGTCGTTTTATCATAGCCAGGCAATTGAAAAACTGCTGGCGCCAACGCTCAGCAAAACCACCGGCCCCGGCTTAAAAGAATCTATTCAGGCCATATTTGACCGCGCTGAGGCGCCGGCACGTATTCGCGCAGAATGGGTCGCGGAGCAAATGGGTCAGACAGAATCCGGGTTTCGCCGTACCCTGAAAAACCACGATATTGCTTTTAGTGCAGTACTGAAAGAATACATCCATGATAAAAGCTGCCAGAAGCTGATCAGCGGGAATAAAACTGACGATACAGCCAGTGAGCTGGGCTTTTCTGACCGCCGCTCTTTCGAGCGCAGCTTTAAAGAGTTTACCGGCATCAGTGCCGGGCAGCTGCGTCAGCTGGGCAATCGGCTGCGCTTTCAAAAAGGTAACGGTAGCCTGCTTGATATTGTTGATAATCTGCCACCACTGCCTGAAACCATTCAGGCGTTACTGAACATAGAGGATGATAAGCTGACGCTGGACACCGTGGTTGAACTGGTCACCCGGGATCCTATCTTTCAGGCGCATATTATGAGCAAGGCCAGCAAAGCCGTATTCGGATCAACGCCGACTAACCTGGAGCAGGCCATCGGACGAAATCTGGGGCTGAGTAATATTAAGCATCTGGCTGTGCTATTTGCCGCGCAGCAACAGCTCAATGCCCAGTGCCGCCATGCTGATGTGGAAAAACTGACCGATGCCATGCTGCTGAGTCATGAGCTGTACAATCGTTTGTTTGGGTTTGAACAGGTTAATGCAGAGCAAAAAGAAATCATTCGCCAGTTGCTGCTGTTTGGCACTTTATCGTCATTTCTGTTTTTTCATGAAGAATGTCTGTTTGTTGACGGTATCCTGACCTTCTGGGATGACGCATCCAGTCTGCTTGCCTTTACCCAAAGAATCAGTGATGAATTCGGGTTATGTTTGTATGGCTCAACGTCCTTGATGTTGTTGCGCTGGGGATTCAAAAACACGATAAACCAGCAGTTATGGAAGTTGTGCCAGGCACAGGAGTGTGTGGGTGTAGAAACCATTGCCAGCCGGGTTATTCTTAGTCAGAACCTGGCTTATACCACGGTGGCCCTGCCACACGGTGACGTTGACAGAGAGCTGGCCGCTTTACCAGCAGAGCTGGCCACACAGGCCACCGCTTTGCTGGAAAAATGGTAGGGCTTAATCTTGCAGGAGGTTCAGGCTGCGCAGCTCTGCTTCAGTCTGTTCTTCCAGGCTTTCCAGTGTTTTTCCGTGGGGTGCTGGCTGGCGGGTAACCGGGTCAACCTTAACAAAAACAATATCATCAGCCAGACAGATAGTTTTTTTAGTGGCTTTGTTTCTGACCAGACAGCTGACCGTAATTGACGTACGACCCACCGCTTTGGTCGCCAGACCAAACTCGACGATATCGCCCTGCATTGCCGGAGATTCGAAACTGATCTCTCCAATGTGCTTGGTGACCAGGCAGTTAGTGCCGAGCTGACAAATAGCGTAAATAGCGGCTTCTTCGTCAATCCACTCCAGCGCGCGGCCGCCAAACAGGGAATCAGCATAGTTAAGGTCGTTAGGCATCACTAAACGGCGTGATAAGAAACGCATTCGAAATCCTTAGGGTTAAGAGTTAAACTTCGCTGCATATTATACGGTAAAAACGGCTTTATGGCTTTCGCAAACCTCTTCGACTGGATAAAACAACGTGCTGCACTGGCCGACGCCCAGCGTCAGATACTGGTGCTCTCTACTGACACCGCCGTCGAACTGGCAGAAGACGTTATTCAGCATCACAGCACAACAATGACGTGCTGGCTGGGCGAAACGACCAGTCAGACAAGCGCTTTTGTGCAACGCCCGACCACCCTGTATAAACAGGTGCTGGGGCAGGAATTTGATTTGGTGGTGTACAACACCTGTGACGGGTTCAGGCCATCAGCATTATTGGCGCTGTCCGGAACAGTAAAACAGGGCGGTTTATGCATTGTCATTACCCCGCCGCTGCCGCTCTGGCATGAGCATAGTTCGGTTACCCGGCCGCATCATCTTTCCCACGGATATACGATGTCACACAGCCGTTATATCCGGCAGTTAAGTCAGACCATGCTCAGCGATGAGAATATTGCCGTGATAGATGAGCAGTGTGTGCGCCTGCCCCCCCCAAAAAGTACTACTCGCAGTCCCGCCAACATGCCGGGTTCACTAACCAGTGAGCAGCAGCAGGTGTTTACTAACATTATCCGCGATATTCAGCACAACTTGCCACTAACCGCGCTTACCGCACTTCGTGGCAGAGGTAAATCAACAGTGCTGGGCTTCATTGCAGGCTATCTGACTGAACAAGGCATGTCTGTGGCGCTGACCAGCCCGATACATCAGACTCAGCAGGTATTTTTTGACGCCCTGGGAAAAGCGGTTAAACAAAACCGTGGTTTGATGGATAAAGTAAGCTGGCTGGCACCGGATCATTCACTGCTTTTGAGCGGGCAATACGATGTATTGTTAGTGGATGAAGCCGCCGCCCTCCCCCAACCGGTGTTATCCGGTTATCTGGCGGCCAATCGTCAGGTAGTGGTCAGTTCAACCACGGTGGGATTTGAAGGCTCAGGGCATGGGTTTATTTATAAATTTTTACAGCCTCGCCTGCAGCTGGGTCAGGCAAGTCATTATCAGTTGCATACCGCCATGCGCTGGCAACAGGAAGATACCATGGAGCGCTGGCTGCACCGTGCGTTGTTTATCGATGCAGTGGAACATGCTGCTGACAATACAATACATGAACAATCCTCACCTGTTGCCGTTGACCCTGCGCAGTTACAGATTAATTGCTGGCGACCCGAAGCCATATCGCCAGATAAGTTACGAACACTGTTTTCACTGTTAAGCCATGCTCATTACCAGACCACACCAGAAGACTTTATGCGCATGATGGATGCCCCGGATGGTCTGTTTTTTGTGGCTCATATTGATGATGAGATGGTTGGTGCTGCAGTAGTCACTATTGAAGGCGGTGAAAGACTGGCAGCGCTGGCCCATGACATTGCCTGCGGCAAACGTCGGATTAAAGGTCATTTAAGTGCGCAAAGTGCTGCCAGCCTGATTGTTGAGCCGACGCTTGCTACCCATCAATACTGGCGGGTTGGTCGTATTGCGACAGCTTCTGCGTTTCGTGGACAAGGCGTAGGGACCAGCCTGTTAAAAGTCATCCGCGATAATGCAATCCAATACGAGGTAGACTGGCTCGCGACCTCCTTTGGGCATACTCATCAGCTGGAACAGTTCTGGCAGCATAGCGGGTTCTGGCCAGCCCGGCTTGGCCAGAAAGCGGATAAGGCTTCCGGTCTGGTCAGTTTATTGATGTTGCAGTCATTATCCGCCAGGTCTGCTGAGCAACGTCAGGCTTTATCTGAGGCTTATCAGCTTGATCAGGGCCATTACCAAACGGGCTCTCAATCAGCGCTGGTCAGCGCTATTGTTACCCGCCGACTGAACGCTTTTTGCCGTCAGACTCTGGCGCTGGAACAAACCGGCAACGCCCTGCCCTGTTACATCGCAGGGCAGTTACGGGCTGGCAAAGATATACCATCAATATTAAAGGCACTTTATCTCGACATGCTTACAGATCAGGTGTTACTCAGCACATTCTCGCTATCAGGTAAAAAAGCACTGAATGAGGCTATCCGCGCGGCCACCCTAGAACTATTGCAAACATCACAACAATGACTTTGTCGTCATTCCTGGAATATACCTAAGCTTGTTCAAAGGTTGTTTTGAATCAGCCATACTGTTCAGGAGATTCCTGCTTTCGCAGGAATGACGAATGTAGGGACGTGACTGACCCAATTCAATGACATTCCTTCCCCGCCGTCGTCCCGGAATCGCGCAGCGATATCCGGGATCTCCGTTGGAACATGACGACACTTGCTTCCTTTCTCCTCTCCGTCGTCCCGGAATCGTGCAGCAATATCCGGGATCTCCGTTGGAACATGACGACACTTGCTTCCTTTCTCCGTCGTCCCGGAATCGTGCAGCAATATCCGGGATCTCCGTGAGAACATGACGCACTTAACCACAGGGCGTTGCGAATCAGCCAGACTGTTCAGGAGATTCCTGCTTTCGCAGGAATGACGAATGTAGGGACGTGACTGACCCAATTCAATGACGTTCTGCCCCGCCGTCGTCCCGGAATCGCGCAGCGATATCCTGGCTCTCCGTGACGCATGACGCACTTAAACACAGGGCGTAGTGAATCAGCCAGACTGTTCAGGAGATTCCTGCTTTCGCAAGAATGACGAATGTAGGGACGTGACTGAACCAATTCAATGACATTCCTTCCCGGCCGTCGTCCCGGAATCGCGCAGCGATATCCGGGATCTCCGTGAGAACATGACGCACTTAAACACAGGGCGTTGCGAATCAGCCAGACTGTTCAGGAGATTCCTGCTTTCGCAGGAATGACGAATGTAAGGACGTGACTGACCCAATTCAATGACGTTCTCCCCCGCCGTCGTCCCGGAATCGTGCAGCGATATCCGGGATCTCCGTGACGCATGACGCACTTAAACACAGGGCGTTGCGAATCAGCTAGGTTGTTTAGGAGATCCCTGCTTTCGCAGGAATGACGAATGTAGGGATGTGGGTGACCCAATTCAATGACATTCCTTCCCGGCCGTCGTCCCGGAATCGCGCAGCGATATCCGGGATCTCCGTGAGAACATGACGCACTTAAACACAGGGCGTTGCGAATCAGCCAGACTGTTCAGGAGATTCCTGCTTTCGCAGGAATGACGAATGTAGGGACGTGACTGACCTAATTCAATGACATTCCTTCCCGGCCGTCGTCCCGGAATCGCGCAGCGATATCCGGGATCTCCGTGAGAACATGACGCACTTAAACACAGGGCGTTGCGAATCAGCCAGACTGTTCAGGAGATTCCTGCTTTCGCAGGAATGACGAATGTAGGGACGTGAGTGACCCAATTAAATGACGTTCTCCCCCGCCGTCGTCCCGGAATCGCGCAGCGATATCCGGGATCTCCGTGAGAACATGACGCACTTAACCACATGGCGTTGCGAATCAGCCTGGCTGTTCAGGAGATTCCTGCTTCCGCAGGAATGACGAATGTAGGGACGTGACTGACCCAATTCAATGACATTCCTTCCCGGCCGTCGTCCCGGAATCGCGCAGCGATATCCGGGATCTCCGTGAGAACATGACGCACTTAATCACAGGGCGTTGCAAATCAGCCAGACTGTTCAGGAGATTCCTGCTTTCGCAGGAATGACGAATGTAGGGTCGTGACTGACCCAATTCAATGACGTTCTCCCCCGCCGTCGTCCCGGAATCGTGCAGCGATATCCGGGATCTCCGTGAGAACATGACGCACTTAAACACAGGGCGTTGCGAATCAGCCATACTGTTCAGGAGATTCCTGCTTCCGCAGGAATGACGAATGTAGGGACGTGACTGACCCAATTCAATGACATTCCTTCCCGGCCGTCGTCCCGGAATCGCGCAGCGATATCCGGGATCTCCGTGAGAACATGACGCACTTAATCACAGGGCGTTGCAAATCAGCCAGACTGTTCAGGAGATTCCTGCTTTCGCAGGAATGACGAATGTAGGGTCGTGACTGACCCAATTCAATGACGTTCTCCCCCGCCGTCGTCCCGGAATCGCGCAGCGATATCCGGGATCTCCGTGAGAACATGACGCACTTAAACACAGGCCGTTGCGAATCAGCTAGGTTGTTTAGGAGATCCCTGCTTTCGCAGGAATGACGAATGTAGGGATGTGGGTGACCCAATTCAATGACGTTCTCCCCCGCCGTCGTCCCGGAATCGCGCAGCGATATCCGGGATCTCCGTGAGAACATGACGCACTTAAACACAGGGCGTTGTGAATCAGCCAGGCTGTTCAGGAGATTCCTGCTTTCGCAGGAATGACGAATGTAGGGACGTGACTGACCCAATTCAATGACGTTCTCCACCGCCGTCGTCCCGGAATCGTGCAGCGATATCCGGGATCTCCGTGAGAACATGACGCACTTAAACACAGGGCATTGCGAATCAGCCAGACTGTTCAGGAGATTCCTGCTTTCGCAGGAATGACGAATGTAGGGACGTGACTGACCCAATTCAATGACGTTCTCCCCCGTCATCGTCCCGGAGTCGAGCAGCGATATCCTGGATCTCCATCGGAACATGGCTATGCTTGTTCAAAGTTTTTTTGCATCAATCAGGCTGTCCAGGAGATCCCCGTTGTCACGGGGATGACGGTAAAGGTGGAGATTCTCGTTTGCATGGGAATGACTGGTAGCCGTGCGTGTCCCTATAGTGAAGAGGGCCTTACCCCGTCGTCCCGGAATCGCGCAGCGATATCCGGGATCTCCGTGAGAACATGACGAACTTAAACACAGGGCGTTGCGAATCTGCCAGACTGTTCAGGAGATTCCTGCTTTCGCAGGAATGACGAATGTAGGGACGTGACTGATCCAATTCAATGACGTTCTCCCCCGCCGTCGTCCCGGAGTCGAGCAGCGATATCCTGGATCTCCATCGGAACATGGCTATGCTTGTTCAAAGATCGTTTTGCATTAGCCAGGCTGTTCAGGAGTTCTCTGATGCTTAGGGGATAAGAGAGATAAAATAGCGCAGATACAAAAAAGCCCCGGTGAAGGGGCTTTTTGTATTAGATATTGATGCCACGGTTTTTGGCTTTTTCCTTGATATAAGGTTCCCAGGCTAACGCGTTGCGACGCATAGATTTCTCTTTCTTCGCAAGCTGAACATAGTCCCAGGCTTTCTTAAAGTTACCAAGGTAGAAGTTTGCTTCCATCAACGAGAAGTGGATTTTACCCTCTTCTTCTGCACCACGGTCCAGAGCATTATTCAGAGCAGTAATTGCCCCTTTATAATCTTCTGCAACCAACAGCAGCGTACCCTGTTTCTGGAAATCTTCCGGATCAGAACTCATCTGCCCTGCTTTACCATAATAGTTAGCAGCAACATCATAGTTCTTGGCCTGATGATAAGAGTTAGCAATATTACGCATCATTTGTGCGTCTTTCTTGATATCACCCTTTTCAACGTGAGTTTCCAGAATCTTAGCCGCTTTGTACGGAATACCGTTTGTGGAATATAGTTGAGCCAAGTTTTTAAACTGTGACTCTTTTTCCAGATAACCCGCATCATAAGCGATTTCCATTGTAGCTAACGCATCTGAGTAGTTTTCTACAAGCATGTAGAATACACCCAACTGAGTCCACCACGCCGGCGTTTCAGGGAACGTATTAACCAGAGTTTCAGCAACCTTGACTGTTTCTGGGTACATCTTACGTTGGTAGTAAGACTGCAACTTCAGAACATAAGGGTTTTTGTTCGGCTTTTCATACAGCGCAATCGCTCTGTCTGAAGGCTCAATAACTTTGTCTAATTGCTTAGTTTCAAAGTAAGACTGTGCCATGCGAACATAAACATCTGCATCTTCTTTACACGTAAAGTCCATCCACGCGCTATACCATTTAATGGCATCTTTGTAGTTTTCTTCACGCAGGTTAAGGTCACCCAGCAGCTTAAGTGTTTGAGAATGCTCTGTGTCATTCAATACTTTGGGCTCGACCGCAGAAGTCAGATATTCTAACGCCTTGTCACCAGCATCATCTTTAGCCGCTAAAAGGTTACCGATAAACCGACCGACATACGCCTTATCAAAGTCGTCTGAAGGGTCTGCTTCATAAAGAATCTGCAGCGCTTCTTCAACGCGATCTTCGTTGTATGCTTCGAAAGCTTTCTGAACTTTCTTACCAGCACGTTCACCAACCAGTTGTGTTTTACCCTTTTCATAACCCGGGCATTCCACTGGGGCTGATGACTGCGCCATCGCTGGCGCAGACAGAACAGCTGAGACTCCCATGACTAAAGCAAGGGCTGACATTTTGAATGTAGTTTTCATCATGATCACTGCTCCAGTTTAAAGTCTAGCTGAACGAACATGTTGGGTTGTTTAACACGTTTACCTTCAACGATTTTAGGCTTGTATTTCCATTTGCTCAGAGCACGACGCGCTTCGCGGTCGAAAATACGTTTTGGGTCAGCATCAATAACTTCGATGTCTTCAACTCCACCTTGTTCATTAATAGTGAACTGAAGTTTAACCCAACCCTCACGGCCGTCACGGGCAGCTTGAGGCGGATATTTAGGGTCGATACGTACGATTGGTGTCGCTTCACCATCTTGTTGCATCGCGCCCACCGCGCCAATGTTTACACCTACACCGCCTGTATCTACAGCTGGAACTGCTAAGCTGAAGCCATCACTGTTAACTTCAGTAGAGTCCGGCTCTACAGGTTGCATCTTCGGTGGCTGCTGAGGTGGTGGTGGAGGCGGAGGCGGTGTACGCTGACGAGTCTGCGTATCTGCTTCCGGTTCCTGCATTACCACATCAATAACGGGTGCTTCGGGAATTTCATCTGCCGGGCGACCAGAACTCTCGATTAGTTTCGCCATTAAGACGAACAGACCAAAGGCAACCGCGGCACCTAGTAGTATAGAAACGATAAATCGAACCATCTTATCCCCTTGCTGCTACTGAAATGCGATCAACACCTGCAGCTTTGATCTGGTCCATCACTTTTACGACTACACCATGCTTGGCTTTAACGTCAGCCTGGATAATAACGTAATCCGTAGGCTGCTCTGTTAACAGTCGTTCAATGTTGGCTCTGACACTCTCTACCGCCACTTCACGTTTGTCCAGCCACACACTTCCATCGTCAGTGATGGCGACGAAGATATTGGCATTCTTGTGAAGCGTGGCCTGATTTGCATCCGGCTTGTTTACTTCAATACCTGCTTCTTTTACGAAAACAGTAGTAACGATGAAGAAAATCAGCATGATGAATACAACGTCCAGCATGGGCGTCATATCAATTTGCGCATCTTCCTCTTCGGTTCTGACTTTTCGCGCCATAATCTCTCTCTCTAATGATGTGGCAGGCTGTCAACCAAGCCTTCTTTAGCCAACTTAGCTTTGGCTTCAAGACGAGAACTGATGAACAGTCCAGACAGCGCAGCTACCATCCCGGCCATAGTCGGGATTGTTGCCATAGAGATACCTGATGCCATCAAACGGGCGTTGCTGGTACCTTGCGTTGCCATAGTCTCAAATACGCTAATCATCCCGGTTACTGTTCCCAGCAGACCAATCAGTGGACACATTGCCACCAGAGTACGAATGATTAACATCCTAGCGTCCAGGTCATCAGACGCTTGAGAAATCCAAGCTTCACGGATTCTATGCGCATACCAGGAGGTAGTATCTGCGCGGGCATCCCATCGAGTGATAATATCTTTTTTCACTTTTGGAAAGACCGCTGAGATATACCAGTAGCGCTCAATCATTAATACCCACATAAGAAAGAGCGCGATGGCGACAAAGTACAGCACGTCGCCACCAGTAGCGATAAATTCCCTGACTGATTCCCATAATCCAATCAGGCTATTCATATTACGCTTTCCCCGACTCAGTGTGTGCAGCAATGATACCAGCAGTCTGCTCGTCCAGAATATGAACGATTGACTTGCTGCGAGAAGCTACGATGCTGTGCATCAGAATCAGAGGCAGCGCTGCGATAATACCCTGAGCAGTGGTAACCAGTGCCATAGAGATACTACCTGCCATCAGACGCGGGTCACCTGTACCGAACAGAGTGATGGTCTGGAACGTTGCGATCATACCAAGTACTGTACCTAACAGACCCAGCAGCGGTGCAATAGCAGCGAAGATCTTGATAACGTTGATACCGCTTTCGATAGTCGGCAGTTCTTTCAGAATTGCTTCGTCCAGTTTCAGCTCAAGGTTTTCTGCATCAGTACCTTTGTTCGCCTGGTACACTTTCAGGATACGACCCAGAGGGTTGCTTTCTGAAGGGTTACCTGGATTTTTAAGCTGTGACTTGATTTTGCTGCCAGTCGCGCCAAGCGTGATGATTTTGTACAGACCAATCAGCAGACCGATGATTAGCATACCAGTGATCACGTAACCAACC
The DNA here is from genome assembly GCF_005222225.1 of Salinimonas lutimaris. Lineage (GTDB taxonomy): Bacteria > Pseudomonadota > Gammaproteobacteria > Enterobacterales > Alteromonadaceae > Alteromonas > Alteromonas lutimaris. The sequence continues at coordinate 3,040,804 of NZ_CP036536.1, forward strand.
GCACCACCTGCATGATAGCGCTCGCTCCATGTTGCCTTTTCTTTCAGCAGACCAAGAATTGCGCCTTGTGAAGGGTCAGCGTAGAAAGGAATCAGTCCAGAGGTTGCTGAAGACAGATCTTCTGCAGAACCAACCAGGTGACTTTCAGGCTGACGGCCCAGAGGCTGAACAACTTTGTTTTCTGCATCGTAAGTCAGGTAACCATCTTCACCTACCAGGTTAAATGTACCAACACGTACGATTTCCTGGTCTGAGCTACCGCCTTCCAGGTTTACAACGCTTGTATTAAAGCGAACAACCTGACCAGATTCAGTCATTTCTGTTTGCAGTGCGAACCACAAATCTTCCAGTTCCTGAATATTAGGAAGACCTTTAGATTCTTCTGACATTTCAGCAAGGAACTCGTCGCGGCCCGGGTATTGAGCAGAAACGATTGACGTAGAAATACGGCCATATGCTTCAGACGCTGCCTGACGTACAACACCGAACATTTCGCCCAAGGTACCGGTAGCCTGTTCCAGTTCAGAAGACTTTTCGTTTAACGTGGTTTCGTTATCAGAAAATTGCTGTTGCAGACGGTCACCGCGATCTTGCTCAGCTTTCAGATCAGACTGAGCTTTACGCAGTAGCGCTTGCTTGTCTGAACGGTCAGACTGGAATTCAGCTTCACGTTGCTTGTTGATACGTGCTTCAGACACGCGGTTGTCTTTTACCTGCTGTAGCAGATCTTGCAAACTTGCAGCTTCCTGTGCCTGCGCACCGGTCGCGAACACCGCCATCGTTGCAGCGGCTACAAGAGATTTAAATACTTGTTTCATTAAAACTTACTCCGCTGCTTTGATTGGTAACTTGATAAGATCCGGGGTGATTGTGCCGTTTGCCATCTTCACAGCATCAACCACAGACGCCAGGTACTCATCGCCCAATTCCTGCCATTGACGTGCATCATTATCCCACACCCAGGCGTGATTTTGATCCAATGACAGAGCCAGCAGAGCGGTACGACCCAGGTTGTAGAAGTCAACAGTAACTTCAGTACCTGCATTGTCGATAGTGCCCTGATAAGAAGACATCTTCGTGCCGTACTCTACTTCTACCAGATATGCTTCGATAACCTGACGGAACTGCTCTGAAACGGTAACGTTAGAGTTTTCCATGATGTCGCGAAGACGCTGGATACGCGAACGACGCTCTTCAAGGTGGATAGGAACATCCAGCTCAACAAACTTTTCCAGGCTGTCGATCATACGGAACATCAGAGGAACGATACCTTGCTTGGTTTGTTCGATGCTGTCGATCTGACGTTGTAGAGAATCGATGCTACGTTGTTGGTCAGCAACCAGACTCGCAATGTAGTCGTTATAAACTTTCAGGTTCTCTGTTTGGTCAACAGTTTGACGGTACTCAACCAACAACTCTTGAGATTGTTCGAATAGTGTGTTGATTTTTTCTTGAGATTTCGCTGCAGCCGCGTGAATCTTACCTTCTTCTTTTTGAAGATCGTTAAGAGTAACTGCAGAGACGGCTGCACTGCCTGTCAGTGCAAATGCACCCATGACAGTAGAAGCAATAAGAGTTCTCTTGCTCATCTTGGACATAGTTCCCAACCAAATTTCTTATTTGAATCCTTGCTGCTTTTGCAAGCAAGGGGCGTATAAACTTTTACAATTTTATTTTCGGAAGGTAGCAATTGGCGAGATTCTGCCAACACTACGAATCTCCAATACTCACACGGAATGTGTCAAATAGTCAAGTAACACCGTCTTAACACCCCACCGAAGAACTGATATGACTAATCGTTAATCAATAGTTGGCACTTTTTTAGCTTCCCAAAGCAGGATAGCTATTAAAGTTAGCGCTAAATAGCAAGTGCTGCTGAACTTAATATCTCAACCACTGATCGGATGCAAGCAGTAAAACCCTGCTTTTTCTTATTTGTGTAATAAAAAGTCAATTTTTTGGCGACACATAAACTTTAGTGCATGCAATCACTTAAGTTAATTGGATGTTATAGAGAATTAACTGCTTTTTAATCATACTTTCAGATTAAAAATGACGTAAAAGTACGCTTCTCAATGTCAACAGCAACACCCTCTCTTTTTTTGTTGTTTTTTTACATCATTATTATTTAACCTACTGAAGTTCGCGAGGGATTTTCAGCCCAATGCTTGTTAATTCGCCTTTAGCCAGTAAACTGGATATAAAGTCGCCATAATAACTACTCTATGTCTTTACCTAACACACTTTCTATTCCTGTTACTGAAGAACTGATTACACAGTATAAGCAGTCAGGGCACATTAACCTCCCTCGCTTCTTTAAGCCTGATTTTGCAGAAGAATTGACCGGCTCGCTGGAGCAGCACGATGGTTATAAGCTAGCAACTTACATAAACAACCAGGTTCTGAATGTGCCATTTTCCCACTGGCAAAACTTATCTGCACAGGAAAAACAGTCAACGCACCAGCAAATTATGCACAATGCATCGCAGGGTGTCGGCTACTTATACGGACGCTCGAGCTTAGAGACGGCAGGCGCTCAAACCAGCACCTACAGAGCGTTATCCGCCTGGCTTAACAGTGCGGAGGTGCTGGCATGGGTCAGGCAAATTACCGGTGCGGGAGATATCTGCGCAGCGTCTTTACAGGCCAGTCGCTTTAGTCCCGGGCACTTTCTAACCCGGCATAAAGATCATCATGCTACTGAGCAGCGCAGAGTCGCTTTTGTACTGAACTTTAACCGTGAATGGCACCCCGACTGGGGTGGTCTGTTGCAGTTTTATTCTCAGAATGGGAGTCCTCAAAAAGCCTGGAGCCCGGTACATAACAGTATGAATTTATTCGATGTCGACCGTGTTCACAGCGTTACCTATGTGACTCCATTTGCCCGCCAACCAAGATTTGCTTTTTCAGGATGGTTCAGAGCCACACCTTTATAGGTGCGGCATATTTTCCGTTAAAAGGCAGGCATATCCTTTTTGAAATCACAGGCGACCGTCAGCCGTTTTTCTGCATCACTAAATGGCTGTGTACCGTGCCAGAAAAACGATGGAAACATAACTAATTTACCTGCTTCAGGTTTGACCCGCATAAACGGGTCATTATCGCTGACGGTAAAATTGGGAATACCAAAGTTCAGATAGCCGTCATAGTCCTCATCACTGAATGACGGCAATGCAATGTAGCATACCGAACTTAACCAGCCCATCGGGTGAATATGGTTACTGTGATAGCCCCCGCTTTTAAGATCGACCGACCAGGCTGATTCGGCACTGATTACACCGGGTTGATTAAATCCGTCATACCACAAAGGCAATGACTGATAGTGTTTAAGTGCCTTTTGAGCAGCGCACTCAAATTGCGACTTCAGATGCTTAATAAGAGGGTTGCTGTCAAAAAACAGATTCCCCCGGGTTTGCGTACCGTTAATCAGTGTTTGCTCAAGCGGCGCAGTCTCGGCGTTATGGCAGTGACGTAAATACTGACGAAGCTCGGTAAGATACACTGTGAGGTTTTCACTGGTTGAAGGCGGCTCAATGGTGTACTGGTAAATATAGTTCTGTTTGCATGCCCAGGCCTGCCAGAAGGCATCCTGTGATTTTGTTGCATGTACAGCATAAGGTATTAGTGCCAGTGCCCACTGATTGTCGGGATCCCGGTCCAGAACCGAACGCACCAGCGCAGCAGCCTGCGGCTGTTCGTTTTCAGTTATGCACTGCTGGGCCAGTTGACATGCCTGATCACAGGTGAGCTCGTTAATATCATGCAGCTCACTGATCAATTCCGCAATATGTGTTGGTTTGTCTGTCAGCCTGCGACATTCCGCGCTGTTATATATAAAATCAGCCTGTGAAAGCAATGAACGATAACGGTTTAGTAAAACTTCTGTGTTTGCTACCTGCCGGGTGCGCAGTAACTGTGCAAGGTAGTCTTTGAGCATACCTGGCGTTACTTTCCCCTGCTCAAAAACCTTTTGATAATTATCTAAAAAGTCATCTTTGCCCCCCAGTTCAAAACGTAATTCAGACAGGTTTTTATGGGCTGGCGCATAATCAGGGGCCAGTTCAATGGCTTTTTTGTATGCATTAATAGCAGCGCGATAATCCTGACAATCTGCCAGGCAATTAGCATAACTGTGATAAATGGCATAATGGCCTGGCACGGTTTTGAGCAGCGCTTCAAACCTTGCTCTGGCTGTATCAAACTCCCCGACTGCCCGATTCACCTGCGCTTCAAGTAACATAAGATCGTTGGTTTGTTTACCCGGTTTGTACGACATAAACTCGCCGAACGCTTGGGCCGCTAAATCTTTATCAAGTAAATAGCGAACCGCAGCGGCAAATACTTTTGGCTGTTGCTGGTAAGAGCGTCTGGCGGTGCCAAGTAACTCTGGCATCAACATACCTGGCGATAGATCTAACTGATGTTTAAACGTAAATAGCAAGGCGGGCAGCGGGTTTGCATTTGGCTGCTTTAAAAGCTGAACAGTATAAGTCACAGCAGCAGAATTTTTGCCTAATGCCAGACACGTTCTGGCAAGGTTCATGATGATATCAGCATTATCCGGAGCCCGGCGATGGCAATATATCAGGGTCTCGAATGCGGCATGATAATGCCGCTGTTCATACTGACTGGCAGCGCGGAACTGTTGAAATATCAGCTGGTTGGGATACTGGGTAATAACACCGGTGAGTAGCTTATCCAGGTTTACAAAGTCCTTTTTTTGTAAAAGCCCCTGTAATGCCTGAATGAGTTGTACAAATTGCTCCTGCATGATGACCCCTTTTTTCTCATCAGATTAGCAATATCGATTCTTACTTCAATTGAACAATAGTTACAAAAAAGGCTCCCGAGGGAGCCTTTGGTCAAGCTTTATACACTGCTTAGAATGTTGCAGTCAGACGTACATAGTAAGTACGGCCAAACACATCATAAGTTGCAGGATAAGTGTTTGCTTGCTGAGCATTGTCACCCATGATTGGTGGTTGCTTATCAAACAGGTTATCTACACCCGCAGTAACTTTGTAGTTATCAGATACGTAGTAAGTACCCATCAAATCAAAGTAGCTGTGCGCACTGATAGTTTCTACTGCGTAGTCAGTACCAGCATCATCATCTTCTACTTCACCCACATAGCGCCATAGCATCTGTACTGTAAAGTCGTCCATACCGTATTTAACGGTCAGGCGGTGCTTGTATTCTGGCAGAGGCTCACCACAATCCAGACCGAAGTTACCTGCACACTCAATGGCATCTGCACCTGGGAAGGCAAAGAAGTCTGATTCGGCGGTATATGTACCAAGGTAATCCAAGCTCAGGGCGCCCGGACCAGCATCAATCGAGTAGCTGGCGATCAAATCATAACCTTTCAGAGTACGGGTTGCCGCATTCTGGAAGCTGTCAGTAACAAAGTCGATGGTACCATCTGCACGACGAGTCACATTGTTACAGAATGTAGAACCCACACCGCCTGCAGCAGAGTTATAACACAGATCCAGCGTGTTGTTAGTACCAACTGTAGAAATAACATCTTCGATTTCGATGTCAAAGTAATCAAGGCTAACACTGAAGTCGTCTGTAGGCGTTAATACCACACCAACAGTCAGCGTATCTGCTTCTTCTACACCCAGTTCCGGGTTTCCGCCAACTAAATTACGAACCTGGCCAGAAGCTGGGTTCAACGAGGCGCCAAAGACAGCATCAGCTGGTACGCCAGTTGCCTGACAAAGCGCACTTAGCTCTGCTGAAGGATTAGCTGGTGCACCGCTTGCAGAACATGGATCTGCTGCGCCCGGGAAGCCTTCGCCAGCCGGAGAAAACAGCTCAGAGATATTTGGTGCACGTACCGCCGTGTTGAAACCTGCGCGGAAGCGAACTTCATCTACCGGAGCCCATGAAGCACTGATTTTGTAACTTTCTGCCGTACCGGCTGTGCTGTAATCAGCAGAACGGTATGCCAGTTCTACATCCAGGCTTTCAGCCCACTCTTCACCAAACAGAATTGGCAAGTATGCTTCTGCATACCACTCAGAAGACGTATAACCACCTTCTACAGGAGGCGCACCGTTAAAGCCGGCAATGGTACCCGCAGCTAAGTCTTGTGAAGGAAGGAATTCAAAATCTTCTTTACGGTGCTCATAACCAAAGGCAATACCCAGAGGGCCCCCTGGCAGCTCGAACCACTCGCCTGAGTCACCGGCAATGTTAGCGCCAAACAATTTTTGGTCGAATACAGCCTGTGATGCTACTGCTGTACGCAGGTAGGCAGCTGCATCTTCAGAGATGTTACCTTCACCAAAAATGTTCATTGGTGCACAAGCCACGGTTGAACCGTTTGCTGATGTATCGGCGCAAGACGGATTTCCGTCAGCATCAACGATCACATTGCCATCTTCTGAAGCAAGCAGAAGCGCCTGATCAAAGCGGTCGCGGTTTACGTTACCCAGCTGAGCTGATGAATTAGTCGCTTTACCTGTTTGGTAATATGCATCGTAAGTCCATGCAGAGTCACCAAAACTACCACGAACTCCTACTTGCATCTGGTAAGATTGGAAGGTTTCTTCTGAACGACGAGGACCAACTTCTAACAGACGACGACGAACCAGTGCAGTTGCCGTATCAGCAATACCATCGCCATCTGTGTCTACGTCATCACCAATGGTACCAGACAGAAGCTGTTGTGCTTCTGTTGTAAGGAACGGGTTGTTGTCCAGAGAGAATGTTGTAGTCTGGAAAATAGGTGTTGCAGCAAGCTGCTGAGGCACGCGGCTGTCAGTAAACATCGCACGGCCGTAAACTTCTGCATTATCACTCAGTTCATATGAACCCAGCGCTGAAATCTGATGACGTTCCTGAGGCAGCTGAATGTAGTTTACCGGCGCGAAATTGTAGAAATCGTTGTTATCACCAGCACCTACAAAAGGTCTTACACTACCATCCTGGTTAAAAATGATAGCCTGTGAATCTGGTGCAAAGTCTGCAAACCCGGCAGAGAAAATTGCGTTAGAAGGTACACCGGATGAACCACCATTAAACAGGCCACCAACACCATCGTCAAACTGAGCAAACGTAGAGAAATCACGATCGCCCTGGAACAGCTCTTTACGATCTGTAAAAGAAACATTGAATACAACGTTACCTTTACCGTCTGCAAAGTTACCACCGATTGTAAAATCGGCATTGTAGATTTCAGCGTCACCCTGCTCTGTTACTTCATAACCAGATTGCAGCTGAACACCTTCAAAATCATCTTTCAGGATAAAGTTTACAACACCAGCTACCGCGTCAGAACCATATACAGCTGATGCACCACCAGTCAGGACTTCAACGTCCTTGATCAGTGCAGTTGGGATAGAGTTGATATCCACTGTACCAGAGGCTGTAGTCGGAACTGCACGGGTACCGTTAATCAGTACCAGTGTACGGTTTGTACCCAGACCACGCAGGTCAACTGTAGCAGTACCGTTACCAGGGTTATTTGAGGTTCTGTCCAGACCAGGTACAACCTGTGGCAGAGTGTTCAGAAGTGATTCAGTGTTAACGGTTGCTGTCAGGCTGAACTGTTCTTCACCAACAGTAGCAACCGGGGCATTTGAAACAAAATCCACTTTACGGATACGTGAACCCGTTACTGAGATTTTTTCAACATCTTGTTCTGCAGCAGCTGCATCTTCTTGTGCAACAGCCATATTTGCAGTTAGCAGCGCAGCAGAAGCCGCACCAAAAGCGCACGCCAGCTTCACTGACTTTGCCAGTTTGGAATTTGTAAACATGTATTGTCTCCCTGGAACACTAAAGTGGTTTTAGTGTTTGTTATATAAATCGTTGAAACGACTTTTTATTCGGTTAAGGCTTGAGCCTTCATTTGAATATAACCACAGTGACTTAACGCGGTCAACTGCCAAATATGAGAGACGAGACAAAAGTTCAATATTTTTTGCGCTCATTTTGTAAATATTGTAACAAGATAATTACACAACGAGGAGAAAGTGCTTATTTTTCATACACAAAGGTTTTATCTGTTAATTTCTGTAAATGTCATTTTTAATGAACATTAAGGGAGGGACTTAGAGCCCCTCCTCAGTCAGATTGCGTTAAAATGCAAATCGTGCACTTAAACGAACATATCGTGGTGTTTGCCAGTTAGACGGCAGACCATAGTTCGGGTTAACGGTTGGATTTAACGGATCAATAGAGCTTTCGTCGTCATAAATCTCAACAACTTCAGTCGTCTCATCGTTGTCAAATACGTTGAAAACATCCGCTCTGAGTGTCAGTTCGTAATCTTCGAAAACATCCAGTGTATAAGAAGCTGAAACATCCAGATTCCAGTAATCGTTGGTCCGTCCGCGTGAACCACGTGGCGCTAGTTCACCGCCAGCATAAAAGGACTCAGAATCATACGCCTGCGCAAAAGTATCGGTTGGGTGATAACCAAAAGCATTGATCGGACGGCCAGACCAGTACTGCAGGTTCGCACCTAAAATGATGTCATCAGTCAGGGCATAATAACCAAACACCTTAACCTGATGGCGGCGGTCATTCGGCAGGTCGCCATACGCACCGTCAAGTAGTCCCGGCTGGTCAAAGTTAGTCGTCAAACCAGCATCATCCTGACCGTTATCAGAGCGAACATACCCTTCGTTATTACCCCAGTTATGTGACCAGGTGTAAGACGCGGTCATTGTCCAGAGCCCATCCCATGCACGGTTAAAGGTAAAATCTACAGCTGCATATTTGCGTACCGATTCAGGGTATCCTAAATCCTCTGCGCTCAGATCCATAAAGACCTGCTCACCTTCTGCGCCAGGCAGTTCAGTGGTAGCAATACGCATATCCTTACCCGGATTGGTCAGTACATAAGAATGGAAACCCGTCCAGATGTCAGACACATCGCCGTATCCATTATCTGCCGCCCAGTCAATAACGGCTGCATCAATGGCAACATCTTCGATAGTCGTAGACAATTCACGATATGTTCCCTGAATACCCAGACTCCAGTCATCTGTTAGCTGGAACTGATAACCAGCGATGAATTCATCTGAGTACATGGGATCCAGGTTCTGATCAACAATTTCTGCAGGCTGTGCTGCAGAGCCATTGGCAAAAATATCATCTGGTTGTGTTTTGGCCCCTGACAGATTAGGAATACCTAACGCTTCATCAACAAAGCCATTAAATTCATAGTATTCCTGAATATAGGTTTCAGCACCGGCCAGACGAATATTGGTATTTGCAGCAACTGGCAGATAATAACGGCCATAAGATGCCCAGGCTTTTGACTCACCGTCGCCCATCACATCCCACACAGCACCTAAACGCAGAGCCCAGTTGTTGTCCAGCTTAACAAATGAGTCACCGTTAGCATTGAAGTTTTCAAAAGAGTCGTTACGAATACCCATGTTAATGACCAGGTTATCAGTGGCCTGCCACTGATCCTGAACATAGAACGCAAAGTTTTCTGACTCAAAATCTCCGCCTACCTGATAGGTACGTTGACGAACCTGATAAATTTCTTCAGCTGCCGGATTTGAATCATCAACATAATACAGGTAGTACGCACCACCAGAGTTTGTTGTCAGTGAAGTTGCAGTTAGTTTTTCGTAATCTATACCAAATCGTAAAGAGTGATCACCGATATACCAGTCAGCATCAAGTCGAATAACTTCCCGCTCATCTTCACCTGTTTCAATTGAGAATGAGGCGAAGGTATCAGCAGGAACAAAACTACCGGTACTGTCGTAGCGATAGTAAACCGCCGGGTTGGCATCCAGGTTACTGTTAGTTGTGCGGTCTATCTGGTTTAAGCCGTACATTGCGGAAAACGAAAAGTCTTCGTTGATAATACTTGTCCATTTCGCAATGTAGTTGACACCACCCGAATTTTCATAGGTCAGTGCTGGCGACGTACTGACTATCTCACCATTTAATACTGAATAACGTTCTTCAACATTGCTGCTTTCATCAGAAAAAGCACTTAAGTTAAGGATATTGTTTTCTGTAATATACCAGTCAACGTTGGCAACCCAGAATGTATCGTCATCGGTTTCCCGATAATCCTGCTCTATCACACCGTCCCCGGTTGGGGTTTGTGCGCCTCTGTAGTCATTAGTCACATCACGCGGGTTAGCCAGTACATAGAAAAATAACTTATCTTCAATCAGTGCGCCGCTGGCCCAAACGTTAACATCAAGATTGGTGACTTCATCTGCATCATTATTAATGCGATAGGTACCGTCTTCACGTCTTTCAGAAGGTTTGTAGCTTCTTAACGCTTCTGGCTCCCAGTAAGCATTAATACCCGCTTTAAATTCGTTGGTACCACTCTTGATTTTGGTATTGATGATACCACCGGTTACCCGGCCATATTCTGCAGAATAACCACCGGTTTTAATTTCAAACGAATCATACATATCAAACGGTGGTTCACTTGAGCCCACACCCGTTCTGAAGTTGGTAATGTTAAGACCATTGATATAAAACGCGTTTTCAGCAACAGAAGAGCCACCAATAGATGTCAGGCCGCCGTCACCAAAATCAGAATCACCCTCCGTAGTTCCCGGTGCCAGCAATGCAACAGAAGACAAGTTACGAGGTACGGGTAGTTTATCTAGGGTCACCGCATCAACAGAAATCCCCGTAGTAGAGCTGGTTACGTCCACCAATGCTATTGACGAGCCGGTCACTTCAATACGCTCTACATTGTCTTCGACCAGCTGGATGTTAATACTAGAACTTCCGCCCAGCCTTACATTGACATTGTCCTGCAATGTTTGCTGAAAACCATTTTTGTTAGCAGAGATGACATAAGTGCCTGGTGGCAAGAGAGGAAAACGAAATGAGCCTGACTCGTCAGACTGAACAGTACGAGTTAAGCCTGTTTCTTTATTTTTAACAGTAATAGTGGCGTTAGATACCAGATCGCCGTCTGTTTCTACTGCATTACCAAGAATTGTTCCTGTTGTTGCGGCATGAGCAGGCAATGCCAGCCCGAGACTCAGCGCAACAGCAGCAGCTGCAGCTGTTTTTTTATAATTAAACATGTATTGCTCCCTGAACGCTAAATTGCTTAGCGATTTGTTATTATTTCCCTGCAAAAGTAGATATTTATGCAAGAAGAGATTGCAATCTCCCCTCTTTAGTATCACTTACCAACACCGCCTACAAGCATTAAATTCAACTAAAGTCTACTACACTTTGTAACTATAATGTTACATGAAACTATTCCCTCCTCTAAAATCGCAGCCTTCGAGATGCTCATTGCTCATCTCATGTATCTCTTATTTTATAAATTGTATTTTTCTTATATTTATAAAGACGCAACCTTATGAATAACTAGCGCATAAGTTTTTGTATGCAGATGAAAATGACCGAACGACTTCGTTGAAGTAGTGGTTCTGTTAGTTCATCAATAAAAAGCAATGAATGTAGTAAACAGGGCCCACTTATCCCTTTTCTGCGTTACATCAAAAACAGGCAATAGCCTGCACAATACTGACGGCCGATACTGTCACACAGCACCATGTGAGGTGTCATTCAGGCCAAGGCTTTATTAAAGACATTATCAGCTTCAGGGCTACGTCTAACGCTTCAGCAAACGATTGTGTAATCTTCATAATTTAAGAAATCGGCAAAGAGAAATATCTAACCATTTAAAATGAAATACCGTCACTCAGGACTGCCCCCAAACCGCATCTTTCGGACAACCTCGGCCGGTAGTGGCGGCAGCATATCTTTGGGCAGTAAAAAGGTTGCGGCGTTGAAAAAGTCGAGAAATATACGATTGGATTCAGTCGTCTTTTTCAGGTAGGTGTGGCCCGAAGAACCACCAGTACCTATTTTTGTGCCCAGCATACGCTGAACCATCATGGCATGGCGGTAACGCCAGATTGTCAGCTTTTCATCGATGTCGGTCAGCGCAGTAATCAGTTGAAAAGGCAGATTAAAAATAGGCTCCTCTGCGTACTGTTTGATAAACAGTGTGGCCAGCATAGCATCGTGGCTTAAACGAAATAGCCCCTGTTCCTGCAACTGCTGATAAGCCTGACGGTTAAACAGGGCCTGAAAGGACTGATGTGTCTGTTCCCAGTCTTTTAGCTCTTGTCGCCGCTCTTTGTCGCTAAGCGTGTTATTACTGCTGATAATTTCTTGGTCATCGGCGAGCATTTTAGCGGTGGCCTGCTGATAATGTTCCCAAAACGCAAAGTTATTGTGTTTGAGTAAGGGCAGCCGGGCCAGCCAGGTATCAATCAGTTCAAACAGACTAGGTTTAGCCTCAAGTCCTTCTAGCAATTGCCGGTCCTGCTCAGTCAGCCGGGCATAAAAACTCTGTTTATCAAAGTCGATTCGATATTCGCGCTTCAGACCTAGCGCAATTTCCAGTCGCTTAAACTGGATAGACTGAAATCCCGAAGCGGGAACCAGATAATCACGAAACGATAAGAACTGCTGCGGTGTCAGCGTTTCCATCACACTGATCTGATCATTCATCAGCTGCTGAATCTGCACAATACGCTGCAGCCTGTGCACCACTGTAATGAGCGCCTGATCCGGCACTTCTGACTGGTTGAATGTATCAATGACTGCATTGAGCTCGTGCAATATTTGCTTGAACCACAGTTCATATACCTGATGCACAATGATAAACAACATTTCGTCATGGGCAGGTTCGGCATACCGGCTACTTTGAAAAGCCTGTGCGCCAAGAATTTTATCCAGTTGCAGATAATCGCCGTAATACACGGGTGTGGTATTTTTTTTCATGCCTGTGTCCTTTTTGCAGTCGCGACAATTTAGTCTACCATTGAACTGACCGGTGCTGATTTATTGAGCTGATTTGCCGGTATAGCAACTGGAAAGACTGACTTACAAAGGACCTGTGCAATGAAACTACACGATGATATTCACAACTTTTATGAGCATTTGATCACAGAGCGCGTGACCGCGTTGGGGCTGGATAAAACTTATAATGCTGATTATCTGGCAGACATATGCTGTCTGGCGCTGAATCAGGTACCGCCGCGATATATTCGGTTTGATGTTGATATGGCGTTTTATTTGTCGCAGACGGAGCGTCAGCAGATGGAAATGAATGTAGAACAAGCCGTAGAAAAGGCGGTTAATTTTCTGGAAAAGAAAAAACTTCAGGAATTAATTTCGTAGGAGTTGGGTGGCGGACCCCCAGCCACATCTCGGCACATGAGTCGTTTGCTGCGGCTGCTCCCTTCCGGGCCTGACCGAGTTCACAAAGTATCATTGCGAGGGGACCAGGAGTCCACCATTGAAAACCGCTGGCAACATAAGGAATCTCCTTCGTTGTCAGCGGCGCGCACTATAACGAGTCTGCTTTTAAGTTTCAAGCTTTGTTTGAAAATCTCTCTTCAGCAATCACATTTGCGACCCGATTGGTGGCTTTTTGCTCAGCATCCGCGCGGGTATAGATTTCTTTCAGGGTATCACCAATCTCTTCAATGTGAGCACGTAGCGCCTCGTTTGATGAGCTTTCCATACGCTGATGATAAATATCAATAATGCCACCGGCGTTTAGTACATAGTCCGGTGCATACAAAATGCCCTGCTTATGTAGAATGTCGCCAATCTCTTCTCTGGCCAGCTGATTGTTTGCCGCGCCGCCAATCACTCTGGCTTTGATGGTAGGCAGGGTTGTGTCGTTAATTGATGCACCTAACGCACAAGGGGCGATCACGTCCACATCCAGCGCATAAATTTCTTCCGGTGCTACCGGTGTTGCGCCCAGTTCCTCTACTGCCCGTTCAATGCCTTCGGGATAAATGTCAGTAACAAATAACTCAGCGCCAGCAGCTTTAAGATGCTGAGCAAGACGAAAACCAACGTGCCCCATGCCCTGTATCGCTACTTTCACACCCTGTAAGTCAGATTTCAGCGCATACTCAACTGACGCTTTTAACCCAACAAACACACCGTAAGCGGTAGAAGGCGCAGGATTACCATCTGGTTTCTCTCCGGCAAAGTGATACTGCGCCTGAACCCCGGCAATATACTCAGACTGCTCGGCCATGGTCTGCAGGTCGGTCACAGCAATGCCCGAATCTTCAGCAGTAAAATACTTACCGCCCAGTGAGTCTACAAATTTACCCATGGCCGTCATCATTTCTTTGGTTTTTGCTTTACGCGGATCACCAATAATGACCGACTTACCACCACCAAGTTTCAGGTTGGCCATGGCCGCTTTGTATGTCATTCCCTTCGACAGACGAAGCACATCAGTCAGTGCCTCAGAACTGTTGATGTAAGGCCACATTCTGCAACCACCCAATGCTGGCCCAAGGTTTGTGTTATGCACTGCAATAATTGCACTTAAACCCGCTTCTTTGTCATGATAAAACGCAACGTGTTCGTGGTTATCAAACTCTGGATGATCGAAAACTGACATAGCCCCTCATATTTGTAGAAATTTGTTTACGCGATCATAGCTATAAATGCAGAGGATATGCCTTGCGATGTTTGTTAATGAATTTAACATCGTGAGATAATATTTCTTATTCTGAATTTCTGCTAGGATGTTTATCCTAGAAAAAATATTATTATATAATGCATATCATAATTGCATGAGATCGCAGTAATGAAACTAGATAAATTTGATCGCGAAATTTTACGCGTTTTACAACAGGACGCGACCGTATCCATGGCTGATTTAAGCCAGAAAGTCGGCCTGTCACATACTCCTTGCTGGCGCCGTGTTAAACGCATGGAGTCTGAGGGAATTATACTGGGAAAAGTCACCCTGCTAAACAGCAAAAAGCTGAATCTCGGCGTGTCAGTGTTTATCTTTGTCACATTGAAGAATCACGATGGAGATTCTTTAACCGATTTTGAGCAGGCAGTGCAATTTGTTGATGAAATTGTGGAGTGCCATACCACCAGCGGTGAAAAAGACTACTTACTGAAAGTGGTGGTGGAAAGTATTGAGGAATATGAATTCCTGTTAAAAAATAAACTGACTCACCTGCCCCTGGTTGACCATTTAAGTTCAACGTTTGCCCTGAAGCAGGTTAAAAATACCACGGCCCTGCCGATTAAAAGCCAGTAATTAAACAGCGCCGGCAAGACAATGCCGGGCCAGTTTTCACCAGTCCTGAATCAGGCAGGTGCGTCGCTCTGCCGCTCGGGACGCGCCTGGGCAAAGGCATCCAGTTGTTCGCAATTGTGGTAAATTTTGCTGACCAGCGGGTAGGCATCCAGCGATACGCCAAAGCGCAGCGCAGCATAAATCTGCGGTACCAGACACACATCAGCCAGTGTCACGTCAAAATCAAAACAGTACTTGCCGGCCTGAGTCTGCAGGCGCTGCTCAATAGCAGACAGCCCCTGCTCGTTCCAGTGTCTTACCCAGGCGGCTTTAGCTTGTTCGTCTGCGGCAAATCGCTGTTCAAGTTGCTGTAACACCCGCAAATTGCCCAGCGGCTGCATATCGCACGCTAAATCCTGTGCCAGTGCCCTCACCCTGGCCCGCTCCAGCGGATGGTCCGGAATCAGTGAACACCCGCTGGTATACCTTTCGTCCAGAAACTCTATGATACTCAGTGACTGATTCAGGATCAGATCTTCATCATCGTCCACCAGCACCGGGACCAGTTGTGCCGGATTTAACCGCTGATAAGCCTGGTGATGCTGTTCGCCCCCCTCGTTAATCAGATGTACCGGCACATATTCATAATCGAGTTGTTTGAGGTTTAGCGCAATGCGCACCCGATAAGACGCAGACGAGCGCCAGTAACCATAGAGTTTCAGTGCCATAACCGCCTCGCTTAGCCTTTCAGTGGTTTAAGTTGCTGATCAATAGCGCCAAAAATACTGTTGCCGGCAGCATCGAGCATGTCGATATGAATACGATCGCCAAACTGCATAAACGGCGTGGCAGGCTTGCCGTCGCGAATGGTCTCAATCATTCTGACTTCGGCGATACAAGAGTAGCCTACGCCACCTTCATCAATGGCCGTACCGTGCGCCGTACCCTGCTTGTTCGAGACCGTGCCAGAACCAATGATGGTACCCGCCCCGAGATTACGGGATTTTGCGGCATGCGCCACCAGCCGGGCAAAATCAAACGTCATATCCTCGCCGGCCTGGGGTTGACCAAACAGCTGGCCGTTATAGGTTGAACGTAGCGGAAGATGGACTTTATTGTCCTGCCAGGCATCGCCCAGTTCATCCGGGGTGACCGCCACCGGCGAGAAGCTACTGGCCGGCTTAGACTGGAAAAAGCCAAAGCCTTTAGCCAGTTCACCGGGAATCAGGCCGCGCAATGAAACATCGTTAACCAGCATTAGCAGGCGGATCCGGCTGGCTGCTGTACTGGTGTTACAAAACATGGGCACATCGTCAGTGATCACCGCCACTTCTGCTTCAAAATCTACTCCCCACTCATCACTGGGCAGCACCACATCATCGCGCGGCCCGATAAAATCATCAGAGCCGCCCTGGTACATCAGCGGGTCGGTCCAGAAACTGTCCGGCATTTCTGCATTTCTGGCCCGGCGCACCAGCTCAACATGATTGACATAAGCGCTGGCATCAGCCCACTGGTAGGCCCGTGGCAGCGGCGATTCACAGCGGGCCGGATTAAACGGCTGACTGTCGGTGACCCGGTCGTTAAGCTGCTCGTAACGGGTTTGCAGTTTACCCGCCACTTCAGCCCAGTTATCCAGCGCAAACTGTAATGTTGGCGCAATATCCGCCACCTCACAGGTATGTTGTAGATCCCGGGATACCAGCATGAGTACGCCGTCCCGGGTACCATTTTTATAAGTTGCAAGTTTCATTATTCATTCCTTATTCAGTGGCCTGCCAGCTCTTCACGTAGGCAGGATTTTCTACGGCTTTCGCCGCATCGCCGGTATACAGTGCATCCCGGGTGTCGAGCATCACTGCCACTTCGTCGGTGAATTTTTTTGCATGCTGCTGTCCAGCGGCAAAGGCCTTGGGATGAGGACCGTGCGTAAATCCGGCCGGGTGAAAGGTCACCATGCCTTTTTCGATATTGTCACGACTGAAAAAGTCACCCTCGTGATAAAACAGAACTTCGTCGTAATCGTCGTTGTTGTGGTAAAAAGGTACTTTGAGCGCCCCGGGATCTGACTCAATCGGCCGGGGTACAAAGGTACAAATCACAAACCGGTTAGCCACAAAGGTAGTATGGGCTGACGGCGGCAAATGATACCGGTGGCTCATCAGCGGACGAATATCCCGCCAGTTCAGCCGCACCACCGATAAATCACCATGCCAGCCAATCGCATCCAGCGGATTATACGGATAAGTGATACAGGACAATTGCTGGTGACGCTTCACTTCCACCTGCCAGGTATTCTCATCTTGCTGGTCAAGAAACGTCTGATCTATTTGCGGGGTATCAAGCACTGCCGGATCAAAAATAGCGTGCCCGCCAACCATGCCTTTTTCCGGTAACTGATAGGCATCATTGGTGGCCTCAATCAGCAACATCTGCATGGGGCTTTGCGGGCTCAGGCGCCACATGGTGGAACGTGGTAAAACCACATAGTCGCCCTTTTCTACCGGCAAATGTCCGTAATCACAAAACAGCGACCCATGGCCCTCGTGAATAAACAGTAAATCGTCGCCATCGGCGTTACGGGCCAGCTTTTGCATCGGCTGGTCGCATTTCCAGAAACGATACTGGCAATGGGCGTTATGCAGAATTACCGGCGCCGCGAACGGACTGGTTGTGGCCACTTCATAGTCCTGCTGTTCTAGCAGGTTAAGATCAAATGCCCGCGGTCTCAGCTCGCCCTGCCAGTCGCTCCAGCCGGTTGGAGCATGTTTATGGTGCATGTGCGTGGCCGGACCAAAAAAGCCGTTACGGCCAATTTCCCGCTCGTAGATGCCTTGCTCCGGGAAATCGGCATGTGCCTGTCTGGAATGGGTTCCCTGAGCAGTCGGGAACCGGATCCAGTTACGCATTGTGTTGCTCTTCGGTAATGACACCACGGCGAATCTGGTCCTGCTCAATAGATTCAAACAGGGCTTTAAAGTTGCCCTCGCCGAATCCTTCGTTGCCTTTACGCTGAATAATCTCAAAAAATACCGGGCCGATGACCGTGTCAGTAAAGATTTGCAGCAGAATACCATCTTTCATCGGGGCACCGTCTATCAGCACACGCAGCTCACGTAACTTATCAAGATCCTCGCCGTGCCCTTCTACCCGAGCATTGACCGCTTCATAATAAGTATCCGGGGTATCCATAAACTTCATGCCCCGGGCTTTCAGTTCAGTGACCGTGCGGTAAATATCGTCTGTTGATAGTGCAATATGCTGAATACCTTCGCCGTTGTACTCTTTAATAAACTCTTCAATCTGTGATTTATCGTCAGACGACTCGTTAATGGGAATACGGATTTTGCCACATGGCGAGGTCATGGCTTTACTCACCAGACCGGTCAGTTTGCCTTCAATGTCGAAGTAGCGGATTTCACGGAAATTACCCAGACGCTCATAAAAGTCAGCCCACACCGACATATTGCCGCGTTTGACGTTGTGCGTGAGATGATCAACAAACATCAGACCGGAGCCGGCTTCACTCATACGCTCCTGCCAGTCATCGTAAAACCGGAAGTCGACATCGTAGATGGTGTCTTTGGTGTAACGGTCGACAAAATACAAGGTGCTTTCGCCAATGCCATAAACCGCCGGAATATTAAGCTCCATCGGGCCAAGATTACCCACAAACTGCTTGGCACCATTTTGTAGCGCATGCTCCATTGCAGCGGCCGCATCCTTGACCCGAAACGCCATGCCACAGACACTGGGACCGCGTAAACGGGCAAACTCTTCAGCTTGTGAAGCCGGCTCTGCGTTAATGATAAAATTGATATCATTTTGCTTGTACAGCCACACCTGCTTTGATTTATGTACCGCCACCTCAGCAAAGCCGAGCGAGCTGAATAAGCCTTTCAGTGCATTGATACCCTTCTCATCAGCGGCAGTGTATTCAACAAATTCAAAACCGTCTGTGCCCAGCGGGTTGTAGGTGGTGTCGCGATTAGTCATATAGCTACCCTGTCGTTATTCGTTAACAATGTTTTTACACATCAGACAACAAAATAGCGCGATGGGATAGAGGCAGGCCCTAAAGAGCGAAACAGGATGTGGAAAGTAAAAGTGTATTGTTTGCTGGACAGCAGGCGAAAAGTTATTTATTTCCCATAAAACAACGCCCACAACAGGATGTGGGCGTAAACCAAAGCATACTTTTGCGTAATTATAATTTTACAGTCGCTTTATTGATGCCATATTCGCGCAGTTTATTGGCAATAGCGGTATGACTGAGCCCCAATTTTTTGGCCAGCTGCCGGGTGCTGGGATAGGACGGATACAGCCTGCGAAGTAAGTCACGCTCGAACTTCTTCACTTCTTCGTCCAGCGTTCCCTCAAAGTTTTCGTCAATATAAGTCATGCTGGGAGCACAGCTGGGAAGCTGAATATCTTCTTTGGTGATTTCATTACCATCAAGTAAAGATAAGGCACGGTATAACGCGTTTTGTAACTGACGAACATTGCCCGGCCAGGGATATTGCTGAAGATAATCAACACAGCTTTTACTGAGCTTGGCCGGTCGCCGGCCCAGTTTCGCGCTGTGTTGCACTATGAATGATTCTGCCAGTGCCACAATATCCGGCTTGCGCTCTTTAAGCGACGGCATCACCAGACCCAGTACATTCAGACGATAGTACAGCTCTTTTCTGAACAAACCTTCTTCCACCAGCTGGCCCAGGTCACGGCAGGTAGTGCAGATAAACCGGACATTACTTTTTACCGGCTTATCATCGCCTACCCGGCGAAACTCGCCATTTTCCATAACCCGGAGCAGCTTCGCCTGTAACTGGGGCGACATATCAGCAATTTCATCCAGCAACAGTGTTCCGCCGGCGGCCAGTTCCAGTAATCCGGCTTTACCTTCTGGCTGGTTAAACGCGCCGGCGGCATACCCAAATAACTCGGTTTCTGCCACGCTATCAGGTAAAGAAGCACAATTGAGAGCCAGAAATTCTCCGTCAGCCCGTCGGCTGGCCTGATGACAGGCTCGCGCAATCATTTCCTTACCGGTGCCGGTTTCACCAAAAATCAGCACCGGGGCATCCAGGTCGGCCACTTTACGGGCTTCTTTAACCGCTTTGTGCATGGCTGTGGAATGAGTAATGAAATGGTCAAAGCTGTCGGTGTCGGTCTGGTGAAATGCAGAAAACTGCTGGCCCAGTCGCATTTCAGATTTAAGCAGTACGACCGCACCGGCGATAATCGTACCGTCTTCACCATCGGCAACCTGTATAGGCAGCATATCGGCCAGATAATCTTGCTGAATAAACTGAACCTTGGCCGATTGCGGACGAATATCATCGGCTTCCAGCCAACGGTGAAAGTTAAAGCCTTTCACCCACTCAGAAACATCTGAATGCTTGATGTCATTGAGTGTCATTTCCAGACCACTCATCACCGCTTCGTTGCACATTAAAATATGCCCACGGGTATCAATAGAAAATACCGGATCTGGCAGCGTCTGTAGAATGGCAGCCATTTGATTGCGCTCGCGCTCGGCGGGCATAAAAGGCGTGGTTTTTACATCATCGATACCATCAATCCGACGGATTTTAGGCATCAGATGCTGAAAGTCTGCAAATTCAATATTCGGAAAATTGAGGAAAATCTTACCGCCAACGTCAATTTCAATGCCTCTGAGGTCGATCTCATGCGTCACTAAAATATCCAGAACGTCCTGCGTTATCCCTAATCTGTCCTGACAGCTTATTTCTAACCGCATAGCTCACTTCACCTGTAAAGTTATTTTTACAGCATATCACAACTTTGTAACAAGTGAAGTATTTTTTACGCTTCTTCGCTACGGTTAGTTTTGCCCGCTGGCACTTTTCTCTTTAGGCGCAAAGCGGGGGGCAAATAAACCATGTTCGCGCGCCTGTTTAACCATACTCATAATGTCCGCTTCTGCCAGCGTGTACAAATCATCGAACTGATTCAGGATATAATAAAGCGGTTGCATAATATCAATCCGGTAAGGTGTACGCAGCGCGTCAACCGGGTCAAGTGGCTGACGCACCGGCGTGTCATTTTCCAGTGCATACACTGTTTCGCCTGGAGAAGATAAAATCCCGCCGCCATATATCCGCAATCCGTCGGCGGTGTTAACCAGACCAAATTCTACGGTAAACCAGTACAAACGGGCCAGAAATACCCGATCTTCTTTGCTGGCTGCCAGTCCCAGCTTGCCATAGGTATGAGTAAAATGGGCGAACGCCGGATTGGTCAGTAGCGGGCAATGGCCAAATACTTCATGAAAAATATCCGGCTCCTGCAGATAATCAAATTCCTCACGACTACGAATAAAGGTGGCTACCGGAAACTGCTTGTTTGCCAGTAAACGAAAAAATTCAGAGAAGTTTATTAGCGCCGGCACTTCAGCGGTTTGCCACCCTGTCGCCTCTTTTAGCCGGGTATTGAGCTCGGGTAACTGAGGAATCTGCTGGTCATTCAACTCCAGCAAGGCCAGTCCATCATGATATTGCTGGCAGGCGCGGTCCTGAATCAGTGTAATCTGGCGTTGATACAACTCAGACCAAATCTGATGCTCGTCCTGCGACCACGCAATGTAGCCGTTTTTATCCGAGCTTCTGGACTGATACTGTGTTTGTTTTGCCATAATGCCTCGCTTTACCTTTACGTAAACTATACCTGTGTAGTCTATCGAAAAAGCAGGCAGGCAAAAGAGCACAGCCCGAAGTCATCTGTCAATTTGATGTAACATAAATTTTACATTAGATGTATCTGCGGCTCCCTTAGGCTGGCAGGGATTGCCTGAACAGGCTGGCCGACCAAATACGGCAACTAAATGAGATCCCGGATATCGCTTCGCGATTCCGGGACGACGGTTAGGGTGAAGTTACCACTATATCCAGTGTTGTACTTGCACAAGCGGGGATCGCCTGAACAGGCAGGCCGACCAAATACGGCAACTAAACAGGATGAGCGACATTTTCAGGAGATCCCGGATATCGCTTCGCGATTCCGGGACGACTGTTAGGGTGAAGTTACCACTATATCCAGTGTTGTACTTGCACAAGCGGGGATCGCCTGAACAGGCAGGCCGACCAAATACGGCAACTAAACAAGATGAGCGACATTTTAGGAGATCCCGGATATCGCTCTGCGATTCCTGGACGACGGATAGGGTGAAGTTACCGCTATATCCACTGTCGTCCCTGCTCAAGCAGGGATCGCCTGAACAGGCTGGCCGACCAAATACGGCAGCTAAATAAGGTGAGTGACATTTGCAGGAGATCCCGGATATCGCTTCGCGATTCCGGGATGACAGGACGGATTCTACAGCTTA
The DNA here is from genome assembly GCF_005222225.1 of Salinimonas lutimaris. Taxonomy (GTDB): domain Bacteria; phylum Pseudomonadota; class Gammaproteobacteria; order Enterobacterales; family Alteromonadaceae; genus Alteromonas; species Alteromonas lutimaris. The sequence goes on from NZ_CP036536.1 coordinate 3,063,198, forward strand.
TCAATCTCGCGGCTTAGCTGGTATTCGCGTGATGTCACATACTTTTCCATCTTGCGTAGCCGCTGCTCACTGTCGTTAAACCGGCGGGCAATGTTACTTAACACTACTGCGGGCGGCTCACCTGCCTGCCAAACTTTGGTTTTAACTGCCACTTTCTCGTCATCGGCGGATGAAGCGTGGCGTCCTGCCGGATTACGCCAGCCTTTGCCGGCAGCCTGATGCAGGTCCACTGCAATGGTCGGATCCTGGTAGTTGGCTGGCTTTTTTTCCAGAATGAACCAGCAAGCCAGATAAGCAACAAACATAAACGGGCCGGCTAACAGAAAAAATGCAGTCACAGCCAGAATTCGTACCAGCCAGCGCTCAAGACCGAAGTAATTGGCAATGCCCGCACATACACCGGCAATACGGCCATTGTCAGAGTCGCGGAATAATTGCTTATTTATTTTCATGCCCGGTCTCTCCATTGCGGTGCTTCACTATCTAAAATCGCTTCCAGCGTTTTAATTCGTTCGGCCATCACATCCGCTTTTTCAGCCAGTTCCTGTAACGATGCGTTTTCTTCTTTACTCAGCCCCTGGCCAATGTGTTTTTTGCTTCGGTAATGCAAAATCAGCCAGATAGGGGCAACCAGAATCATAAATAAAATGATTGGCGTAATAAGTAACCCCAGTATTGCTTCGTCCATAATTATTTGCTCCGTATCTGTTGATGTGTGCTCACATCTCAAGGCCAGCCCTGCTGCGTGTGAGCGTAGCAGCAGGTTCCGGCGCACCGCTTACTGTGCAGGCTTATCCTTGTTTAACTTTGCCTTTAAAGCGGCTAGTTCTTCATCAATCTTATCATCTGCTTCTAAGCCGGCAAACTCATCCTGCAAGGTTTTCTTGCCCAAATCATAAGCATCAACCTGCGACTCAAGATCGTCAATTTTGCGTTCATACTGCTCAAACCGGCCCATCGCATTATCGACTTTGCTGCTATCAAGCGTGCGCTTAACTTCCAGGCGTGAGCTGGCGGTTTTCTGGCGCATGATAATCGCTTTTTGACGAGTCTTAGCATCGGCCAGTTTTTCCTGCAGCTGACCCACTTCCTCCTGCAGCTTACTGATTTGCTCATCCACTATGGCCAGTTCGCGACCCAGTGCATCCGCCGCTTCAGCTGCTTTTTTCTTTTCCTGCAGGGCTGCACGCGCCAAATCTTCACGCTCTTTGCTTAGCGCCAGTTCAGCTTTTGCGCCCCAGTCCGCTGCATCACTCTCATACTTATTGATTTGAGCAGTAATTTCTTTTTTACTGGCCAGGGTCTTGGCCGAGGCAGACCGCACTTCTACCAGTGTGTCTTCCATTTCCTGAATAATTAGGCGAACCATTTTTTCAGGGTCTTCAGCCTTATCCAATAATGCATTAATATTTGAGTTCACTATGTCGGTGAAACGCGAGAAGATACCCATAATCTTTACCTCTAGCTGTGATAAATGCCTGTGGCATGGTTAGTCTCATAACTGAAGTAACACTATTCAATATGCTTGCCATCTCGCCACAAGTGCTAACTCGTTGTTTTAATTTTAATTTCCGTCGCTTAATAAGTAGTCGTATATCAGTCTTTTTTAAACTACACTATTAATTGGTCGAAATGACTAAGTTTTGAGGGAATAAATGAGTAGATTTCGCCAACAAGATAATTTGTTGGGCCACGCAAATAGTTTTCTTGAGGTGCTTGAGCAGATCTCACAAATAGCGCCGCTGAACAAACCGGTGCTGGTAATTGGCGAGCGTGGTACCGGCAAAGAACTGATTGCAGCACGACTTCATTTTTTGTCACAGCGCTGGGACCAGAACTACGTCAAACTGAACTGTGCAGCGTTGAATGAAAACCTGCTGGAAAGCGAACTTTTCGGCTATGAGGCCGGGGCTTTTACTGGCGCAGCCAAGCGTCGTGAAGGCCGCTTTGAAGTGGCGCACAACGGCACTCTGTTTCTTGATGAGCTGGCCAATACTTCTGGCCTGATTCAGGAAAAACTGCTGCGGGTTATTGAATATGGTGAATTTGAACGGGTTGGTGGCAGTCGCACCATCAAAACCGATGTTCGTCTGATAGCAGCCACCAATGAAGATCTGCCGGCGCTGGCTGATGCCGGTGAGTTTCGGGCTGACTTACTCGACCGGCTGGCTTTTGATGTAATAACCATTCCTCCGTTACGCGAGCGCCCCGAAGACATCATGATGCTGGCAGAGCATTTTGCCATCAGTATGGCCCGCGAGCTGGAAATGGAGCTGTTTAGCGGGTTTACCGAAAAAGCCCGGCGGACGCTGATGGAATATCACTGGCCGGGTAATATCCGGGAGCTTAAAAACGTAATTGAGCGTGCGGTTTACCGATGCAATAACCCGCATCTGCCCGTTCACGAAATCATTTTAGATCCGTTTGCCTCGGCATTTCGCCCCACCGGTCGGGTTAAAACCAAAGACCGCCTGCAAGAGACACCGGCCGCGCCAGTAGCTGCTGAGCCGGCACCGGTCAGCACAATAACATCTGAGACGGTGAACGACCCGACTATCTGCACGCCTGATTACCCGATTGATTTAAAAGAGCGCTCTCAGCAGTTTGAAATCGATATGCTCAGGCAAGCCCTGGCTGACAGTCAGTACAACCAGAAAAAAACCGCCGAAAAACTTTCGTTAACCTATCATCAGTTGCGAGGTTATCTTAAGAAATACAATTTGTTAGACTCTGGTCAGGATACGGCAGAAGCACAGTGAACCCACTCATGACCTTAACCCGGGCAGTGATAGGCAGGCGCATGGCCTTGATGGCACTTAGCGCACTGCTGGCAGTCAGTGGCTGCAGTAAGCATCAAAAAGATGATTTTTACCAGTCCGGTATCATTTATTGCTCAGAAAGCAACCCGGTCAATTTCAATCCCCAGCTGGATACGTCTGCCACCACCTCAGATGCCACATCGCACCAGATTTACGATCGCCTGCTGGACTTTGATCCTGACTCAGGTCGCATTGTGCCAAGCCTGGCCAGCAGCTGGAATATTTCAGATGACGGCCTGATCTACACCTTTCAGCTACGCAAAAATGTGCAGTTTCAGTCTACCAGCTATTTCACCCCCACCCGCAATTTCAATGCTGATGATGTCCTGTTCAGCATTAACCGGTGGCGTCAGGCATCGCACCCTTATCACAATGTATCCGGTGGCCGGTATCCGTATTTTGAAAGTCTGGGGCTGGCGGAAAATATAGCCAGCCTGAAGCGCATCAACGGCTATCGGGTTGAGATTCACCTGGCCCAGCGCGACAGCTCTTTCCTGGCTAATCTGGCCACAGATTTCTCTGTCGTGCTGTCTCAGGAATATGCAGATTACCTGATGGACCAGGGCACCCCGGAAAAGCTGGATCATTTTCCCATTGGCACCGGCCCGTTTGAGTTTGAAAGCTATCGCAAAGACCACTTTATTCGCTATCACCGTAATGATGACTATTGGCGCGACACCAGTCAGGCAGAGCGACTGATTTACGATATCACGCCCAAGAGCTCACTGCGGCTGGCTAAATTACTGACCGGCGAGTGCGATGCGATTGCCTTTCCGGCCCAGACTGAGCTGGACATTATCCGTAACCGGGATGAACTGGATCTGGCTGAAAAACCAGGACTGAATGTGGGGTTCTGGGCGTTTAACACGCAGCGGCCGCCCTTTGATAATCCTAAAGTGCGCCGGGCGCTGGCCTATGCAATTGATAAAAACACGCTGCTAGAAGCGGTTTACTTTGATAGTGCATCCAGAGCCAAAAGCCTGCTGCCCGCTGCCAGCTGGGCCTACCAGAATGATGCAGAAGATACTGCCTATAATCCGGTATTAGCCAGAAAGTTGCTTAAAGAAGCGGGAATTGAGCCCGGCTTTACCATGACTATCTGGGCCATCCCTATTGAGCGGGCTTATAATCCCAATGCCGCCAAAATGGCTGAGCTTATACAGCGCTATCTGAGCGATGTTGATATCAATGTCAATATTGTAACCTATGACTGGACCACCTTTCGTCGCCACCTTCGTGAAGGACTGCATGATTCGGTTCTGATAGGCTGGTCTGCCGATAATGGTGACCCGGACAACTTTTACCGGCCCCTGCTAAGCTGCGGGGCCATACCCTCAGGGACGAACCGTGCCATGTGGTGCAACGAAGAATACGATGCACTGATAGAGCAGGCACTGAAAACAGAAGATCTGGAGCAGCGCAAAGCGTTATACCAACAGGTCAACACCCTTTTATTTAAAGAACTACCGCTGGTACCGATTGCCCATGCTTATCGTTATCAGGCACATCGCGATGCCCTGAAAGGCATGCAGATTAACCCGTACGGTGGTGTTCGATTTGGCGGAGTGATAAAGCAACTGTGATACGTATACTGGGCCGTTACAGCGTTCTTTTTATTCTGACCCTACTGGTGCTGGCCGGGATGTCGTTTGCGCTTGCTTATATGTTTCCCGGTGATGTGCTGTCAAACCTGACGGGAATCACCCCGCAAAACCAGATTCAGCGTAATGTGCTGGCTGAGCAGCATAAACTGGATGCCGGTTATCTGGTGCAGTTTTCTAATTATCTGTGGCAGTTGCTCTCCGGCAACTGGGGCTACAGTTTTGTATCTGGCCTGCCGTTACGCGAAGAAATTGGTCTGGCCCTGCCGGCCACCATTGAACTGGCTGCCTATTCAATGCTGGTTGCCCTGCTAATTGGTGTACCGGTAGGCTGTTATGCCGGCCTGCGCAGCTACACCAAAACCGATTACCTGATAAATTCAGCCAGCATGGTAGGGTATTCGTTTCCGGTTTTCTGGCTGGCGCTGGTTTTTATACTGATTTTCAGTCTGGAGCTGAATATTGCACCACTGTCTGGCCGTAACAGCTTGCTGTTTAATATTCCTGATCAGACTGGGTTTATTCTGATTGATATTCTGCTTGCTCCGGATGTGGATCGCTGGCTGGCATTTACTGATGCCCTGCACCATTTAATGTTGCCCACCCTGGCTCTCAGCGTTATCAGTACCGCTTCGCTGATTCGAATTACCCGCCGCTCTATCATTGATGTGCTGAACCGGCCCTACATTGCTGCTGCCCGGTCCCGGGGATTATCCCGCCGGCAAATTTTTGTGCGGCATATTCTGCGTAATGCCCTGCTACCGATTTTGCCGCTGATGGCTATTCAGATCACATCGCTTATTACCAACGCGATGATTGTAGAGACCCTGTTTTCGTGGCCGGGTATAGGTAACTGGCTGATTCAAGCAATTTATCAGCGTGACTATCCGGCGTTACGGGTGGGAATGCTGGCCGTGGCCTCGTTAGTGATATTGCTGACGATTCTGATTGATTTATTCAACCGCTTGATCGATCCAAGCAGGGACAAGTACGAACGTGTCACAATTTAGTCTGTATGATGAGGAATATCACCCGTCTCCCTGGCAGCGCACATGGCGGGAATTTAAAGCCAGCCACGTTGCTTTTGTCGGGCTGATTATACTGGGTGCCTTTGCTTTTTTTGCCATTTTTGCCCCGGTGGTCGCCCCTTATGATCCGCTGCAACAGAATATTGATGCTCTGCTGATACCGCCAAGCTGGGAATTAAACGGCACTATCAGCCATTTGTTTGGTACCGATGCACTGGGCCGGGATGTGTTTTCGCGAATTGTGTATGGCTGTCGGGTTACGTTTGGCACTAGCTTAATGCTGGTATTGCTGGCGATGGTGCTGGGAGTCAGCGTAGGTACACTGGCCGGCATGACCAGTGGCGTGCGCTCAAGCGTAATTAACCACCTGCTGGATGCCCTGATGGCCATCCCTACCCTGCTCATTGCGATTATTATCGTCGCCATTCTGGGAACCGGTCTGGTAAATAGTATGTGGGCTATTACATTAGCGCTTACTCCGCAGTTTATTCACTACACGCGCTCGTTTGTGCGTAGTGAAATGAAAAAAGAATATATTCTGGCGTCCCGCCTCGATGGCGCAAATCCCTGGCAGTTATTCCGCCACTCGATTTTGCCTAATATGATTGAAATGCTGGTTGTTCAGGGCTCGCTGGCTTTATCTATCGCAGTCATTGACGTCTCTGCGCTGGGTTTCTTGAACTTAGGTGCTCAGCCACCGTTGCCTGAACTGGGCGCCATTCTGGCGGATGGGTTAGATGTGGCCTACCTGGCTCCCTGGAATGCAGCACTGCCTGGTTTATCCATCTTTTTGATGGTTCTGGCCATAAACATAGTGGGCGACGGATTGCGCTCAGCTTTAAGAAAAAGGGTCAGCCACTAATGCCATTACTTGATATAAAAAACCTGACGCTGGAAATTGATACCGGAAACAGTCGGGTCAAAGCTCTGGATAAGGTCAGCCTGACGGTTAACAGTGGTGAAATCAGAGCGCTGGTGGGTGAGTCAGGTTCCGGAAAAAGCCTGATTGTGTCTGCTATCTCCGGCACCCTGCCCCATCAGTTCCATATCACCGCAGACCGGATGAGCTGGAAAGGGGAAAACCTGTTGTCGATGTCAGCAGAAAAGCGCCGCGAAATTATGCGCCGGGATATTGCCGTGGTCTATCAAAACCCTATCACGGCGCTTGACCCGTCTGCGACCCTGGGTGAGCAGCTTGAAGAAAGCATTCCGGATGAACTGGTAAAAGGAAAATGGTTCTGGCAGCGTCGCCAGTCTCGGCGAAAATCAGCGATATCTACCGTGCATAAGGTAGGTATTAAACACCACCGGCACTATTTAAATGCTTTTCCGCACCAGATCCCCAACGATATCGGGCAAAAATTTATGCTGGCCATGGCATTAATTTCACAGCCTAAAATGCTGATTGCCGATGACCCGACCCGGGGCATGGAAACCACCACCAAAACCCAGGTGCTTAAACTGCTGAGCCGGCTGAACCAGACAAAATCTCTGTCAATTTTGTTTGTCAGTCACGATTTGCTGGCTATTGCCAGTATGGCCCACTCCATGACGGTACTCTACTGCGGCCAGACTGTGGAATCCGGGCGCATGAAAATGCTGCGAAAACGACCGTTGCATCCTTATACCAAGGCCTTGCTGGACAGTGCGCCCAGTTTCAGAAATGATCTGCCGCCCAAAAGTATGCTTCCTTCACTGGATGGAACTATACCGTCACTGAAACATGTTCCCATTGGTTGCCGGCTTGGCCCGCGCTGTCCCAGAGCCCAGAAAGACTGTGTTATCACCCCATCTGTGCGCCGGATCCACGACCATACCTATAGCTGTCACTTTCCGCTGCATATGGAGAAGCTATGAACGAAATCATGCATGTCAGCGGGTTGTTGTTCCGCCACAGCGACCGTAAACGCTGGCTGAAAAAGCCTGAGGTCTTTGAGCTGGGGCCGATTGATTTGTCAGTAAAACGAGGGGAAACCATCGCCATTATCGGGGAAAACCGGGCGGGTAAATCACTACTGGCCAAAATGCTGGTTGGCGCCATTGCCGCTGATGAAGGAGAAATATTTCTAAGTAATGTGGCGTATAACGCAGCTAAGCGCAAGTCGACCAAAAGCTATAATGCCAGCAATGATATCCGGATGATCTTTCAGCACAGCAGTGAAGCGATGAATCCCGGTATTACCGTGGGTATGATTCTGGATGAGCCACTGCGCCTTAACACCCGTTTATCAGAACCGGAGCGCCGGGCAAGAATAGAAGAAACCCTGCGTAAGGTCGGGCTGCTGCGCGATCATATTTACTTTTACCGGCACATGCTCTCAGACGGTCAGCAACAACGGGTTGCTCTGGCCCGGGCACTGGTCCTGCAGCCCAAAATTCTGGTGGCCGATGAACCCTTTGCCGCACTTGATCCCTCAATTCGCTCCCAGACGGTCAATCAGTTGCTGGGTTTACAAAACGAGTTGGGGCTGTCGTTTATTTTTATTTCGCATAATCTGGGGATCGTCCGTCACATTGCCGATAAAGTCATCGTGATGGAAAAAGGCAGGATTGTGGAGACAGGAAAAACCGATACCATCTTCCGCTGGCCTCAGCACAGTATGACCAAAAAGCTGATAATGGCGTATCAGTCGCTGGTGCCCCAGCAAACCCTGACCCAGCCGGACTAACAGCAGCCCGGCTGGTATCAGCCTCGCGGTGTATTAGCCTACGTGTATTAACCTACCAGGGCCAGTAACACGCCAGCGGCAACCGCCGAGCCTAGTACACCGGCCACATTCGGCCCCATAGCATGCATCAGCAGGAAGTTATGCGGGTTAGCTTGCAACCCTACTTTATTCACAACCCGGGCAGCCATAGGGACTGCGGAAACACCCGCAGCGCCAATGAGCGGATTAATCGTACCACCGGATAAGCGGCTCATTAGCTTAGCCATCAGCACTCCGGCAGCCGTGCCTATCGCAAAGGCCAATGCGCCTAATCCCAGAATGCCCAGGGTTTCGACCGTAAGAAATTTCTCGGCAGAAAGCTTGGAGCCCACTGCCAGTCCCAGAAAAATAGTGACAGTATTAATCAGTTCGTTCTGTGCTGTTTTGCTCAACCGATCCACCACACCACATTCTTTCATCAGATTCCCAAAACAGAACATGCCAACCAGTGGTGTTGCTGAGGGTAGAAACAAAATGGTGAGTAATAACACTGCCAGCGGAAACAGAATTTTCTCGCGCTGCGACACCGGCCGTAACTGGGCCATTTTGATCTGTCGCTCTTTTTCTGTGGTCAGAGCTTTCATAATGGGTGGCTGGATGATCGGCACCAGCGCCATGTAGGAATAAGCCGCTACAGCAATTGCCCCAAGTAAATCCGGAGCCAGCCGGCTGGCCAGAAAAATTGCCGTGGGCCCGTCAGCCCCGCCAATGATGGCAATGGCACTGGCATCCTGAAGGGTAAACTCAAAACCGGGGATCGCATTTAACGCAATTGCACCGAACAAGGTGGCAAAGATACCAAACTGTGCTGCCGCCCCCAGTAATAGCATGCGCGGATTGGCAATCAGCGCTCCGAAGTCGGTCATGGCTCCCACCCCCATAAAAATCAGCAGTGGAAATACGCCGGTTTCAATGCCTACCGCGTAAATATAGTGCAGCAGGCCGCCGGCCTCTGAAAATCCGGCCAGCGGAATATTGGTTAGCAGCGCGCCAAAGCCGATGGGGATCAACAGCAGCGGCTCAAACTTTTTCACAATGGCCAGATACAGCAGCAACAATCCGACGGCCATCATAATGATCTGCTGATAGTGAAAGTGGGCCAGTGCGGTGCTGTCCCATAAAATAGCAAACTTTTCCATGTATTAGCTCAACTCTATCAATGGCTGACCGCTGGTAACCGCATCACCTTCTTTGGCCAGAACACCGGACACTGTACCGTCAAAGGCGCTTCGGATCTCGGTTTCCATTTTCATCGCCTCAAGGATCATGACCACATCACCATCACTGACCTCATCACCGTCACTGACCAGAATTTTAAACACATTGCCGGATAACGGCGCTTCAATAGTATTAGCCACTTGTGCAGTCGCAGCGCCAGAGGTGGTTTCTGCTGTGTTGGCCGGGGCCGGGCCAGCCTCGCTGATACTGGTAAGCTGGCCACTGGCCGCCACTTCTACCTGATACACCTTGCCATCGACTTTTACATCATAGGTGGCAGCAGTCTGCTGCGCCGGCGCTGAAACAGGCTCAGAAGTTTTTGACGGTGTGTCTGTTTGTGCACTGTGGCTGCCGGGCGCCGGCTCAAAGGCATCCGGATTATCCCGGTTTTGCAAAAACTTAAGACCGATTTGCGGAAACAGAGCATACGTCAATACATCATCAATGGTATCTTCAGCCAGAGTAAATTGCTTACTGTCCGCCAGCTCAGCCAGCTCTTCGGTCAGGCTATCAAGCTCGGGTGCCAGGTTATCTGCCGGACGACAGGTAACCGGCTGTGCGCCATCCAGTACCCGCTCCTGCAGTGCTTTATTTACCGGGGCTGCGGTTGCGCCATACTCCCCTTTAAGCACACCCGCTGTTTCTTTGGTGATACTTTTATACCGCTCGCCGGTCAGTACATTTAATACTGACTGAGTACCGACAATTTGCGAGGTTGGCGTTACTAAAGGAATAAAACCGAGATCTTCGCGTACCCGCGGAATTTCTTTGAGCACCTCATCAAATTTGTCAGCTGCATTTTGTTCTTTGAGCTGGCTTTCCATGTTGGTCAGCATGCCACCGGGCACCTGCGCCAGTAAGATCCGGGCGTCTACGCCTTTCAGGCTGCCTTCAAACTGCGCATATTTTTTACGCACATCACGAAAATAACCGGCGATATTTTCAAGATCAGGCAACGACAGACCGGTATCTCTTGGAGTGCCCTCAACAATCGATACCATGGTTTCTGTTGCCGTATGCCCGTAGGTCATACTCATGGAGGATATGGCCGTGTCCAGCATATCAATGCCTGCATCCACCGCTTTTTGATAAGTCGCGGTCGACAGTCCCGTAGTGGCATGACACTGCATGGCAATAGGCACTTTCACGGTGTCTTTTAAGCCTTTTATCAGCGCTTCACACTCATATGGCTTCAGCAATCCGGCCATATCTTTAATACAGATTGAATGTACGCCCATCTCTTCCAGCTGACGCGCCATAGTCAGCCAGGTATCCAGGGTATGCACCGGGCTGACCGTATAAGATAAGGTGCCCTGTGCATGTGCGCCGCAGTCAATGGCAGCTTTTACCGCGGTTTGCAGATTGCGTACATCGTTCATGGCATCAAAAATTCTGAACACATCCACGCCATTTTCGTGGGCTCGTTCAACAAAGCGGGTAACCACATCATCAGCATAATGCCGGTAGCCCAATAAATTCTGCCCGCGAAGTAGCATTTGCTGACGGGTTTTAGGCATGGCCTGCTTGAGTGCGCGGATCCGATGCCAGGGATCTTCACCCAGATAGCGAATACAGGCATCAAATGTCGCGCCCCCCCAAGACTCCACAGACCAGAAACCGGCATTATCCAACTCGCTGGCAATCGGCAGCATATCGTCCAGCCGCATGCGGGTTGCCAGCAACGACTGATGGGCGTCGCGCAGAACCAGCTCGGTGAGTGCTAATGGTTTACTCATGATTTCTCCTGTTTTTGTGTAGCCTGACGGTGGGTATGAATTGCTGCAGTAATTGCGGCTACCGTGCCGGCGTCAATGCCTTTTGATTGCGATGGGGTGTTGGCGGAGGCAGCCAGGCCGGTCGGTTTACGTTTTGGCCTGGCGTCTGGCGATGCAGGCTGAGCTCCCGGATACCGTGTACTAAATGCTTCAATCGCTTTAATTCCGCCTATCATCAGCGTTAAAAAAGCAAACACAAAGCCCATGCCCACCAATAGTAATGTTGCGGCTTCGCTAAGCTGGCTTGCCATTGAACTATTCATTGTCATTCCATTAATCCCTGTTGATTGGTTTAGTAACACGAATAAGGCAGGATGACAAACCGCAACCGCCACAAGATGAATAATTAGATATTTTTTATGAATAGATAGTCAAACGGTAACAGAATAGTGTATCCGCAGGGTTTATGCCGCTGGGAGCAGTGTGGATGCATGGTGCAGTGAAGTCGGATGTGTCGCTTTTTAACGGTAAAGCAGCACGGGCAGCATGCGGATAATGAGAAATCGCAGACATAAAAAAACCCACCAGAAGGTGGGTTTCATTATATGGCGCGTGTGGAAGGATTCGAACCTCCGACCGCCTGGTTCGTAGCCAGGTACTCTATCCAGCTGAGCTACACACGCTTAGAAATTGATAAGTTATTTAACCAAAATAAAACCCACCGCTTGGGTGGGTTTTACTGTATGGCGCGTGTGGAAGGATTCGAACCTCCGACCGCCTGGTTCGTAGCCAGGTACTCTATCCAGCTGAGCTACACACGCTTTAACTTTTTACTTGCTTGTTTTACCAGGCAAGGTGGTACTTTAATAAGTGGCGCGTGTGGAAGGATTCGAACCTCCGACCGCCTGGTTCGTAGCCAGGTACTCTATCCAGCTGAGCTACACACGCGCAAAACTAATTGTTGGTTACCACGTCCAACCTTAAAGTGGCGGAGAGGGAGGGATTCGAACCCTCGATACGCGTAATGCGTATGGTTCCTTAGCAGGGAACTGGTTTCAGCCACTCACCCACCTCTCCGTGACGTGGGGCTGCATTTTACGGATTCACCTGATGGTGTCAAACGTTTTTTTAAGAAAAATGCATGCCCGCTGAGATTTTAAGCATTTTGAATTTTCACTCAATTTACCGGCATGTCACGGCCCGATAAATCAGTAAGCATCGCTTGAGGCGTTTCCCAGCAACACTTCAGAATATTTCTGAAACTTACACACTACGGTGCTTTGCTGTGCCCCTCTCAGACAACGCGTGTAGAATAACAAAAAATTCGCTGATGAAAAGCATAAAGTGCAAATTAGCGAACTGTTCCTTCAATTTTTGAACAACCTGCTCAATTTAGGGACAATAACGCTGTAAAAAGACATTTTGATACCAGCATCGATGGCTTATATCAGTAAATATAAGCAGTTGGTGTAACGTTTTTAAACTCCGCCAAACAAAAAAGGCCGGTCAATGACCAGCCTTTTAATGATATTACCTGCAAATTTTAGTCAGCATCGTGGGAAGCGCCTTCGCCTCCTTTCTCTGCCTGAATTCGCATGTAAATCTCTTCACGGTGCACAGATACTTCTTTAGGGGCATTTACTCCAATGCGCACCTGATTACCTTTAACACCTAACACGGTTACGGTAACTTCGTCACCAACCATGAGCGTCTCACCAACACGACGAGTCAAAATAAGCATTCGCTTGCTCCTGTCCTTTACTAATGAACAATCCTTTCGTTTTAGCTAATACAGGCACGACCCCGTATTAGCTGCAGCGATTCCATGTTTTTGTGTCACTTGCAAAAACTCGCTGTATCACGACAATGCAGATTATAGCTTATCTGACAGCCAAGCGTTAACAGACTCTAGTGCAGCACCCAGATTTTCCGGTTGGTCACCGCCAGCCTGCGCCATGTCAGGACGGCCACCACCTTTACCACCTACCTGGGAAGCGATGTAGTTGACCAGTTCACCGGCCTTCACTTTATCGGTTAAACCCTTGGTGACACCTACGATAAGATTTACTTTATTGTCACCCGCTACACCTAATACTACGACACCTTCGCCGATTCGGTTTTTCAAGTCGTCCATAATGCCGCGTAAAGCTTTCGGTTCTACACCATCAAGCTTAGCAGAAAGCAGTTTTACGCCATTAACATCGACGGCCTGGCCTAACATATCAGAACCCTGTTGGCTGGCCAGCTTCTGTTTTGCTGCCGCCAGTGCTTTTTCAAGCTCTTTGCCATGACTCTGCAATTGTCCGATGCGATCAATAAGGTTTGAAGCATCCGTTTTCAATAGACCCGCCGCAGAAGCAATTAATTCCTGGAGCTGTTGTACCGTATCTAACGCTACCGCGCCGGTCACCGCTTCAATACGGCGCACGCCTGATGCAATGCCCCCTTCTGCCACAATTTTAAACAAACCGATATCACCGGTACGGTTAACATGCGTACCGCCGCACAGCTCTATCGAAAAGGGTCCCATGCTGACTACACGTACTTTTTCGTCATATTTTTCGCCAAACAGGGCCATTGCGCCTGACTCTTTGGCTTCGTCCAGGTCCATCAGCTGCGTGGTCAGGCTATGGTTGGCACGGATTTCTTCGTTAACCCGGCGCTCGATTTGGTCCAGCTGTGCCTGAGTGACCGCCTCAAAATGCGAGAAGTCAAAACGCATACGATCAGCCTGCACCAGTGAGCCTTTCTGATTGACATGCTCACCCAGAATTTCACGCAGTGCGGCATGCAGTAAGTGAGTGGCACTGTGGTTTTTCTTAATCGCTTCACGGCTGGCATCATCAATCTTCGCTGTGGCTTTTTCACCTTTGCTGATTGAGCCAACCACTTTACCGAAGTGGGCAAACGCGTTACCCATTTTTTTAGTATCGGTGACCTGAAATTCACCATTTGCCACCTGAAGCACGCCTTTATCACCAATCTGACCGCCGGCTTCAGCATAAAATGGTGTGCTGTCCAACACGATAATGCCTTCGTCACCATCATTCAGGCTGTCACAAAAGGCATTATCACGAATCAGCTCAACGATGTTTGCTTCACCTTCAATCTGGTCGTAACCGGTAAACGCAGTTTGCTTGTCGATACGCAGCTGGTCATTATAGTTCATGCCAAAGTTACTGGCCTGCTGCGCACGCTGACGCTGCTGCTGCATGGCTGCTTCAAAGCCGGCTTCATCAATTTTATAATCGTGCTCGCGGGCTACATCGCCGGTCAAATCCGCCGGGAAGCCATAGGTGTCATATAACTTAAATACCACCTCGCCTGGTACGGTGTCGCCGTCCAGATTTTCCAGCACATCATTGAGCATCGCCATACCGCGCGACAATGTTTTGCTGAACTGCTCTTCTTCTACACGCAGTACTTTTTCAATAACCGGACGCTGATCATTAAGCTCAGGATAGAATTCGCCCATTTCATTACACAGAGCCGCCACCAGCTTATGGAAGAAGATATCTTTAGCGCCCAGTTTGTAACCGTGACGTACTGCCCGACGAATGATACGACGCAGTACATAGCCGCGACCTTCGTTGCCAGGCATAACACCGTCGCTGATTAAGAAGCTGCACGAACGGATATGATCTGCAATTACCCGCAGTGACTTATCCTGCAGGTCGGTTGTGCCCACAGTTTGGGCCGCGGCTTTAATCAGATTTTGAAACAGGTCGATTTCGTAGTTGCTGTGCACACCCTGCAAAATAGCGGAGATACGCTCAAGGCCCATACCAGTATCAATAGATGGCTTAGGCAGCGGCTCCATGGTGCCGTCCTGTTGTTTATTGAACTGCATGAAAACCAGGTTCCAGATTTCAATAAACCGATCGCCATCTTCTTCAGGTGTGCCCGGAGGACCACCCCAGATATGCTCACCGTGGTCATAAAAAATTTCAGAGCACGGGCCACACGGTCCGGTATCGCCCATCGACCAGAAATTATCAGAGGTGTTGATCCGGATGATCTTGTCTTTAGGTACACCGATATGGTTTTCCCAGATATCAAAGGCTTCATCGTCCTCCTGATACACCGTCACCAGCAGCTTTTCTTTTGGCAGGCCGACTTCTTTAGTCAGGAAGTTCCAGGCAAATTCAATAGCTTCGGTTTTAAAGTAATCACCAAAGCTAAAGTTACCCATCATTTCAAAAAAGGTATGGTGGCGGGCAGTATAGCCTACGTTTTCCAGGTCATTATGCTTGCCCCCTGCTCGTACACAACGCTGTGACGATACCGCACGGGTGTAACTGCGGGTTTCTGCGCCTAAAAACAGATCCTTAAACTGGTTCATACCCGCATTGGTAAACAACAGCGTTGGATCGTCAGCCGGAACCAATGAGCTACTTGCCACAGGCTGGTGCCCGTGACCTTTAAAATAGTCGATAAACCTTTGGCGGATGTCAGCAGTTGATAATGTCATTGAGTTCCAAACTTCCTATTTAAACGGTTACTTGTGAAGTAAATGGGTTGAAACGCCGCCACAGCGGGCGTTTTAGCTCGCGCAACAATATCATGGAATACCTTATATTGTTAAGCACGTCGGGCGCGGTTTACTCGCGCCCCATTGCAAATTGAATATGCGATTGTAAAAAGCCGCGATATTGCAGAAACTGCTTTTGTTTCTGGGCCTGTTTAAAATCATCCGGCTCACTGAGCCCGAATTTTTTTTCCCGTACCCGGCAGGCCAGTGCATACCAGTCAGGCTCAATCTCACGAATGGCCAGTTGCAGGGTATGTTCGTCAATATCATGCTGGGCCAGTTCAGCCTGCAACTTACGAGGCCCGGAGCCTTTTGCTACCGCTGAGCGTACTTTGGCCTCGGCATAGCGTGTGTCACTTTGAATATTGGCTTCGGTGAATTCTTCGATAATGGGGGCGTATTCCTGCTCTTCAAAGCCCTTCTGCAGGAGTTTACGGCCAATTTCCGCCGCACTATGTTCTCGTCGTGCGAGCATGCGGGTAATCGCGTCAATAATGTTATTTCTGTTATTTTCTGCCATGGTTAGTTGACTTTCGATGCAATTAAACGTTTTTTAACTACAAGAACAACCTATTTGCCCTGTAGCATAATGGCTTTTTATGGGATACAAACTTACATTTCTTCATCGCACGGATCAGATAACCGAGTCCCAATGGCAGGCGCTTGCACGTCACGCCGGCCCGTTTTTGCAGTATACCTTTTTACACCAGCTTGAAGCCACCGGCTGTGTGGGCAGTAATACCGGCTGGCAAACCTGTCACGCAGCAATCTATGAAGATAATCACCTGGTGGCACTAATGCCCGGCTACCTGAAACAGGACAGCTACGGTGAGTATGTCTTTGATCATGGCTGGGCCAATGCCTACCACCAGCATGGTATTGCCTATTATCCCAAGTGGGTGGCCGCCGTGCCATTTACCCCGGTCACCGGGGCACGCCTGCTGTGCAGTCAAAGTCATGACAGTCAAAGCATCATTGAGTGGCTGATACCCGCGCTTCGATCCCAGTTAAGTGAAAAGGTGTCTTCCCTGCATGTTCTGTTTCCTGATCAACAACAGCATCAGTGCCTCGCCGGGCAACAGATGCTTAGCCGTTACAGTGTGCAGTTTCAGTGGTACAACTACCGGTACACCGCGTTTTCTGATTTTACCGCAGCGCTGACCTCCAGAAAGCGCAAAGCCTTGCGCAAATCACGGGAAAAACTGAATCATCAGGGCGTGCAGATAACCAGAAAAACCGGTGGTGAACTTACGGCCCAGGACAAAGCCTTTTTTATCCGCTGTTATCAGCAAACTTATTTAAAACGTAGCGGCCACTCCGGGTACTTGTCACCGGCCTTTTTTGACGCCATTTTTACGCATATGGCCAGCAATATCTTGCTGGTCATGGCATCCCAACATGATGCGCCCTGTGCAGCGGCGCTGTTTTTCTATGATGAACAGCATTTATTCGGTCGCTACTGGGGCGCGCTGACCGACATTGACGGGCTGCACTTTGAATGTTGCTATTTTCAGGGGATCGAATTTGCTATCGAGCAGCGCCTTGATGACTTTAATCCGGGCACGCAGGGCGAGCACAAGATATTGCGAGGGTTTGAACCAGTATTGTGCCGGTCGTCACACTATTTGTTTGAGCCGGCTTTTCAAAAGGCTGTAGCAGACTTTTTACACCGGGAGACACCGGTCATTATCGACTATTTCCAGCAGGCGGTTGACGTACTGCCCTACAACGAGGCACAACAGGCCTTACTACAATCAACAAAACAACAAGATGTCATGGCAGACATCGTTAAACAAAGACAGAGAAACGACAATGAAATATAGCGTAATCGCTGCCCTGGTGGCAGCATCGCTGGGCCTGGCTGCATGTAGTCAGCCTCAGCAGAGCAATGAAAAATCATCGGCGCAGAAAGAATCAGTGACCGCACAGGATAATCAGGGCAAACCGGAGCTAGGCGAGTTCGGCGTGGATTTGACCGCCATGGACAAAACAGTGAAGCCAGGTGATGACTTTTTCCGCTATGCCAGCGGCACCTGGTACGACAATTACGAATTACCGGCAGACAAAGTCCGCTACGGCGCATTTACTGCATTACATGAGCGCAGTCAGGATCAGGTAAAAGCCATTATTGATGACATCATGGCCAAAGACAACCTGAGCGCCGATGAAAAGCTGGTGCATGACTTTTATAAAGCCTATATGGATGTAGAGTCTATCAATCAAAAAGGCATGCAGCCGATTGCTGATGTACTGGGCAAAATCGACAACCTGCAGAACACCAAACAACTGACGCATCTGTTTGGTGAAGCCTGGCTGTATGGCAATGCCACTCCCATTGGCGGTTCGTTGTGGTATAACCGCCTTGACCCGAATGAGTATCAGCTGTCTGTTGGTGTAGGTGGCCTGGGTCTGCCGGACAGAGATTACTACCTGGATGATCAGCAGCGTTTTAAGGATATTCGGACAGCGTACCTAAAACATATTGAGACCATGCTGAGCTTTGCTGATGTCGACAATCCGGCGCAGCAGGCAAAAGATATTCTGGCACTGGAAACCCGTCTGGCAGAAGCACAGTGGCCCCGTGATAAACGCCGTGACCGTGAGCTGACTTTAAACCAGATTAAACGCGAGGATTTAACAAAAGAATACCCGGATTTTGACTGGGATACATTTTTTGAGTCCAGCGGCTTGCAGGTACCTGAGCTGAACATCAATACACCGGAGCCGGTGCGCGATGTAATTGCCATTATTAATGAAACAGATATGGCGGTGTGGAAAGAGTACCTGACCTACCACACTATCTCGAATAACGCCGGTTTGTTATCACAGGACATCTACAACGCTAACTTTGATTTTTACGGCAAAACCCTGAATGGCCAGCAAGAGCCTCGTCCACGCTGGAAACGGGCGCTGGCGCAAATGTCGGGCACCAAGTCGCTGGGCTTTGCCATTGGTAAGATCTATGTGGACAAATACTTCCCGGAAAGCTCAAAAGAGCAGATGACCGCGCTGGTGGAAAACCTGCGCGCGGCGCTGAAAAAACGGATTGAAGGTCTGGACTGGATGGGCGAGGAAACCAAACTGGCAGCCAAAGAAAAGCTGGCTGCCTTTCGGCCTAAAATCGGTTACCCAGATGAGTGGGTATCACTGGATGGCGTGACCATTACCGACGACAGCCTGGTCAGCAATGTGCGCAACCTGCGGGATTTCTTCCAGCAAAAAGATGTGGAAAAAGAGCTTAAGCCAACCGATCGGGAACGTTGGGGCATGACACCACAAACTGTTAATGCCTATTACAATTCCTCGTTTAATGAAATTGTTTTCCCGGCTGCGATTCTGCAACCTCCGTTTTTCGATCCCAATGCTGATCCGGCAGTAAACTACGGCGCAATCGGCGCGGTAATCGGGCATGAAATGGGTCACGGCTTTGACGATCAGGGCGCCAAATCAGATGCGCGGGGAATTCAGCGTAACTGGTGGACAGAAGAAGACTTAAAAGCCTTCACTGCCAAAGTTGACCAGCTGGACGCTCAGTACAGTGAGTATGAGCCTATCGAAGGCAATAAGGTCAATGGCAGGCTAACGCTGGGCGAAAATATTGGTGATGTTGGCGGTCTGTCGATGGCTTATGAAGCTTACAAGCTCAGTCTTGATGGTGAAGAAGCCCCAGTGATCAACGGTCTGACTGGTGACCAGCGATTCTTTTTAGCCTGGGCTCAGGTCTGGAAAGAAAAGCGCACTGAGCAAAGCCTGCTGAACCAGCTTCGCGCTGACCCCCACGCCCCTGCCCGTTACCGTACCATGGCTCCCCGTAACCTGGATGCCTGGTACAAAGCTTTTGATGTACAGCCTGGCGATGAACTTTACCTGCCTAAAGAAGAACGAGTGCAAATCTGGTAATTAACCAATAATGCTCAAAGTATTCCAAGCCCGGCTACTGCCGGGCTTTTTATATATGAGACTTTATTAATAATAAAATACACGTAAACTTAGAGTGTATACCGTGCTTTCCTGTTTGCTTGTCTGGTCGGTTTCTTTGAACTGCAAGACAAGGAAACAATGATGAAAGCCTTATCCCTTCTGCTTATAGTAATTTGCCTTTTTACCCGCGCTGATGTTCTGTACAGCAACGATATCGACCTTGCCGGTGATGACTCTGGTAAACATTTTCACTACTTCGATGACCAGCTTGTTATGCAGTCATATCACCGTTACCTGTACTGGCACGATACGGAAGATCAGGGGCAATTGTATGTAGACGATTTCACCACCGAAGCATATGTCAGCAACCAGGGAAAAGAAGTCCGGATTAGCATGCTCTACGGGGCTGAAAATGGCTTTAGCATTGACTATCAGACCAAAGATTATTTGAATCAGATCTCGGTATTCGATGAGCAGGGCCAGCTGCTCACTCAGCAAAATTTCTCAGCGGCCCCCGAGTATTCTGCACCATCCGCAGACTGTGACGGAGTCCCGGATTGTGCCTACCAGAGCACGTTTAACGACGGTCGTCTGAGTGTTGAATATGAGGGCATTGCAGCGTATGTGGAATTTGATATCAATACTGACAATGAAGCCATCAGTGACTATGAGGCTTTTCTGCTGGACAACTTTCACTATACTCCGGCCTCTGCAACGCCTCTGACCGGGTTACTTGGTTTGCACATGACTACACCTGCTTTGCCGATAAGTGTAGCAGGGGCATATCAATTTGAAATATCGTCGCTATTGACAAGCGACTGGCTTCCTCTGTTTTTACAAATTCCGCTAATGACTGATTTTGATGTGCATGTACAGGGGCCGGATGCAATGTCGCTTGCATTGCTAAGTCCCTTTCCCTACTGGGAAGGATATATTGATTTTGACGATAGTGAGGGGGTGTACGGCTCACCGACAATAACGTCGCAAGGCCAGAGTTCGTTATTAGCTCAGCAAGAGTGGTGGGACTTCTATGAAGGTGATCCTGCAGTAACGGGGCTGGCTGGTATCACAGATATCACCCCTATGACTGACGATGTGGACAACCTTCCTTTGATATTAATGGTCGGAACAGCAACGCCCGGCGATTATATTGTCACTGTCACGCCATCTGCTGCCGTCAGCTCGCCGACTTCTGTCTGGTTAGTGCTTACCGTATTGGCTTTGCTGATGCACTCACAGGGCGCAATAAGATCAGCCCGGCGACACTAATTGCCGTACATTCTGACGGAAGGTTGTTGTGTCCGGGTGTCTGTCTGCTCCTGCGATAAATTAATCGCCTGAATAGGATAAGGAATGACAATACCCTCCTGCTTAAAACGGATATGTAGCGCTTTAATAAACGCCGACTTGATAAAAAACCGGTTAAAATACTCTTTGGCACGCAGCATCACGGTAAAGTTAATACTGGAGCTGTCAAACTTGGTGAAAATCACAAAGGTTTCATAGTCATCCACGCCCCACTCATGTCCGGCCAGTATTTTACGGGCTTCTTCAAGCGCCACGCGCTCAACTTTTTCCAGATCCGAGTCGTAATGTACTGAGCATTCAACGGGCACCGACAGCTGCTTTTCCGGGTAGTAGTAATTAATGATTTTGGATTTAGCCAACACGCTGTTAGGCACAATCACAATGTTATTGGGCAGCATTTTCACCCAGACTGAGCGCCAGCCTATCTGCTCAACAAAGCCCTGTTCACCAGACTCCAGTTCGATAAAGTCCCCCACCCGAACCGGTTTGTCCGCCACAATCTGCAAACCGGAGAAAAAGTTTTCCAGGGTGGGCTGCAGGGCCAGTGCCACAGCCAAAGAGCCGATTCCTAAAGATGCGATAACCGGTGTAATGGAGATCCCCAGTGTGCTGAGTATGACCAGCGCGCCGATGGCAAAAATGAAAATGCGCACGGTGCCTTTTATAAGCTGCCCACTGGTTTTAAGCACGCTGGAGCGGGCCTGAAAATGCTCCAGTGACAGCCGGCTTAATCGGTCGATAAATAAAATAACGGCCAGCACCAGCAACGTCACACAAAGTATGTTGAGCCACGAAAATGCGGGGCGATTAATTAACTCAAAGGTCTGCATAATCAGCCTTGTCGCCCACAAGGCGAATACCACCACCACGATATTAGCCGGACCACGTACTGCTTCCATTAACAAGGTATCGAAAAAAAAGCGGGTACGCCTGGCCACATTGCGGCCTCCCAGCATAAGCAAGGTTTTCACCGACCACAGCATCACCACACAAAATCCCCAGATCAGGGTAGCGGCAGCCCATACCGGCATTATTGCCAGTGTTGTACCAAGAGCATCAAAAGGTCCTGTCATTGTGTATCCGACATGCTGTAAACAGAGATCCTTACCTGTGCAAAAAACATGCAAGACGATGTAGCAAGGGTTACAGGCGATGCTCACTACGGGGTTGCACTATGAAGGGGAGAAAAAGACAGTGTATGCCCTGAATAGAAACAAAAAAGCCCTCCTTAGAAGGAGGGCTTTTGATTTACCATTAGACCAGGTAACCAGTACAGCGGAGCATTTATGCCTGAGCCAGCTTGCCGCTACTGCCTACCTGTTCAGTCTTTTTTTTGTCCTCGATTATGCGCAGGGCATGGTCAAGGGCTTCAAGACGGGTTTTGAACATGCGCACATTAGGCTGATGCGCATTAATGCTGTCCAGCACCTTGTTCACTTCAGGGGTCGCCCCGCTGATGATTAATTCTCGCCCCGCAGCAGTAGCATCGGAGGTAATGGTTTCTACGGCCATAGCAGCAGAAACATCAACCACCGGTACCCGGCTAAAGTCCAGAATTAACACCTGAGAGCCCGGACGAACTTTTTCGCGTACGTGATGCCCCAGGTCAGCTGCGGCGCCAAAGCTTAACGGACCACCAAAGCTGAACAGTGTTACTTTACCCTTAGCTTTTTCAAGCAGCGCATTTTCATTTTCATCGGCCAGATATTCAGGTATTTTATTCACCTCATCCAGTTGCAGCTGCGCAACCTGGCGAACATAAGCCAGCGCCGCCAGAACCACACCAACACCTACAGCGGTGATCAGGTCAACAAAGACTGTCAGACCCAGCACCAGCAGCATCAGGGCAAAATCCCAGCGCGGCCCGGTGTGAGCACGTTTCAGATACCCCCAGTCAATGATATCCAGACCTACTTTCACCAGAATACCTGCCAGTACCGCATGCGGAATCTTTGAGGCCAGTGGGCTCAGCCCCAGTACAATAGCCAGCAGAACCAGGGCGTGAACCATACCGGAAATACGCTCTTTACCACCGCTGCGGATGTTCACCACCGTCCGCATTGTCGCTCCCGCGCCGGCAATACCACCGATAAGTCCAGCTACGGTATTACCAATACCCTGACCGATCAGCTCACGGCTACTATTGTGACGGGTACGAGTCATGTTGTCGGCCACCAGTGAGGTCAGTAAGCTGTCAATCGCGCCTAGCACAGCCAGAATAAAGGCGGCTTCAAGCACCAAGAAGAAGGTTCCCTGCTCAAAAACCGGCAGATGAATGCTCGGCAATCCGGTAGGAATATCTCCCAGTATCGGAACAGATAGTGCCAGACTGGCCAGTGTACCGATAATCAGCGCGGCCAGTGCACCGGGTACGTATTTACCCAGTGACGCAGGCCATTTGTAGGCAATGACCAGCGTACCCACACCCAGCGCCAGCGTGGTAAAGTTAATATCCATCAGGGCCGTTGGCAGGTAGCTTAACGCACCGATGGTTCCGCCCGGAGGCTCATGCCCCATCAGTCGTCCGAGTTGCAAAATAATGATGATGGCACCGATACCGGACATAAACCCGGAGATAACCGGATAGGGTACCAGGCGAATGTACTGACCCACTCCCAGAAATCCGAACAGGATTTGCATCAGACCCGCCAGTACAACAGCTGTCAGAATAAGCTCAACATTCCCTGACAAGCTGGCAAACAAACCGGCCAGTACCACCACCATCGGGCCGGTGGGGCCTGAAATCTGTGAAGGTGTACCACCAAACAAGGCGGCAAAAAAGCCAACGGCAATGGCACCGTAAAGACCCGCCATAGGCCCCAGACCGGAGGCCACACCCAGCGCTAGCGCCAGTGGCAATGCCACGATACCGGCAGTCAGACCACCGGTTAAATCGCCGCGTAAATTAGACGTATCAAGTTTAAACATGTTGACAACTTCCTGTATTACGCCAGTTTCTGCTCTGCGTAAGCCTGGCTCATGCGCTCAAATGTTTGTGTGCTTTCGTTGTAGCACAGTACATCACCGCTTCCAATGTTATAAACCCAGCCATGCAGCTTCACTTTACCAGCTGCAATTTTGGCGGCCACGGTCGGGTGAGTACGCAGGTGTTGCAGTTGCTGTACCACATTTTCCTGGGTCACTTCTTCAAGCTGCTCATAACCGACTTCACCGTGACGTTCTTTGACCACCTCGGTAGCACAGCGGCAGTGACCCAGCCATTCTTTTACGTGTGGCAGACTGCTCAGGGCTTCAGGGTTCAGTGCACCTTTCATTGCACCGCAGTCAGTATGTCCGCATACCACGATGTGAGATACGCCCAGTGCAGCCACCGCGAATTCGATGGAGGCTGTCATTCCACCGGTCTGGTTTGAATGGGGAGGCACGATGTTACCGGCGTTACGACAAATAAAAAGCTCACCCGGATCGGTTTGCGTAACCAGGTTGGGATCGATTCGCGAATCCGAGCAAGTAATAAACAGAACTTCGGGACTCTGACCATTGGCCAGCTTTTCAAAAGTCCCCTTTTTCTCCGGGTACACTTCCTTTTGAAATTTCGCTACGCCAGAAATGACATGATCCATAGTAATACTCCAATTAGCTTTGTTTTATATACAAAAGTCTTAATATAATGTTAATGAAGTGTCACTTGATAGGTTTATAGAATAATATGCAATCTCGTGATAATCAAAAACTATCAGAAAGAAAAAAGGCAGCAAAATTGCTGCCTTGGCGTGTGCATAACGGCCAGGCTGACCCGACCGGTTCAGACTAAGGTTTACGTCCGATTGCTTTCAAATTGTACGGTTTCTACGCGAATGTTACGGCTATCGGCCTGACTCACAAATTCCTTCACCATTTCAGCCACATCATGGGCAACAGACTTGGACTTGGAGAAATCCAGAATAACTCTGGAATCATGCGGAATAGAGTTCAGCTTTTTAAGAATCCGTGGTTTATTAAAAAACGACACATTCTCCGCCATCACGATATGGTGAACGCCACTTTCCTGCTGTTCTGACTGGCCGGCTTCAAACGCATTTTTGTAGCTGTGTTTGAGGCTGAACACCAGACTGACCACCACACCGGTTATCACGCCGGTCAACAAGTCGGTTACCAGCATAACCGCCACCGTTGTAGCAAATGGCACAAACTGCTCCCAGCCCGCTTTGTACATCAGCTTAAAGGTAGCAGGCTTAGCCAGCTTATAGCCAACCACAATTAGTACAGCCGCCAGTGATGCCAGCGGAATCAGGTTTAACAGCGCTGCCGCGGCAAATACCGCAATGGCCAGAAAGCCACCATGCATAATCGTCGACAACTTACTTTTCGCCCCAAACGCAATGTTGGCCGAGCTGCGTACAATCACCTGGGTAACCGGCAGGCCGCCAACCAGACCAGACGCAATATTGCCCAGTCCTTGTGCCTTGAGCTCGCGGTTGGTCGGCGTGGTGTTGCGCGCCGGATCCAGCTTGTCGGTGGCTTCTACACTGAGCAGGGTTTCAATGGATGCGACTGCCGCCATCACCAGTGCCACACCCAGTACATCCGCACGGAACATCTCACTAAACGCAGGAAAGGTCATTTCACTGAGAAACGAATCCATTGAGGTAATCACCGGCAGTGATACCAGCTGGTCTGCTCCCAGCCCTGAGCCGGCCTGCTTTAGCGCCACGCTGAAAACAATCCCCAGCATCACCACTACGATCGGTCCTTGTAACAGGCGGAAGATCTTGTGTTGTTTGCTTAGGTAGCTGTCCCACAGCACCAACAGTACCAGCGACACACCGGATATCATCAGCACAGTAGGAGAGATTGCCGAAATCGCGTGCTCAATAGCGCTGAAAGTATTCTCACCGTTTAGCTGAGAAAAGGACTCTTCGCCCAGAAAATCAGCGTGCCAGCCAAACAGATACGGAATCTGCTTGAGAATAATCAGCAGCCCGATCCCGGTCAGCATGCCGGTAATCACTGAGGTCGGAAAAAAATACGCAACAATACCGGCGCGCATGTATCCCAGAGCAATCTGAAACACTCCCGCCAGTACCACGGCACATAAAAAGACTTCCCAGCTGCCCAGCGATGTAATCGCATCAAATACAATGACTGCCAGACCCGCTGCCGGGCCACTTACACCCAGCCTTGAGCCACTGGCAAACCCCACGATAATGCCACCGATAATACCGGCAATAACACCGGAAAACAGTGGCGCACCAGAGGCCAGGGCAATGCCCAGGCACAATGGCAAGGCAACAAAAAATACCACCACACTGGCGGGTAAATCGCTGCTTAAGTCTTTAAACGATAACTCTGATTTCATCAAACGGTCCTGTGCTTACTCAGCGTAAGCATCTTCCACATTTTCAAACTGCTTGCTGGCTTCGTTGTACGCCAGAACATCACCGGTTTCGATGTCATACATCCAGCCATGTAGGGTCACCTGACCGGTAGCGATTTTTGCCGCAACAGCCGGGTGAGTTTTTAAATGCTGCAACTGCTGTAAAACATTTTCACGGGTCAGCTCGTCAAGATTATCAGCGCTCAGTTCACCGTGTTTTTCTTTAAGGACTTCTGCAGCGCAGCGGCAGTGGCCCAGCCACTCTTTAACATGCGGCAGGCTGTCCAGCTTTTCAGGCGCCAGCGCCCCTTTCATCGCACCACAGTCTGAGTGGCCGCACACGACAATATGGCTAACACCCAGCGCAGCAACAGCAAACTCAATGGATGCGGTCATACCACCGGTATTATTACTGTGCGGCGGCACGATGTTACCGGCATTACGGCAGATAAACAGTTCACCCGGTTCAGTCTGGGTCACCAGGTTAGGATCGATGCGTGAATCTGCACAGGTGATAAACAATACTTCCGGGTTTTGACCAGTGGCCAGTTTCTGAAAGGTTTCCCGTTTGCCCGGGAAGACATCTTTCTGAAATTTCTCAACGCCTTTGATGACATGTCTCATAAGTTCGCCCTTAACATTAACTTTACAAATTTGCTTTTTAAATTATCTACTTACAATTCTACCGCAATTGGCTCTGATAGAAACATAGAATGGTTTAAAAGCTCGTGATAACCTTTGACTATCAAAAACACTATCTAGTTCATTGACCTGATACCATGCTGCCTGACGGAAAATCCCCCTCCTTTAATCAGATCCGATACTTTGTAACCGTGGCTAAACACCTGAACTTTCGCCGGGCTGCACATTCTCTTGGCGTGAGCCAGCCAACCCTGACTAGTCAGATTAGTACGCTGGAGGCTACCCTGGGCCTGACACTGTTTGAACGCTCCCGTTCCGGTACACTGCTCAGCGCCCATGGTCATGCCTTACTTCAGTACGCAGAAAATATCCTAAAAAGCCATTTGAGCTTTCAGGAGATGGCCCGTAACCTGTCTGATGGTGAAAATACCATGTACCGGCTGGGGATACCGCCAACACTCGGGCCTTATTTATTGCCGCACATTCTGCCGGATATCCACGCGCTTAAGCCTAATCTGAAATTCTATGTGCGGGAAGCGGCGCCTAATCAACTGATGCACGGGCTGTTAACCGGTGAATACGATCTGATCCTGTCGCCGATATCACAGAATAATTCGCAGATTCAGAGCCAGCCGTTATTTTTTGAGCCGCTCAAGTTTGTTATGGCTTCTGACCATCCGCTGGCCGGTCGGGATTACGTAAAACCAGAAGCACTGCTGGGCCAGCAGGTACTGACCCTGGAAGACCGGCACCATTTTCATCATCAGGTTCAGGAAATATGTCTGCGGCTGGGCGCTAATGTAGCCAGGGATTATGAAGGCACCAGTCTGGATACATTACGTCAGATGGTGGTTATGGGCATGGGTGTGGCGTTTTTGCCCGGATTGTACATTCATTCTGAACTGCATAAGCCAGAAGCCCTGCATGTGTGTGAGCTGGCCGATATGCCAATTGTACGTCAGCATGTTCTGGCCTGGCGCAATACCTCACCGGCGCGCACCTTTTTCCGCGAGCTATCCGGGTTGATGCGCGATATTATCAGTCAGCGCTTGCACGAAGCGGTAACAGTGACCGAATCTGCTCCCTCCTGATGACTTTGCAACAAGATGTACTGTTGCATGTGGTTGATGACAAAAAATGCTATATTTTTATCAAACCATGACAAAAGCTCATCCTTATGATCGACCGGCAACATCTGCGTATTATTGCGCAAATTGATAAACAGGGCACCCTGACCGGAGCGGCTCAGGCGCTGCACCTGACCCAGTCGGCATTAAGCCATGCTATTAAACGGCTGGAAAGCCACTTTGATACCCCTTTATGGAAAAAGGACGGCCGTAAACTACGCCTGACTCAGGCTGGGCTGGCAGTCTTGTCTCTGGCCGAGCGGGTGTTGCCACAATTTGACTATGCCGAAAAACAGTTACGTGAGATTGCTGCTGGCAATCGGGGGACGTTACGTATCGGCATGGAATGCCATCCTTGCTATCAGTGGCTGCTCAAAGTGGTTGAACCCTTTTTGCGAAACTTCCCGGATGTGGATGTGGATGTTCGCCAGGAATTTAAATTCGGCGGCTTGCATGCTCTGCACGGCTTTGAAATTGATTTGCTGCTCACCCCTGATCCGCTGTTGCTGGACACCATCACCTATTTGCCGGTTTTCAGTTATGAGCAGGTACTGGTGATGCCCGCCTGCCACCCACTGGCTGACCAGACTTTTTTGCAACCGCAACAGTTGAGTAATGAAACCCTTATCTCTTACCCGGTGGAGCCTTCCAGGCTGGATATTTTTAATCAGTTTCTGACTCCCGCAGGGTGCGGGGTCAGACAACACAAGGTGATAGAAACCACGGAAATTATGTTGCAGATGGTCAGTGCCGGGCGCGGTGTAGCCGCTCTGCCCCACTGGCTGGCACTGGAATATGCCGGACAACTCGGGCTGGCGACCTGCCGGCTGGGCGAACACGGCATTCAGAAATCACTGCATATCGGTTATCGCAAAGCAGAGCAGCCAGACGGCTTTTTCAATGCTTTTATCGACATGGCCAAAGCGGTGGGCCAGGACTATGCGCCAAACTGATTAGCCGGCCTGTTTATGCCATTCAAGTAACAGATTATTAGCCGGCATGGTGTGAATACGCACCAGCGACAAACTGCCGGCCCAGCTTTCCAGCTCACTGATATCCCGATATCCGCCATAACCCTGTGCCAGCAGCTGCTGATGAAAATCCTGGTTGCTCTGGCTGGAAAACTCACCGCTGCGGGTAAACGGACCATACTGACAGAATACGCCTGCCTCGGGCAGTACCTGCTGTACATCCTGCATCATTTGCTTTACTTCATGACCCTGCATGATGTGGGCAGTGTTGGCGGTAAACACGCCATCGACCGCGCTGACCGGACAGGTATCGACACCCACCTTGTAGGCCAGCGGCGATAACAGATTAGACGCAGGCTCATCGGCCAGCCACTGATGAATACCGGCATGATACTGACGCTGGTCGCTGGTCTGCCAGTGCACATGAGGCAACTGACGCGCCATAAAAACCGCATGCTGCCCGGTGCCACTGCCTATTTCCAGAACACTACCGGTCCCGGCAAACGCTTGTTTTAACACCTGCGCGATGGGCCGTTTATTATTTTCACAGGCCTGACTGAATGGTTTAGTCATCCAGATTAGGCCCCAGCCATTTTTGTGCGTTCAGCACATCCCACTGTTTACGCTCAGCGTAATCCTGTAACTGGTCCTGCTGAATTTTGGCAACTGCAAAATAGCGGGACTCAGGATGGGCAAAGTACCAGCCGGATACCGAAGCGCCGGGCCACATAGCATAGCTTTCGGTCAGTTTCATGGTGGTGTGCTGCTCAGCGTTCAGCAGATCCCAGATAAGCTGCTTTTCCGTGTGTTCGGGACAGGCAGCATAGCCTGGGGCCGGGCGTATCCCCTGATATTTCTCACGAATAAGATCATCGTTGCTAAGCTTTTCATCTGCTGCATAACCCCAGTATGTCACCCGCACCTGTTCGTGCAGATATTCAGCAAACGCTTCGGCCAGACGGTCGGCCACTGCTTTAACCATAATCGCGTTGTAGTCGTCGCCGGCAGCCTTGAAGCTGTCAGCCAAGTCATCCTCACCAATACCACCTGTTACCGCAAAGGCACCGATGTAATCTTCAGTACCGCTTTGCTTAGGTGCAATAAAGTCAGACAAACAGTAGTTCGGGAACTTATCTTTAAGTGTTTGCTGACGCAGATGATGAGCAACGCCCGCCAGTGTTGTGCGGCTGTCATCGGCGTAGATTTCAATATCATCCCCGACCCGGTTCGCGGCAAATAATCCCACCACGCCTCTGGCCTGCAATGCCCCACTGGTTTGCAGTTCATCCAGCATACGGTTGGCATCGCGGAATAGCTCCTGCGCCTGCTCACCCACGATCTCATCTTTGAGAATACGCGGGTACTTGCCTGCCAGTGACCAGGTCAGGAAGAATGGTGTCCAGTCTATATACTTACGCAATGTAGCGATGGGTGCGGTCACCGGGGTCACGCCCATTTTCCGGGGTTTGACCGGGGCCTCAGAAAAGTCCGGCTTAGCACAGTTGGCCCGCGCTTCTGCCAGCGTCACGGGCCGTGAACGGGGTTGTTTACGAGCGTGCTGGGCACGCACCTTGTCATATTCGGCGTCCAGTTCTTTAGCAAAAATATCCCGGCTGGCCCGGTTCAGCAATTTCTGGCACACGCCGACCGCCCGGCTGGCATTGGCGACATAGGCCACTGGTGCATGGTAATTCTGCTCAATTTTCACGGCGGTATGGGCTTTGGAGGTGGTGGCACCGCCAATCAAAAGTGGCAGGTCAAAGCCCTGTCGCTCCATTTCTTTGGCCACGTGCACCATTTCATCAAGCGATGGAGTAATCAGCCCTGACAACCCAATCATATCGACATCTTCTTCTTTGGCGGTTTGCAGGATTTTTTCACACTGCACCATTACCCCCATGTCGATCACTTCAAAGTTGTTACATTGCAGCACCACACCCACAATATTTTTACCAATATCGTGAACATCGCCTTTCACGGTGGCCAGCAGAATCTTACCGTTACTTTTGCTGTCATCGCTTTTTTCTGCTTCGATAAAGGGCTGTAAGTGGGCCACGGCTTTTTTCATGACCCGAGCCGACTTCACCACCTGGGGCAAAAACATCTTCCCTTCGCCAAACAAGTCGCCGACCACGTTCATGCCGTCCATCAGCGGACCTTCAATCACATGCAGCGGACGCTCGGCCTGTTGCCGGGCTTCTTCGGTGTCATCAATGATGTAGTCGGTAATCCCTTTTACCAGCGCATGTTCAAGGCGTTTATTCACCGGCGCCTCGCGCCAGCTCAAGTCTTCTTTGGCTGCCGCTTTACCATCGCCCTGATAATTAGGGGCAATATCCAGTAAGCGTTCGGTGGCATCATCGCGCCGGTTCAGGATCACATCTTCCACAGCATCGCGCAGCTGGGCCGGAATCTCGTCATACACTTCCAGCTGACCGGCATTTACAATACCCATGTCCATTCCAGCGCGTATGGCGTGATACAAAAAGACCGAATGCATGGCTTCACGGACCGGGTTATTACCCCGAAATGAAAATGAGATATTAGATAAGCCACCGGAGATATGCACATGCGGACAGGTCTGGCGAATAATCCGGGTGGCCTCAATGAAATCCACCGCGTAATTGTTGTGCTCTTCAATACCGGTGGCGACCGCAAAGATATTCGGATCAAAAATAATATCTTCAGGCGCAAAGCCCACAGTTTCAGTCAGTACTTTATAACTGCGCTGGCATATCTCTATTTTACGGGCCTGAGTATCAGCCTGCCCCGACTCATCAAAGGCCATGACGACCGTCGCAGCCCCATAACGTTTGATCAGTGTGGCCTGTTCAATAAACTGTGCTTCGCCTTCTTTAAGGCTAATAGAGTTCACGATAGCCTTACCCTGCACACACTTCAGGCCTGCTTCGATCACTTCCCACTTAGAAGAGTCGATCATAATAGGCACCCGGCTGATATCCGGCTCTGAAGCAATCAGGTTTAAAAAGGTACGCATGGCCTCGACGGAGTCCAGCATGGCTTCATCCATGTTGACATCAATAACCTGCGCGCCGTTTTCGACCTGCTGGCGAGCCACATCCAGAGCAGTTTCATACTCGCCGTCCATAATCAGTCGTTTAAAACGAGCCGAGCCGGTCACGTTGGTACGTTCACCGATATTAATAAATGTTGAAAATTCTGCGGTCACAAACTCACCTTAATGGACGAAGGGTTCCAGGCCTGACAGGCGCATTTTTACTTCAAACTGCGGAATCACACGGGGGGCACAGTCTGCCACCGCGTCCGCCATGGCTTTGATATGCTCAGGGGTACTGCCACAGCAGCCACCGACAATATTTACCAGTCCGGCTTTGGCCCACTCACCGATATGGGCTGCCATTTCGTCTGCCTGCAAATCATACTCACCAAACTCGTTAGGTAAGCCGGCATTGGGATGGGCAGAAACCAGACACTGAGAAACCCCGGCTACTTCAGCAACATACTGACGCAGCAAGTCAGGCCCTAATGCGCAGTTCAGGCCAAATGAGAACGGGCTGGCATGACGCATAGAATAATAAAAGGCTTCGGCTGTCTGGCCTGAAAGCGTACGACCTGAGGCATCTGTTATTGTACCCGATATCATAACCGGCAGACGAAAACCCTGTTTATCAAATACCGTTTCCACGGCAAAAATGGCCGCTTTGGCATTTAGCGTATCAAACACAGTTTCGATCATGATGAGATCAGAGCCGCCTTCAATTAAGGCCTCGCATGACTCAGTGTAAGCTTCAACCAGCTCATCAAAGGTGACATTGCGCTTACCCGGGTCATTCACATCCGGCGAGATTGACGCTGTGCGGTTTGTGGGGCCGAGCACACCAGCGACAAAGCGTGGTTTATCCGGCGTGCGGTGGTTATATTCCTCAACGGCGTCACGAGCCAGCTTGGCGGCGGCCAGATTGATCTTGCGCGACTCTGCCTGCATGTCGTAATCCGCCATCGCAATAGTGGTCGCGTTAAAAGTATTGGTTTCGATAATATCGGCGCCGGCTTCCAGATAGGCACAATGAATATCGTAGATAAGAGAGGGCTGTGTGATGGCTAGCAGGTCATTATTGCCTTTCACGTCACAATGCCAGTTGGCGTACTGAGAGCCGCGGTAGTCCTGCTCTTCCAGCTTGTGTTGCTGGATCATGGTGCCCATCGCCCCATCCAGGATCAAAATACGGTTACGCGCAGCCTCAAATAGCTGCTCAATGCGATCACTTGTCACAGGTTACCTCTTTCTTAGCGACGAACCGTCGGCCAGTAAATTCAAATCGTACGGTGTATTCTGATACACAAAATAATTCAGCCAGTTGGTAAACAGCAGGCTGCCATGTGAGCGCCAGCGTACCATCGGTGGCTGGCTTGGATCATTATCCGGATAATAGTTAACCGGCACATCCGGATTGTTACCGGCTTCGATGTCCCGGTAGTATTCATCATTGAGCGTTTCAGGATCATACTCAGGGTGGCCGGTCACAAAGACTTTTCGTTTATCCTGAGACGCGGCAATGTAAGCACCAGCCACGTCTGCCTCGGCAATTACCTGAAGCCCTTCAATGCCGTTATAGCTGGCCGTCTCAATATGTCCAAAGCGAGAGTGCGGCGCGTAAAACACCGGATCAAAGCCGCGCAGCAGTTCATTATGCGAGTCCAGTACACGATGTTCAAACACCCCAAACAGCTTGCTTTGCCGCAATGTGCGGGTGACATCATAATAATGATACATGGCCGCATGTGCTGCCCAGCACAAATATAACGTAGACTGCACATTGCGCTCTGCCCAGTCAAGGATATGCGTCATACTCTCCCAGTATTTCACATCCTGATATTCCAGGTGCGCCAGCGGCGCACCGGTCACAATCAACCCGTCGTATTTTTTATTCTCCACACTGGAAAAGTCATGATAGAACGAATCCATGTGAGATTGCGGCGTGTTTTTGGGTGCCTGGTCATCAATACGGATAAGATCCACATTGATTTGCAACGGGGTGTTAGACAATAGCCGCAGTAACTGAACTTCTGTTTCAATCTTATTGGGCATCAGATTAAGAATACCCACTTCAAGCGGACGTATTTCCTGGCTGGCAGCACGCAGGCTGTCCATCGTAAAGATATTCTCTCCTGACAGAACGTCCTGAGCGGGGAGTTGTTCGGGTATACGAATCGGCATATTGACTCCATGCTTGAAGGTAGTGCTGTTATTTTGGCTGATGACAATCAGATGTCAACATCTTTACGTCTAGACGTCTAAATGTTTATTGCACATTGTTTGTGTTTATTGCACAGTGCGTCTTTAACAATAATGAAGGGAATATCCAGACTATGGCATTTACAGTAAACAGTTACTTTGATGATCAGGTGCGCTCTATTGCTTTTGACAGCGCCAATGGCCCATGTACATCTGGGGTAATGGCGGCTGGTGAATATACGTTTGAAACATCAAAGCACGAAGTTATGAAAGTGATGGAAGGAGAGATGACCATATTATTGCCAGGTAACAGCGAGTGGCAGACTTTTCCGGCCGGCACTGAGTTCACCATTGATGCCAACCAGTCGTTTGATGTAAAAACCAGCACGCCCACCGCGTACCTGTGTTTTTATAGCTAACCGAAAAAAGGGCACAAGATGTGCCTTTTTTGATGAAACCCGGGTTGTGTTGCGCAGCCATATGCAGCAAGAAGAACCGGGCTGCTTAGCCTGCGCGCTTCACCCGCCCGACAGGGTCAGGCAGAGGACCCGTCGTTTTGATGTATTGTGACAATCAACTCGGCTTCAGCGCGGGGAATATCGCAGGCTTCCATCACCTCTTCTACCGTTGCGCCCTGCTTCACCAGTTCCGCGCCGCGCTGATAAAGCCGCATGGAAGGATCCTGGAGTTTGACATCCCTGATTTGGTTTTCCAGCTCTCCCTGGCCGGTTTGCAGCTGCTGAAGATGGCGGCCCTGCACCAGTGCACGATGTTGCTGCTCTTCAATCTGGTGGTTCAGGTTATGCTGCTGCTCTTCAACCCGGGTGAGCTGCTGTAGCACAGCATCATGTTGTTGCGTCTGATGCTGCCGGTTAGTCCTCACCTGAATAGCCAGTGCAATCACCAGAACCAGCACGATAGCCGCTAACGCCAACGCGATGACAGAGAGTTGGGATGCATCCATAAAATCAATCACAATCGCCTTTAATATCAGTAGATTAGCAAGTAGAGAACAAAGAAGCCAGAAGTAAAAAAGCAGGCCTGAAGCCTGCTCTTACTACACCAAATATACCAGGTCACTAAAAGTTGGACAGCTCATCCCATTCATCGTCAGTCAGAAGCTTATTTAAATCAACCAGAATAAGCAGCTCGCCATCGCGATTGCTGACGCCCTGAATAAACTTGGCACTTTCCTCGGTACCCACATTCGGCGCGCTGTCAATTTCAGATGTTTTAAGGTAAACCACCTCAGCCACGCTATCGACCAGAATGCCGACAACCTGTTCATCTGACTCGATGATCACAATGCGGGTGTTATCGGTCACATCACTGGGTGGTAAGCCAAACCGGGCCCGGGTATCAATAACGGTCACCACGTTGCCACGCAGGTTGATAATACCCAGTACATAATCCGGTGCGCCCGGCACCGGAGCAATTTCGGTATAGCGCAATACTTCCTGCACCTGCATGACGTTTATGCCGTAGGTTTCATCTCCCAGCCGGTAGGTAACCCACTGCAAAACCTGATCATTATCGGGTGAATTATTTGCTCTTTCTTCGTTCATAACCTGCTCCGAATGCCCGGGATTAATCTTGGCTACCCAAGCCGCTATTAAGCATTGTAATTAACTGAGATACGTCGAGTAACGCACACATTTTGTCTTTAACCATTCCCGCCAGCCAGGGCCGCTTGCCAGTCACTTCACGCCACTTCACTTCTTGTTTAGACAGCGTCACCGTATTGACCAGCTTGTCGCTCGCCAGCCCCCATAAACTATCACTTAACATAATAAGATACTGATAGTTTAGCTTTTCTGCGAGATTTTGATCGTATTTTTCTGGCATCACCCATATTGCAGTGTCTACCACATTTAATTTTTGTTCCCGGTGCAGCATCACCCCTTTAAACCAGTCAGGCTTGCCAAACAGCGGGCTGATTTTATCGAGTTTGTGAATTCCCCCCAGGGTAATCAGCGGCACTGCCAGTGTCAGTCCGGCGACTTCAAAAAACAGGGCCTGAAAGCGCTCTTCCAACTGATCTTTCAGATGGGCTCTGGCCGGTATGACCGGCGGCGCTTCAACAGCCTGTAGTGCCTGATTAATTTGCTCAAACTGAGTTTGCTCAGGCAGTGAAGGTGCTATCACCGGTAGAGGTGTCACCGGTGCCGGCGTCACCACGTCAGGCCCAGGCGCTCCGGCCTCCTCAGTGGCGATATCCAGTGCCGCCTGTTCCAGCAAACGCGCTGTGCGGGCGGTAACATCAGCCGGATCCTCTGGCTCTTTAAGCAGCCCGTCCAGGTAATCCTGCATCACGTCTTCTTTAGCAAACGATGCGCGCTTGGTCACAGCCTTCTCCGGCACATAAATCATTCAGTAAGCGGGAATACGCCAGTACCCCGCGAGTTTTTGGAAATACCACAGAGGCAGGCAGGTGCGTCAGGCTGGCGTCCCTGAAACGGGTATCCACCGGAATCACATCTGCCCACACCTGTTCACCGTGTTCTTCATTCAGCTTTGCCTGCGCCTGATTAGCCGCCCGGGTGCGCCGGTCAAACATGGTGGGCACAATCAGCGTATCAAAGGACTTCTCCAGCGACCGGCCCATGATGGTTAAGGTATGCACCATCCGATCAAGCCCTTTCAAGGCCAGAAACTCGGTCTGGACCGGAATAATGACCTTATGACAGGCAGCCAGCGCATTGACCATCAAGACCCCGAGTACCGGCGGGCAATCCAGCAGCACATAGTCAAACTCACCGGCAATCGCCGCCAGGGCTTTTTTCAGTTTCAGGCCCATCCCCGGTTCACTGCCCATTTGCCGATCCAGCGTGGCCAGCGCCATACTCGCTGGCAGAACAAACAGGTTATCCAGCTTGGTCGGACACAGACAATCCATAACATTATCGGCGGTAAGTGGCGATTTATTAACAAAAATATCGTACACCGACGCTGACTGCTCTTCGGCATCAATACCAAAGTAATAGCTCAGTGATGCGTGCGGATCGGTATCGACCAACAGCACCCGGTGCTGTTGTTGTGCCAGCAGCCCGCCCAGGGTCACCGTAGTGGTGGTTTTCCCTACGCCCCCTTTCTGATTGGCTACTGTCCAAATCTTCACACCTTTGCTCCTGCTTACCGGTTCATCTCAGTAATGACACACCCGGCGATATTGTCGATACTGATACTTTTCTGGGCTACCCCGGCTTTTGTAATAGCCTGCGGCATACCATAAACCACGCAAGACTCCTGGTCCTGCGCCCAGACTGTTCCGCCCAGCCTGCGCAAGGCCTGACAACCCTGCAGGCCATCAGAGCCCATTCCGGTCAGAATGATACTGAGCACATCCCCGCCAAACACATCTGCCACGCTGTTAAAGGTGACATCCACACTGGGCTTGTAAGTGATTTTGGGATCATTATCTTCACTGATAACAATTAAGGTGCGGGTGCCCTGACGTTTAAGGGTCATTTGTTTGCCCCCCGGTGCCAGATACGCACAACCGGGTTTCAGTTCGTCACCATTTTCAGCTTCTTTTACCGAAATACGACAATAGTTATTCAGTCGCTGGGCAAATGCATTGGTAAAGGTGCCCGGCATATGCTGTACCAGTAAAACAGGATGTGGAAAATGCGCAGGCAACGGCGCCAGTAATTTTTGCAGTGCTACCGGTCCACCGGTAGATGCGCCGATAGCCAGACAGCTGTAGGCTTTACCGGAACGGGACACCGAGGACACAGTTGGCTGAGTACTGGCTTCTTTTTGTCCGGTTAATACACTGGATGAGCGAAAAAAGGTGTGTTTAGGGGCATTCGCCGGCATCTCCGGCATAATACGCGCAGGGGCCTGAGGCCTTGGAGCCCGGCCCATACCGGTTCCGCGCCGGGCCAGCAGCCGCACTTTGGTGCGTAACATACTGGATACCTGACGGCGGTCCTTGGCAATTTCCTCAAATTTTTTGGGTAAAAAATCCAGCGCACCGGCTTCCAGAGCGTCCAGTGTTGCCTGCGCGCCCTGATGGGTCAGGGACGAAAACATTAAAATAGGCAATGGCCGTTTTCCCATGATCGCTTTGACCGCAGAAATGCCGTCCATGACAGGCATTTCGACGTCCATCGTAACCACGTCTGGTGACAGCTCGGTAAGCATCGTCAGTGCTTCCTGTCCGTTGCGCGCCTCGCCAACAACTTCCAGTTCCCTGTCTTCATCAAGAATTTCACGGACACGACGACGATAAAAAGTCGAGTCGTCGACAATGAGAACTTTAAAAACCATGAATGCTGAAATCCTTTTGCGCCGCCTATCAGCGACGCGCGTAACGTTTTAACAAGCTTGGAATATCCAGAATCAACGCAATGCCCCCGTCAGAGGTAATAGTTGCTCCGGCCATACCCGGCGTTCCCTGTAACAAGGCATCAAGCGGTTTAATAACAACTTCTTCCTGACCAATCAGCGCATCCACCACAAAGCCAACTTGCTGAGTACCGATTTGCATCACCACCACATGACCTTTTTCACGGTCAATTTTATGATGACCACGAACCAGCCATTCACCCAGAAAGAACAGCGGGATAGCTTTGGAGCGAACAATCATCGTCAGCTGGCCATCAACTGTGTTGGTCTTTTTAATGTCCATATTGATAATTTCGCTGACCGCGCCAAGCGGTAAAGCAAAGGTTTGCTTGCCCACAATAATCATCAGGGTAGGCAGAATCGCCAGTGTCAGCGGCACTTTTATCTCAAGGCGGGTGCCTTTGCCCAGCTGTGAGTCAATATTGACCATACCATTGAGCTGGGTGATTTTTGTTTTCACCACATCCATGCCTACGCCACGACCGGAAATATCACTGATTTCAGTTTTGGTCGAAAAGCCCGGGGCGAAAATCAGGTTAAAGGCTTCAACATCTGACATACGGGCGGCTGCATCTGCATCCAGTACGCCACGGCTGATAGCAATTTCCTTGAGCTTTTCCGGATCCATCCCTTTACCATCATCTTCGATGGTCAAAAGAATATGATCGCCTTCCTGGGAGGCTGACAGTTTCACTGTTCCCAT
Organism: Salinimonas lutimaris; assembly: GCF_005222225.1. Taxonomy (GTDB): domain Bacteria; phylum Pseudomonadota; class Gammaproteobacteria; order Enterobacterales; family Alteromonadaceae; genus Alteromonas; species Alteromonas lutimaris. Next base: position 3,102,396 of record NZ_CP036536.1, read on the forward strand.
TCTGGGCTTGCCGGCCGCCTGACGATCATCTGGCATCTCGATACCGTGGTCGACAGAATTTCTGACCAGATGCACCAATGGATCAGCCAGGGCTTCTACCAGGTTTTTATCCAGATCGGTCTCTTCGCCTTCCAGCTCCAGAGTAATTTCTTTTTTCAGGCTGCGGGCCAGGTCACGAACAACCCGGGGGAAACGGCCAAACACCTTCTTGATTGGCTGCATGCGGGTTTTCATCACCGCACCCTGCAAATCGCCGGTCACCACATCCAGATTCGCAATCGCTTTGGACATGGACTCATCATTACTGTTGATGCCCAAACTCAATAAGCGATTACGCACCAGTACCAGCTCGCCGACCATATTCATGATCTGATCAAGCCGCTTGGTATCAACCCTGACAGTAGTTTCTGCAGCTGGCTGAGCCGCTGCTGCTTTTTTGTCGTCTTTTTTCGGCGCGGCCTTGGCTGCCGGTGCAGCGGCCGGTTTAGCCGCTCGACTGGGTGCCGGAGCAGGTGTTGGCGCGGGAGCTGGTGCTGCCGCCTGTTCCTGTTTAGCCTGCTGAACCGCCTGGGTGGCGGCAGTATCTATCTGAACCGCTGGCTTTTTGGCCGGCTCGGGTGCGCCACCCACTGATGGGCCCTGGCCTTTGCCGTGTAACTGATCCAGCAAGGCTTCAAATTCATCGTCGGTGATTTCATCACCACCGGCTGCGGCCGCCGGTGCTGGCGTTGCTGGCGCAGCAGCCGGGGCGCTGTCGCCGCCAAACTGTCCCTTACCGTGCAGCTCATCCAGCAGCGCTTCAAATTCATCATCCGTAATATCGTCACCACCCGCCTGCGTCGCAGCTACCGGTTTATTTTCGGTTTGCTGAACCGCTGCAGATGGCTGGGTTGGACGACCTGGCGCGCCGGTGCCATGCAGTTCATCCAGCAAAGCCTCGAACTCATCTTCACTGATTTCTTCAATTCCTCCATCAGTGCTACCTGCATCAGCTGGCGCACTAACAGCAGCCACTTCCGGTGCTTCGGGAACCAGTTCGGCAATGTCCTGGGCAACGTCGTCATAATTACCGGCGGGCACATCCTGATGACCGGCCACAGTGCCTTCACCAAAAATATTTTCGTCCGGCGACTCAGGCGTACTGAGTTTATGCAGTAAATCAACCAGCTCAGCATCTGCAGCTTCAAGAGGTTCACGGGCTTTTACCCGCTCAAACATTTCCACTACCACGTCAGTGGCGCGCAATATGACATCCATTAATTCGGGGGTCAGCGAACGCTGCCCGTTTCGCATAACGTCAAATACGTTTTCTGCACCATGGCAAATTTCCACCAGCTCTGTCAGCGACAAAAAGCCGGCGCCGCCTTTTACGGTGTGGTAGCCACGAAATATTGCATTGAGCAGGTCGCTGTCTTCGGGATTATTTTCCAAATCCACCAGCTGTTCCTGCAACTGTTCCAGAATCTCTCCGGCCTCGACCAGAAAGTCCTGTAAAATATCCTCGTCCACTTCAAATGCCATGAGCCCGCTCTCCTAAAACCCTAAGCTTGACAAAAGGTCGTCTACATCGTCCTGACCTTTTACTACGTCGTCCCGATCCCCGGCATTCAGAATCGGCCCTTCTGCCTCTACGCCACTGACTTCCGGTTTCTTCGTCACAGGCGCGGTATCGCTTTCTGTTTCACCAAACATGGTCAGCATATTGACCAGGCTGTCTTCCACTTCCTTCACCAGCTCAATAACCCGGCGAATCACCTGCCCGGTCAAATCCTGATAACCTTGTGCCATAAGCACTTCAGTGAGCAAACTGGTCAGCTTCTCTGATTCGGCAGAAGCATCGGTAAGCAGTTTATCTAAATCCATACACAGCGCTTTGAATTCGCCCAGTTCAATCTGGCGACTCATTAGCTTTTTCCACTCAGGGGTGATGGTATCGATACGTTGTGCCAGTGATTCGGCAATCGGCATGCTGGCTTCAACAGCGTCCATTGTCGTATTCGCGGCTTTTTCGGTTTCTTCAATAACGTAAGCAAGGCGGGCCTGCGCGTCTGGCATATCATCTTTGACCAGGCCAGCAATACGCTCATCCAGCTGAAAATTATTGAGGGAGTCATGAAGCTGCCGGGTCAGCTTACCTACTTCGGCAAATAACTCTTCAGACTGTTTCATAGAAACGGCTTCAAGTAATGCCCGGGCAGCGGCGTTATCGCCCTGCTCCAGGTAGGTTACTAGCTGCTTGGCTTCTTCAAGTGAGATAGGAACATTGACATTCGTCGACATCCAGTATTCCTCTTAATACTGAGCGAGCGTCTGGGTTAACCTAAACGTTCGAAGATTTTATCTAATTTTTCTTTTAGCGTAGCAGCGGTGAAGGGTTTTACCACATAGCCGTTCACGCCGGCCTGGGCAGCTGCCACAATTTGTTCTTTCTTCGCTTCGGCGGTTACCATCAGTACCGGAAGATGTTTAAGTTTGTCGTCTGCACGAATAGCGCGCAGCAAGTCGATGCCCTGCATACCTGGCATGTTCCAGTCGGTCACCACAAAATCAAAATCGCCCTGTTGTAACATAGGCAGTGCAGTGCTTCCGTCGTCGGCTTCCTGGATATTGGAAAACCCCAAGTCCTTAAGCAGGTTCTTTATGATTCGTCTCATCGTAGAAAAATCGTCTACCACGAGAATTTTCATACTCTTGTCCAAAATGGCCTCCACTGGGGAAATAAAAAATAAAGTTATTATTAATATTAGTATGTGTGCTTAGTTATCGGCCCGCCACGACTGCATTTTAGCTTTTAATTTCAGCATGGCCTGACTGTGTATCTGACTAACGCGAGACTCACTGACTTCTAGCACTTCACCAATTTCTCGCAGGTTCAGTTCTTCATCATAGTACAGTGAAAGCACAATTGCCTCACGTTCGGGTAATGTCGTAATTGCCTGAGCCAGAGACTTTTGAAAAGCCCCCTGCATCAGGTCGTCCAGCGGCGTGTCGTTACCCTGATTACTCTCGGTGGTAATCACATCCTCTGACACCCCTAAATCTTCGATACCAACCAGTTTGCCGGCATTTACTTCGTTCAGCATCTGATGGTAGCTATCCAGACTAACACCCATCTTCTCTGCGATTTCAAAATCCCGCGCATCCCGCCCGGTTTCCCGCTCCACCAGATTAATGGCTTCGGTAATGGCCCGGCTGTTTTTATGCACCGACCGGGGCGTCCAGTCACCTTTGCGTATTTCGTCAAGCATAGCGCCGCGAATTCGAATCCCCGCAAAGGTTTCAAAGCTCGCCCCTTTTGAGCCATCAAAGTTCTTTGCCGCCTCCAGCAGTCCAATCATGCCTGCCTGAATCAGGTCATCGACCAGCACACTGGCCGGCAGACGCGCCATCAAGTGATGGGCAATGCGTTTAACCAGTGGTGCATGGCGCTCCACCAATAACGCTTTATTGGATTGCTGTTGGTAGGCAGCCGCTTTGCTGTTCAAGGTAAGGTACCCGCTGCTTTTTTTGCCACCAACTGTTCGATAAAGAATTCAAGGTGTCCGCCTGGCTGATTAGGAACCGGCCAGTGTGCTGCCTTAGTTGCCAGTTGAGAAATGGCAACCGCAGCCGGAGAGCCCGGAAAGGCATCGACGATGGCTGTTTGCTTCCTCACCGCCCGGCGAATATTTTCGTCAAACGGCACCGTTGCTACTAACTCTAAAGCAACATCTAAAAAACGACCAGTCACTTTAGATAATTTGTTAAATAATTCATGACCTTCGCGCTGATCCCTGACCATGTTGGCAACAATTTTAAAGCGAAACACGCCGTGTTCACGGTTCAGCAGTTTGATCAGGGCATACGCATCGGTCAGTGAGGTGGGCTCATCACACACCACCACCATGATGTCCTGAGAGGCTTTTGAAAAGCTCAGGACCATGTCTGAAATACCGGCTGCCGTATCAACAATCAGTACATCAATCTGCGAGCGTAATTCACTGAATGCCCGGATAAGTCCGGCATGCTCAGTCGGCGTCAGCTCGGTCATAGCCTGGGTACCGGAGGTGGCCGGTGCTATCTTGATACCGTGCGGACCGGTGACCAGTACTTCATCCAGCGTACATTCGCCGCTCAGTACATGAGACAGGTTTTTTTCTACCCGCAATCCCAGCATCACGTCGACGTTGGCCAGACCCAGGTCGGCATCCAGTACCATCACCCGTTTGCCCTGTTTTGCCATGGCAATGGCTGTGTTCAGCGTAATATTGGTTTTACCCACGCCGCCTTTACCGCCGGTAACGGCGATAACTTTGATTAATCTTGACTGATTCATCTTTCGTAAGCTACTCGCTTGATCTTCAATCATACTGCCCGCGCTGAATTTCCTAAGTGACTGTTGTTAGTATGATTCAAACCATACTTTTTATAAAGCTTTGCTGCCGCTGAAACCAAAGATTTCGCATCCGCAACTTTAATGTCTTCAGGCACTTGCTGACCATCTGTGATGTAACTCACAGGCAGGGTATGTTCGATGGCTACACTTAATACCTCTCCTAAACTGTAGCACTCATCCAGCTTAGTGAAGATACAACCGTCCAGTTTTACTGCATCATAGGCGTTAATAATACGCTGTAATGCCGGATATTGGGTATTGGCCTGCGCAACTAGGTACTTTTTCACAGGTTGCATCTGGCCTTTATCAAACTGCGCTAACTGCTTGATTAGGCGACTGTCACGCTGACTGAAGCCGGCGGTATCAATCAGCACCATGCGTTTATGCCGTAGCTGGAACAGCAGCTCTGCCAGCTCCTCACTGGACTGGGCTTTTTTCACTGTACAGCCAATAATCTTGCCGTAGGTCGCCAGCTGTTCAAAGGCGGCAATTCGGTAGGTATCAATGGTAATCATTGCCACCTGATCGGCACCGTATTTTTGTGCATAACGGGCTGCCAGCTTGGCCAGCGTGGTCGTTTTACCCGTGCCGGTCGGGCCAACCAGCGCCACCGCCCCGGTCTGCTGAAGAATATCATTGCCAGCAACGTTCAGACGATTAGCCAAAAGGTTTAATAAATATATCCAGGCTTCCCGTTCGTTATACTGGCGCGGCGTGTAGTGAATCAGCTGTTCGGCCAGGGCTGTACTTAAGCCCATTCCTGACAGGCAGCGCATCAGATAACTGTGAGTCGGACGGGTACGGCGCTGCTTGGCTTCCATCAGGTCGGCTACCTGATGCTGTAATACATTACGTAATGAGGCCAGCTCTTCTTTAATAGCATCCAGTTCACCACCCGCCGCAGGGCGTGCCGGTTGGTCCTCAAACGCGGGCTGACCGGTAAACTGCGTCTGCGGTTCGGCCTGGCGCGCCGGCCGGGTGTCAAAATCCAGCACATTGTCTGGCTGATGATGTTGATAAGCAGGTTGAGTGGCGGTTTGACGAGAAGCTGGCGCCGGCTGGCGAGCAGCAGCGGCAGACTCTTCGGCACCTGGCTGCCTGTCGGTTTGACGGGCCTGAGCTTGTTTTTCCAATAGCGCTCGCAGGCTGTCGGGACCGTCATCGCCGATGATTTCACTGAGGCTAGGGGTTGCTTTACGTCCGGCACTGGCAGGCTTAGCGGCCGGCGCGGCTTTGGTTTTTGGTGTCAGACGCGCCTCGGGTTCTTTATCATAAGCCGCCACCAGCTCAATGCCATCAGCTACCTTGCGGTTAGACATAATCACAGCATCACTGCCCAGCTCTGCTTTAACGGCGTTTAACGCCTCACGCATATCTTTGCCAAAAAAACGTCTGATTTTCATCGCTCAACCTCTATGTAAAACGCCGCGTCAGATTATTGACCTACTGAGCTGACTATTCTTATCTGCTTGTCGTCCGGTACTTCCTGGTACGACAGGACATTCAGACCATTTACAGAATATTTAAAGAAGCGGGAAAGTACCGGACGGAGCATTCCGGAGGTCAGCAACACTGCTGGTTCACCGGAAAGTTCCTGTTGCTGACAGGCTTGTTGTAACGATTTTTGTAGCCTGTCTGCCAGCCCGGGTTCGATGCCTGCGCCATCTTCCCCACCTGCCTGAAGTGACTGGTGCAACATCTGTTCCAACTCTGGCGCCAAGGTTATGACGGGGATTTCTTTCCCCCCCTGACAAATCTCCTGCGTGATTAAGCGTTTCAGTGCAATACGTACCGCAGACACCAGTACATCCGGGTCCTGACTCTTGGTGCCGTACTCGCTTAAGGTTTGCACAATGGTACGCATATCCCGGATAGGTACGCCTTCAAACAGCAAGGTTTGTAAAACCTTAACCACGGTGGATAGCGGCAGAATATCCGGTACCAGCCCCTCGACCAGTTTTGGATTGGTTTTGGCCAGCATATCCAGCAGATGCTGGGTTTCTTCATGGCCCAGCAACTGATAGGCATTGTTGGTCAGTAACTGAGATAAGTGCGTGGCCACAACCGTGGCGGCATCTACTACCGTATAACCTAAGGTCTGGGCGTGCTCTCGCTGGGTTGGCTTGATCCATACTGCATCCAGACCAAAGGCCGGATCCTGGGTTGCCCGCCCTTCCAGATTACCAAAAACCTGCCCGGGATTGATGGCCAGCTCTTCATCATGACTGATTTGCGCATCGCCAATATTGACCCCCAGCATAGCAATGGTATAAGCATTGGGATCCAAATCCAGGTTATCGCGGATGTGCACAGGCGGGATCAAAAAGCCCAGTTCCTGGGACAGCTTTTTACGCACGCCTTTAATTCGTGTCAGTAATTCGCCGCCCTGGGATTTATCCACCAGCGGAATCAGGCGGTAGCCTACTTCCAGCCCGATGGTATCGACATGCTGCACATCATCCCAGCCCAGCTCTTTAACCTCAGGCACACCGGCAACCTCATCACCACTAACAGCTGCCTGTACCGGCGCCAGCTCGGCCTGTTTTGCTTTATGTCCCTGCCAGTAAGCCACACCACCGGCAATAGCTGAGAACCCCAGAAAGGCAACATGCGGCATGCCCGGAATAATCCCCATTACAAACAAGACCCCCGAGGCGATATACAAAGCCTGCTGATTACCCAGCTGATTGCGGATTTCCTTGCCCATTTCCTGGGTTTCGTTTTCCCGGGTGACGATAATGGCCGTTGCCACAGACAACAGCAATGATGGGATTTGTGCAACCAGCCCATCACCGATAGTCAGCAGGGTATACACCTCAATGGCGCTGCCAAAGGTCAGGTTATGCTGCATCATGCCAATAAACAGACCACCGACAATATTGATCAGCATAATAAACATGCCAGCTACGGCATCGCCTTTAACAAATTTTGACGCACCGTCCATTGAGCCGTAGAAGTCGGCCTCAGCAGTAATTTCCTCACGCCGCTTACGGGCCTGATCCTGGTCGATATAACCGGCATTCAAATCGGCATCGATCGCCATCTGCTTACCGGGCATGGCATCCAGGGTAAAGCGGGCGCTTACTTCTGAAATCCGGCCGGCACCGGCAGTGACCACTTTAAAGTTGATAATCAGCAATATGGCGAAGACCACAATACCAACCGCGTAATTGCCTCCGATAACCACTGCACCAAAGGCTTCAATGACTTTACCGGCGGCATCACCGCCCTCATGACCATACAGCAGTACTACCCGGGTTGAGGCAACGTTTAGTGCCAGCCGAAGTACCGTGGCAATCAGCAGTACCAGAGGAAAAATACCAAAATCTACCGGGCGCTGGGTGAAGACGGCCACCAGAATGATGACCAGAGACAGCGCAATATTAAAGCTGAACAGAATGTCGAGCAGGAAAGGCGGCATCGGCAGGATAACCATGCCCATAATCGCCAGAAGCACGATGGGGGCCCCGAGTCCGCTGGTAAACTTTTGCAGCTGGTTTTTATCAAACCGCTGCAGATAGCTGGCTAGCTGCATCACATGTATCTCACTATCAGAATTTTGACGCTCACTGTCGTTATACTTCTGATAGTTCAACTACCATGCCATATTGCAAAGCCTGGCAATTTCTCTACCGGCGCAGCTCCGGCGGAATGGGCAAATCTTTTTTAAGCGGTTTGGGACGCTTGGCCTTACCGGCTTTATAAGCCCGCAACTGAAAAACATAGGCCAGTACCTGCGCCACCGCCATAAATAACTTGTGCGGAATTTCGTGATCCACCTCTGTGGAATAGTAAATAGCCCGGGCCAGCATAGGAGAAGGGACCAGCGGAACATCGTGGGCCGTGGCAATTTTACGAATATGCATGGCCAGTTCATCCACCCCTTTGGCTACCACCACCGGCGCCCGGGTGCCATCTTCCTTGTATTTCAGGGCCACAGAATAATGGGTCGGGTTGGTCACAATCACATCGGCTTCAGGTACTTCCTGCATCATACGGTTGGCCGCAGCCTGAAATTGTAGTCGCCGGATGCGACCTTTCACCATAGGATCGCCATCGGCATTCTTGCGCTCGTCTTTAACTTCCTGCTTGGACATTTTCATTTCTTTGTTGTGCTTGTACATCTGATACGGCACATCTATCGCGGCAATCGGAATCATGCCCAGGGTTAACAGTAAAAATGCCCACTCCAGCATATCCATCGCGTGAAACAGATTTCGCGGATACAGCTCCAAATCCAGATGAAGCGCTTCGTCCTTGTACATCAGCAGCGCCCCGACGGCCAGACCGCCAATGACGGCAAATTTGGCCAGCGCTTTGAGTAATTCCACCAGCGCATTCATACCGAACATGCGTTTAAACCCGTTCATCGGGTTCATTTTATTTCCTTTAAACGCCGCTGCTTCCCAGGAAAAGTTAAAGCCGCCCAGCGCAATACTGCCATATATGCCGGCCGCCGTAGCCACCACCATGTACATCAGAACCGGCACGGCAACCTGACTGATCGCTTCACCGGCCGCCACCATCATGTGCGACATGTCATAGGTCTCATCCCGGGACAGCACAAACATACGCTGTGTGACTAAAAAAATCGCTTTGGCAATCATGCCGCCGACCACCATAAACATCAGCCCGCTGATGATCAGTACCAGCGCTGTCGACAGCTCCCGGGAGCGGGCCAGCTGCCCTTTCTTGCGGGCGTCGTCGAGCTTTTTCTGGGTGGGTTCTTCTGTTTTATCGTGGGTATCTGCCATGACAATTTATCCGTCAGGTCGGGCATATGGCCAGCAGTTCACACATAAACTGCTGGGCCCGTGCCCACTGGGTGCTGAAATGGGTGGTAAAGTTTTCCATGGTGATCCAGATAACAATCAGGCCGGTGATCTGGGCGATAGAAAAACCAATACTGAAAATGTTTAGCTGAGGCGCTGCTTTGGTCATGACCCCGAAGGCCAGATTCACAATCAGCAGCGATACAATCGGGGCCAGCGACAGGGTAACTGCAGAGACAAACATCCAGCCGGCCCAGTGCGCCACCTGACGAAACTGCTCCGGCTCAAACCACGCCTGTCCAATTGGAAAGGCTTCAAAACTCATGACAATCATCTGAATCATTGACAGGTGACCATCCATGCTCCAGAACAACAAGGTCGCCAGAATCAGATAAAACTGCCCTACCGCCGGCACGTTGATTCCGTTAACCGGGTCCACAATAGAGGCAAAACCCAGACCGGTCTGCATGGCAACAATCTGACCGGCCAGTACAAAGGTGTTCAGTACCATCATGGAAATGAAGCCAATGACAATACCAATCAGCAGTTGTCGGATAATCTCCATGATGGTGCCGGCATCCACCAGGTTACTGATGGGAACCGGATCAAGCATGGGTACAATCACCAGCGTCATCAAAACAGCCAGTAAGGCTCGCACCTGCGCAGGAATGGATTTGGCACTTAGCCCAATCATCGCGGCAAACATGCCGCTGATGCGCATGAACGGCAGCAACAAATCAATCAGGAACTGGTTAATGACGCTTAAATCAGCCTGCATGGCATTACCCGACAACTTGCGGAATCTGCTCTACCATGTGGTAGAAAAAATCCATCAGTTTGGCCACTAGCCAGTTGCCGCCCCAGGCTAGCGCCAGCAAGGTCACGATCAGACGAGGCAAAAAGCTCATGGTCTGTTCGTTAATGGAGGTGGCCGCCTGAAAAACCGCCACGACCAGGCCCACAATCATGCTTGGCACAATCGCCGCGGACACCAGCAGAATAACCAGGAACAAAGACTCGCGCAGAATTTCAACAAAAACTTCCGGTGACATCGCCTGTCCTCCTACACGCCCATACCAAAGCTGGTTGCCAGTGTGCCGAAAATCAGATTCCAGCCGTCCACCAGCACAAACAGCATCAACTTAAAGGGTAATGACACAATCATCGGCGATAGCATCATCATCCCCATCGCCATCAGGATGGAGGCCACCACCAAGTCGATAATCAGAAAAGGAATAAACAGCATAAAACCAATCTGAAAAGCGGTTTTCAGTTCACTGGTCACAAACGAAGGGATCAGAATCGTCAGCGGCACTTCCGACGGGTCCTGATATTTATCCTCATCACCGGCAATGCGCACAAAAGTTTCCAGATCTTTAACCCGGGTCTGGGACAGCATAAATGCCCGCATAGGCTCCTTGGCCTGCTCGAACGCCTCTTTACTGGTCATCTGCTCGTTCAGATAGGGCTGCAACGCATTTTCATTCACCTGCTCAAACACCGGCGCCATAATGAACATGGACAAAAACAGGCTCACGCCAATTAAAATCTGATTAGACGGAGACTGTTGTAACCCGATGGCCTGACGCAAAATTGACAGTACCACGATGATGCGGGTAAACGAGGTCATCATCATAATAAATGCCGGAATCAGACTCAGAGCTGTCATGATAAACAGCGCCTGTAAGGTCATGGAATAGTCCTGGGTACCATCGGGGTTTGTAGTAACCGTGAGCGCAGAGATGCCCTGCTGTGCCATAACCGGTTGCAGGCTGCCCATCACCAGCAAGGCCAGGGCCAGCCACCAGCGCGATTTATTCATGACTGTCTCCCTGTTTGATAGCCGGGTTGATTTTACCTGCCATGGCTTTGACTAATTTGTCTTTAAACTGCTGGCCACTGTTATCCCCGCTACTTTTTGGGGTAAGTTTATTTTCCAGCTTACTGAGGTGAGAAATAGTGTGGCTGGTCACGCCAACCAGATGCTGCTCATCACCTACCTCAATCACCATGATGCGCTCTTTACTGCCTGCCACCATACTGGCGACAACCTTCATCTGCCCGCTACCGCCATGAGTGACATTAAACCGTCGCATTACGTAAGCCAGCGCAAAAATAATCGCCACCACCAGCAGCAGTGATAGAAAAATTGACAGTACAGAGGTGGGATTTGTAATCGACTGGGTATCGGCAGCGCAGGCCGAACCGGAGAATAGCAGGGGCAGCATAATGCAGCCCCTTGAAAATAAAGAAGTTTTATCTGAGTTTTTTGATACGTTCGATTTGACTAATAACATCGGTGAGCCGGATACCAAATTTGTCGTTGACCACTACTACTTCACCATGAGCAATCAACGTGCCATTTACCAAAACATCCAGCGGTTCACCGGCGACCCGGTCCAGCTCAACCACCGACCCCTGGTTAAGCTGCAACAAATTGCGAATACTGATCTGGCTTCGGCCTACTTCCATGGATATGGTCACAGGAATATCCAGAATGGTATCCAGCTTGCGTTTTTCTTCCTGGCTTATCGGCGCATCATCAGTGAACTCGTCAAGTTCTGCTGGTTGTACGTCATCGCCTTCTTGTGCTTCTGAATCAGCCTGCTCCGCCATGGCGGCAGCCCAGTCGTCCATGCCGTCTTCTTCACTCATAACAATGCCTCATAGTGTTCAAAGGCCTGACGCTACAGGTCTTCTTCGAGTACTTGCAGCTCCGCGTCATTATCAATAACGCGACCGCCGCGGGTTAACAACTGCAGGTCCGACTTAACCGAAGTCGGGCGTGCGATTTTATCAGTAATTTTTAATGCCAGATTATCTCTGGAGCGACCCAGCTTGGCCCTGAAGGTCGGCAGGTCTTCAATCAGCACAGTGATATGTTCGGGCATCTCCACCGGAATCACATCACCGGCTTTAAAGTCCATCACCTGCTGTAGTGACACGTCAAAATCCAGCATGTGGGTAGACAGCTCTACTTTCACATCCATGATTTCGTCGCGTAACGCCTTGCTCCAGCGTAAATCCGTGTCTTCCTTGTCACTTTGCACACCGGCATCCAGCAGCTCCCGGATGGGCTCCAGCATGGAATACGGTAACGACACATGAAAGTCACCGCCGCCGCCGTCCAGCTCAATATGAAACGAGCTGATCACCACCACTTCTGTGGGGCTGACTATATTGGCCATCGCCGGATTCACTTCTGAGTCCAGGTATTCAAATGACACATCCATAACCGGCGCCCAGGCTTCTTTATAATCCTCAAATATAATTTTGAGCAGCATCTGAATAATCCGGCGCTCGGTTGGCGTGAACTCCCGACCTTCAATTTTGGCGTGGTAACGACCGTCACCGCCAAAAAAGTTATCAACCAGAATAAACACCAGCCGGGCTTCCATGGTGATAAGGCCGGTGCCTTTTAACGGACGAAACCGCACCATATTCAAACTGGTGGGCACAAACAGAGTATGGATGTACTCACCGAACTTAATCATCTGAATGCCGTTTATCGACACCTCAGCAGAGCGGCGCATCATGTTGAACAGACTGACCCGAAGATGCCGGGCAAACCGTTCGTTCACAATCTCCAGGGTGGGCATACGCCCACGTACGATTCGGTCCTGTGAGGAGAAGTCATACTCCAGCGCAGAAGCATCCGAGGGCGCATCACTGCTAACCTCATCTTCTTCTACATCATCGACACCGTGTAACAGCGCATCGATTTCGTCCTGAGATAATAAATCACTCACCGCATTATCCTGTCTATTGCATTACAAAACCGGTGAACAGTACCTGTTCCACCACTTCTGTACCAGCGATATCCTTCATGACTTTCTGCACTTCGGTCACCGCCTGTTCGCGCAGTGCGACCTTGCCGGCTTCGGTGACCAGGTCATCAGCGTTACTTGAGCTGAAAACCTGCAATAACGTCCCTTCTATCATGGGGATATGCATTTTGGCAGTTTCTTCATTGTCACTACCGCGCACCATCAGCTGCACTTTAATCTGTACCAGCCGGTCACGCCCGCTGCCGGGCACATTAAATACAAAAGGTCGGGGCATCGCTACATACAGCGCGGTGCCGATATTGGCCGCGCCATCTGCGGCCGCCGCTGCGGATGCGCTGTCGGCGGCTTCTGCGCCCTCGCCGGCGACTTCTTCTGCGACCGGCTCATCACCGCCGGAAAATAAAAAGAACCAGGCTGCACCGCCACCGGCAATCAGCACCACCACGATAATAATAATCAGCGGAAGCTTACTTTTCTTCGCGCCTTCTTCAACCTGTAATTCTTCGTCTGCCATGATTTACTTCTCCGTATTGGGCATTGCCTGATTTTTCCAGGCACAGGATATTATGATTTATCCTGCTTAAAGTGCAATTATGCTAAGGACTTACCTAAGCATAGTCATCAACACCACCTTGTGCCCGACGGGTTAACTGTTGCTCGGTAACCTGCACCGGTTCATCGCTGTCGTTACTGCCCTTGTGTCCAGGCTGACCAGAGCCGGCCCATTCACCCTGCTGCTGGGAAGATTGCTGGCTTTCCTGTTGTACAGAAGACTCGCCTAAATGAATGCCCTGCTCAGCCAACATATCCCGTAATCTGGGTTCAGCCTGACTCAGCATATCTTTGGCCTGTGGCGACTGCACAATAAAGCTGACTGACGCGGCATCACCCTGTACATTAACCCGCACCTGCATACTGCCCATTTCCGGCGGATCCAAACGAATCTCTGCCATCATGTTACGGCTGTTTACCATCCAGCGGATTTTCTCGGCCAGTTGCTTTTGTCCTTCAGGCTGCTGAACATTCACAGCCGAATCTGCGCCATCCAGGGTCTTACCATTCTGGGCGGCTTCTGATTTGAGCTGGTTGGTTTCTGCTACCATGGTGTCACTGCCCAGCGGTTGCAGCATACTGGCAGCAGCCTGAGCAGTGGCGCTGGCGGCCTGTACAACTGTACTAAGCTGACTTATTTGCTGATGAATGCCAGCCTGTAGCTGCTCATCCACATTGACTCCCGCATCAGCCACACTCTGCGCGACCAGGTCAGCCACGCTGAAACCCGGCTCATGGCCCTGACTTAACTGAGCCTGCATTTCTTTGATACCACTGATAACCGCATCGGTTATTTTGCTTTGCTGAGCGTCACTGGCCGCATTTCCCACCAGCTCTTTGACGCGACTGGCAATCGCTTCACGCATATCTTCCTGACCCTGTTCAGTCAGGCCATTGAGCAACGCAGCCAGGTTATCCTGCGCGGCATCTGCTCCGCCATCATTGACCTTTTCCTCACCCTGCATCTCTGTGCTTAGCAGCCCTGTCAATAATCCGGCATCCTCCTGACTGACCACTGCTTGCTCGCTGGCTTCAGGCTGAGTCAGGCGCGCCAGTTGTTGCAAAAAGTCCTGACTATCGGCATCGCTTTGCTCACCACTACCGGCCTGATTCATGGCGTTTAGCAAGGCGGCAGAAAGTGCCTGCAGGTCGCCGTCATTACCGGATGAGACTGCGGTATCGGCACTGCTGTCCTCACCGCCTTGTTCTTCCGCACCCGCTGCACTGCCCATGACCTGTTTCACCAGTTCTCTGGCCAGCGTACCTACTGCAACCGGCACCGGCGTAATTTTATCCTGCTGGGGATCAATGCTGGTATCGGGCATGGCGATGAGCCGGTCAACCTCAATCTGCTCACCGTCTATCTGAAAGGTGATCTGGCCTGGTGGCAACGCTGTCTCATCGGCAGCGCCTTCCTGTAACATGCGAATATTGTCCACATAGGCCAGCCAGTCGATGTCATCTGCCTGCGTGACCTGGGACTGTGCGGCTTTTTCGGTGGCATCCGTTTTCATCGCACTTTGGTCATCCATAGCCGGACTGTCTGGCTCGTAAGCACCGGCGCTTTCATGAGTATTATTATCAGAAGACGCACGCGTCTGTAAGTTGTCAGATGGAGCATCGGTCTTAACAGCATCATCGCGCTGCGCTGCTGGCGCGGGCGCTTTATTCGTCTGACGCTGCTTATCGATATCACTAAGCACCGCGCTGAACTGCGCTGAGCCTGTTCCATCCGTGGACGGCGCCTCGCTGTGGCCTACCTCGATGGGTAAAGCGGCAACATCTGAGCGCTTAGTGGCAACTTGTTGCATCATAACCGAAAGTCCTCTGCCTGAGCTTTAATTGTAATGCCTTGATTAACATTTAAAAAAGCTATCAATCCAACCAGCAAAAACATAATTTTTGACGTTTTTTCTGTACTGTCCTAATCACTGAGCAAGGAGCGTTCCATAGTTCTCGCCAGCCTTACCAACTCATCAGGTCAAAAATCTAATAACCTGTTTTTGCACGCAAAAATTTTTGCGTCGCAAACTCATCCAGCATCTGCTGCTCCTGACGATTAGCCACCGCCATGGCTTCAGCCCGCTTTTTGTCCAGCAGTAGATCGACGGCTTTCCGGCGCTTTTGCTGCTCCAGCCATTGCCGGCGGCGCTGATCCACTACCAGGTTAGCCTGCGATACCATCTGCATCTGCTGAGCAATGGCTTTATCAAGCTTGCCTACAAACTGCAGGTGCTGATGATAGTTGCGCACATCCACTCCGCCCTGACGGCCGGATTGCTGAATTTCACGCAGATAATCAAGACGATACTGTTGCAGGCTGCTGAGTTTTTGCTTCTGGCCGGTCAGATGCTGCTGAGCCAGGTCCAGTGCCTGACTGGCTTTTTGCTCACGGTCGGTTTCAACCCGCAGTACGGTGTTAAGCTGCTGCGAGGCCATTATCCGTTACCCAGCCCGGTGGCCAGCGCTTGCATGGCTTCAGTGCACTCATCAAAAGTCAGCACCTGTTTCATTCCTTGCTGCAAAAAGGCATTAATGGCCGGTTCAGCCCGGATAGCCAGGTCAATCCGCGGATCTGAGCCTCTGGCGTAGGCACCAATGGCAATCAGGTCCTGATTCTGTTTGTAAGTGGAATACACTTGCCTGATGCGACGGGCCTGGGTCAGATATTCTTCACTGACCACCATCGGCATTACCCGGCTGATTGATGCTTCAATATCAATGGCCGGATAGTGCCCGCTGTCTGCCAGTTTACGTGACAATACCACGTGACCATCCAGAATGGCCCGGGCCGCATCAGCAATCGGATCCTGCAGGTCATCGCCTTCGGTCAGTACCGTGTAAAAGGCAGTGATAGAGCCTTGCCCCGGCGCACCGTTACCGGCGCGTTCTACCAGAGCCGGTAACCGGGCGAATACCGATGGCGGATAGCCCTTGGTAGCGGGCGGCTCACCGACAGCCAGCGCAATTTCACGCTGCGCCATGGCATACCGGGTCAGTGAGTCAATCAGCAGCAGAACATTGTGCCCTTCATCGCGAAAATACTCGGCAATCGAGACGGCGGTTTCACAGGCTTTTAACCGCATCAGCGGAGAGGTGTCTGCCGGAGCGGCAATGATAACAGCGCGCTTGCGCTCTTCTTCGGTCAGAATGTCGTGAATAAACTCCTTCACCTCCCGGCCACGTTCACCAACAAGGCCAACCACGACCACATCAGCTTTGCTGCCTCGGGTCATCATGCCCAGCAGCACACTTTTACCCACACCACTACCGGCAAACAACCCCATACGCTGGCCTACGCCAACCGTGTTCATCGCATTGATAGAGCGTACGCCCACATCCATCGGTTCGGTAATAGGCCGGCGCGTCAGCGGATTCATTGGCGGGCGCAGTGTGGGCACCCGCTGACTGGTTTTCAGCGCGCCCAGTCCGTCAAGCGGCTGACCATTGCCGTCAACCACCCGGCCCAGCAGCTCAGGCCCTACCGCCAGTCCGCTTTCCCGGTTCAGCGGAATGACCCGTGAACCAGGCACAATACCGCGTACTGCTTCGGTGGGCATCAGGTAGGTAATCTCATCACCAAACCCGACCACCTCGGCTTCAATTTCGCCTTCCACTGTTTGTACCATGCACTGGCTGCCTACCGGCAACTGACAACCGACAGCTTCTAAGGTCAGGCCGATACCGCGCACCAGTTTGCCAGCGGCAACCACCGGCGGCTGAGGCACCTGCTCAGATAACCCGGCAAAATAATCAGCAAAGGGATCACTCACCGCTTAACCCCTGTTCCAGTAAAAACGTATCCAGCACATCACGACAGCGCCGCTCTACTGATACATCCACCGCATTATGGGTGGTAATAATGTCGCAGCCACCGCGCGCCATGGCCGGTGCTTCCACCAGCTGCCAGCCTTTTTCCTGAATGGTATCGGCACCAAAATGAGTGTTCATCAGGGCCAGGTCGTCCGGGTTCATGTGAATCTGATACCGGGTTTCGGTTACCGGCAATACTTTGATACCTTCACTGAGCGCCTGCAATATTACAGTTTCATTGGTGGCAACTTCAGTCCGGATCACGGCCCGGGCAAGCGACACGGCTAGCCGGACCAACTGAGTGCGAGACGCCTCAGTCGCCTGCTCCAGTGGCTGATGTAGCATCTCCAGCTGGCTACCCAGACTATCGAGTTGTGTGGTAATGTCCGCCTGACCTTCTTCCAGCCCCTGCTGACGCCCTTCTGCAAGACCAGCTTCATATCCTTCCTGGTGACCGCTTTGCAGCCCCTCTGAGCGTCCTTCGTCAAAGCCGGCCTGACGGCCTTCTGCAAATCCCTCGTCGCGGGCGGCCTGGCGAATAGCTTCAATTTCCTGAAGCGTTGGCGGCAGAATTTCCTCTTCTTCTTCCGGCGGCTCATACACCCAGTCGCTACGCCGGTTCAGCGCATTGGTCACCGATGCCTTGCTGGCGGTATCCTCGTCTTCCATAAACGGAAGATCCCACAGTCTGGCCTGCTCGGCAGAAAAATTGTTATCCTGATTATCCGACATCGTGCTCTACTACCTGAGTAAAAGGTTACAGGAATTCTTCGCCGCCACCGCCGCCCAGCATAATTTCACCGGAGTCGGCCAGACGACGTGCCACAGACAGTATTTCTTTCTGGGCGGTTTCCACTTCTGAGATTCTTACCGGCCCCATAGCTTCCAGATCATCGGTCAGCATTTCGGCTGCCCGCTTAGACATGTTGCGGGTAATCTTATCTTTCAGCTCGTCATCGGCGCCTTTAATGGCTTTAAGCAGCGCATCTTGCTGAACTTCGCGCAAAATAGCCTGAATCCCCTTGTCGTCCACATCCACCAGGTTGTCGAAAACAAACATCAGATCCTGAATCTGCTGACTCATCTCCTCATCCTGTTCGCGGATGGCATCCATCAGCTGGCCTTCGATAGCCGTATCCAGATAGTTCATGATGTTGGCGGCTGACTTCAGGCCACCCATTTTGGCTGCCTGAGTACCGGCCTGACCAGCAAACTGTTTCTCCATAATTTCGTTAAGCTCCTGTAAGGCCGCGGGTTGTACTTCTTCTAAGTTGGCAATCCGCATCAGCAGATCCAGCCGGACTTTTTCCGGGAACTGCGCCAGAATCTCGGCGCTTTGCTCTGGTTCAAGATATGACAACACAATGGTCTGGATCTGCGGGTGCTCGTTACGGATAATTGACGCCACCTGCTTAGAGTCCATCCATTTCAGTGAATCCAGCCCTTTGGCGCCGCTGCCCATCAGAATCTGATCAATCAGGTTCGCGGCTTTATCTTCCCCTAATGCCGCGGTCAGGGCTCGCTTCACAAAGTCCTGCGACTGGAAGCCGATCGTGCTGTAATTCTGGATTTCATCGATAAAGTGTTTATGCACAGCGGTAATTTTACCCTGTGTCATATCATCCACTTTTGCCATTTCCGCGCCCAGCTTCTGAACCTGCTTAGGCTCAAGATGCTTTAAAATCTGCGCGGCATCTTCTTCGGACAAACTGAGCAGCAGAATGGCTGCTTTTTCCACGCCTTCCAGCTTACCAACATCGTAGCTGGGTTCTTGTTGAGTTGTTGCTAATTCTTCAGCCATGACCCTAAACGCTCCTATTCATCCTGCATCAGCCAGCCTTTTACCACCTGGGCTGACAATTCAGGTTCATTGGCCACCAGGGCCCGTACGGCTTTAAGTACATCTTCATCTTTATGCAGATCCGGCAGCATCAGCGAGCCGTCTGCGGCAAAGCCCACCTGACCTTCATCAAAGTCGGTATTAAGCATGCTGATGGTATCATCACCCAGATCCAGTCCTTCATCGGCATCAAAATCTTCCACTTCCTTGGTGTCGTCCGGGTTAATCAGTTTGCGCAACATTGGACGGATAACAAAGATGATCAGGACGATAATGACCAGTGCGCCCATAACCAGTTTCAGTATAGGCAGGAACTTCGGCTGCTCCCAGATTGGCAGATCTTCGATTTCGCCGGCATCCATGCGGGTAAACGGTACACTGACCACTTCCAGTGAATCGCCGCGGGTAACATCAAATCCCAGACCACCCTGTAGCAAACGTCGGATATTCAGCAACTCTTCCTGCTTGCGCGGCGCGGTACTCACGGTACCGTCTTCGGCTGTTGATGAGGCATAGTCCACCGCCACCGAAACGCTCAGACGACGCATGGTTCCGGTTTGTTTTTTGGTATGGCTGATGGTGGTATCCAGCTCGTAGTTACGGGTGGTTTCTTTATTCTTACTACCTGGTACCGGCGTACCGGCACCGCCCGTACCAATGGCGTTTTCAGGAATATCGGCCGGCAGAGGGGGCTGATTACTCAGCGCACCGGGAATGCCACCAGCTGCTGACCCTACTGTATTTTGCTCCACCAGCATTTCACTGCGAACCGCTGGTAAATCCGGGTTGTAGCTACGCTGGGTTTGCTCCATAGCGGTAAAGTCCATGGTGACATCCACCTGCGCGGTATAATTGCCCAAACCCAGTACGGGGATCAGAATCCCGTCAATTTTTTCCAGATATTCGGCTTCGCGCTTACGCTCCAGTTCGTACTCTTTGCGCGCCCGGGCACTCATGGAGTCCTGAGAGCCAGAGTTCAACAGCCGGCCGTTACTGTCTGTCACGGTAACATTTGACGGCTCCATGCCCTGTACCGCAGAGGCCACAATATCCACCACCGCATCCACTTCTTCACCGGCAATCACTTTGCCTCGCTTGGCGGTAAGTACGATGGTGGCGCTGGCTTTTTTCTCGCGCCGGGCAAATACATTTTCTTTTGGCATAGCCAGCAGAACGCGGGCTTTTTGAATACTGGAAATATCTTGGATGGTGGTCGCAATCTGCATTTCGCGGGCGTGTTTCAAACGCTCCATCTCAACCCGCTGGCTGACGCCAAAGCCCATGTCCTGCATAATGATGTCAGAGCCTGAGTCATTTGAGCCAGACAGCCCCTGACGGGTCATACCCAGACGAATATTCTGAAATTCATCCTGACGCACAAAAATCGTATTGCCTTCCAGCTTGTAGTCAATCTGGCTGGCATCCAGGTAATCCAGAGTTTCAATCAGCTCTTCGGTTTCCATTTTGGCCAGTGGCCGGTAGTCCGGTTCCTGCGCCCAGATAAGAATAAACACCGCAATGGCTACACAGATTACCAGTACCACGACCAGAGCCATCTGGCGCATCATATCTGCGCTACCCAGCGCATCCATAAAGCCGGATTTATTTTCTGTTTCTGCCGCCCCGCCCATTGAATCATCGGATACGGTGAGGTTTGTTCCTGTGTCAGCCATGGTTACTTATCCTTACCTACACCGGCATGTTCATGATGGTTTTGTACGCCTCAAGCACTTTGTTGCGTACCTGCACTGTTGCTTCAAACGCAATGCCGGATTTTTCTTTGGCCAGCATGACATCCGCCAGGCTTAATGACTTATCCCCCATTTCAAACGCCTGCTGCATATTTTTTGACGTATGCTGCATCTCGTTGACACCTTCGATAGCTCCTTTCAGCATGGCTGAAAATTCGGTGGCCGAAGTCGACGGCACCAGCGCTTCCTGAGCTTGCGGGTTTTCGATAGGCTGAAGACGGGTCTGCCCGATCATGGATTGCATTTCCTGATACAAACTATTGGCTTTAACGTCCATCGTGACTCTCCGGGGAAATAACTGTCAGAAACCTGTCTGACCGAATTACAATTACCAGTAACTCTGCAACTGGCGAGCCAACTTTTATTTGTATTTAATTACAATGAGTTAGAATGGAAAAGCCAAAATAATGACGGCAGTGAGGAAGGCGCAATAGCAAAAAAACAAGCACCCGGTCGCCGTGACAAGCAGCATGGACCGGGTGAACAGAGGCAACTTTTCAGGCAGGGATCAGGCGGGCAGCTCGATACCGTCATCTCGCATACGGGCGAGTTTATAGCGTAATGTACGCGGGCTGATGCCCAGTTTCTCGGCCACTTCCTTACGCTTACCGTTACAGGCTTCCAGCGTATCGAGAATAATCTGGTGTTCCTGCTGTCGTAACTCAGAGCCCAGCTTACTGTTATCGTCCTCTTCGGCCGGCCGACTGGCTGTGTGAACAGGCAGACTGTCTGCCATATCAATCATCAGATCTGATGAATCCACAGTATCGCCGTTACATAAAATCAGTGCACGCTGGATAACATTTTCCAGTTCTCTGACATTGCCCGGCCAGGTATAGTTTTCCAGCTTATTGCGCGCTGCGGCATTAAGCTTCACGACGCCCATCCCCTGAGAGGCGCTGTGCCGATTAAGCAGATGCTCGGCCAGCGGCACAATATCACCGGGCCGTTGTGCCAGCGGCTGCCATACCATAGGAAACACATTCAGCCGGTAATATAAATCTTCGCGGAACTGTCCGGCATCCACAGCCTGTCGTAAGTCCCGGTTGCTGGTTGCAATTACCCGGACATCCAGAGCCACGGTTTTTCGTCCGCCCAGCCGCTCTACTTCTTTTTCCTGAAGAACCCGCAGCAGCTTAGCCTGCAGGGATAAATCCATTTCGGTGATTTCATCCAGTAATAGCGTACCGCCCTGAGCCTGTTCAAACTTACCCGGACAGGCCTGTACCGCACCGGTAAATGCGCCTTTTTCATAACCGAACAACGTCGCCTCGAGCATGTTTTCCGGTATGGCGGCACAGTTAATTGCCACAAACGGCATCTGACTGCGGCCGGACTGATCGTGAATATAGCGCGATAAGACTTCTTTTCCTGAGCCGCTGGGGCCTAGCACCATAACGGTTGCATCAGATCTGGCTACTTTGCGCGCCAGCGCCAGTAACTGCAGGCTGGATGGATCTGCCACAATCGGCGTGCGCGATTCAATTTTACGGGCCGGCGCATAACGCTCCACCAGGTTAAGCAGCACTTCGGGCGCAAAGGGTTTAGACAGATAATCAGTCGCACCGTCTCGCATAGCCTGCACAGCATCGTCGATAGTGGCATAGGCGGTCATCAGTAATACCGGCATTTGCGGGAACCGGGATTTGATATTTTTAAGCAGTACCAGACCACTCATGTTAGCCATCTGAATATCGCTGACCACCAGGTCAATAGTATGCTGACCAAGCTGTATCATAGCGTCTTCAGCGCTTTGAGCTGCCACTACCTTGTAACGGGCAAGCGACAATGTGTCTATCAGTGCTTCGCGAAGGCCGGCATCGTCTTCCACGATAAGAATACTGGTCTGGCTCATAGGGTTTCTCCTGCAATTGACTGAGCAGCGCTATGTGCATTGAGCACCGGTAAACACATCACAAAAGAGGCGCCACCGCCCGGCAGGTTATGCACTGATAAACTGCCCTTGTGTGAGTTTGCCACAGATTTGACCACAGCCAGCCCCAGCCCGGTGCCATGGGTCTTGGTGGTATAAAACGGCTCAAAAATTCGCTTTACCTGCGCCTGTTCAATACCAGGGCCCTGGTCGCTAACCGTGATTTGCAGGTTTTGATGATGAATGGAGGCGCGCAGAATAATCTGACCGCCTGCCGGATTCACCTGACAGGCATTGTGAATAAGATTAAGCAGCGCGCCCTGTAATGCGGTGATATTACCGGTCAGGGAAACAGATTGTTCAAAGCCCTCAAAGACAATAGTCTGCTGGTGCTGATCGCCTATAGATAGCGCGGTAGGCGCCACCGCCAGCTTGATATCGGTAGCCGTTATAGCACCGACCACCTGGTCTTCACCTGATTTGGCAAACAACAGCATATCGTTGACCTGACCTTCCAGCTCCTGCAATCGGTCGGACATTTTACTGGCAAAACGCTGGGTGGCGCTTTTGTCCAGATCAGGTCGGGAAAGGTTTGCCGCATACAGCATCGCTGCGGATAACGGCGTACGAATTTGATGAGCCAGCGATGCCACCATTTTGCCCAGTGACGATAAACGCTGCATGTGGCTGACCCGCGCCTGTAGTTGGCGGGTTTCGGTCAGATCCGTGATTACGATCAACTGACCGGGTTCATTTTGCAAAGGGGTAATCGACAGTTTGACCCGCCGGCCATCAATCAGAGACACTTCATGACCATCATCAGCGCGGGGTTTAAAAGACCGGGTAATAATGCTGCGCCAGATCTCGCCTTCCAGCGGCTCACCAAGCAGCTCCATCGCCTGCCGGTTGGCCTGACGAACGATACCGGAGCCATCCAGCACAATCACGCCATTGGGCATAACCTGAAGCAAGTCTGACAGGCGGTTTGCCTGCTTACGCAACGTGGCTACTTCCTGGGCAGGATCAGCCACCGGATCGCTGCAATAAACCGGGCTATCGTGAAGCAGAAATTCATTGTCGCTATAGGTGCTATACAGTGCGCTATCGTATGCCATGTCGTCCTCGTCAAAAAGCAGACGTCTGTCGTTATGACATACAGAATTGCACGTATTGTGCCAGATTTATTTTTCTTCTATTTCAATGGCTTGGATTGAATTTAAAGGGTAGGTATCAGAGTCAATTATCTGACGAACACTGCTCTTCACGCTGAATATTGTATTTACGCATTTTCTCAACCAGCGTTGTCCGGCGCATTCCCAGCTTATCAGCAGCCCGGGCGACTACCCAGTCCTGTTGCTCCAGGGCCTGAATGATCATATTGATTTCAAGCTCGGATAAATACTCTTTAAGATTAACGCCCTCTTCAAGCATGGGCGCCTGGAATTCATCCACTGTCAACGGCGGAATATCTGCCGGCGCTGGCTCGGCCTGCTGGCGCTCATGCTCTGCCGCCGCCGACTCAGCAAACAGTTCGTTAAAGGCATCACGCTCAAGCAGCTCTTCAGGATAGTCCGGCTGATAAGCCTGTACATCTCCGTACTGATATTTAGGTGGCAGATCCTGAATATCCACAATCTGACCGGGAAACAGAATGCTCAGACGTTCCACCAGGTTAGACAACTCGCGTACATTCCCGGCCCACTCATGCTCCATCAGCGAGGCGATGGCAAGTTCGGTGAACTTAACCCCTTCCACGCCGTCGCCCTGAATTCGGCTGATAAGCTCTTGCAGCAACAGAGGAATATCATCTTTGCGTTCGCGCAGTGCCGGGCTATCGACAGGAAATACGTTAAGCCGGTAGTACAAATCCTCACGGAATTTGTCCGCTTTGATCATGGTTTCAAGATTTCGGTGCGTTGCTGCCACAATACGAACATTACACTTGATAGGCGTATGCCCGCCCACCCGTTCAAAGGTACGCTCCTGTAACACCCGCAGCAGCTTTACCTGCATCTGCAGGGGCATGTCGCCAATCTCATCAAGAAACAAAGTACCGCCTTCAGCCAGCTCAAAACGGCCTTTGCGGGCACTGATCGCGCCGGTAAACGCGCCTTTTTCATGGCCGAATAATTCACTTTCCAGCAGTTCGCCGGGGATAGCCCCACAATTTACCGGAATAAACGGACCGTCTTTACGCTCCGAGAAAAAATGCACATTACGGGCAATCACTTCTTTGCCGGTACCCGACTCGCCCAGAATCAATACCGTGGCATCGGTGGGTGCCACCTGCTCGACCAGACGGCGCACCATCTGAATTTCATTGCTCTGCCCCACCAGCGAACGGAATAATCGGGTTTTAAATCCAGACGGTTTGTCTGAACCGGGACGGCGCCGGCTGTATTCCTGGCAGCGATGGATAGCCTGAGTTAACACCGGATAGGTAATCGGTAAGGTGGTGACAGCCACCAGGTTTTGCTCCGGGGCGACCGTGCCGTCAGAATTCACCACGGCAATAAATGGGATCTGCGGATACTGTCTGATCAATTCCTTGCACTGGGACACGGAAAAATCCACCAGTACTGCATCGACAGGATTATCATTAAGGTAGGCGGTGCTGTCCGCAAAAGAGCGGCTCGAATAGGGTTCACCGATAAAAGAAACGATCGTTTCAAGCTTATGAATAAGATCGCCGTTATCACTAACGAGCAGAATATCCTTCATTAAATCCCCGGATGACGCGTATTTATTATTAAGAGTTTAGCGCATTTGTCTGATTTTAGCGGTTACCGCATAAAGCACAACAAAGAATCGTCAAAATTTGGTCACAAAAAAAGCAGGCAGCCCTGCTTTTCTTCAAAAAAATGACGGCAAGTCATTAACTTAATAAAGACAATACCTGACCTCGCTGCTGATTTGCAATGGCTTGTACGGAGGTAGAGGCTTTTTCGAGCACATCCTGACTGGCTTGCTGCGAGGCAGCCTGCGCATAATCTAGATCCCCAATACGTGAGCGGGATGACGTGGCGCTGATATCTGACTGAGTCAGATTTCGGGTCGTACTGGCCAGCTGATTCTGCACCGCGCCGAGCTCTGCCTGAAAGACACCCACCGACTCCAGCGCACTGTCGGTCTGCGCAATAGCATCGTCAATGCTGCCACTGGTTACGTCAATACTTAACAAGCCAGCGATATCACTGACCACATCATTGGTCTGAATATCGGTGGTCTGTCCGCTATCTGCGCCCACCTGAAACGACAGGCTGCCCTGTTCACTTAATAAAGGCTTTCCGGCAAACTGGGTTTGCTCAGCAGTTTGAGAAATGTTGTCCTGCAACGCAGTGATTTCCTGCTGGATGGCTTCGCGGTCAGTGCTGTTCAGTGCACCATTGCCAGCCTGCAATGTCAGTTCACGAATACGCGACACACCCTCGCCAATTCCCTGCAAGCCACTTTCGGCAACCTGCGCCAGCGATATGCCGTCATACGCATTACTCAGTGCCTGACGATTTCCCTCCACCTGCGAGGTCAGACGATCAATAATCTGCAATGCCGCAGCATTATCTTCAGCACTGTTAACCTGCTTACCACTGGCCAGCTTCTCACTCAGATCCGTTTTCTTATCCTGAATCTGACCAAGCCCTGACGGGGTGACCTGAGAACCGTTGATTTCCATCGCTTCGCCTCCGAATATCTTATACAGCTTAGCAAAACACTGGCGGTTTGGTTAGTAAGTCGCCTGCCCATAGCGTATCAGAGTCAATACCTGTTACGCTTATTTCATACGCAAGATACTGACAACAGAGACTGTCGCTGTACTGACTTGGCTTCACTTTTTTTGACCAACGCCGATATAGGATAGACGACAACAACGTACCGGACGATATCATCCTGATATACTGCCGGATTATCAATTTTTGCAATGTAGCCGGCAATTTATGAATATAGCCATTATCCCTGCCCGCGGCGGAAGCAAACGCATCCCCCGTAAAAATATAAAGTCTTTTTGCGGTATTCCGATGATCGCGCATTCTATTCGCTGTGCGCAAAAAAGTAATGTGATTGATAAAGTCGTCGTGTCTACTGATGATGAAGACATTGCACAAATTGCGTTACAGGAAGGCGCCTGCGTACCTTTCCTGAGGCCAGCCCACCTGGCGGATGACTTTACCGGCACAGCCGAGGTAATGTGTCACGCAGTAGAAACATTAATTGCCCAAAAGTGGCAACTTGACTACTGCGCCTGTATTTATGCTACAGCACCGTTTCTGACGCCATCTGTGATCGATGACAGCCTGTGTTTACTTCAGGCAGATTCCGGCATCACCAATGTATTTACTGCCACCCGGTTTGCTTTTCCCATCCAGCGGGCGCTACTTAAAGCCAGTGACGGGGGCGTTGTGCCATTTGACGCCAGTAGCATCGAAAAACGCTCACAGGATCTGGCTCCGGCTTTCCATGATGCAGGACAGTTGTACTGGTCACACGAAAGTCTGTGGCGCACTGCTGAGGCGCCTATTTTCAGCCCCACGTCACGCTTGTTTGAATTACCGGATTATCTGGTGTGCGATATCGACACCACTGAAGACTGGGAACGAGCTGAGGTCATGCACGATGTGCTGCAAAAGCAGGGGAAAATATGAATATTGCCATTCGGGCTGATGCTTCTACCACAATAGGTACAGGGCATATTATGCGATGCCTGACGCTGGCCAGCCACCTGCCACAAAGTGCCCGAATAACATTTTTGTGTAAGCGTATGCCCGGTCATCTTGGCGAGAAAATTCTGCAGCAGGGATTCAGGCTGATACTGGCAGATATACCTGATGGAATCAGTCAGGAGCACGAAGCTCAGCTATGGTGTGAGCTGCTGACCGAGTCAGAACTATCACTGCTTATTGTTGATCACTATGCTCTTGGCGCGGCATTTTGTGGGGTGATGCGCCGGTTGAGTCAGCATATTATGGTTATCGATGATTTGGCTAATCGTCTGCATGATTGCGATATTCTGCTCGATCAGAACTACTATTCAGCCCCCGAGCATCGTTACAAAGCCTTGGTTCCTGCACACTGCAAAAACTTGCTAGGGCCAAAGTTTGCTCTACTGCGGGATGAATTTAATCAGCAACTGACCACCAGATTGCCGAATCACCTGCTAATCAGCTTTGGCGGTAGCGATGAGCAGAATTTAACAGCGCAGTGCGCTGCACTGCTGCCGTCGCTGTCAAATTACAATGTCACTGCTGATGTTGTCATCGGAGCAAGCTATCCGTTTAGCAGGGAACTACAGCTGCAGATTGCTCATTATAAAGGGGTTACTTTGCATGAAAACTGTCACTACATGTCTGAACTGATGCAAAAAGCATCGCTGATGATAGGCAGTGGTGGCTCAACACATTGGGAGCGCTGCCGTGTTGGCCTGCCCGGCCTCATTATTACCACGGCAGACAATCAGACAGAAATAACCAAAGAGCTGGCAAATGCCGGCGCCTGTGAGTGGCTGGGCGCCTATGAACAATTCAGCCCTGATTTACTCATCCAGAAAATGCTGTTTTATTTTCAACACCCAGATGCACTTTTCGCATTGTCCCGGCAGGCACGAAACATCGTGCCGCCTGACAGCGGTGTAAATAAAGTGATTGAACACATAAACCATCTACATGGGGAAAAACTATGACCTCCATTACCATTGGCAACCGTGAAGTTGGCCCCGGCCATCCCCCTTTTATCATTGCAGAAATGTCGGGAAACCATAACCAGTCACTGGAAAAAGCCAGAGAACTGATTAAAGTGGCCGCAGCAGCCGGTGCTCATGCGGTGAAGTTACAAACCTACACCCCGGATACTATTACTCTTGATGTCCATCATGGTGAGTTTTTTATCAGCGACCCGAACAGTCTGTGGGAAGGCTCTTCACTGTACGACCTTTACCAACAGGCTATGACGCCCTGGGAATGGCACAAAGAACTGTTTGATTATGCCAGCGAGCTCGGCCTGCTGGCATTCAGTTCGCCGTTTGATTTGAGCGCCGTCGCGTTTTTGGAAGAGTTGCAGGTACCCTGCTATAAAATTGCGTCGTTTGAAAATACTGATCATGCTCTGCTCGCGGCAGTCGCAAAAACCGGTAAACCTGTCATTGTTTCTACTGGTATGGCGAGCCAGGCTGAGCTTGCCGAATCTGTTGAGGTATTAAAGCAAAACGGATGTACTCAACTTATTTTACTGAAGTGCACCAGTAATTACCCTGCCCGCCCGGTGGATGCCAACCTGCGTACAATTCCTCATTTAGCGGAACTGTTCGACTGCCAGGTAGGGTTATCAGATCACACCATGGGGGTGGGTGTAGCCGTGGCTGCTGTGGCCCTTGGCGCGTCAGTGGTCGAAAAACACTTTGTGCTGGACCGCAGTGAAGGCGGAGTCGATGCCGACTTTTCCTTAGAGCCTGATGAGCTCAGGCTACTGGTGGATGAGACCGATCGAGCCGCCGCCGCATTAGGCAAAATATCCTATGGCGCAACAGCCAAAGAACAATCTTCGCTGGTTTTCCGACGCTCTCTTTATATCGCTGAAGATATGAAAAAAGGCGAGATACTGACTGCACAAAATCTTCGCTCTGTCAGACCGGGATTAGGATTACCACCCAAATATTTGCCATTATTGCTGGGCAAGCCCATTAATCAGGATGCAGCAAAAGGAACGCCGATGAGCTGGGCCTTAATTTAATCTACGTGATTTTACGGAACGATTTACCATGACAACTCCTGACGTTTTAATCCGCTCGGCAAGCCTCGCTGATTCTGCTGACCTGCTCGTATGGCGTAATGATGCCACCACCCGGGCCATGTCATTTGACAGCAAAATAGTCAAAGAAAAAGAACACCATAAGTGGTTATCCTGCGTGCTTGAAAATTCACAAAAACACCTGTTGATTGGTGAGTATGCCGGCGAGAAAGTGGGCATGTGCCGGTTTGATATCGAATCAGACCGCTTAACCGCTGAGATCTCTATCAATGTTAATCCGGCGCTGCGAGGTCGCGGGCTCGCCTCTCCCCTGTTAAAAAAATCTATTGCTTACTTTTTGGTACACCATTCCATCACACTAGTAGCCCGGACAAAGGTAACTAATGTAGCAAGCCAAATAATCTTTGAAAAAGCCGGTTTTAAAAAGCAAAAAACAGCCGGGGATATTATCCACTGGCTGTTTTGTGCGTGATATTTAGTATCTGACTAACGTCGCAGTTCATCAAAAAACTGGTAAATAACATCAACAACCGCCTGTTGATCATCCCTGGTCATGGAAGGATAAAGAGGCAGGCTTAACGCGCCGTCATAATAGCTTTCCGCTGCCGGGAACTGCCCTTTTCTGAAGCCCAGCTTTTGATAGTAAGGCTGAAAATGTACCGGAATATAATGCACATTAACGCCGATATTATTGTTACGCAGCTTCTCAAATAAACGCTTCCTCACTTCGCTGCCCTGAGGCACACGCACAATAAATAAGTGAAAAGCGGAATAATAGTCATCGGCACAGTCAGGCAAAAGCAGTGACAGATTGCCCAGCAATTCACGATAGTCTTTTACAAGGCTATGGCGACGCTCAACAAATTCATCCAGTCGCTGCATCTGAGAGAGTCCCAGGGCAGCCTGCATTTCTGTCATTCGATAATTAAAGCCCAGGGCCTGCTGTTCATAAAACCAGTCACCATCTAAGGATTGCTTTACCAGCATATCATCCTGATCCCTGGTGATACCGTGACTGCGTAACTGTGACAACACCTTTGCCAGTTCAGCATTATTGGTGGTTAATGCGCCGCCTTCAGCGGTAGTCACAATTTTAACCGGATGAAAGCTGAATACGCAGATATCACTATAGGTACACTGACCAATCGGTTCATTGAGGTACCGGCCACCGATGGCATGAGAGGCATCTTCAATAATTCTGAAACCATACTCCAGACTCAAAGCATGAATCTGCTTCATCGCACAGGACTGACCGGCCATATGAACCGCAATAAGCACTTTGGGCAGTGGTAAATCTTCAGCAGCATGCTTTTTCAGTTTATCGCGAAGTTTGACAGGACAAAGATTAAAGGTATCCGGATCGATATCCACAAAATCGACATCAGCGCCACAGTATCTGGCACAGTTGGCGCTGGCGACAAATGTAATCGGGGAGGTCCAGACAGTGTCACCACTGGCTACGCCAAGTGCCATACACGCCAGATGCAGTGCTGATGTGGCACTGTTTACGGCAATACAAAACTGACTTCGGGTATAGTCTGCTATCGCCTGCTCAAATGCAGGTACGGCTGGCCCCTGCGTGATGAAATCTGATTTGAGCACATCAACCACCGCATCAATGTCGGTCTGGTTGATATCCTGCCTGCCGTACGGAATAAATGTCATTAACTGGAGGCTTCTTCAAGGCAGGCCAGCAGGTCCTGCGGACCAATCCATTCAGTGTTATTACCTGAGTTATACTCAAATCCTTCTGCCACCGCAGTGCCTGATTCATTAAGTTTATTCTTTGAAAAATCCTGTTTATCGGCAAACTGGATCGTCGGGCAGATAACAAAATGATCATGAAACTCAAGCGTCAGATGAGAATCATCTGCCGGGCACATAGTCTCATGTAATTTTTCGCCTGGTCGGATACCGATTATTTCCTGATCCAGATCCGGACCCAATGCTGTTGCCACATCCACCATTTTCATTGAAGGTATTTTGGGCACATAAATTTCTCCGCCATGCATGCGCTCAAAACTTTTACACACAAATTCCACCCCTTCTTTAAGAGTAATCATGAACCGTGTCATGTCTGGGTGGGTAATAGGCAAAGTAGTCGCGCCGTCTTGTATCAGCTTTTGGAAAAACGGAATCACAGAGCCTCTGGAGCACATAACATTACCGTAACGCACCACACTGAATCGGGTATCACGTTTTCCAACGGTGTTATTGGCTGCAACAAATAATTTATCCGATACCAGTTTGGTGGCACCGTAGAGATTAGCCGGGTTTGCCGCTTTATCTGTGGATAACGCTACGACCTTTTTAACTCCATTACTCAGGGCACAGCTAATCACATTCTGCGCCCCCATAATGTTGGTTTTAATACATTCCATTGGATTGTATTCGGCAGCCGGCACTTGTTTCAGGGCG
This sequence comes from Salinimonas lutimaris, assembly GCF_005222225.1. Classification (GTDB taxonomy): domain Bacteria; phylum Pseudomonadota; class Gammaproteobacteria; order Enterobacterales; family Alteromonadaceae; genus Alteromonas; species Alteromonas lutimaris. Next base: position 3,134,316 of record NZ_CP036536.1, read on the forward strand.
GCTGCATGTACGACAAAGTCTACGTCGCTCATGGCTTCTTTAAGCCGCACTTCGTCACGTACATCACCAATAAAAAAACGCATACAGGGCTGTGGAAAATCCTGTTGCATTTCGTACTGCTTTAGCTCATCCCGTGAATAAACAATGATTTTCTTTGGCGAAAAGTTATCCAGGATATGTTGAGTAAACTTGCGCCCAAAGGAGCCGGTCCCGCCTGTAATTAAAATTGTTTTATTGTTAAACATAAATGGCTGGCCTCGCTTTGCTAAATAAAAACGACACTTTATCTTATTCCATGATATCAGCAAGTTATCTTAGATTTCCTGCCATGGTGTCGTTAAAGTGCGCGATATAACGTTGTCACTACCGTGTTGTAACAGTACACAGTTAAAATTAGCGCTTATTTTGCTAAATTGCTAACTTATAAAGGTAAATGCTCTTTCGACAAAAAACTGGCGCTGCAACAGCCACCCATCACCCTTTATTTATCAGTCAAACTTTTCAGGTAAAGTATTTCTTCTAAAGAGTATTCGCAACGTTTATTCCAGGCATGTTTATAATCCGCCCTCATGGCTTTGATACAATCGATCCATACCGCCATAGCTTCAGCAAACCAGCCTAAGGATTTCTTCTCGTCGGCATACATGTAAAGCAAGCTGATAAGCGGCCCGTGAAAATACAGTAGCGTGCCTTTAATAACATGGAACAAATGCCCGAATTTGCGGCCGCGATAAGCAAACACCACACGGGCCTGGGCACGTAACAAATCGGAAGCTTCCTGTCGTGTAGAATAAGGCCGGTGCGCAATTTCCAGCAGGTAATCGCACAACGACTCGAGCTCTTCAATCCCCACGGCCTGTTCAGGATCATTGATAACCAGTTCACTAAAGAACCGTGTTTTGATATCTTCTACCACTTGCTCTTTGTGCTGTTTAAGTGGCACACACAGAATATCGTCGACGGTCAATGGCTCAGTCCCGGCCACTTTTGCCCCACTGCCTACGTTGTAAAACTGAATATGTGGATAGGCCTTAACTAACGTCTCCATTTGCTGTTTGGCCTGCAGCATCAAGGTAGTGGCTTTTACCTGACCAGACAAATTCCCTTCCAGAATATGCGGTGCATCTGGATTCGCCATATAACGGTTTTTGTAGCCAGGATCCAAATAGATGCTATGCTCCGAATGACTTTGTCCGCTCATTGGATAGCCATTGTCCACACCAAACATATAGATTTCACCAAATCCCATCATGGTGGCGAAGGACAGGGCGGTATTGGCGACCAATGGACTGGCACAAAACATCGAACCAACCAGAGTCTGATGAACCTTTAAATATTCAAACTGAGCTAAAACACTACTTGCTTCCGGTCCTTTTAAACCTAAACCGGCCCATTGATATAAAGGCGAGACTTCCGGATACATCACATCGACAGCCAGCAGATTCAGCTTTTTCAGCTCGTTGATGTCGGTAGTTTCTACCAGCACGTCGTAAGTATTTTTTGGCCTTTCAACAAGTACATGAAAATCTGGCGTGATACCGAGTTTTAGTAATGTGGAAAGTGCTGTACCCGCTGCAAAAATCACGACATCTTCGCGGTTTTCGCGTAGCACATCGATGGCTTCATCAACAGACGGCCCGTTAGCCACAACATATGCTGTCAGTGATTTGAGTGATTGACTTTTTTTAGGCGGAGGTACAAAAACCGGACAGTGGTGCGTGTTGAAGTTTTCAATAGTATGCGCGATACCGGTAACCGCATCGTTGTAAAATCCGTAACCTAATTGAATTTGGAAGAAGTGGTCAAAGAACGTTCTGATTAACGCATTAACCTTGTCGCCCGGTGTATGCTGGTAACAAAAACTGCTGATCAGGGAAAAGGCACCAATATCGTTATAGATATTCTGAATTTCCTGAAAGAAATTTTCGTATGTCACGCCAATGTGTAAAAAAACACAGCCACTTTGTACATCGGCACTAGTGAAAATCGCCTCCCAGTCAGTGCAGTATAGACTGGCATAAAATGTTTCAAAGTCGGGTTCACACACAAACAGATAATCAAAAGTGTGCGCTTTCAATAACTCAGACAGCGCATAACCTAAGCCCACACCAAACATAATACAGGTTGGATAATGCGCTGGCAGAGAGTCAAGCAGGGGCTCATCTTCGGCTACTGTTTCTTTAAATTTTTCTGCCAATTTTGCCATGTATTGCATATGCAGACGTTTATCCGCTTTGGTGCCCGCATCTGCGCCTCTGTAAAGCGCCGAACGACCAAACTGTGCTTTTTGTGTGTTTTTTTCAACCTGTTGCCGGGACTGCTCGACGGGGTTATTCCCATAAAGCGGTACTGGTGCCCCCTCCGGCTGATAATTGCCATCTCCAGAGGGTGATACAAATACTGTGAAGTCTTTTCGTGGAACAAATGTTGTAATTTGTTTATGCAGAGCAGGATAGTAAGATTTAAACGCTTCAAGATTGTTGTCAAAACGCTGTTTGGCAACTTTATCAAATTCAGCCTGGCGCTCTTGATATTGCAAAGTTTCTGATAACTTTTTCTCCAGTTCCAGTAGAGAAGATTGAAGCTTATCCATAGAAGCCTGCCTTAATACTGTTTTTTATTTTTTAGCGCACCAGCGCGATTAAACGGAGCGATTGTTTCAATCAGTTGCTGACTTCGCTGTTTCAGATCATCGTCTTCGTCATTCAGCCATTTAGCTAACCGGTGAAGGTATTGCTTTTGTTCGTCTCGTAAAGCATCGAGTTCCTGATAGGTAAACTGACGAATAAGCACATCCAACTGTTCCATCGTTTTGTTAGCGTTACCATAATTTTCCGCATCGATCTGCTCAGCCAGCAGAACCACTTTTTCTTGCACTTTATCAAACGTATCCATGATCGGCCTGCTTGCAGTAACATAAATGAATGCTTTGCTTTTTATGCATTGATTGCGTATGTGCAGAGTCGCTTTCGCTCCCCTACTAAAATATCTGTCTCATTGTAGCGGGACTGACATCAAAAGTTAATGTAAAGAATAACTTAGCTTTTATTATGCTGGCTGCAGACGATTTTATTCACGGGTAAAGCCTGGTAATGAGTCTAGCTGGCTCATCAGATAACTCCCTGAGCTTTGCATTGTGGCTATTAACGTATCTAACGAGGAATACTTTTTACGCAAACTGGCTTCCAGTTGCTGCATGCGATACTCATGGTCAATCACATCATCTTCCAGCGCATCTTTCTGCTTATTGATGAAGTCCTGACGCTGCTTTAAAATGCCACTTGAATCAACATAAGTTTCAAGAATACTGCCGAAAGTCTCCGCCAGCCCGCCCTCGTTGGTAAATAATTTACCTACATCAGCAAACCCACTATCCAGCGCCTCGTTTACACTACGAACAACACTCTCTTTATCCAGTTTGCCATTTTCATTCAGTGATAAACCAATATCAAAAATTGTCTCGAAGTTGCCCGCACCACTGATTTTGGTTGTCAGCGCATTGGTAAGCTGATCCTTAATTGCACGCACTGTCGCATCACCAAACAGCGGCGCTGTCACCGATGCCGACTGCTGATTAATCATGTCGATGGTGTTGTTGAACGCCGAAATAAAGCTGTCAATTTTTTCAGTTACGCCTTCCCGGTCAAACGCTACACTGGCATTAGCAATTTCACTGTCTTCACTAATACGGTTAGCGGTAATGGTCAGTCCCTGTACTGCATCATTAAATACATTGCTGGTATTGGTGATCTGAATACCATCCACTTCGATAATCGCATCCTGAGCCACATCTTCTGGAGCAATTGCCAGCCCACCGGCACCGCCACTGTTGGCAACCGTCGACAATCGGTCCAGCTCAGCATTGTTATTGGAAATAACCAGGTCATTGCCCGCGCCGGCTTCTGACGATTCCAATACCAGCAGGCTTTGCGAGCCGGTATTGATAATATTCGCCGACACCCCGAACTCACCGCTGGCGCTATTAATGGCCTGACGAATATCTTCGAGTGTCGCATTGGCTTCAATATCGATATCAAAGGATTTGCTACCGGCGGAGAATGTCAGTGTACTGGCACTGGTGGTAATTACTTCATCAGCAGAGGTAAAAGTATTGGCAGGGTTTGAAGTGTCAGTTTGCGCCCGGCTCCCCTGAGCCAGTTGCATCACGCTGATATCAAAAGAGCCGGTTGTGGCTGTTTCATCCGCTTTGACCGTAACCAGATCGCCCAGGGAGGCTGCGCTGTCTGGCTGTCTCATAGTAACAGCACGCTGATTAAACTTTTCAGGATCGGAAAGCTCTTCGAACACATCCTGAAGTTTACTCATCACCGATTTGATACCACCGATACCGGTCAGCTCCACCGAAAGCTCGGATTCACGAGAAGCAAATTTTTGCAGCTTGGGCTGGTTGGTCGCCTGAAGGGTCGCAGAAATGATGGATTCCAAATCAATTCCGGAGCCTACTCCAGCATTGGTGATTGTTGCCATATGACCTCCTCAGGTGCTGCTGTTGTTTATAACCGTTCGTTGATTAAAATTCCCGACGAACGTTTACCTTGCTGTGAATTTGTATCGCCATTCAGGTTATCGGCAATATCGCTTAACGCTTGAGCAATTTCCCGAAGCTCTTTGGGTGGTATCTCGCGAATCACATCACCGCTTTCTTTATCCACGACTTTGACCACCGGAGGGTCATTCGCATCATCAAACTCAAATACCAGACTGGTCGATTTCAACGGAAACTGCTCATTAATTTGTTTAAGCTTTTCCAAAATCACTTCGTTGTCTGGCTCTGCTGATTCCTGAACCTGCTCAACAATACCTGCTGGCTTTTCTTTTTCATCGGGTAGGACATTGCCTGATTTTGATTCTTTCACCTCAGTCAAAACAATGTCATTGTTTTCAGCTGGGCGCTTTTCATCAATCTTCGCTTTTAATCCATTGTCACCGGATACTGAAGCAAAGCTTTTGAACTCTGTTGCATTTTCTACCGACATGTTCGCCTCCTACTCTCAACGCAAAAAGAGTAGACCTTCTTAAAAAGAAGCGTCTACCCTTGCTGGCAAAGAATGACGTAAATTAACCTAGCAAACTTAGTGCCGCTTGTGGACGCTGGTTCGCCTGTGCCAGGATAGACTGTGACGCCTGCTGCAGAATCTGGTTTTGCGTCAGCTTGGCGGTTTCAGCAGCAAAGTCCGCATCTTTGATGCGCGATTTTGCAGCCGATAGGTTTTCTGCCACATTTGACTGGTTGTTGATGGCGGACTGGAACCGGTTTTGTACCGCACCCAGCTCTGCCCGTTTTTTATCAACCACCGCAATCAGGCTGTCCATGCCGGCCAGTACAGCCTGCGCATTACCCTGATTTGATACACTGATACCGCTGGCAGTGAACTCTGCAGCAAAAGAATACGCCGTCGCGGCTTCTGTACCGCCGGCCTCACTCACGCCAACCAGGTTTGCTGACAAGGACTTACCCGTTACCGTACTAGCCACACCTGCAACACCCGACAACGTGAAGCCACCATTGCCACTTAGGGAGTTACCCGCCGCGGTACCGCCAACTTTCTGCATACTGAAACCGATAGTTTGTGCCGCATCAGCACCTACCTGAAACTTCGCATCATAAGTACCATCCAGTAGGTTCTGGCCACCAAAGGTAGTATCCTCAGCAATCCGGTTCACTTCGGTCATCAGTGACCGAATTTCTTCCTGAATCGCCAGACGATCCTCATCAGTGTTCGAACCATTCGCCGCCTGAGACGCCAACGTTCTGACACGCTGGAATGAGTTAGTGATCTCATCCATTGCACCTTCAGCGGTTTGCGCCAGAGAAATGCCGTCATTGGCATTTCGAATACCCTGGTTCAGACCATTAATCTGACCATCAAGACGGTTTGAGATTTGTAGACCCGCTGCATCGTCAGATGCACTGTTGATTCGAAATCCTGAAGATAGGCGCTCAAAGGCCTGGTCTAAACGGTTTCCTGAGGTCATAAGCTGACGCTGAGCGTTCAGTGAACTTACATTTGTATTAACAGTTAAAGCCATTGTAGCCTCCACTTCCTATTTTGGTATCCGAAACAGTGACCTACCCCTAAGTAACTGATTCCGGGTTTTGACGAGTGACCTACGAATGTACATCCTCTAAAAAGGTTATCGGCGTTGGTCTTTAGTCCTTTAGTTTTTTTGTTGTTTGCCACGAAAATTTATGCAATAGGCTGATAAATCAATCAGTAAAATACAGTGACTTTTGGAAGAGAACCGCTATTTTCAAACGGCTTAAACAGTATAGTCCAGCCTGTACAAAACGTGATATGACGTATAACCAGGTAACATCCTGGCCATCAACTGCGGCAATTGTTGCCTCTTTAGCTGAAAACTTTTGCCGCATACCTGCCAGAGCCGTTATCCGTCCCATTGTGTACATAAAAAAAAAGCGGAAGACCTGTGTCTTCCGCTGTTCTTAAGAGAGAGCCTGTGCCGATACCAGATATTGGCACAGGTATTGCTTTGCTTTTAACGTGTCAAAAGTTTGTTCATCGGATTTTTGTCGCTATGGTTTTAGCCTCCACTTACAGCTTGCCATATACTTAGCACCCTTATTACTACCCCTAGCATGATAAGGGTGCTACCACTTCTTTCTAATCTTATCCCTGCAGTAAGCTCAGTGCCGCTTGTGGACGCTGGTTTGCCTGCGCCAGAATAGTTTGTGATGCCTGTTGCAGAATCTGGTTTTGTGTCAGTTTTGCAGTTTCTGCCGCAAAGTCCGCGTCTTTAATTCGGGATTTTGCTGCTGACAGATTTTCTGACACGTTCGCCTGATTATTTATCGATGACTGGAAACGATTTTGTACCGCACCCAGTTCTGAGCGTTTTTTATCTACCACTGCAATTAGTGCGTCCATACCAGCAAGCACCGCCTGTGCATTACCCTGGCTTGATACGCTAATACCGCTGGCAGTAAATTCCGCAGCAAATGAATAGGCCGTTGCCGCTTCCGTACCACCGGCTTCACTGACACCCACCAGGTTGGCTGACAGAGCTTTCCCCGTGACCGCACTGGCAATACCTGCGACACCGGATAGTGTAAAGCCACCATTGGTACTCATTGAATTATCCGTGCTGCCTACATTTTTCATGCTGAAACCGATATTCTGCACAGCATCCGCGCCCACCTGAAATTGTGCATCATATGTACCGTCCAGCAAGTTTTGCCCACCAAAAGTGGTGTCTGCAGCAATACGGTTCACTTCAGCCATTAATGAGCGCACTTCTTCCTGAATCGCCAGGCGATCTTCGTCGGTATTAGAGCCATTGGCCGCCTGCGAAGATAATGTTCTGACTCGCTGAAAGGCACTGGTGATTTCATCCATCGCCCCTTCAGCGGTCTGGGCCAGAGAAATACCGTCGTTAGCATTACGGATACCCTGGTCCAAACCTAAAACTTGTGACTGCAGACGGTTGCTGATTTGCAGACCTGCCGCATCGTCTTTTGCACTGTTAATTCTAAAACCTGAAGACAAACGTTCGAAAGCTTGATCAAGGCGGTTGCCTGAACTCATCATTTGTCTTTGCGCATTCAGTGAACTTACATTTGTGTTGACAGTTAAAGCCATTTTCAATCTCCTCAATCTTACTTTTGAAAGCACCTTTGCATTCAAGGTAAGTCTGGTAATGTGGTTGTTTCCGAACCGGTCTCTCATCCGGTTAATTAAATTAACGGCACCAAAAAAAATTACTTAAGACTTTTTTTTGTTTTTTTTAAAATAATAAATAAAAAGCAATTTAAGCATTAAAAAACAACAACTTAAAATGAATTACAACTTGTCAGAACTCGGCAAAAACGATATCAGAAAGCTGTTCAACCAGTATTGGAGCATAAGGAACATCAACAATACAAAGCGGTCACTTCTTTTCTTAATGCAAATTCGAAAACAGTGTTTTTCAAAGGCAATCACATGCCAGAAAAATGAAGTGATTAGAGAATAAAGAAAATCAGAATGTAAAAGTGAGTAGCGGATTAAATTAAAAATAATGGGAGGGATATACAGACAATATTAAAAGCGGGAAACTAAAAAACGTTGGTTAAGCACATGAGGTACTGCGCTGATATTACAGCACCCCACCAGTTCAGGAAGACTACCCTGCCCGTTGTGCGTACGCGCGTTCTTTTTCGCTCTCAGGTACCTGTAACCAGGCCGTGCGAATAGGTTCAAGCAGGCTGTATACTTCATCGAGCGGCTCAATGGCATGGTTCATGTGTGCCACGTTAATTCGTTCAAGCATGTAGTCATACAGGCCATACAGATTAGAAGCAATCTCACCGCCCGCGTCCAGATCCAGCGTATCGCGCAGGTACAATAAAATGGCAGAGACTTTAGAAATGAATTCGGCTTTTGATTCAAAGTCTTTGCGTTCAATCGCGCCTTTGGCATAAGCAACACGATCTAACGCACCTTGCATCAACAGCAATGTAAGACGGTGCGGATCGGCAGTTGAGACTTCCTGCTTCACACTCCCTTTTTTATATGCATTGATACCTTTTAAAGACATGAGAACTCCAGTTTAATTCCTAAGCAGGCAACGGCCTCTTTGATTAGTGTTAGTCGTTTATTTTGCAGACCGACTAACGCCTTATATTGCCTTATCGGCATGACTCATATTTCCTGAAGAAAAATTTCCAATGCCATCCCTGGTGACGACGAGTGCACCACGGAGCGACTAGATATAATCAAACAGCGATAAATTACTGAGCTTGGGGAAGGTAGCCAGTGTGGCATTCAGCGCAGCCTCTTGTTTAGAAAACTCCACTGATGCTTCGGCATAATCCACATCCTCAATCGCTGAGCGTGCGGCCTTAGTGACCACTTCCAGATCCAGATTATTAGAATAACTGGACTCTGCTGCATTCATTCGCCCGCCCACCGATGAGCGCTCCAGAGCCACTTTTTGCAGCCCGTTATCCAAACCAATCAATGTGTCGTCGAGGGCTTTTTGATAGGTCTCCTGACTTAACCCCGGCGTCGACAGCACTTCATACAAATCATTCACGGTCTGGGCCAGATTCTTTTTTTCCGGTGTCCGCAGGGAAAAATCCACCGTGTCACCCACACCGCCGGAGACAGTAAACTCCATCCCTTCAATGGTAAATGGCTGACCGCTGGTAAATGGCACCGTACCATAGGATGCGCCAGTACCAGAATTGGTCAGCTCAACCTCACCACTGGCCTGTACGGTCAGCTCAAAATTGTTGTTCGCCGGGGTGAGGTTGTCATAGTTGGCTGAGTGAAAACGATTAAAAGCATCCTGACTGTAAATCCGCGCATCATTTACCGTGGCAGTACCAGTCGGATTAACCTCAAACTCCAAACGTGCCAGCACATTTTCAAATACTTCCAAACCGCTTGAGGTTGACTGAATTTTGCTGTTATCCGACACGTTTACAAAGTTTTTGCCGGCGTCACCGGTATAACTGATTTCATTGCCGTTATTAGTAGAGGCAATAGAAAAGGCCGGCGTGTCAGACTGATGACCAGAATAAATATACTGACCATTGGCGTCTTTGCTATTCATTAAGTCCAGCAGTTCATCGCGAATCTCTTTCAACTCTGAGCCAAGTGCTGCCCGGTCGTTATCGGTAATAGCCCCGGAGCCCGACTGAATAGTCAACACCCGCGCCCGGTCAACCGCGTTGGTAATGCCATCTAAAACCGTTTCCTGCTGCTCCAGTGACCCAATCAGAAAATCATTGTTGCGCTGGTATTGCGTCAGTTTGTCCAGCTCTTCAGTCAGACGTACCACCTTGGCGGCACCGATCGGGTCATCCGACGGCCGGTTCAGTTTTTTACCGGTAGATAAGGCTTCCTGTGTATCTGATAACTTGCTCTGATTATCCATCAAAGAGCGCAGATTCTGGTTATAAAACTGATTGGTTGAAATTCGCATAATCTACCTATCTGGCTGCCGACAAGATGGTGTCAAACAGCTCCTGAGCTGTACTTAAAATCCGCGCTGCGGCCGCATAAGACTGCTGAAATCGCACCAGGTTGGCGGCTTCTTCATCCAGACTTACCCCTGACACCGAGTCAAACCAGGTCTGTGACTGCTCCTGCATGGCTTCGGCAGCTTCCAGCGATATTTGCGAGTTTGCCGACTTCTCGCCAACCCGCCCCACCAGCGAGGAGTACGAGTCATGTAGCGAACGCGGCTCACTACCGGCGTTGGTGCTTAGCTGAACCAGCCCGGTTTGCTGTAGTTCAGCCAGCTTTACCGCATTGGCATTATCATTAATGCCATTGGTATTATAGCTGACAGAGAAACTGTCGCCGGCGACCGGTAACCCTTCCAGACTAAAGTCATAGCCGGGATAATCCTGATTAAATCCAGCCTGCTCCAGTAAGTTATTGTAGCCGCCACTGACCGTAGCGGTAGCAACAATACTGCCGCCACTGTCCAGCACGTTGTAGTCGGTGGCACTGGTAAACACAACTTCAACCGGTGCATTCACGCCCGCCCCACTGGGCGCGGTGATCCCGCCGGCACCATCGAAAGCTGACTCACCGGCCTGCGTATTGGTCACCGTCAGATTACTCATCTGGGCATCACCCAGATTACCGCTTCCCGGAGAAACCCTGACCGGCGCAGCCAGCGCCAGATCCTCGCCCCGGCCGGTCGCCAGAGTTAGCTCAGAAGCGGCATTTTTCATCGGCTGAATTAAAAAAGCATCACCGCTGGCATAAATTGCACTGCTATCAAACTCAATCTCAATACCGCCCTGGTTAAATTCTGTTGGGCCGGAAGCATTCAGGGTAATGCTTTGCTCGGTAGTACCCTGTTTCACTGTGCCATCGCTGTTTAATGCTGTGACTTTTACGGTCAGTGGCTGGCCGGCGCCATCTACCGTATCCACTTCCACCCGATAATCCGCATCAGTCATTTCGCTGCCTTTACCAGCAACAAATGCCGCTTCCATATTCAGCCCGGCAGCGGAGTTATCAGCATAACCTTGAGGCGACAGGGGCGGCAGAGTGAATAAATCCCCCCCCAGATCACCATCTAAGTCCATACCCAACTTGTTTTGCGAATTCATCGCATCGGCCATGGCCACCGCTATCTGGCCGATATCCCGCTGTGCCGGCCCCAGAATTTCATTGCGAAACCGAAACAATCCGCCCAGGCTTCCGCCCAGTTTATCTTCGGTCAGACGAACAGTAGCCTGCGGCTCACCATCAGCCATGTTGTAACCCAGCTCCAGCTGTTTGTCGGTGGTGTCCGGGCCGGAGCTTAGCTCCAGCAGGTTTACACTGCCGTTGTCCATGACCAGTGACTCGCCGCTGGTCAGGTTAACGGCTTTTGTGCCGTTGGCCCCGTCCCTGACTTCAACAGACATCATCTGGGCCAGCTCGTTGATAGCCAGATCCCGCTCATTCATCAGGCTGGACGGCTCCTGACCGCTACCGGACTGGCTAAACAGGATCTTTTTATTCAGTGCGCCGATATTTTCCAACAGGCTGTTGGCCCGTTTAACCTGAGAAGAAAACTCCAGATTCAGTTCTTCTTCCTTGTCCTGCAAATAATCCGACATCGTGCCCATGCGATTCACCAACGCTTCGGCCTCGCCCATGACGGTTTCCCGCGAGGCGATATTAGTAGGGTCATCGGCTGCGGTCTGGATAGAAGCAAAAAACTTACTCAGCCCGGTAGAAATAGAATTGGCTTCGCTGGCCAGCAGATTATCAATGGTGCTGGTTTTCTGGGCAAAGGCTTCCAGTTCGCCCACAGAGGTGATATCACGGCGTAATTGATTCTGGGCAAAAACATTAATGACCCGTTCGGTATTACCCTGTCCGACTGACCCTAAAATACTGCCGGTAAAGGTGGTACGCTCACGCACATACCCGTCGGTATTCACATTGGCAATGTTTCTGCTGGTTGTATTGAGCAGCTGATTGCTGGCGTTAACACCGCTTGTGGCAATGGTAAATAAATCGACATTAGCAGCCATCAGTTGTTACCTTTTCTGTGTGCCATTATGGCTGAAATCCATTCAGAGTATGACCGTTATACACGGACATCACTTTGTTGGCGTAGGCCGGGTCAGTGGCATAGCCAGCCTGCTGTAGCTCGTCAAAATAGGCCTGAGTATCGTTACTGTTATTCAGCGCCTCAGCATAACGGGGCTGGGATTTAATAAAGTTCACGTAGTCATCCATCGCCTGACCCAGGTCATCATAAGAGCGGAATGCGGCTTTTTGCCGGGCTGGTACATCACCGGTAAATTCGAGCGTATCCACCACCGCCTGCTCGCCCTGCCACTGGCTGTTCGCTTTAATCCCAAATAAATTGTAGGAAGGCTTGCCGTTGCCATCGTGAATAACATACTGGCCCCAGCCACTTTCTACCGCCGCCTGCGCAATAATAGCCTTGGGCTCAGTGCCCAGTGCCCGGGCGGCACGCTCAGCGTGCGGATAAAGCGCTTGCATAAACGCGTGCTGGTCGTCAAAAAGCGGCGCTTTTTGCGCAGGTTTAACGCCAGCGGTTTGAGGTTCCAGCACCGCATCCTGAACCTGGTGTAACACTTCTCTGGGGCTGCGGTTAACCGATGCCAGATTACCGTCGTTACGAATAATACTCGCGGGTGTATACCCGGGTGTATTTTGCCCCAACTGCTTTTCAATCAGCTCAGCCAGCCCCAGACCGCCGTTGCTGCTTAAGTCCACCGCCAGTTGCTGATCGTGCATATCGCGATAAAACTTGACCTGCTGGGAGTTAAACGGACTGTTTTCATCTGCCAGGGCCTCTTGCGCCTTACGCATAGATTTAAGCATCATCTGCACAAAAATGGATTCAAACTGTTTGGCGGTTTCTTTTAACGCATCGGCATCCTCGCCGTTGGCAATCGCCGTGCGCAGCCCGTTTAAACTACTGACATCGTGAGCATTACGAGCCATCTCAAGCTGATTTTGTGTGTTCAGGCTATCCATCAGATCACCACCAGTTCGCCACGTAGTGCCCCGGCCTGGCGTAAGGCCTCAAGAATGGCCATTAGATCACCGGGCGCAGCGCCGACTTCGTTGACCGCACGGACCAGTTGATCCAGGGTAGCGCCAGGCTCAAACTTAAACATGCGGCTGTCAGCCAAATCCACGTCCACAATTGACTGGGTGGTAACCACCGTATTGCCGTCAGCCAGCGCATTGGGCTGCGACACCTGCTGATTTTCAGAAATGGTCACGGTCAGTCCGCCATGGGTAATCGCCGCAGGCAGCAAGCGTACATCCTGGCCAATAACGATGGTGCCGGTGCGGCTGTTAATCACCACCCGGGCCGGTGCTTCACCTGGTTCAAACTCAAAGTTTTCCAGGGTGGCCAGAAACCCTACGCGCTGGCCAACATCCCGCGGCGCACTGACCCGCACTGAGGCAGCGTCAATCGGGGTCGCGATGCTATAGCCTTTTTCAGGCTGCGCGCCTAGCCGCTCATTAATGGTATCGGCCAGTCGCTTAGCGGTCGAAAAATCCGGATAATGCAGGTTCAGGGTTAATGAGTCACCGGTAGCAAAACCACTGGGTACGGTTTGCTCCACCAGCGCGCCGTTGGGAATACGGCCAACCGTAGGTGTGTTAATAACGATGCGAGAGCCGTCATTACCCTGTGCGCCAAAGCCACTGACCACCAGACTGCCCTGGGCTACGGCATACACTTTGCCATCCACCCCTTTTAAAAAGGTTTGCAGCAGGGTACCGCCTTGCAGACTGCTGGCCTCACCCACCGATGACACCGTAATATCAATGGTCTGGCCGGGTTTGATAAACGGCGGTAACTCGGCATGCACCGCTACCGCGGCCACATTTTTAATTTTAGGTTTGGTATTCGGGTCCAGACTGATCCCAAAGTTAGTCAGCATGGTGCGAAAGCTTTGCTCGGTAAACGGACTTTGCTCGCCGGTTCCAGGCAGGCCCACTACCAGACCATAACCCACCAGTTGATTGGAGCGCACGCCCTGAATACTGGCCACATCTTTAATACGCTGAGCCATAGCCGGGCTGCATGTTAAGGCTAGTAAACTCAGTACAACGAATAGTGCTTTCATGCCAGTACTCCTAAAACGGCCAGTATTCAGATGAGAAGAAGCGGGTCAGCCAGCCTTTTTCCTGCGACCGGGCAAATGAGCCGGTGCCGCTGTACTGAATCCGGGCATTAGCCACCTTCATTGAGGTTATCTCGTTTTCCGGGCTGATATCTGCCGGACGAATAATGCCGGTCAGCCGGATATACTCATCGCCATGATTAAGCGTCAGCCACTTTTCGCCGCGAATAACCAGATTCTGGTTTGGCAGCACATCCACAACCGTTACCGTAATGGCACCTGACAGACTATTACGCTGGTTAGCTGAAGCATCGCCGGAAAAATCATTGGAGGAATTCACCCCTAGCTGCACAGACTCGCCGCCCAGATTAATAACATTACCGCCCAGCCCGGTGATTGGCTGGAAATCCACACCGGTAGATTTTGACGATGACGTACCGGCTGATTTGGTGGCCGCCGTGCTTTCATTCAGCGTAACGGTAATAATGTCGCCCACCCGCCGGGCAGTCACATCTGAATACAGACTATTGGCCATGTAAGGACGAAACAGCGCGCCGTCTTCGGTAATGTGCTCCCGGGGAATATCCGGCACCACCGGGGCAAACATGGGGTCATTCGCCTGCACGGGCGGCTTGGGTGTACTGTTACACCCTGCCAGACCCAGCGCACAAACCATCAACAAGACATTACGCATAACGCTACCTGCTAAAGTTGCTGGATAACCTGACCAAGCATCTGGTCAACCGACGAAATCACTTTGGAGTTCATTTCGTACAAACGCTGGCTTTCAATCAGATTGACCAGTTCTTCGGTCACATTCACATTAGAGGTTTCCAGTGTGCCTTGTGACAAGGTGCCCAGTCCCTGCAAGCCGGGAACACCCTGAATCGGTGCGCCGCTGGATGCAGTTTCAACAAACAGGTTCTGGCCAATAGGTTGTAAACCGGTTGGGTTGATAAAGTCGGACACGTTAATCTGCCCAAGCACCTGCGGCTCGGCCTGCCCACGCACAGTAGCGGATACTTCTCCGTCCTGGGAAATCGTGATTTGCTGGGCATCCTCGGGCACGGCAATTTCTGGTTGCAGCAGGAACCCTGCCCCTGCGGTTACCATCTGGCCCTGATCGTTCATCGAAAACTGTCCATTGCGGGTATAGGCAATGGTGCCATCAGGTTGCAGAATCTCGAAATAGCCCCGCCCCTGAATAGACATATCCAGCGCGTTTTCGGTCGTCAGCATATTGCCCTGGGTATGAGCTTTTTGGGTGGCTACCACCTTAGAGCCGGCGCCCAGCATTAAACCTGAAGGACGCTCTGTATCAGCTGAGGAACGGCCTCCCGGCTGATTAATATTCTGATAAAGCAGGTCTTCAAACACCGCGCGGTCTTTTTTAAAGCCGACCGTGGATGCGTTGGCCAGGTTGTTGGAAACCACGGCGACATCAGTTTGTGCGGCATCTAGGCCGGTTTTGCTTATCCATAGTGCTGGGTGCATCAGTTACTCCTCACTCTTGCCGGGGCAAGCGGGTTATTTCAATAATCGTTACAGAATGCGTAGCAGTTCATTGCCACGGGTCGACAGTTCATCTGCTTTTTTCATCAGCTTGACCTGCATTTCATAGTGGCGTTGCAGGCCAATCATATCGACCATCTCTTCCACCGCATTCACATTAGAGCCTTCCACCATGCCTGAGCGCACCTGCACCTGGGCATCAGCCTGTGCAACCGACCCATCTTTCATACGAAACAGGCCATCGCGACCACGCTCAATATCAGTCAGTGCAGGATTCACCAGCTTTAACCGGCCCACTTCCTGCGAGACATTTTCCGGCGCGCCCACCGGGCGAACAGAAATCGTGCCGTCAGAAGAAATATTCAGGTTATCCAGCGGAACCGGCAAGTAAATCGGACCGTTGCCGCCTTGCACAATATTGCCGTGCATGTCCGTCAAAACTCCGTCAGGCCCCATCTGAAAGCTACCATCACGGGACATCGCTTCATTGCCCTGAGCATCCTGAACCGCAAACCAGCCTTTGCCCTGCACAGCCACGTCAAGATCCCGACCGGTCTGTACCATCGCGCCACCTTCATAGTCATTGGACGGACTTTCGGTCATTGAAAACACCCGGGTCGGCAAACCTTCGCCGTAGGCCGGCATGGCGCGGGCCTGTTCAAGCTGTGCTTTGAAGCCGGTTGTCTGGGCGTTCGCCAGATTATTGGCACGTACCCCTGTCGCCAGGAGGTCTTGTTTGGCGCCGCTGGCGGCGATATAAAGCATTTTATCCATGACTGACTTTTGACGTTTTTGGTTAACTTACCAGCTAGATTGCAAGGGCAGTGCCAAAGATGGATATTTGCAGGGAAGAAACAAAAATAGCCGCGAGCGCGGCTATTTTTTCAATAAAAAAGAAGAGATTAACGAATCTGCAGAATAGTCTGGTTAAGCTGATTATTCACTTCAAGTGCCCGGGAATTGGCCTGGAAGTTTCGCTGCGCGATAATGAGATCAATCAGCTCAGTCGTCAAATTGACGTTGGCCTGCTCCAACGCGGATGAATTGACCTCACCAAATGTGCCGGTAGTGGCCTCACCGGCCAGCGCCTCACCTGACTCAATGCTTTCTTTCCATTGCGTACTGCTTTCCTGAGTCAGTCCCTGTTCATTAGCAAACCGGACCAGCGCCACCCGCACAATCGGCTCTGACGTGCCGTTGGAAAAGGTCGCCCGGACCAGCCCGTCTGGGCCAATATCAATGCCGGTCAGCCGCCCTACCGGTAAACCGTCCTGCTCTAGGGATGTCACCTCAAAAGAAGACGCAAACTGGGTTGGCTCATTAGGTGTAGCATTGTTCGGGTCCAGATTGAAATCGATAGTAATCGTTTGCGTGGGATCTGAACCATTTGACAAAATACCGGCACCCAAGGCTTCGGTTTCCAGTTTAAAGTCTGGTCGGAACGCGCCATTGGGCGATAAAATTCCCTCGAAATCACCACCCGGGCTGAACTGCATTTTGGCTGCCGCTGTCCCATTCCCTGTATCAGTCCCGACCGAAATTGTATTGGGATCAGTCAGGTTAGCTGCTGTTCCGTCAGAATTGAGCATATCCACCATTTCATCGTCGATGGATGTGGCTACAAACCATTCGTTATCTACGCCCGGAGTGCTGTCTTTAATGAAGTAGTAAGTCATGACATGGCTATCACCCAGTGAATCGTAAACCGTCACCGAGGTCGCAGCGTTGTAGGTCAGTGGATCTTTTGGATCAAACTTAGTTGCATCCAGCGCACCGTCGCCGGCGGGCAGGTTCATACGTAAATCAACCTCACCGGTTTGCTGCGGCGAACCAGAAGAATCCGGAATACGCACAGGCTCTGTGGTGCTTAATGCCACTGAGGCTGATGTGCCGTCAGTATTCACCGGAAAGCCCAGCAAATTATCGCCATTGCTGTTTACCACAAAGTTATCTTCATCCAGCTTAAACTGACCGGCGCGGGTAAACGAAAAATCCCGCGAGGTAATTTCCGGTACCGTGGCAAAAAAGCCATTACCGGTAATCGCCAGGTCCAGCGCGGTATTGGTAAACTGCAAGCTGCCCTGGGAAAATTGCTGTGCCACTTCCTGAGTCAGAACACCATCACCAACTTTGGTTTTACTACCGGCCAGTAATGACGATGCATAAACATCACCAAACTCGGCGCGGGATTCTTTAAAGCCTACCGTATTAACGTTGGCGATGTTATTCGCAGTCACGTCCAGATCTTTCTGGGCGGCCGAAACACCACTTAATGCAATATTAAAAGACATAGCTCACTTCTCCTGCTAACTGCCGATTTGGATGACGTCGTCAAGACTGATACTGACATCACCATCAAGATTCAAAATAACACCCTGCCCGCTGCCGGCCAGGCTAACACTGCCCACATGGCGATTGATTGCCGTGGCAATGGCCACCCCTTCGCCATCGGCTTTACCTGTTACATTCACCACATATTCGCCAGCCGGCATGGCATTGCCGTTAGCATCGGTGCCGTCCCACTCAAACTGAATATTGCCTGCCGCCTGCGTACCGGCATCAATCGATTTTATAATTTCACCGCGCTGATTCTGAATAGTGATTTTCATATCCTGCACAGACTGCTCATTAACCACCACGCCGGTGAACCCGGCCCCAGCCTGGTTCATATACCCCACATTGCCTTCAACCAATACATTCTGGCCAATCAGACTGGAAGCCTGCAAAGCCTGATTAGAGGTCATGGAAGCGGCAAAACTCTCGAACTTGTCGTTAAGATCAGTAATGCCTTCGGCCATAGAAAATGACGTCATCTGCGCCACCATCTGGTCATTATCAACCGGTTTGGTTGGGTCCTGGTGGGCCAGCTGTTCAGTCAGTAGTGAGAAAAAATCTTCCTGCGACAGCTTTTGTTCGCTGCCATCAGCCACCGGCACTTTCTCATCCTGCCAGTAAAGATCCGAAACCAGACCATTGTTACCGTTAATCGTACTCACGATGGTGTCCTTTTCTAAAACGCTACGCTATTACTGGCCCTGGCCCAGCTGCAACACTCTGCGAAACAGCTTTTTAGAGGTGTCGGCCACCTGTACGTTGGTCTCGTAGGCTTTGGAAGCGGACAGCATATTGGCCATTTCCTCTACCACGTTCACATTAGGTTTGTAGATATACCCGTCTTTATCCGCCATTGGGTTATTCGGGGCATATTCCACATTCAGCGGTGCGTCACTTTCCACAATTCCCTTTACCTGTACGCCCACGCCCTGCTGTTCTCCGGTGGCTTTTTGCAGTTCAGCAGCAAACACCGGATAGCGGGCCTTGTAGGTTTCACCGTAACTGCTGCTTACCGTATTGGCATTGGCAATGTTACTGGCGGTCGTATTCAGCCGCATATTCTCCGCTTCCATACCGGTCCCGGAAATATTCATTACGTTAAATAAGCTCATTAACCCTGCCCTCCGCTTATGGCTTTTTTCATGCCCTTGAGCTTGCCGTCAAGAAACTGCAGTGACGCCTGATAGCGCATACCATTTTCCAAAAACGTATTGCGCTCTGTCTGAACTTCCACGGTGTTACCATCGCCGGTGTCAGGCTGGGTTGGAACCCGGTATTGCAGCTGTGAACTGGCCACGGTAGTGCGGCCACTCAAATGATTACTGTGAGTGCGTGTCATTGAACCGGTCTGGCTCTCGCGCGCCGACGACATGGCTTGTTTGAAATCGATATCCCTGGCTTTGTAGCCTGGTGTATTGGCATTGGCCAGGTTACCGGCAATCACTTCCATACGGTTTTCACGTATATTGACAGCTTGCTGGTGAAAGCTGGTAAGTCTATCCAGATTAATCGCCATAAAATGACACTCCTCAGTTGCTAAGCTGGACTTTTGCAAAGGAAGTGCCAAAGTTTTTTTGACGGCGTCAGTATGACGATGGGTCGTTAGTCTTTTCGTTGATAATAAAGGCCTGGGGGGCACTTTTTCATGTCAAAGATATTACTGGCAGCACCGATAGATTCAGAGGCGCCGAGGAAAAGCATGCCGCCCGGATTCAGCTGAGCGGCAATTTGTTGCAGTATGCGCTGCTTGATATCCGGCGCAAAATAAATCAATACATTGCGGCAGAAAACCACATCAAACCGGCCCATCGTAGTATAGGAATGCAGCAGGTTCAGAGAACGGAAAGACACCATACGCCGCACTTCAGGTAACACCTGCATCATACCGCTTTCATGTGTCTGAAAAAAACGCTGCCGTCGCTCTGCCGATAACCCACGGGCCAGTGACAACTCATCATAAATCCCGGCTTCACACTTACCCAGCATGGCAGAGGATAAATCCGTTGCCACAATCTCAGCGCCAAAACGCAGAGCGCCGGGTTTTTGTCGCTGATATTCCAGTACAGACATCGCAATAGAGTATGGCTCCTGACCTGATGAACAGGCAGCACTCCAGATGCGCACCGGACGATTAAGCGATTCCAGTGACGGCAACATGGTTTGCTTAAATAGCTCAAACGGATAACTGTCCCGAAACCAAAGGGTTTCGTTGGTCGTCATCGCATCAATAATGGCCTGCAGCAGTGACCGGTTGCTGTTGGTAATAGCTGTTTGAATCAGGTCATCGACCCGATCAAAATTGAACTGATAAAGTAACGGCGCCAGACGACTGCGTACCAGGTACTGCTTGTTGTCGCCTAACACGATACCACACTGTTGTTCCAGAAACTGGCTGAAAGCCAGATATGCGCTGGGTGAAACGTCCTTTTGCTTCAAAATCACCTCTACCGGCTACTCACCGACCAGCCAGCGCTGAACCGACGTGGCCAGTTCATCAGGATGGAATTTAGCTATAAAATCATCCGCCCCGACTTTTTTCACCATGGCCTGATTAAATACTCCGCTTAACGAGGTATGCAACACTACCCGCAGTTTTTGCAGTTCAGGGGTGTTTTTAATCTCCGCGGTCAAGGTATAGCCATCCATTTCCGGCATTTCAATATCAGACACCAGTACGCCCACCTTGTCGGTAACATCACCGGTTTCAGCAGCAATTTCTTTTAACCGGTTTAAGGCTTCCAGACCATTTTTGGCCACTTCAATATGCAGCCCCAGTGTGGTCAGGGCTTTTTTAACCTGACTACGGGCCACCGAAGAGTCATCGGCAATAAAAATGATTTTGTCCTCAACACTGGTGGTATCAATCTTTGAGACCACCTCAGCGCTGACACTGGTATCCAGCGGAGAAATTTCATTGAGAATTTTTTCCACATCAAGAATTTCTACCAGCTCTTTTTCCACCTCGGTCACTGCGGTCAGGTAACTGGCTTTGCCGGTGCCCTCGGGCGGCGGCATGATCGCATCCCAGTTGGTATTGATGATGCGCTCCACCGCCCCCACTAAAAAGCCCTGCACAGACCGGTTGTACTCGGCAATAACAATAAACGCGGTCGATAAGTCTTCGATACGACGGCCACCGGTGGCCATACTCAAATCAATTACCGAAATCGTCTGGCCGCGTATATGCGCCACCCCACGAACCAGTGAGTTTAGCTTGGGAATTGAGGTCAACGGTGGACATTGCAGTACTTCCCTGACCTTAAATACATTAATACCAAAGCGTTGCCGCCCGTTTAAACGGAACAACAGCAGCTCCAGCCTGTTTTGCCCAACCAACTGCGTTCGTTGGTTAACCGAGTCAAGTACACCTGACATACATCACCTCAAATAAAATCGGGCACGAAGATTGCGTTAGTAGTTTTATACAGATTGCCACAACGCAGTATTGATTGAAATCGCCAAAAAAGTGACGCCCGTAAGCCCTTTTATTGTTGGCCTGTTAGCGTGACTGCTTTTAATCATAGACAAAATGTTGATAAACGAACACGAAAAAAGTGACCAGACTTATTATGACCCGAAGTACACATAATCTGCGTGCCAGCATGCTCATCGGTTTGATAGCAGCCGTCATATCGTTTGGCGCGTTTGCCCAAAAAGATAGCAGCAATCATGCACTTGTCCAGCGAGAAGTCAAAAACTATCTGCTTGAACTTTTGGCTGATAAGCAGCCCGGCCAGAACGTCAGTATCGAGGTAAACCCGATTGATGAACGTATTCATATTCCGGCCTGTACGCCAGGATTTGCCTACCATACCGATAGCGGTGCACTGGCTCAGTCCTATGTTTCTGTCAGGGTCAGCTGTAATAACAATGAGTGGTATTTGTTTGCCAACGCCCGGGTAACCCGGACCCGGCCGGTGGTGATAACCGCTGGTATGATTAGCCCGGGAACGATGCTGACCAGCGAGAATCTGCGGGTATCCCAGGTAGAGGTAAACCGCCTGCGTCATACTGCGTATCATGATATTAATACGCTGGTTGGGGCCCGGATGAAACTTCGGGTACGTCAGGGTCAACCTGTTCAGGCAAATATGCTATGCTTTATCTGTAAGGGAGATCGGGTCACGATCAAAGCACAGCTGTCAGGTATGCAAATCAAGACCGCTGGCATAGCCCAACAGGATGGCGTTATTGGCGATACGATTTCCGTACTTAACGCCAGTTCCCGAAAAACCGTGGTTGCAGAAGTCGTCAGTACCCAGGATGTGGTCGTCAGGCTTTAAAAAGTGCTACCGACCACCATAAAAAGTACTAAAGAACCCAACCACACTGCCGATAACCTGTTTGAGGTGTTCAAAGGTAGTGGAATTTAATTATGGCAATCAATAACGTAAATAACGGCGGCGGTACAAAACCACCGATCGATAACACAAAAATTAATTCGCAGCAGAGTCAGACTGTCGCGCAACAGGAGATGGCCGCTAAGACGCCATCGGCTAAAGCGCCCCAGCAGGATTCTGTTTCGCTGACGCAGTCTGCTCAGCAACTGACCCAGGTGCAGAAGAAAAGTACTGAAGCACCGGTTGATCAGGAAAAAGTGGATAAACTGAAAAAGGCAATTCAAAGCGGCGACTATAAAGTTGACGCGGAATCTCTGGCCAGCAAAATTGCGCAGCTGGAGGGGCAGGTATTCAGCCTTAAATCATAGGAAATAGATTATGCAGTCACTTCAGTCAACGTTAGAAACTCAGATTTCCAATCTCAACAAGCTGGCCAGCCTGCTTGATAAAGAGCTGCATCTGATAAGCTCGCGTAATGCTGAAGCGCTGATGAATCTGCTCAAAGAAAAAGAGCAGGCGCTGGAATCTATTCAAAGTACCGATGAGTTTTTAAATAAACACTACCACCTGGCACTGACCGAACAGCGCACTGACGAGATTCAGGCACTGATTGACGAATCCCGTCGTTTACTGGAGCTATGCCAGTACCAGACGCAGATTAATCAAAAAGCGGTGGAGCAGGGTCAGTTACGCTTAACCCACTTGCGTAATCTGATGCTGGAAGTCAGAGCTAAAGAATCGCTGACCTATGATAAAAGCGGAAAGCCCAATGCGACCCGCAGCGGACCCGGGGTTAGCGCCTGAACATTTCGCCAGACAACAAAAAACCAGCTGCTTAGCTGGTTTTTTGATATCGCTATTTAAAAGCCGAATCAATAATAGGTTACATCCCTGACCCGCCGGGGTTTAGCGGTGGTCAGATAGATATCGTGCACCTGCTGCATATCCAGTTCCAGTTCAGTGACATAAGTATCCTTGCCCACCGGATAGGTTTTTAACACCTTTGCGCCGCGAATGACCCCTTCTACCGAGCTTTTCAGCTGACTGTTGGTTATCACCATATTGGCCAGTGACTGCGAACCATCAATACGCTGCCCATAGACCTGCTCAGTCAATTCCCGGTAAGCATCCAGTTTCGAGGCTTTCATCGCCATCAGCTCACGCTCTGTATCAGAGCGGCCGGTCTGCGACTTAATCGGCGCATAACCGACTGCCTTTAACACCGGATAGGACTGCGGCTCCACCACTTCCCATTCCACATGTTTATCAAACATCGAAGTACAACCGCTTATTGAAACCGCGCTTGCCAGCGCCACAGCCAGTAGTTGTCGGGGCGAAAGTGTTTTCATAATTGTTCCTGCCGATCACCAAATCCTGGCGACAAAATTCCGGCGCTGACCGGACTTTGCCGCATATACGATGAAGTATGAGCAAAGTCCGTGCCTGTTAAAGCCTTATATTTAAAGGGCTGGAAAATGATGGAATAAAAGATGCTTTACCCTTGCTATATAAATCGCTGCCGCCCGCTGTGCGCCCCCCTTTGGCAATAAAAGCCTGCCGGGAGCCGGGCAGCACAGGGTTAGCGCAGATAACTTTCACCGGTATCGTGATATGGCATTTTCAAGTTTAATGAGTATACATCGCCGCAAGCATAGCATCGCTTTTTCAGTACACGGGGTTGCCGCTTTTTTTCTCGCGGCCCTGCTCAGCGGGCAAACTTATGCCGCCTGGTTTGAAGCCAAGGGACAGGCACTGATTATTAATGACAACCGGGTGAAAGCCCGCGAGCAGGCCACAAAAGAAGCCCTGAAACAGGCGCTGCTGTTTTCCGGGGCCTCTGTGCAAAGCGTGCAGACGCTGGCAAACGGCCTGTTAAGCAGTGAGCAAACCACCATCACCGCCAGCGGCGATGTTCATACCGTGGAGCTGATTGACGAAGTCTGGCACGACGGCTATGTGTCGGTTACTCTCAGAGCAGATATATTTCCCAAGGCCATGGCATGTGAAGCAGCCGAATTCCGAAAAACGATTGCCACCACCTATTACCCCATCGAAACACCACAGCAGGCGCAGGACGGACAGCTTCACAAGATGTCTGCGGTGCTGCCCCGGTATTTGCAGCGGCATTTCACAGAGCAATCAGCCACCGTAAGTGTGGATGCGATTGCGCCGTACAGCGCCCGCTGGCAACAGCAGGATGTGTTGTCTCAGGCGCCCGCCCTGGCCCGTCAGCGCCGGGTTCAGTATGTGATTGCCGCAACTATTACCGATTTGAGTGTATATCGCCCGGCCTCCTCTGCCCTGACCTTCTGGCAGGATAATCAGGCTACCCGACAGTTTTCACTGGCTCTGTCGCTGCTTGACGGTATGCACGGCGGGGTTTTGCTCAATAAAGAATACAGTTTTAATGCTCCGTGGGAATTTGACCGGTTCTCACAGCTTGATGTGACCAGTGAACAGTTCTGGCAGTCTGCCTACGGCCAGTCGCTGGATAATGTGCTGACCGATATTGTCACCGATGTCAGTGACAAGCTGGCCTGCCAGCCGGCGACCGGCAGAGTACTGCAGGTGAAAGGGGAGCAGTTACAGGTATCGTTAGGCCGGGCACACGGGCTTAAGGTTGGTGACGAACTGCAGCTTTACCAGACGCAGCAGGTCAGCGGTCCGTTCGGAGAAACCTTTATGCAATACAACCTCTACCCGCACACGGTGACCGTCACTGCGGCCTATGCCGACTCAGCCACCGTCAGCGTCACCGGCGATGGCTTACTGATGAATATTCAACCAAATGATTTTGTGGCAAAAAGATAGCGGATCAGGGCTTCACCGAACGTCTTTTGTCGTTATAATAGATTTTGCTGTCCCCATAGTTTAACCGGATAAAACAAGAACCTCCTAAGTTTTAGATCTGCGTTCGAGTCGCGGTGGGGACGCCATTTTTTGAAAAAACAAAACCCGGCAGTAGCATAAAACCGGAGGAAGTTTGATCAATAAACCGCCATGGAACAGGTGGAACGGCTTCATTGATGAGTCTCATTGTTTTCACCAGCTTCTGTGGCATATAACAATAATTAAACCAGGACGGTCACTCTGCATTGGAATGATTCCAGCAACAGAGTCAAAATAAAGGTCGTGGATATTAATCAAGGCCTGGTACACACCCTCTTTTCAAGAGCGTTAGGCGTGAATCATTTTACCCTACTACCGCAGCTGGACGGCACCGTGGGTATCGAAGCCAAACTGGGTTTTAGCAATGATAAAATTGATGATGTGGTCGCGTTCGTCAAATCTAACCAGGCAGATGTAGAGCCGATGCAAAAGCTGGGAGAATAACCAGCATTGTAAGACCGTAAATGACAGCCACAGCCCCTTTGGACTGTGGTTTTTTTGATTATTTATCAGACTTTGATTCTGCACTGTCCTGCGAGTCTGTCTTTTTGTCTTTATCGACCCCCACTTCTGCCACTATCATCCAGTAAAGAATCAGCAAGATAACGACAAATGTTGTCGATAGAATCATACCAATTGCGGTACTACCCATCGCATAGGCTGGCGAGGCAAGGAACAGCAAAACCAGTAGAATCCAGGATTTCATCTTATTACCCCATGAAAATAAGTTGGCGGCAGCTTAAGACAACTGCCGATGACAGTGCGATGATATCAGAAAGTCGCTATGAGGTTTAATGAAAACCCTGCCATCCGGTTAAGTCTGAACGCCTTATCCGGCTTGTATTAATATTGATCAGCCGCTGATGCTTTTTGCGTCACTTACTTCATCTGCCGTTCGACAAGGCTGGATTTTGGAAAATAAAGCCTTATTGTGAAGACATGATAAAACCGAACCGATAACTGAGCGTATCAAGCAGACGCGGTACCCAGATTAAAGTTACGGAGTTTTAGTATGCGTGAAAGAGACGACGATGGCTTGCAGACTTTCTTAGCCGAAATGGGTGATGTCACACCAATTGAGCAGAACGATAAGTTTCACTATTACTCGCCGGACCATCAGATAGCAGAAAAGCGAGCGAAAGCCGCTAATCGCTCAGAGCGCGAGAAACTGTTAAATCCCTTAAGCCTGGAAGGGGTTAAACCGGTGCGGCCAGATGATCACCTGGCCTGGCAGCAGCCCGGCATTCAGGACGGGGTATTTAAAAACCTGCGAATGGGTAAGTACGAGATTGAGTACCGGTTATCACTAAAAGGGCTGACGCTGGATGAGTCCCGGGACGCCTTGTATAAAGCGGTATTGAATTGCCACAGCAAGGGAGCCCGGACCCTATTGATTCAGCATGGTACCGGTGAGCAGAGTAAGCCGTTTCCGGCCTTTAAAAAGAGTTATGTGAACCACTGGCTGGCCGAACTGACCGAGGTGATCGCCTGGCACACTGCACAACCCCATCATGGTGGACGCGGTGCAACCTATGCCCTGCTTAAGAAGCATCCGGAACAAAAACTGATAAATCGGGAAAAGAACCGCAGACGGTAATTTTTCGCGTGCAGACTGCTTTGTACTCATACTGAGAACAAACTGCACGCGATAAAATTAGTTTTGCTGATGCGACAGACTGGTTATCGGGGTGTCTGTCTGTGATGCACTGGCAGAGGAACTGAACACAGCTGTTACAATCATAAAGATTACTGCGACAGCGACTCCCGTTAATCCGAACCCACGAGATGAACGATTCATAGTCGTCTCTTGTTATTGCGCTATCGTCCTGCGACGATCGATTAGCCTCATATCCCTAAATAAACGATTACCAGCTTATACCTCTGAGCAAACCGGTAACTTGCATACCTTTGCATGTTCATCGTAAAGCAGGTCTGGTCAGATAACAAGATGCCAGTTCAAAAAATTGACACCTTGCCATCAAACTTCTGACGCTTTCCGGCCTGCTTTGCTCACAATGATAAAGCAGGCCGCCTCCGGTTAGCCGACAAATGCCCGGGCATTACGGAACATACGCATCCACGCGCCGTCTTCCTGCCATTGTTCCGGATACCATGAGTTGGCCACAGCGCGGAATACCCGCTCAGGATGCGGCATCATAATGGTACTACGTCCGTCTTCTGAGGTCAGACCGGTGATGCCGTCTACCGAGCCATTAGGGTTGGCCGGATAACGACTGGCTACCTGCCCAAAGTTGTCTACGTAACGCACAGCCACCTGCTTATTGCCATTAACAGCAGCAATCGCTTTATCATTGGCAAACTCAGCCCGACCCTCACCGTGTGATACCGCAATCGGCATTTTAGAGCCCTGCATGCCGGTAAACATCACCGATGAAGAATCAGTCACCTCAACCATGGCGACCCGGGCCTCAAAGCGCTCAGACAGGTTGCTGACAAAGTGCGGCCAGTGCTCGGTTCCCGGAATCAGTGACTTCAGGTTGGACAACATCTGACACCCATTACACACGCCCAGACTGAATGTTTCTGAGCGGGTAAAGAAGCGCTCAAATTCATCTCTGGCACGGCTGTTAAACAGAATTGACTTTGCCCAGCCTTCCCCGGCGCCCAGTACGTCGCCGTAAGAGAAGCCACCACAGGCCGCCAGTCCTTTGAATTCCTCCAGCGAGATTTTGCCGCTTAAAATGTCACTCATATGTACATCTATCGCCGCAAAACCAGCCCGGGTAAATGCCGCCGCCATCTCATTGTGCGAGTTCACACCCTGCTCTCGCAAAATAGCCATTTTCGGCTGTACGCCGGTAGCAATGTAAGGAGCTGCCACATCGTCGTTGATGTCGTAGCTCAGGGTGGCACTTAGCCCCGGGTCTGTCACATCCTGCTTAGCCTGATGCTCTTCATCCGCGCATTCAGGGTTATCACGCAGACGCTGCATCTGGTGTGTGGTTTCGGCCCAGATAGTACGCAGGTTGGCGCGGCTATCAGTAAATACTGCCAGCTCGCCACGGCTAAACTCAATCATATCCTGATTATTCAGCGTACCGATGTCATGGGTCAGTGAGTCCATACCAAATTGAGCCAGCACCGCGTTCACTTCACTTAGCTTATCGCTGCGAACCTGAACCACCGCGCCCAGCTCTTCGCTGA
The DNA here is from genome assembly GCF_005222225.1 of Salinimonas lutimaris. GTDB lineage: Bacteria > Pseudomonadota > Gammaproteobacteria > Enterobacterales > Alteromonadaceae > Alteromonas > Alteromonas lutimaris. The sequence goes on from NZ_CP036536.1 coordinate 3,162,648, forward strand.
ACATCACCGCCAAGTCATCCTCACCCAGTGAATCAAGTTCGACCGACACACCGGTTTTACCGGCAAAGGCCATTTCTGTCACCGTGGTAAATAAACCACCATCAGAGCGATCATGGTAAGCCAGCAGCAGGTCCTGCTCGATCAGCATCTGCACCGCATTAAAGAAGCCCAGTAAGCGCTCGGCAGAGTCTACATCCGCAGGCTTATCTCCCAGCTGCTCAAAGACCTGTGTTAAACAGCTTGCTCCAAGACGGTTCTGACCGGCGCCCAGATCCAGTAGCAACAGACGACTGTCGCCCTTATCGGTGCGCAGCTGTGGCGTTACGGTTTTACGAATATCTTTGACCGCACCAAAAGCTGAGATAACCAGTGACAGTGGCGCTGTCACCGCTTTGTCTTCGCCCTGCTCGTCCTGCCAGGCAGTTTTCATCGACATCGAATCTTTACCCACCGGAATGGTCAGACCCAATGCCGGGCACAGCTCTTCACCCACCGCTTTAACCGCTTCATACAAACCTGCATCCTCACCGGGGTGACCCGCTGCCGCCATCCAGTTAGCCGACAGCTTGATACGCTTGATATCACCGATGTTAGCCGACGCAATGTTGGTCAGGGCTTCCCCTACCGCCAGCCGGGCTGATGCTCCGTGGGACAAAAGCGCGACCGGCGTGCGCTCGCCCATGGCCATAGCTTCACCGTAATAAGTATCGTAAGCGGTAGCGGTGACAGCAACATCCGCCACCGGAACCTGCCACGGGCCAACCATCTGGTCGCGGGCAACCAGGCCGGTCACCGAGCGATCGCCAATGGTAATCAGGAAGGTTTTTTCTGCTACTGTCGGTAACCGTAAAATACGCTCCGCCGCTTCTTTTACCGTCATTTGCTCAGTCTGCAGGGCACTACCGGTGACGCTTGCTGATGTCACATCACGGTGCATCTTAGGCGCTTTGCCCAGCAGTACATCCAGTGGCATATCAATGGGCTGGTTATCGAACTGACTGTCGTTGAGTAACAGGTGCTCTTCGGCAGTCGCTTCACCCACAACAGCATAAGGAGCACGTTCGCGCTGACAGATTGCGTCAAATACCGGCAAATCTTTTTCAGCCACTGACATCACATAGCGTTCTTGTGATTCGTTACACCAGATCTCCAGTGGCGTCATGCCGCGCTCGTCACACAATACGTTACGCAGCTCAAACTTACCGCCACGTCCACCATCGCTGACCAGCTCAGGCAAGGCGTTAGACAAACCGCCCGCTCCCACATCGTGAATAAACTGAATGGGGTTGTTGTCGCCTAGCTGCCAGCAGGCATCAATCACTTCCTGACAGCGGCGCTCCATTTCCGGGTTATCCCGCTGAACCGAGGCAAAATCCAGATCTTCGTTTGACTGGCCTGAAGCCATCGACGAGGCAGCACCACCGCCCAGGCCAATATTCATCGCCGGGCCGCCCAGCACAATCAGTTTTGCGCCAACCGTAATTTCACCTTTCTCAACATGGTCAGTGCGGATATTACCCAGACCACCAGCCAGCATCACCGGTTTGTGATAACCACGCACTTCAACACCGTTAAAGCTGTTAACCTGCTGTTCGTAGGTACGGAAGTAGCCCAGCAGATTAGGCCGGCCAAATTCGTTATTAAAGGCAGCGCCACCCAGCGGGCCATCGATCATAATATCCAGCGCGCTGACGATCCGGGCTGGTTTTCCATATACCGTTTCCCATGGCTGTTCGGCGCCCGGGATCCGCAGGTTGGACACACTGAACCCCACCAGACCGGCTTTTGGCTTGGAGCCACGGCCTGTGGCGCCTTCGTCGCGAATCTCTCCACCTGAGCCGGTCGCCGCGCCAGGAAACGGCGATATGGCGGTAGGATGGTTATGTGTTTCTACCTTCATCAGAATAGCTATGTCTTCGTGATGATATTCATATTGATGAGATTGCGGGTTCGGGAAGAAACGTCCGGCTGGCCAGCCTTCCATAACCGCCGCATTGTCTTTATAGGCAGAAAACACATGCTCAGGGCACAGCTCGAAAGTGTTTTTGATCATTTTAAACAGCGATTTTGACTGTTCTTCACCGTCGATGGTCCAGCTGGCATTGAAGATTTTATGCCGGCAGTGCTCTGAGTTCGCCTGCGCAAACATATACAGCTCTACATCATTGGGGTTACGCCCCAGTCTGGTGAAATTATCAAACAGGTAATCGACTTCATCTTCGGCCAGAGCCAGTCCCAGGCGCTGGTTCGCTTCATCGAGTGCGGCACGGCCGTGAGTCAGGATATCCACCGAGGTGAACGTGCTGCCTTCGGTATGAGTAAACAATACCGCCGCTTCATCCGTGGCCGAAAAAACGGTTTCGGTCATACGATCGTGCAATTCAGCCTGAATCTGGCGACGGGCCTGTTCGTTCAGCTCGCTGTCGCACTCAATATAATAAGCGCAACCACGTTCAATACGGGAAACAGATTGCAGACCACAATTGTGCGCGATATCAGTTGCTTTTGAAGACCAGGGAGAGAGTGTACCAGGACGGGGAGTAACAAAGAACAGGGTGCCGGAGGGAGATTGCGATGGCTTACTGGGACCGTAAGTGAGCAGTTTGCCCAGTATCGACTGTTCCTGTTCAGATAAGTCACTGGTGGTGTCGACCAGATGAACGTATTCTGCGTAGATACCGTTAATTCGGATGCCGGATTGACCCAGCCTTTCAATAAGTTTAGTTTGTCTAGAGTCAGACAGTGCGGGAGCGCCTCGAAGGACCAACATATCGCTTTACCTGATTGTTTACGGATAGCAATAAACCAAGTGTTACCGCTATCATTAGGTTGACGGGGTTCGGCGCGGATTATAGAGGAATTCGGCCCGCTTGATAACCTTGGATTTACTGATAACTCAGGATTTTAACTGGCCGGATATGCTTACGTTTTGCCAATATCGACCAAATTTGACCAACTGGACAAGCCTGCCAAAGTGCTTTCATCGCGCTATGTTGCTGAGCTTCACGCTGCTTGTTTGCGGCTGCCAGCCACCTTCCGCACCCAATGCGTTACAGAATGTAATCGATAAAGAAGTTTTAAAAGTGGGCACCATTTATGGCCGCACCACTTTTTATCATGGCAATACCGGCCCACAGGGATTTGAATACGAACTGGCAGACGGCTTTGCTGACTATCTGGGCGTTGAGCTTCAGGTTTACCCTTACTACTCTTATCATGCCCTGATGCAAGGGCTGCAACAGGGACGTATTGATATTGCGGCGGCCGGCGACACGATCACCGCCCTGCAGGCCAACAGCTACCAGGCTGGCCCGGTGTATCAGCAGGTCAGCCATAAACTGGTATTTCAACAAGGTCGTGAGCGGCCGCGCAGCCCGGCGGATTTAAACGAGCCTCTGGTGGTGGTCAAAGGCAGCAGCAACGCACAGTTACTGGCCGCTTTAAATGAGCAGTACCCTGCTCTGAACTGGCGTACTACAGAAAATCAGGATATCTGGGAGTTAACCGCTGATGTGGCTGAAGGCCGGCTGGCTTACACGCTGGTAGACAGCAACACGCTGGCATTGCAGCGTCGACAGTATCCTCAGCTGTCTATCGGCTTTTCTGTTGACACACTGGGTAATGTGGCCTGGCTGCTCAATCAAAACCAGGATGCTTCGCTGCGTGCCGCCGTGGTTGAATATTTTGGTTATTTGCATGAAGCCGGATTATTCCCTGCCATGGAAGACAAGTACTTTGGCCATGTACGGCATTTTAACTATGTTGATACCCGTGCTTTTATTACCGCATCCAAAATGGTGTTACCCCAGTTTGCTGATTTGTTTAAGCAATTCGCCGGCGAACAGGACTGGCGACTGTTGGCAGCCATCAGTTATCAGGAAAGTCACTGGCAACCTGATGCCACCTCCTACACCGGTGTGCGTGGGCTGATGATGCTGACTCAGGATACTGCCAGCGATTTGAATATTGCCTCGCGGTTAAAGCCGGAAAGCAGTATTCGGGGTGGAGCCAAATATCTGGACAGCCTGATAAAGCGCATACCCAATCGCATCAAACATCCTGACCGGATCTGGATGGCCCTGGCGGCGTATAATATTGGTATGGGCCACCTCGAAGATGCCCGGGTACTTACCGAGCTACAGGGAGGAAACCCGGATTTGTGGGTAGAGGTGAAGCGCCGCCTGCCGTTACTGGAACAAAAAAAGTTTTATAAAACCACCCGCTTCGGATTTGCCCGGGGTACGGAAGCCAAAGCGTATGTGGAAAATATTCGCCGCTACTACGATACCCTGGTCTATCTGGACGAAAAAACCGGCTTATTAGAAGCATCGGTTGCCGAAACACCTTGAAAATCTGTCATTTCACCTTAATATTCTGCTAATACCATAGTGCTGATACAGGCTTAAACTGGTATAGGCACTGACCTTACGATGTATCCCTTACAGTGTCTTGTCTCATGAACCTGCAATTACAAATACAATCATCAGGAGAGTGAATGAAACGAAATCGTGTAATGACTAAAAAGAAACCTTTGAGAAATAACAACCATCGCCGCCTGATGATGAAACGGGCGCATCAGCGCGTACTTCATCGTCGCCGACAATTTAACAGCAATGAGGTATTTACTTCTTTGCCACTGAATCAGTAGCTTCCCTGCTTTGTTTTTCTGCGGTCCTGGCCGCTTTTTTCTCTGCCCTGCGGCGGGCAAAAAAAGCGGAAATAGTTTGCGCACAGCGAGCCTCCAGAATACCTCCGGTGATCATTGCCTGATGGTTCAGCTGGCTGTGCTGCAATAACTGCATGACTGAACCGGCAGCCCCGGTCTTAGCATCAAAAGCACCAAAGACCACCCGCTTTAATCTGGCATGAACAATGGCACCGGCGCACATCGAGCATGGCTCCAGCGTGACATACAAGGTGGCATCAACTAATCGGTAATTCTGCACATTTGCTGCAGCCATACGTATGGCCTGCATTTCAGCATGAGCACTGGGGTCGCTGTCTCGAATCGGTGAATTCCAGCCCTCTCCAATAATGTCGCCCTCTTTTACAATCACTGCACCAACCGGTACTTCGTTGATGGCGGCAGCCCGATCAGCCAGGCTCAGGGCATGGGCCATCCAGTATTCATCACTGTGCAGCAATGGTGGTGTGTTTGGCGAACTATTATGCATATTACTCATAGATTACGGTTTTCTTGAACAGAAAATATATAAAAAACTTAAATTTCAACCAGTTAAAACAGGCAGGTGATTTGCACACTCACAATAGCGGATGTGGCAACATACGCCATCTTCGGTTACTTTATAAACATCATCCTGCAACCGCGGGCTATTTTAACGATTTTACCAGGAGTATGCTCATGAATGTTACTGCCGTTGTCATTGTAGCTATTGTCGGAGTGACGATTATCAAACTGGCTAAGCTGATGGACAAAGCCAGACAGAATAAAAGCGGGAGCAGTCAGCAGGCGCGCCAGTACGATACGCAAATCGCCGCGCTGCGCGAGCGCATTGAAGTGCTGGAACGCATTGTTACCGATGAGGGCTATGATCTGAAAAAGCAGTTCAATAACCTGAACAAGGACGATGACCATGTCGCCTGACACTGTCAGCCTGGTATGGTCGTTCAGGCCGGTTAACTGCCTTCCAGCAGGTAATGTTCTGCTCTTTCCACCCGGCGCGGCTTTCCGGATATAATCAGCACATCGCCAGGCTGTAAGGTCAGCTCATTATCCGGGTTTCTGACCTCGCGACCATCCCGGCGCAGTCCTTTAATACTGACCCGCATTTTTGCCAGGGCCAGTGTTTTAATCGGCTGCCCCAAACAGGCCGCGTGCGCCCCGAGCACCACCGCATGAATAAACTCAAGCTTGTCCTCGGTGCCATAGGTTATCTCTGTGGTTTCACCCGGATAGAACCCGTGCAGATGATCATACCGGCCTTTGCGCTCCTGCCTGACCCGTTTTAAGATACGCGACATTGGCACCCCGGCATAATGTAACACCTGAGAAATCAGCATCAGGTTTCCTTCCTGTAATTCCGGTACCACCTGAGATGCCCCTGCGGCATACAGCTGGTCAAGGGTATAGTCACGCCGGGTCCTGACCATGACCTCAACATTTTCACGGCACTGCCTGGCAGCATTGATTACCCGCACGGCATCATCATTGCGATCAAAGGTAATCAGCAGTAACCGGGCATCATCAATACCGGCGGACTCCAGAATATCCTTTTGCGTGGCATCGCCAAACAAAATGGCCTCACCAGCGCGCCTACTTTCCTGCACCCGTATGGGATCGCTGTCGATCACCAAGAAACTGATCCCTTCCATACGCAGCAATTTGGCAACCGACTGCCCAACCCGCCCAAAGCCGGCGATGATCACATGGTCGCCGCTGATATCCCGGGCTGCCTGCTCATTGCCCGGAGCGTCTATGTGCGGACGGGCGGCTAACCGGGCAGCCAGTTTCAGACTGTGATTGACCAGATAAGGCGTCACTGCCATGCTGATAATCCCCATACTGATAATGATCGATGCCTGGGTCGAGCTAATCACGCCATGCGCTGATGCCAAGGCTGCGATAACAAAACTAAATTCCCCAATCTGACACAGCTTGATGCCGGCCGACCAGGCCTGCTGATTATCACATCCTGCCCAGCCGGCAACCAGCCGGACCACCAGCACCTTAACCAGCATGATCAGTACTACGCCCACGATAATCAGCCAGAACCAGTCCATCAGCACAGTCAGGTCCAGCTGCATCCCAATGGTGACAAAAAACAGTCCCATCAGAATGTCGCGAAATGGGCGGATATCGGCTTCCAGCTGATATTTGTACTGGCTTTCACCCAGCATCATACCAGCCAGAAAAGCGCCCAGTGCCATCGATAATCCAAACAGGTAGGTCAGCCCGCCGGCGAGCAGCGCAACCAGTATTGTGGTCAGCACAAACAACTCATCGGTGCGGGTTCTGGCAACCTCGCGAAATACCCAGGGTAAGCCCCATTTGCCCACTGACAATAAAAAGCCCACTACCAGTAAGCCTTTTACTAATGCCAGTCCTAACAGGGTAATCAGCGCGGTATCGCCGGCACTGTTGAGTAGCGGTACTACAATCAGAAAAGGTACTACCGCAATATCCTGAAACAGCAGTACGCTGACGGCAAGCTGACTACGCTGCTGATTAATAATGCCCAGTTCATTAATTTGTTTTATCACAATCGCGGTGGAGCTGAGTGCCAGCATACCGCCGATAATAATCGTGGCTGCCGGCTCAATGCCTGCCAGCCAGCTGACCACCGAAAATACCAGGGTGGTAACGCACATCTGTCCAAGTCCTACGCCAAACACCCAGTGCCGCATTGCCAGTAATTTAGGTAATGAAAACTCCAACCCCAGAGAGAACAGCAAAAACACCAGACCGGTTTCTGCCAGCAGGTGCATGTCCTGTGGTTGAGGGAACAGCGAAGTAACTGCCGGGCCAGCAATAATACCTGCGACCAGGTAAGCCAGAATCGCTGGCAGATGCAGGCGACGAAAAACCGCCACAAAGATGACTGCCAGCAACATAAGGATGACTATTTGTGCGAACCCATTTTCTGCCATGGGGACTCCTGCAAACAGATTTTTTTATCAGGCACGCTACTTGCTAACTCTTACACAAGAACGCTTAACAGGCGAATTTTTGACACCTTGCCACGCGTTTACGCAGTACGTGGCAGTCGCATAAATAAGGGCTTAGTATGGATTTCTCAGACTCATTATTTGAGCATTCGGTTGATGAAAACCATTATACCGTGGTAACCCCCACACCCACGCTGACACTGGCTCAGCTGCAACAGTTTGTGACAGGTATTTTATCGACCCTGGAGCTCAAACCGCTGGGCTCTATGTACTTTCATCAGCTTGGTCAGTACCTGCCCATACTCTCAATCAGCCTGACTGAGGTAGCGCCTGGCCTGGTGTATGGTGAACAGGCCTCGCTGATCGCACTGCCCGAGACTGTCAGACTCCCTGTGCGTCGGGCCGATGTAGGCCCCTGCGACAAATACTTACATTATTACTTTACACGATCCTTGAGCCGTGGCGAGCGAAAATTGCTGGGAGAGTTTCATTACCTGTTTATTCGTCAGTTACATCAGGCGCAGGAATTTACCCTGCTAAAACAGATGGCTACTAAGGACCCGCTGACCGGGCTTGGAAACCGTACCGGCTTTAACGAGGCCTGCAACCGGATGCAAAGCCGGGCGATACGTTATGGTGATGCCTTTGCCCTGCTGATTATTGATTTAGATAATTTTAAGCAGGTGAACGATTCTCTGGGTCATAAAGAAGGTGACAAGGTGCTGGAAACCGTAGCCGAAGAGCTGCGCCATTTGCTGCGCGGTGAAGATGAAGCGTTTCGCTTTGGTGGTGATGAGTTCTGCTGTCTACTCGACTGTGCAACCGATAAGTGCATTAATACCATTGCCCAGCGTTTGCAAAAGCAGATCTGCGCGAACACCTATCTCACCCGCCTGGGCGTCTCGTGCAGCATCGGCGGTGCGGTGTATCAGACCCATGATGATATCAACAGTTTATTTGACCGGGCTGATTCAGCCCTGTACCGAGTAAAATCAAGCGGCAAAAACGCCTACTTCGCGGCCTGATTTACACCCCGGGCGGCAGTCACTTGCCGCCTTTTCTATTCCTGTACCATGATCTGCAGATCAGCTGGACGATCCGCCAAATAAATGACTTCATCCTTTAGTATAATCGCAACGGGTTTGTCAGCCAGCATCAATACCGGCACATTGGCCCGCTCCCAGGCAGGTACCTTCCACATTTTAAACCAGTCTTTCAGTTTTTTGGAAAATGGCGTGTGTTGCAGGCGGATGCGAATGGAGGGCATGTGACCCACCGCCACCACCGGGCGGGACACCTGAAATGCGGTCTCCCACCAGGGTAACCGGGTCTGAATGTCTGCAGGTACCAGGGTGCCTTTTGATGGTGGCGGGGGTAAGTCCCGTACCAGTTTGAGCCAACTGTTATGCAGGCGCACACTATGCTCGCCCAATACCAGCACCGGCTGAGCATCCTGACGCAGGGTCGGCATAGCCAGTAACTCAGCCATCTGCGCAGCACTGGGCATATCGGCATTGCCGGTCTCCAGCCAGCGACGTATCAGGTGCTTTTGCCAGGCAATTGAAAAGTACATTAACCCAGTACAATCCAGCGCATGGTCCTTATCAACCAACTGGCTCAGGCGGCTATCCAGCACTTCTTCAAGTAACGCGGTTTGTTCGGCGCACAATGCGGCACTGCGCGATACCGTTGTCGCAATTTGTGGCCAGCGCTGTTTGAGCAGTGGCGTCACCTCATTGCGAATATAGTTTCGATCAAAGCGGGTATCAGAGTTGGACTCATCCGTCACAAAGGATATATTGCGCTGCGCGATGGTTTGCTCAAGATCCAATCTGGAGAGTTGCAGCATAGGCCGGACTATAGCTATACCCTCGCGCCAGCTTATTGCCTGCATACTGCCCAGACCTTTAGGACCTGCGCCACGTTTTGCCTGCAGCAAAAAGGTTTCAAGCTGGTCATCCTGATGCTGACCCAATACCAGTATGCCACCTACCTGCTGCGCATAGTCCAGTAATACCCGGTAACGACCGTTACGGGCTGTTGCTTCAATACTTTTTCGACGCTGCGAGGTGACCTGAATATTGCGGGAGTGAAAGGTACACCCTAATGATTCTGCCTGTGCTTTACAGTGCGCCTGCCATTCATCGGCATGCCGGCTCAGCCCGTGATGGATATGTACCGCATGGATCGGGGTGTGATCGTAGGGTTCGGGTAAGGAAGATAAGGCGTGAAGTAGCACCGTTGAATCAATGCCGCCACTATAGGCAACAATTAAGGGAGTACCAGGCTCTGCCTGAGGGGCAGGCAGGCCGGTCAGAAGTTCGGTCAAAGAGAGCTGTATCTGTTGCGTAATCGAATCAACCAAAACCAGTACGCCCCCTTTGTGTGTTTAGCAATAACCGAATGACATCAGGCGCTCGTAGCGCTCTTTCATTAAAGTCTCAGGATCCAGCTCCTGCAATTGGCTAAGCTGCTGTTTGAGCGTCGCTTTCAGGTTAGCAGCCATTCCGTCGTGATCACGGTGTGCCCCCCCTAGCGGCTCGTCAACGATCGCGTTAATCAGGCCAAGCTCTTTAATCTGTGTGGCACTGACTCCCATGGCTTCAGCTGCCTGCGGCGCTTTTTCAGCACTCTTCCACAAAATAGAGGCACAGCCTTCTGGTGAAATAACAGAGTACGTAGCGTACTGCAGCATATTCACCCGGTCGCCCACACCAATCGCCAGGGCGCCGCCCGAACCACCTTCACCAATGACCGTACAGATGATGGGGACACGCAATTCGGCCATTTCCATCAGGTTACGGGCAATGGCTTCACTCTGGCCACGTTCTTCGGCTCCCACGCCCGGATAGGCTCCCGGTGTATCAATAAGCGTCACGATGGGCAGATTGAAACGTTCTGCCATCTTCATCAGGCGTAACGCCTTGCGATAGCCTTCCGGCTTTGGCATACCAAAGTTACGCTTGACCTTTTCATGGGTGTCGCGACCTTTTTGATGACCAATCAGCATAATGGGCTGGTCATCCAGCATCGCCAGGCCACCCAAGATGGCTTTATCATCGGCAAATGCCCGGTCACCGGCCAGCTCATCAAATTCAGTAAAGATGCGACCCACATAGTCCTTGGTATAAGGACGATTTGGATGGCGGGCTAGCTGAGAAATCTGCCATGCACCTAAATCAGAAAAGATTTTCTTGGTCAGCTCGACGCTTTTCGCCTGCAGACGATTAATCTCTTCTTCGATGCTGACATCAAATTCACCACCCTGATTGACCAACCGCAGCTCTTCGATTTTTGCTTCTAGTTCAGCTATCGGTTGTTCAAATTCCAAAAACTGTATACTCATTCTGTGTCCTATTCTTAATGCCTCAACTCCGGCTTAGGCTACCCGACCCAGCCTAATGATAACAAAGGGAAACCGCTTGTTCCCCCAGGCATTGCTTTAACTCGTACAACAACTGATCTTCAGGCGTAATATACCACTGTGCACCGCAGGCCAGCACGGCTTCTGCGTCCTGATGCAGTACATGTAGTTCAACCGGACAGCTGCCGCCACTATAAGGCTGCAATACGGCCTGCAGCGCCGCGACCTTTTCAGGTTGCCACTGCTGCGAATCTATTTTTAAAGACAACGCCCGGGCGTTACGTTCACGCGCCTGCACAATGTCCATTACATCACGGGCGGTGATTGTATTGCCCCCCGAGAAATCATCAAAGCTGACCTGTCCCCTGACCAGCAGAATACGATCAGACTCCAGCACACTTTCAAACTGCTCGTACATATCAGGAAAGAACCTGACATCCATACGTGCACTTTTATCATCCAGGGTCACAATCGCCCAGCGTCGGCCTCGTTTATTAGTCATCACCCGCACCGACAGGACCAGCCCGACAGCGGTAGCCGTCTGTTCTTTACCTGTGGGTCTCAGATCCACCAGACGGCCATCGGCATAATGACGGATTTCAGCGGCATACTGGTTAATCGGGTGACCGGTTAAGTATAAGCCCAGCGTATCTTTTTCCCCTTCCAGCCAGACTTTCTCAGGCCATTCAGGAACTTCAGCAAAGGCTTGTTTTACTTCTTCAGGCTCAGTATTTAACAGCCCGAACATATCCGACTGACCAAAAGATTCTGCCTTGGCATACTGGTCAGCAGCAGCAATTGCTTCAGGCAATGATGCCATCAAGGCGGCGCGGTGCGGTCCCAGATTATCCAGAGCGCCGGCCAGTACCAGTTTTTCCAGTACCCGCTTGTTAATGCGTTTGAGGTCTACCTTAGCACAAAAATCAAACAAATCAGTAAATTTGCCCTGTTTTTCACGAGCTTCGATAATCGCTTCAATCGGACCTTCACCCACGCCCTTAATCGCACCAATACCATAAACAATCCGGCCTTTTTCATCGACCGTAAACTTATGGCGACCGGTGTTCAGATCCGGCGGCATGATTTCCAGCCCCATCCGCTGACATTCATCAACCAGGGTAACAATTTTGTCGGTGTTATCCATATCCGCTGACATTACCGCAGCCATGAATTCAGCCGGAAAATGGACCTTCAGCCATAAGGTCTGATACGACACCAGCGCATAGGCTGCTGAGTGAGATTTGTTAAATCCGTAGCCGGCAAACTTTTCTACCAGGTCGAAGATTTTCATCGCCAAATCCGGGTCGATGTTGTTCTCTTTGGAACCGTCCTGGAAAACAGCTCGCTGTTTAGCCATCTCCTCGGGCTTTTTCTTACCCATGGCACGACGCAGCAAGTCAGCGCCACCGAGCGAATAGCCCGCCATTTCCTGGGCAATCTGCATAACCTGTTCCTGATATAGGATAATGCCGTAGGTGGGCTCCAGTATGGGCTCCAGGCATTCATGCTGATACTCAGCATCAGGAAATGAGATTTCTTCCCGGCCGTGCTTACGGTCAATAAAGTTATCAACCATGCCTGACTGCAACGGACCCGGACGAAACAGCGCCACCAGTGCGATAATATCTTCAAAACAGTCCGGGCGCAGGCGCTTGATCAGCTCCTTCATACCCCGGGATTCAAGCTGGAATACCGCGGTGGTTTCAGCATTTTGCAAAGAGCGGAAGCTTTTGGGGTCTTCGAGCGGAATCGCCGTAATATCGATTTTCTTGCCGCGGGTTTCGGCGATCATGTCGATCGCCCACTGAATAATGGTCAGTGTACGCAGCCCTAGGAAATCAAACTTCACCAGACCGGCGGTTTCCACATCATTTTTATCAAACTGGGTAACCGGGAATTTACCTTCATCGTCACAATACAAAGGCGCAAAATCGGTAATCGTGGTGGGGGCTATAACCACCCCCCCAGCGTGTTTACCGGCGTTACGGGTTACCCCTTCCAGTATCCGCGCCATATCGATAAGATCTTTGACTTCTTCGTCATCCCGGTAAAGCTCCGGCAGCCGGGGCTCAGCATCGAAGGCTTTATCCAGAGTCATACCCGGATCCGGCGGAATCAATTTAGATATTCGATCCACAAACCCGTACGGATGACCCAGTACCCGGCCAACATCACGCACCACGGCTTTGGCCGCCATCGTACCAAAGGTAATGATCTGGGATACCGCCTGACGACCATACAGCTCTGCCACGTGGTCGATAACCTCATCACGGCGATCCATACAAAAGTCGACGTCGAAATCGGGCATCGATACCCGCTCAGGATTCAGAAATCGCTCGAACAGCAGATCAAATTCCAATGGGTCAAGATCGGTAATTTTCAGCGCATAAGCCACCAGCGAGCCGGCACCAGAGCCCCGCCCCGGTCCGACCGGAATCTCGTTATCCTTACTCCACTGAATAAATTCCATTACGATCAGGAAGTAACCGGGGAATCCCATCTGGTTGATAACCCCAAGTTCCCGCTCCAGCCGGGCGTCGTAATCCGGACGCTTCTCAGCGCGCACCGCCTCATCCGGAAATAAAAATTCCAGTCGCTCTTCCAGGCCTTCCTGTGAGCGCTTGACCAGAAAGTCTTCGGTCGTCATACCGCCGGTCGGAAACTGTGGCAGGAAGTATTCGCCCAAACGCACGGTTACATTACAGCGTTTGGCAATCTCTACGGTGTTTTCAATGGCCTCAGGGATATCACTGAACAGCTCAACCATTTCTTCGGCTGAACGCAGATACTGCTGCTCACTATATTTTTTAGGCCGGCGCACATCATCAAGGGTGTAGCCGTCATGAATAGAAACCCGGATCTCATGAGCATCAAAACCTTCCTGATCAACAAAGACCACTTCGTTGGTCGCGACCAGCGGTAAGTCGTGCTGGTCGGCAAGCTCCACCGCCATATGCAGATAGTCTTCTTCACCAGCCCGGCCAGTGCGCACCAGCTCCAGATAAAACCGGTCAGCAAAGTGGGTCTGGTAAAAGGCCAGAGTTTCATCCAGCAGCTGTTGATTGTTTTTTGCCAGGGCTACGCCCAGATCGCCCTGCCGGCCGCCCGACATAACAATAATGCCGGCGGCATGTTCTACCAGCCAGCTTTGCTCTATGGCCGCCCGGTGCGCCACATGGCCACGCAGATAGGCTTTGGAAATCAGTTCGGTGATGTTTTTATAGCCTTCATTATTCATCGCCAGTAATGTCAGGCGAAACGGCTCTTCTTTAAAAACATCATTGGTTACCCAGAAATCGGTACCGATGATCGGTTTGATCCCACGGTTGTGGCATTCTGAATAAAACTTTACCAGACCACACATATTCATCTGGTCGGTTAGCGCCACGGCGGGCATATTCAGTTCGCTGACTTTCCCCAGAATTGGCTTGACCTTGTTCAGGCCATCCATCATGGAAAAGTCACTGTGAACGCGAAGATGAATAAATGGCGATGTCATAGCACCCACTACGTTGTTAATTATTTAATGTCGGTATTCAGTAAAGCCTGGACCGGCTTAAAACTTTTTCGGTAGCACGGCAGCACGCCGTGCTCAGCCAGCGCTGCAAAATGCGCTTTGGTCGGGTAACCTTTATGGCCGGCAAACCCATACTGAGGGAATTCTTTATCCAGCGCAATCATATCATTGTCGCGCTCAACTTTAGCCAGAATCGAGGCAGCTGAGATCTGTGCATGCAGGCTATCGCCTTTGACTATCGCTTCTGCGGCATAGGGCCAGTCTGGTAACCGGTTGCCGTCCACATAGACAAAATCGGGCTGTACAGATAAGCCTTCTACCGCGCGCTTCATTGCCAGCATGGTGGCATGCAGAATATTAAGCTGATCAATCTCTTCCGGGGTGGCCCGGCCGATAGACCAGCTGAGCGCCTGAGCTTTGATTTGAGCGACAAAGGCTTCGCGTTTTTTGGCACTGAGCTTCTTAGAATCGGTCAGTCCTTCAATCGGTTTGGTCGGGTCAAGAATGACAGCAGCAGTCACGACATCACCTACCAGTGGTCCGCGCCCTACTTCATCGACGCCGGCGATGAGTTTATGCATTAATTAAATCCAGTACTGCTCTGGCTGATTGTTGGTCGGCATCCTGACGTAAAGTCTCATGCAATTCGCAGAATGTATCGATAAGTGCTGAGTTGTCCTGCTCAAGAAACGACAGTAAATGCTCACTTAAGGTGACCGGATTTACTTCGTCCTGTAACAATTCAGGAATAATCTGCCGACGGGCCAGCAAATTGGGTAGTGTAAAAAACGGCGCTTTGTACAAACGCTGCATTATCCGGTAAGTCATCGCGGATATTTTATAAGCTGCCACCATCGGGCGCTTACACAGCATCGCTTCGAGCGTTGCTGTACCTGAAGCCAGCAAGATCGCATCTGAGGCAATCATGGCCTGGCGGGCGTTGCCCTGAGTCAGGATAATTTGTTTGTTGTTGAGCAGATCTTCGGCGTACTCGCGCAGATACTGCTCAATATAGTCATAGCGATAACTGTTGGCCGCGGGAATAACGAAACGACAGGCTGGCTTGCTGCTTAAAATATGCCGAATGGTATCGACAAAAATAGGCAACAGTACGCTGACTTCGCCATTACGTGAGCCGGGCAATACCGCCAGCAAAGTATCCTGGGCATTGATATCCAGGGCCTGACGAGCAGCCCACTGGTCAGGTACCATCGGTATAGCATCAGCCAGAGTATGACCAACAAACCGGTAAGCGACGTTGTGTTTGTCGTAAACATCCTGCTCAAACGGGAACAGACCCAGCACACAGTCAGCTGCTTTTTTTATGCCATGAATGCGGTTTTCCCGCCATGCCCAGACTGTGGGGCTGACATAATGAACGGTTTTGATGCCTTTCTTTCTGAGCGCTTTTTCGACCCGCAGATTAAAATCCGGGGCATCCACACCAATAAAGATATCTGGCGGGTATTGCTCAAAATGTTTGATCAGGCCGTTTTTCACTTTGAGAATGGCAGGCAGGTGAGACAGCACTTCCACCAAGCCCATTACTGACAGGGTTTCCATGTCGTATAAAGAGTGGCAGCCGGCAGCAATCATATTATCGCCCCCAATGCCCTCTATGATGGCATCAGGGTATTGTTTTTTGAGTTCTGCGATCATACCTGCGGCAAGCACATCACCTGACGGCTCACCGGCAACCACACCGATGCGTAACGGTCCTGCGCTCATTTAGCGAATAATACCGCGCTCAGCTGACTTAAGGAACTCAACCATGACCGCAACTTCAGGGTATTGCGCCTGACTGTCCTGCAGTGCTTCAATGGCTTCATCTATCGTGTTATTAGCCCGATAAATAGCCCGGTACGCACGCTTAATAGCCATGACCGCATCAGAGCTGAATCCACGACGTTTGAGACCTTCAGAGTTAATTCCGGCTGGTACGTTTTTCTGGCCGTTAACCATCACATACGGCGGCACATCGCGTAGTACAATAGCACCGGCACCGACAAACGCATGATCACCCACTTTGCCAAACTGGTGAATAGCCGCACCACCACCAAAGATAACATGGCTACCCAGCGTAACATGGCCGGCCAGCGATACATTGTTAGCCAGGACGATGTTATCGCCCAGAATACAATCATGCGCTACGTGAGCGTTAATCATAAACAGGTTGTTTGAGCCAACAATGGTAATACTGTTGTCCTGCACCGTTCCGCGATGAACAGAACTGCCTTCACGAAATACGTTATTGTCGCCTATGATTAGCTCAGTCGGCTCGCCGGCATATTTTTTATCCTGACAATCTTCACCGATTGAACAAAACTGAAAAAAGCGGTTGTTCTTACCAATTTTCGACGGGCCACGAATAACAACATGGCTCTCCAGCACGCAGCCATCACCGAGCTCAACATTGTCATCAACCACACAAAATGGGCCAATTTTAACGTTTTCGCCGATTTTGGCACTGCTTGAGATTACCGCAGTAGAATGGATCACGTTAGACTATCTCTCTGATTGCACACATGAATTCTGCACTACAGGCTTCTTCACCATCAACGCTTGCAGTACCCTTAAACTTCCAGATTCCCCGGCGCTCTTTGACCAGTTTTACATCAAACTCCAGCTTGTCGCCTGGTACAACCGGACGTTTGAAGCGCGCATTATCAATCCCTGCATACAGATACAGTTTATCGCTTTTACCCATTGTTTTGAAACCCAGAACACCGGCCGCCTGTGCCATTGATTCTAAAATCAGTACACCAGGAAAAATCGGACGTCCCGGGAAATGGCCCATGAAGCAAGGCTCATTGATCGTAATATTTTTATACGCTTTAACAGATTCGCCGATGGTGTAATCTGTGACCCGATCAATTAACAGGAAAGGATAACGATGTGGTAACAGTTCCAGAATTTCCTGGATGTCGATTGAATTGAGTGAGTTGGCCAAAAGTCTCTCCTATGCCACAAGCCGCTGATGATTTGCCGGCAAGCGGGAATGCCGTCTTTGTCAGCCTGATGGTGTTAATAGTCGCCCAGGCGTGGCGTAATCTCAAGCTATTACAGGTACCGGTGCTGTACCATGAGTGTTTTGTTAGCAAAGATTGACGCGATAAACCATATCAGGGCGCATTGTCAGATCAGGCAGGAAATTTATAAACGGCGGCAACCATACGCGTTTTAACGCAAAAAACAAGTCAGACCAACACAAAAGCTGTGCTCACCTGACCTGCTCTTGCCACAAATAGATTGCGGTAATTATTTAAAATGCAGCGATTATCAGTTCGCTTTTTGCACCTGGCTTAATACCTGTTCTGAGATATCAAACTGCTCTTTTGAATAAGAAACAGCATTGCCGCTCAGTACCAGATCGTAGCCTTCTTTTTTCGCAACATTGTCGATTGCCTGCTTGATCAAACCCAGCAGTTTATTGCGCTCTTCATTGCTACGACGCTGAATGTTCTGTTGCAGTGGCTGGCCTTTTTCCGCCAGTTGCTCACGTACACCCTGAATTTTTTGCTGCAGCTCATTCTTTTCCTTGTCGCTCATGGTCGCTGCATCACGCTGCAGGCGCTCAGCATAGAACTGACCATCTTTTTGAAGCTGATTCACTTCGTCAATCTGGTCTTTAAATTCCATCTGGATGTTATTGGAGATTTCAGCGGCTTGTGGCATAGCCTGAAACACGCTCTGTACATCTACAACGCCGATTTTCTGCTCAGCCATAGCTGAGGCACTTACCAGCGCACTACCCAGCATCGCGGTTGCAACGATATGTTTTGCCAACTGTTTCAAAGGGAACTCCTGTTTGTAATTATTCGTTCGACGCACTCGTCAAAATTAATCTTAGAATGTTTGCCCGATATTGAATGTGAAGAACTTCGCATCATCGCCCTCACGATCCTGAATGGTCTTAGAGAAGCTAAATACCATTGGGCCCATCGGTGAAATCCATTGTACAGATAAACCGGCGGAACTACGATACTGTGTCCAGTCGGAATAGTCCAATAAAGTGTCACTGTTCACTGAGGTAGACTGCTGCAAATCTTTATATTTGTCATAGTCAAACTCTGTATCCCAGACGTTACCAATATCAACAAAGAAGCTGGTACGCACTGAGGAATCCATTTCTTCGTCAACAAACGGGGTCGGAACAATCAGTTCAAGCCCCCCCAGCGCCATGGCGTTACCACCTAAGCTTCGGGTCGATACTGCCACCTGGTCGTTCGATGAATTGCCTGCATAGACCTGGCCATCCGGACCGGTCAGACCGGTTGCCGGGATTCTGAATACCCCGCGCGGCCCCACTGTATTGTTCTCAAAACCGCGCAGTGTATCAGCACCACCGGCCGTGAAGTTTTCCGTAAACGGCAGAATTTGGTCACTGCCATTACTGGAGCCATAACCATTACCGTAACCTAAGCGCAGACGAGCCAGGACTGACCAGCGCTGGTCCCGAGACAACGGAAAATAGAATTTAGTATCAAATACCGATTTGAAGTAATTCACATCAGAGTTAGGCGTGGTGATACTGAATGTGGCGCGCTGCGATGAACCGGCTGTTGGGAACAGTCCACGGTTCAGGGTACTACGGCTCCAGCTGACACTGGCCAGGAAACTATCGTATTTTACCGGCGCTTCCGGATCGTCCTGACGGAACTGATTATAAAATTGCTCCGTCTGCTCATAATAACCGGTGTTATACAGCTCAACATTAGAATAGGTCAGACCAAAATTAATCCGGTTGATTTCATCAATCGGATAACCCACATTAGCCCCGACCGACCAACGCTTAGAGTTATACTGAATAACGTTGAAGTCTGAACCGTCAAATTCACTGTATCCCAGCTGGCCACCCAGGCTAATGCCATCAATGGTGAAAAACGGGTCGTTATAAGTCAGCTGAGCCGATTTCTGGTATGACACAGTACTCAGATTCAGGCCCACCTGTTTTCCGGTCCCCAGGAAGTTATCCTGCTGGATACCAGCCTGCAGACTCAGCTTAGTACGATCACCATAACCAATACCGGCATTAAACGAACCCGATGGTTGTTCCTCAACAGCAAAATCAACATCCACCTTGTCTTCTTCACCCGGGATCCGGGTGGTTTCAAACTCTACATTTTTCATGTAGGTCAGACGAGACAGTTGAGCTTTGGAAGACTCCAGCAGATTATTGGACAACCATGCGCCTTCCATCTGATTCACTTTCTGACGCAGCACATCATCAGCGGTAACGGTATTGCCTTTAAAGTTAATCCGGCGTACATAAATACGTTTGCCCGGGTCAACCGATAAAGTCAGCTTCACCGTTTTATCTTCATCGTTAATTTCTGGCACCGTGGTTACGGTGGGAAACGCATAACCGAAACGACCGAGATATTTAGAAATAAACTCTTCGGTGTAGGTCACTTCTGCCTGGTTATAAAGCTCGCCGGCGGTCAGTGGTAATACCTTTTCGATATATTCTTCGTTGCCCAGCAGATCCCCTACCAGTTCCACACCGGAAATTGTGTATTGCTCACCTTCAGACACATTCATCGCAATATAAATGCCGTCTTTTTCAGGGGTCATTGAAACCTGAGTCGAGTCCACGTTAAAACGCAGGTAACCCCGATCCAGATAATGATTGCGCACCGTTTCCATGTCACCCTGCAGTGTTTGCTGCTGGTAACGGGTTTCGGATAAAAAGTCCCACCATGGCGTATCAAACTGCAATTCCAGATCTTTCATCAGTTCATCATCAGAGAACTTTTTGTTACCCACGATGTTGATTTGCTGGATTTCCGCGGCGTCGCCTTCTTCAAATAGCAGTTTCAGGTCAACCCGGTTACGGGGCAGCGGTGTGACGATAGCTGACACATCGGCATTGTATTTACCAATGCTGTAGAAGAAGTCCTTCAGACCATTTTCGATGGAGGTTAATACGGTACGGTCAAGCGGTTCACCCACCCGAACGCCGTTGCCATCCATACTTTCCTGAAGCTGTTCATCTTTGATGTCATCATTGCCTTCGAAAATAATGTTACTGATGGTAGGCCGCTCTGCCACTTTTACCACCAGAGTATTTCCGTCACGCAGCATTTCGACGTTTTCAAAGTGCGTGGATGAATAAAGAGACCGGATCGCCTGGGCAATTCGGAAAGAGTTCATTTCATCGCCAATTTCTACCGGCAGATAGGTCAGTGCTGCACCCAGTGCAACCCGTTGCAGTCCCTCAACCCGAATATCCTGGACGACAAAATTGTCTTGTTGGCTTGTTGCCGCTTGGGCAAAGCTAGCACTGGAAACTAATGCTCCGGCTGCTACTAACTGTGTAAACTTCATCTATTCTTTTTATCCTGCGCCGCGTTGCTTTGATGTGTTGGATTATTTAGCGCTACACCTCATCAGGCGATACGGCTAATATCGTTAAAGATGGCAATACCCATAACCATCAGGAGTACTACCCCTCCAATCCGGAATCCCCATTCCTGTACTGTTTCAGATACAGGCTTCCCGGTTAACCATTCAATGGTGAAGTACATCAGATGACCACCATCGAGCATAGGAAGAGGCAACAGATTGATTATGCCAAGGTTGACACTAATCAATGCCAGAAAGCTCAGAAAATATACCAGACCATATCCCGCGCTGACTCCAGCGCCCTGAGCAATAGATATTGGCCCACTCAAATTATTCAGCGATACATCACCGGTCAGCAGTTTGCCAATCATCGACACACTCAGTGTCATTAATCGCCAGGTTTTATCCGCTGCTTTACCCAATGCTTCCACCGGTCCGTACTGATGTACAAATACATAACCATCAGGCCAGGCATCAAACGTTGGGCTGACGCCCAGGTAACCGGTCTGCCCCTGTGGCGTATCGCGCCGGGCGATAGTGGCATTAACCGACACGGTTTGTCCATCCCGTAACACGGTTAGTGCAACTTGTTCACCTGGCATATCGCCAATGGATTGAACCAGTGATGACCATTCTTGAATTGGCTGACCATTGAACGCCTGCAATTCATCCCCCACCTTCAGGCCCGCCTGTTCAGCGGGGCTGTCAGGCGCAACCACTGCCAGCGTCAGCTGTGCATCAGGTCGAAACGGGGTGATTCCCAGGCTGCTTAATGCAGACTCTTTTTCGGGGTCAAAGTTCCAGTTGTTTACATTCAGCGTGGTATTTTGCGTACTGCCCTGGGCGTTATTCACCGTGACCGGAATCGCAGATTGTCCGATAAAGGATACCAGTTCAAGGTTCACCGCTTCCCAGTCGGCGGTCTCCCGCTGCCCTACAGCAGTTATTTGTGCACCAGAGTTAAGTCCTGCCTGCGCCGCAATAGATGAAGGTGCCACCTCACCAACAACCGGCTTAACTGTCTGCAGGCCAATCAGGTTCATCACGAACAAAGCAAAAATGGCAAAAATAAAGTTTACCGCCGGGCCTGCCGCGATAATTGCCATGCGCTGGCCAATCGATTTATTATTAAATGCCCGGTCTTTCATTTCATCCGGAACAGTATCTACCCGCTCGTCGAGCATCTTTACATAGCCGCCCAGCGGAATCGCCGCTACGGCAAACTCGGTACCGTGTTTATCAGTGCGACGCCAGAATGGCTTGCCAAATCCAATTGAAAAGCGCTCGACATGGACCTTACACAAACGGGCTACATAAAAATGCCCCCACTCATGAACCGCCACCAGAATACCCAGTGCAATGATAAATGCCCCAAGGCTCCACAAAAATGACAACACTACATCAACCCTCTGATCAATTCTGCTGCGGTATGGCGAGCGAGTTGGTCTTGCTCAAGAATCTGTTGGAGTGAGTAAACGTCAATAGGTTCCATCTTATTCAATGTCTGCTCGTTGATTCTGGCAATATCACTAAAGCGAATCTGACCGTCCAGAAAAGCAGCCACAGCGACTTCGTTAGCCGCATTCAGACGGGTGGTGGCTGACTGGCCAACCCGGCAGGCTTCAATGGCTAAATATAAGTTGGGAAAGCGTGACCGGCACGGGGTAGAAAATGTGAGGTCAGCCAAAGTAGCAAAATCCAGCGGCCCGACCCCGGCATCAATCCGCTCCGGATAAGCCAGACCATAGGCTATGGGGGTGCGCATATCCGGGTTGCCCATTTGCGCAATCACTGAACCATCAACATATTGCACCATAGAATGAATGGTGCTTTGCGGATGTAGCACGACGGTAATGTCGTCCGGCGATGCTCCGAACAGCCAGCATGCTTCGATAAATTCGAGCCCTTTGTTCATCATCGTTGCTGAATCCACGGTGATTTTACGGCCCATGCTCCAGTTAGGGTGATAGCAGGCTTCTTCTACCGTGATGCTGTCAAAGTCAGTCAGCGGACGTTCCCTGAATGGACCGCCCGAGCCGGTCAGCAAAATACTGCTGATACCGGATGCCGGCAGATTGCCGTAGGTAAAGGTGTGCGGTAAACACTGAAAAATAGCATTATGTTCACTGTCGATAGGCAAAATGGTCGCCCCCGACTGTTTGGCGGCATCCATAAACAAAGCACCGGACATCACCAGCGCTTCTTTGTTTGCCAGTAGAACACGCTTGCCCGCTTTTACCGCTGCCAGAGTGGGTAACAAACCCGCTGCGCCTACAATGGCGGCCATGACGGCATCGACTTCCGGAGCGCTTGATACATCTTCCAGCGCTTTGACACCACACAACACTTCAGACTGCACACCCATATCCGCAGCTAACGCTTTGGCTTCGGTGTAGCGCTGTTCATCGGCTACCACCACATAGCGCGCGCCGCAGGCCAGAGCCTGTTCCATGAGGGGGCGTAACTGGCTGTTGCCGGTAATAGCGAAAACCCGGTAACGTTCCGGATGACGTGCGATAACATCAAGGGTGCTGCAACCAATTGAACCGGTGGCCCCCAAAATCGTAATTGTCTGCATCAGGCCATCCAGGTTACATAACAAAATGCAAACACCGGAAAGGCTGCAGTAAGGCTGTCGATTCTATCCAGTACACCGCCATGCCCGGGCAGCAGTTTACCGCTGTCTTTAATACCCGCGCAGCGTTTGAGCATACTTTCATTTAAATCGCCCAGCGCCGATACACCAACGGTAATCCCGCCAATCATCAGATGCAGCCAGATCATCGACATCGCCACGTGATAATGCAGTGCAGCAAACGCAATGATGGCCACAGAGGCGGTCACCCCGCCCAGCAATCCTTCCAGAGTTTTGCCCGGTGATACGTTCGGGCGCAGCTTATGTCGACCAAACTTCACCCCGACAAAAAATGCGCCAATATCCGCCGCCCATACAATACCCAGTACGTAGAAAATCAGTGAAGAACCGTAGAAAGGATCCACATCGTGCAGGCTGGTGCGCAGGCTCACCACCGCAACCCAGGTTGGAATCAGGGTAAGCGCGCCAAACAGCACACGGATGCTTTTACTGTTACGCCAGAAAGCAGAATAACGAGGATAGGCGATTATCATCGCCAGTGACACCACCCACCACAGTGCAGCGATGCCTAAAATGAAGTGATAAAGGCCGTGCAGCTTGCCCTGATACCAGATTTGCGATACATCAACAATCGTCGACAAAAGCATACACACCGCAAAGGCTGCGACCATGAGGGCGAATTTTTTAGGACGTTCACATATCCCTGACATATTCGCCCATTCGTAAGCACCCAGACCGATGACACCGGCAATCGCTACTTCAAACCACCAAATGGGCAAAAATAAAATTGCAATCAGCGCCAGCGGCGCCAGGATTAATGCAGTTATTATACGTTGTTTTAGCATAGTGGCTTCCGGCTCCTTTGGGTCAGCCTGGTTACTGGCAAGTTCAGTATTAGCGTCAGACGCTAATCTGTTCACCGGTTAAGCCGAACCGGCGCTGGCGAATATTGAAATCGTCGACAGCCTGCTGAAACACTTCTTCAGTAAAGTCAGGCCAAAGTACGTCAGTAAAATACAATTCTGCATAAGCACATTGCCATAATAAGAAGTTACTGATTCGACGCTCGCCACCGGTACGAATCATCAGATCCAGTTCGGGTAGGTTGGCAGTTGAAATATAGCTAGAGAGGCTCTCTTCAGTGATATCACTAACCTGCTGTTTGCCGTCCAGCACGTTTTGAGCAACCTGTTTGGCTGCGTGGGTTATATCCCAGCGCCCACCATAGTTAGCAGCAATATTAAGGACCAGAGACTGGTTGTCCCGGGTTAATGCTTCTGCTTTTGCAATTTTGGCCTTCAATTTATCGTCAAATGCAGACACATCACCGATAACCTGTAAGCGCACATCGTTTTTATGCAACCGCTTTACTTCGCTATTCAACACTAAATTAAACAGCTCCATCAGTACACTGACTTCTTCTTGCGGGCGCTTCCAGTTTTCACTGCTAAAGGCAAACAGTGTCAAAGACTTGATTCCCGTGGTTCGGGCAAAGCGAACAACAGCACGAACAGAATCTACACCTGCTTTATGACCAAATGTACGAATTTTGCCTTTCTTTTGAGCCCAGCGACCGTTGCCATCCATGATGATGGCAACATGCTGCGGCCCAGCCTGTTCTGGCTGGGCCGCTTCGGTCCGGGCGGGTTGTGACCGCTTAGATAACATGACCGCTTTTAGACTTCCATTAGCTCTTTTTCTTTCTCTGCCAGTTTCACATCAACTTGCTTGATGAAATCGTTGGTCAGAGTCTGAATATTTTCTTCTGCTGCGCGACTTTCGTCTTCGCTGATTTCCTTTTCTTTAAGTAGGTCCTTCACGTCACCGTTAGCATCACGACGAATGTTACGAATGGCAACTCGCGCTTGCTCAGCTTCGGCTCGAACCACTTTGATCAGGTCTTTACGACGCTCTTCAGTCAGTGGCGGCATAGGGATACGGATTGTGGTACCAGCGCTCATTGGGTTTAAGCCCAAATCTGCCTGCATAATCGCTTTTTCAACCGCTTGCGTGGCACTTTTGTCAAACACTGTCAGCGCTAGTGTGCGGCTGTCTTCTGCTACCACGTTGGCAATCTGACGCAGCGGCGTGTCGGCGCCATAATAAGACACCTGAATGCCGTCAAGCAGGCTTGGGTGAGCACGGCCGGTACGAATTTTACTTAACTGGCTTTTCAGTGCGCTGATGCTTTTTTCCATACGCTCGCGCGCATCTAATTCAATTTCATCAATCACGATTACTTTCCTATTTTATTGCTTTTCAGTCTTGAGCATGGTCGATCAGCGTACCTTCTTGCTCACCCATGACCACACGTTTCAGGCAACCCGGTTTATTCATGTTAAACACACGAATTGGCAGGCTGTGATCACGTGCCAGCGTAAAGGCAGACAGATCCATTACTTTTAATTCTTTATCCAGCACTTCGTTGTAGGACAAGCGCTGATATAACTGCGCTTCCGGATTTTTCACCGGGTCATCACTATACACACCGTCTACTTTGGTTGCTTTTAACACAGCATCGGCTTCGATTTCGATACCGCGCAAACAGGCAGCTGAGTCAGTGGTGAAAAACGGGTTACCGGTACCGGCAGAAAAAATCACCACCCGGCCAGATTTCAGCAGGCTGATAGCTTCTGCCCAGTTGTAGGCATCGCACACGCCATTTAGCGGAATGGCTGACATCAGGCGGGCGTTAACAAATGCACGGTGCAGTGCATCACGCATGGCCAGACCGTTCATTACGGTAGCCAACATACCCATATGGTCGCCCACAACCCGGTTCATGCCGGCTTTCGCCAGGCCTTCACCACGAAACAGATTACCACCACCGATAACCAGGCCAACCTGGACACCCAGCTCCACCAATTCTTTGATTTCCTGAGCCATCCGGTCCAGAACTTTCGGGTCAATGCCGAAACCTTCTTCGCCCATCAGGGCCTCACCGCTAAGCTTTAGCAAAATTCGACGATAGGCTGATTTTGGTGTGATACTCATTGTTTGATTTGTCCTCATAAACGCGGCTTGTCGTATTTCTCGCTATGCAAGAAATGGGACAAGGCGGCTAAATTATTCTGATAAACGACGTTCGCGCCGACCAATACTTACAAAAAAGCACCTCCGAAGAGGTGCCCGTAGTGTATCTGACTATTGCGTTATGCAAAAGTGAAAGGCCAGAATTATTTCTTAGCAGCAGCCATTTGAGCAGCAACTTCTGCAGCGAAATCTTCTTCTTTCTTCTCGATACCTTCACCAACTTCAAAACGGATGAAGTTGTGAACGTCTGCGCTGTTGCTCTTCAGCAGGTCACCAACAGAAACAGAAGGATCTTTAACGAAAGGCTGACCAGTCAGGCTGATTTCGCCAGTGAATTTCTTCATACGGCCAGCAACCATTTTCTCAGCGATGTCAGCTGGCTTACCAGACTGCATAGCGATATCGATTTGGATGGCTTTTTCTTTTTCCACAACTTCAGCCGGAACTTCTTCAGGCTTAACAAACTGTGGGCTTGCCGCTGCAACGTGCATAGCCACGTCTTTAGCCAGCTCTTCGTCACCGCCAGTCAGGATAGAGATAACTCCGATACGGCCGCCGTGTACGTACGCGCCCAGGTTGTCACCTTCGATGCTAACAACGCGACGAGGAGAGATGTTTTCGCCGATTTTGGCTACCAGGTTCTCACGAACTGTGCTGATAGTTTCGCCATTCAGCTCTGCATTGTTCAGCGCTTCGATGTCATTCAGACCCTGAGCGTGAGCAACGTTAAGAATTTCGTTACCGAACTTCAGGAAACCTTCGTCACGAGCAACGAAGTCAGTTTCACAGTTCAGTTCAAGCATGGTTGCGCGGCTGCCTTCAACCTTAGTCAGGATCACACCTTCAGCGGCGATACGACCTGCTTTTTTCGCAGCTTTCGCCTGACCAGACTTACGCATGTTATCAATCGCCAGCTCGATGTCACCATCGGTCTCAACCAGCGCTTTTTTACAATCCATCATGCCTGCGCCTGTGCGCTCACGTAGTTCTTTAACTAGTGCTGCAGTCACTGCCATTTTTCAATTCCTCAGCATTAATATTTAATGGTAAAAGGGGCATTTGCCCCTTCATAGATATTCTTCGGATAATATGACAGCGGCATGTCAAACCATGACGCTGTCATAAGAGCTGGTAGCGATTACTCAGCTGCTTCTACGAAGTCGTCCTGCTCAGCTTGCGCTTCCAGGTTGCTGTCGCGACCTGAAGCTACAGCGCTTGCAGCGGCTTCAAGGTACAGCTGAATTGCACGAATCGCATCGTCGTTACCAGGGATAACGTAGTCTACGCCATCTGGGTTAGAGTTAGTATCTACCACACCAACAACCGGGATACCCAGGTTACGTGCTTCAGTTACTGCGATGTGCTCGTGGTCAGCATCGATAACAAAGATCGCGTCAGGCAGGCCGCCCATGTCTTTGATACCGCCCAGGCTGTTTTCAAGCTTGTCCATTTCACGCTGAAGCATCAGCGCTTCTTTTTTAGTCAGCTTTTCGAACGTTCCGTCCTGGCTTTGTTGCTCAAGGTCTTTCAGACGCTTGATTGACTGACGAACTGTTTTCCAGTTAGTCAGCATACCGCCCAGCCAACGCTTGTTTACGTAGTACTGGTCGCATTTCAGGGCTGCTTCTTTAACTGCTTCACCAGCTGCACGCTTGGTACCAACGAAAAGGATTTTACCTTTTTTCGATGCAACGCCAGAAAGGTAGTTCATCGCTTCGTTGAAAAGCGGAACCGTTTTTTCCAGGTTGATGATATGAACTTTGTTACGCGCACCAAAGATGTAAGGCTTCATCTTAGGATTCCAGTAACGAGTTTGGTGACCGAAGTGAACACCTGCTTTCAGCATGTCACGCATTGAAACATTAGCCATGATTTTTTCCTCAATATTGGGGTTAGGCCTCCATACACCCCTTGTATCGATCCGGCGAACCGGACACCCCGATAACAAGTGTCGGTGTATGTGTGTTATTAAGATTAATCGTACCTGATTTGCGCCACAACCAAGCCAGTCAGAAACCGTCTTTTTTATGGCCAAACAAACAGGCGGGCGCTTTATACCATGACGACCGGTCTAACTCAAGTTAAACGCCCTATTTAACTGCCTTTGCCTATACACAGTGCTGATGAACAGTTACCATAGGTGCATTGTTCTTGATCCGTGCGTATTCAGCCTTATTAAGAAACCAGTTATTCATTATCACAATGTAAGAGGATTCCGGTGGCAGCAATTATAAAAACTGCAGAAGAAATCGAAAAAATGCGCGTGGCAGGCAAACTGGCCGCGGACGTTTTAACGATGATCACACCTTATGTAAAAAAAGGCGTGACAACAGATGAACTGAACACCATCTGTCATGACTACATCATCGAACACGGTGCAACGCCTGCTCCGCTGAATTATGGTCATCCGCCGTTCCCAAAATCGATTTGTACTTCCGTGAACCACTGTATCTGCCACGGTATCCCGTCAGACAAAAAACTGAAAGACGGCGATATTCTGAATATTGACGTGACCGTTATCAAAGATGGCTATCATGGTGATACTTCAAAAATGTTCATCGTGGGCAAACCGGCGATTCTGGCCGAGCGCCTGACCCGCGTGACCCAAGAATGCCTGTACAATGCGATTAAACAGGTGAAGCCCGGCATGCGCTTAGGTGATATCGGCCATCTGTGCCAAACGCACGCTGAAGCGCATAACTATTCAATCGTACGCGAGTATTGTGGTCACGGTATCGGTGCCGGTTTCCATGAAGAACCACAGATTGTGCATTATGGTCGTCCGGGTACAGGTGAAGAGCTGGTACCAGGTATGTGCTTTACCATTGAACCCATGGTCAATGCTGGCAAGCGCTATTCCAAAATTCTGCCGGATCAGTGGACCGTTGTCACCAAGGACCGCAGTCTGAGCGCTCAGTGGGAGCACACCCTGCTGGTTACCGAAGATGGTGTTGAAGTATTGACTCTACGCGATGAAGAAGATCTGCCAAGGGTTATCAGCCACAGCTAATCCCCGGTTTTTATGCATGATGGCGGCCTTCCGCTGCTGTCATGCATAATGAGTATTTATTCAATTTATCCTCCTCTTTATGCCATATTTATCTGCTGCTAAAGCCTTTCATTCATGCTAAGGTGCGCCTGATATCTCCACACAGATAAGGGACCACCATTGAGTTTGCAGAAGTTAATCACTCAGGTTGAAAATATTTCGTCTGCTGACGACCTGCCCGGCATCAAACAATGCGTGAAGGACAGTTATCAGTGGCTCACGGCCTCATTTAATGAAGCGCCGGTCAGTCAGCTGGTCACCGGAAGAGCGCAGTTTGTTGATGCCCTGCTACTGCATATGTGGCATTTACTAAGCCTGGATGATGTCAGCGATCTGTCGCTTTGCGCTGTGGGCGGTTATGGCCGTGGTCATCTACAACCTTATTCTGACATTGATTTGCTGATACTAAGCCGCAAACCGCTTAACACTGATGTGCAGGAGAAAGTCAGTCGCTTTATTACCCTGTTGTGGGATATCCGGCTTGACGTGGGTCAGTCGGTCAGAACTATCAAAGAAACTGTGAAGCTGGCTAAAGACGATATCTCCATTGCCACAAATCTGGTGGAAAGTCGCTTACTGATCGGCAGTGAAACGGTTTTTGAAAGTCTGCAGGACGAGCTTAACGCTCGCAGTTACTGGAGCAGTCAGTCTTTTTTCATCGCAAAATACGATGAACAGCGTGCCCGACATGCAAAATTTAATGGCACGTCATACAACCTTGAACCCAACATTAAAGAAAACCCCGGATGCCTGCGGGATATTCAGTCCATTGGCTGGGTGGCCAAAAAACATTTTAAAGAATACGACGGCTGGAATCTGGTCGGCCATGGGTATTTTACCGAAGATGAACACAGCGAACTGATACGCAGCAGAATGCATTTGTGGCGCATGCGCTTTGCCCTGCATCTGGTGGCCGGCCGTTCTGAGAACCGTTTACTGTTTGACTACCAACCTGATGTGGCAGAGCGCCTGGGCTATGGCCGGGAAGGAAAATCATCGGTTGAGCAAATGATGCGGGATTTCTTTCGCACGGTGCGCCAGGTTAGTGAGCTGAATAAAATGCTGTTGCAGCGGTTTAAATATGACATGCTTAATCAGGGTGTGAAAGAGCAGATCATCATCAACGATGACTACTGGCTGCTGGATGGCATGATAGCCCCGCGTCATGAGAAGGTGATTACCACCCCTGAAGCCATGCTGGATTTTCTCGCCGTGGTCGCCGACACGCCGGCAGTCTGCGGACTGGATACCGCCGCTATTCGGCAGCTGCGTGATACTCGCCGCGACTATGAAAACCACTATTTTGTTGAGCGTGAGAGCTGTCGCAAAAAATTAATGGCCCTGTTCCGTCATCCGCACTTTTTTGATTATGCCTGGGATATCATGCATGAGTACGGTGTGTTACAGGCTTACCTGCCTGAATGGGACAAAATTGTCGGTATGATGCAGTTTGACCTGTTTCATGCCTACACCGTGGATGAACATACGCACCGGCTGGTAAAACACGTCAATCGCTACTTCGACCCGACTAACCATGAGTTCCCCCGTTGCAGCCGCATTGTACGTAACCTTGATAAACCTGAGCTACTCTACATTGCTGCCATATTTCATGATATTGCCAAAGGTCGTAATGGCGATCACTCGGTACTGGGGGCTAAGGATGTGCGCACTTTTTGTGCCCAGCATGGCATTAGTGCTCAGGATGCTGACTTAATCGCCTGGCTGGTGCACAACCATCTGCTGATGTCTGTGGTTGCTCAGCGCCGGGATATTTACGATCCCGATGTTATCAGTGAATTTGCCACCGCCGTGCGCAGTCACAATCATTTGAATCAGTTATATGCACTGACGCTGGCAGATATCCGGGCCACCAACGATAACTTGTGGAATGACTGGAAAGCATCACTGCTGCGCGAGCTGTACCTGATGACCCAGAAGGCTCTGGATAATGGACTGCAATGTCAGGCCACACTGGATGAACGGGTCAACACACACAAGCAACTGGCCCGTCAGCTGCTGGCTGAAACCGGTACTGACCAGATTAAAATTGATGTGTTGTGGACACGGCTTGATGATGATTATTTTGTGCGCTTTAAGCCCGCACAAATCGCCTGGCATACGCAGGAAATTATCGATGCTGAGCAAACCTTGTTTACCGATGATCCGGATACCCTGCTGATCCGCGCCAACGACAGTAGTGCTAAAGGCGGCACAGAGATTCTTATTTACGGCAAGGACAGAAAAGCGCTGTTTGCGCAGGTTGCCTCTGTACTGGACAGTCGGAACTGTTCGATCCATGATGCGCACATTACGGTTACCCGCGATGGCTATATTTTTGATAGCCTGCTGGTTCTGGAAAATGATGGCTCCAGACTATCGTCTGAAAGCCGCACCAAAAGTTTGGAAGAAGCCGTGCTTAATCAGCTGAATAAGCCCGGTTTTTCCCATGATAATAAACGTAAGCTTCCGCGCCAGATGCGCCAGCTTAACGTCCCTACAAAAGTTCGTTTTTTCAATCTGGGGGATGAAAATACCCTGATTGAACTGGAGGCACTGGACGCCCCGGGAATACTGGCCAAGGTCGGGCATGCATTCGTCGATCGCCACGTCACCCTGAAACTGGCTAAAATTGCCACAATCGGGGAGCGGGCGGAAGATATATTCATTGTCAGCAACGATGAAGGACGTGCCCTGAGCCAGGAACAACAGGTAGAATTGAAAAAACGTATTCTGTTCAAACTCGATCAACTTGAAGATATCAATATACCATGACTGAACTACAAACTATTATTGAGCAAGCCTTCGACAACCGTGATGAGTTGTCTGCTGCATCTGCCCCACAGGACATTCGTGATGCAGTCAACAAGGCCATTGATATGCTGAATGACGGCAGCGCCCGCGTCGCAGAAAAAATCGACGGTGACTGGGTTGTGCACCAGTGGCTTAAAAAAGCCGTACTGCTGTTTTTCCGCCTGCACAACAACGAAATGATCGAAGGTGCAGAGAGCCGCTTTTTTGACAAGGTGCCACTGAAGTATCGCAACTACAGCGAGCAGGATTTTGCCGCTGACGGCGTACGTGTTGTGCCACCAGCCGCGGTTCGCACCGGCTCATTCGTCGGTAAAAACGTGGTAGTAATGCCTTCTTATGTCAACATCGGCGCTTATGTGGGTGAAGGCACGATGGTCGATACCTGGGCTACAGTGGGTAGCTGTGCTCAAATTGGTAAAAATGTTCACCTGTCTGGTGGTGTGGGAATTGGTGGTGTGCTTGAGCCACTTCAGGCTAATCCGACAATCATTGAAGATAACTGCTTTATCGGCGCCCGCTCAGAAATTGTGGAAGGCGTGATTGTAGAAGAAGGCTCGGTTATCTCAATGGGTGTATATATTGGTCAGAGCACCCGTATTTATGATCGCGAAACCGGCGAGATCCATTACGGTCGCGTACCGGCAGGTTCGGTCGTTGTGCCAGGTAACCTGCCTGGCAAAGACGGTAACTACAGCCTGTATGCTGCCATTATTGTGAAAAAAGTGGATGCCAAAACACGCTCTAAAGTGGGTATTAACGAATTGCTGCGTAGCGCCGAGTAATCATAGGGCTGCACCAGCTGAACGTACACTGATAAAAAAAGCGGCTAAAGCCGCTTTTTTTGTATAATCTAGCTGGCGAACAGCTTATCTTTGATGCCATTAACCCACTCTACCACGTCGTTTTCCGGCTCCAGCGTTTCAATCGCATCCACTTCCAGCATATCCGCTACAGCGTTACCCTGTAGTTCCAGCAGTAATTCATGCATATGACGACCGCCTCCACAGAAGTTATCGTAGCTACTGTCTCCCAGTGCTGCTACCGCAAATGGCTTTTGATTGAGCAGCGGAAACTCATCTTTTAAGTCGCTGTAAACAAACTCCAGATTAGGCGGCACATCCCCTTGTCCGGTGGTCGAGGTTACCACCAGAATAGCGTCTGATTCGGTAAAGTCTGTCACCGCAGCATCTTCAAATAATTCGCAGTCATAGCCCTGAGAGGCCAGGTTTTCTTCAACCTGCTCAGCCACGTGTTGCGCATTACCATAGACACTACCAACGAAAATGCCCAGTTTTGCCATTTTTATCACCTATCTGCTTATTAATTAACTTTAAATTCTTCCCAGCACGCCAGCAGTTTATGCATGGCATCGTGCACCGGACAATGGATATCCAGCCATTTCCCGCTTAACGGGTGCTGTACGCCTAATCGAGTACAGGTGAGGGCCAGGTTAGTAAAATTAAACTGTTGCCGCATAAATTTATTTTGCTTGCCGTCGCCATGGGTGGTGTCACCGATGATTGGGTTGCGTAGATGCACCATGTGCCGGCGTAGCTGATGTTTACGCCCGGAGTGAGGAAACAGCTTTACATAGGTATAACGCGAGCTGGAATATCTGCCCGACTGAAAAGGCAGCACAAAGCGCTGCACCGGGGTATAGAAAGTACAGGCCGGTTGTGGGGGAATGGCCCCGCGATCCTTGTCGGCAATTTTATCAGCCTTGAATTTGAGCGCATAATCTACCATGCCGTCAGCATGAATATGCCCGCGCACAATCGCCGCGTATTCTTTTTGCACAGTCCTGGCCATCATCTGCTGGCCGACCTCACTGGCAATCTGACCAGAAAAGGCAAATAACAGAACACCGGACGTTGGCCGGTCGAGCCGGTGTACCGGAAACACATGCTGGCCAATCTGGTCGCGAAGCATCTGCACCGCAAAACGGGTTTCGTGTTTGTCAATTGGGCTGCGATGCACCAGCAGACCACAGGGCTTTTCAATGGCGATCAGGGTATCATCCTGATACAGGATGCGTAACGGTGTATCAGTCATCATGAATTATCGGATTTTACTCAGGTTGTCGAGCACCATCAGCAAGTGGACTAACGGCATATGTTCCTGTCCATAAGCTTCATGAGCCATGGGAGCCACCGCCATGTCCGCAGGTAACTGCTGATGCAGCTGAACATGTTCACGTATACCGGGCAGGTAAATAAACTGCAGCCATTGTTCAAACGATAGCGTATCGATGGCAAATGGCTCCCGGGAGGCTAGCGCAGAGGGCTCGGGCTGCGTTTCGCTCCACAAGCGGGCCGCTTTGAGATAAGCGATAATGTCGTCTAATTTGGCGTCTATAAAAGCAATATCAGTCACAATTTACTAACTTTACAACAGGGTTAAAAATTTTACCCAGTATAGCAAGGCCAGACTGGCTGGTCATCGGCTGTTTGGGTGGGTAAACTAGGCGTCTTTTCACCCCCCTGAACTTTAGAGGCATTATGAGCGCAGAACGTATCGAGTCGATCAGTGAGTTTTTACTTCATGCTGGCACAAACTTTAGCGTACTTGATATGGGCCGGGGCATGGCAGAATTGCCTGCGCAGACGTTCCTGGAAATAGAAAACGGTCAACGTGTGGTCCCCTGGCCACGCCAGCAACACGCCTGGTTTGCGGTTATTTTCTGGAATAATCAGCCACAGGCACAAGAATATATCTGGTTTTTAAAGTTTCCGGTGGATGAACAGGGATTGCTGGTCACAGCCACCCGCAACCATTTTTTACAGATTATTGTTGATGCGCTGGGGTCAAGCCTGAGTGAAGACACAGAAAAAGCAGAAAAACTGCCGGATAACCCGTATACCTTTGTACCCAATCAGTCTGTTATGGCTCAGTTCAGTGCATTCACCCGCCAGTTATTTAACAAGCCTCTAGCGAAGGGAGCAACTGAAGTCGAGGAATATATCCGTCACCCGGCCGTTATGGACTGGACTAAACTGTCGGTACAGGCTATTGCTGATGTCGCATTGCGCCTGCCCGATAAAGCCCTTAGCGAGCCTCTGATTCGTCAGATGGACTTATATGCGGCTGACTTTATTCAGACCTTGTTGCATGCGGCTGAAAATACGCCTCTGCCGGATGAATTTGAGCAGGCGCTGGTGACTACCCTTGAGCAGGGTCTTACCCCCGATGATGAAAAACGTCTGGATCTGGCTCGCCTGCGCGCCCTGGCGAGCAGCCAGCCGGCGCCCCGTGTTCAGCGCTTACTGACACAGTTACTGGCCCCTGAGCAACCGGTTGACATGGATACATTAAGTGTCATTGCAGGCCGGCATTTTGTGCAGTTTGATGAGTCCCTGCTAAAAGCCTTTTTTGAACAGGTGGCGATGGTTGATGAGAAAAAGCAGTTTAATGGTGCGCTGTTTCAAGGCTTTTTTGCCGATCTGGTGCGTTTACCCGTATTACGCGACCAGGTGCTGGCCTTGCTACGCACCCCTGAGCGCAGCGACAGTCTGGCTCGCGCTATTGGGACCTTGTTCTCACAAACCCGGGGAGCACAGTCGTGACACTGGGTGAGGTAATTCTGCTGTTAGTCATGGTGGTTGTGGCCATGCAGTTTTGGCGTATTCGCAGTATCAGTGAACAGGCTAATCAGCAAATTGCCCGCTATTGTCAGACCCATAATCTGCAGCTGCTGGCAGTGGCCAGAAAACAAACCCGTTTGTCGTTTCGTTATGGCAAGCTTGACTGGCTATCGGTATTTATATTTGAGTTTTCCGGCAATGGAGAAGATAAGTATACCGGTGAAGTGCAGATGATAGGACGCAACGTCATCAATACTGAGTTGCTTCCCTACCGGGTGAGTTAGCGTTTGAGACTTTGCCGTCGTCAAAAACGTCAAAAAAAGCGACAACAATATTGCTGCCGCTTTCTTTGAATTTTGAGCATCCATCTCTGCTGTCCGTAGCAACAGGTCAATCATGACCTAAATCCATGTACGCCC
This sequence comes from Salinimonas lutimaris, assembly GCF_005222225.1. Taxonomy (GTDB): domain Bacteria; phylum Pseudomonadota; class Gammaproteobacteria; order Enterobacterales; family Alteromonadaceae; genus Alteromonas; species Alteromonas lutimaris. Next base: position 3,198,989 of record NZ_CP036536.1, read on the forward strand.
TTTCCCTCTTATCCCGCAAGTCCTGTGCGGGCTGCCGTTCCATTGACAGTTCCCTTTTCCATTGGTCCTTACATCACAACACATCCTTCATGTTGCAACCCTCGTCCCTGAGGTGGTCCCTAGACGCCTGCCTGGCTTAACTCCCTCTCCTGCCGGTGTTCCATGCCGGCTCCTGTGCATCCCTGCTACGTTGTTCCTTTAACGTAATCTCACCCCTGAGATGTCCTTTTTTGCCAATCCCTGGCCTGTCTTCCTTTTCACTCCCTGATTCTCTTCCATGATTTCCGCAGGTCCGGCGCTCCCTGCCGACACCTGCGCTTCCCTGCAGCGTCAGTTCCCTTGACGCACACTCACTACAGTGAGCATTCCTTTGTGCCTGCCTGGCATATCGTCCCTGATTACCCACACTCCCTGTGGGCTCACGCTCCTTGTTTAGCCTGACACTCCTTGTGCCAGCTTCCCTGCCGCTCGCCTCCCTGCGCGCTATCCCTTTAACGCCGATCCCTTTGGCGTATTACCATCCACTGGCTTGTCCTTCGACCATACCGGCCGTGTTCCCTTTCCTTTAACCTTATTCCTTAAGGTGTCTTCATCTGTGAAGATGTCCGGGCTCACTCCTTTGAACTGTCCTTTGTCCTTAAGTCCGTTTCTCAACCAATCCGTGTTGACTAACTGTTCCCTAAGTTCCAATCTAGTTCGTGTCGTCCTGACTCGTCGTGTCTCCCTGTGACAGAAACTATAGTACGACTCACAAAAACCTTTGCGACCGCTATTTCAATATTTTTTCGTGTTAATCTGATTACTGAATCTGAATAATCTTATTTTTCTATTAATTAACAATTAGATACGAGAAAATCATACATCTTTCGTCTAATAAAAAGGGAGAAAAACCTACAAAAATGTACGAAATGTCTTACATGGGTTGTCCTAAATTTCTACAACATTCCCATGTCGCTGATCGAAACTTTTATGCACCTGGTCTTATTTTGAACAATAACTGGCCTGTAACGCCGGCTACCTGAAGAGATTTCAATACGCTAAAGCCACAATCCTGAAACAAGGACTGATAGGCAGGTAAGGTTGCAAAAACCGCCGCTCCGTTTGAGGTGACAGACTCACCAACCACTGTTTCGATGGCACCGACCAGAATATGTCCCATCCCCTGATGCTGGTATTCAGGGTGAACGGCAATCAGGGAAATCATATGACAGGATGGATCCGGCAAGGCTGAGAAAATCTGGGTTTCTTTGTCTACAAACTGACGGGTACCGGCTAATCCGGCGGTCAGCATCATCTTAAACCGCCAGTTCCATAATCTGGCCGGCGTGAACCCCGCGTACGGCAGACAAAGACAGGCAACCGCCAGCAAACGGGATTCGTAGTACAGCCCCAATATGACCTGCTGACTGTCCCAAAAAGCGGTTAGTTCCTGTTTCAGTGCTTGTCGTAAACGACTTTCAAAGCCTTCTCTGGCTTGATCAAAAATCACCGACAGAACCGCGTCATCATGATAAGCCGCGTATAGCACCGAGGCTGCCGCATTCAGATCATCCGGGCTCAGATAACTGGCAGTGATATTATCGGCAGAGATAGAATGATTGACGGACATGAGCGCGCTCCGTTTGATAATGGCAGGCTTGACTGTTCAGATAATAGCCAGATTTATTATCAAAAGAAACGCATATGGTTAAAACCGGTTACAGATACCCGTATGCGCTGTCGCCCCATCCGACAAGCTGGCCGTTTTTAAACACCAGCGGAGTGCACTCATCCTTGGTAGTCAGGCCATCTTCCATGGTGCGCTGTGTGCGATAGTAAAGTACCCGATAGGTGCCATCATCTTTTTGATGCATTTCACTGAAATCCGCCACCCCCATTTTATTGACAACCTGTTCAAAGGCTGTGCCGGTGCTCAGATTGGCAATGTGCTTACGGTTATTGAATTCCCGGTCTTCCCATTCGTTGTTGTAACCTTTTCCATTACCATCAACGGAAATCACACAGCCAGATAACAAAACCGGTGCGCTGACAGCAAGAGCAAGCATAAGCATTTTCATGAGTGTATCCCTTTCAAATTTTTTATTTATTAATGTGTGTAAAACAAAGTAAACAAATTGCAGGCCAATTATATCCTTTTGTTTTTAATGCCTTTTTATTTTCACTGTGATAATGAATTTCACAAGATTTGAGAATTTTGACTAAATTATGGTGAGTTTCGCATTACTGGCTGTATAGTGACGCACAGGTTAATCATGCTAAATTATACTTTTCTCTTAAACAGGTTTGTTATGGGCAGTGATGTGATACAGCAACTGGTGATGCTAAGCCACCAGCTTCATCAGCAAGGGCTTCAGCCCAGCGTCGGACTACTTCGAAGCAAAGCACCTATGAAGGTCAGTGTGACGCAGGCCATTGATGCGATTAAACGGTTTAACGCCAGTGATAAAGCACCAGCGCCCACCAAGACTGACGATGCCCGCTCAATCGATGCGCTGCAAAAACGAGTGGATACACTGGAAGCCGCCGTCGCCGTACTGGAGCAACGGCTAAATAAGCTCACTCAGGCAGACGCGGACTCAGTGACTGAATAAAAGACACCAAATCGGGGGCCAGTACTTCGGTGGCTTTTTTGCCCACCCGTTCCAGCAGTACTTCTGCGGTCTGGTTGTCGACAGTCAGAATCAGCTCATCATCACTGGTTAAACCAAAAAACAGTGTTTCAGGCTGTTTCAGGCGTCGCTTCATCAACACATGCCCGATGAGATTTTCCTGCAAACGCTCAAAATCCTGCTGGTTAATGACCTGCAGCAGTTCACAATCTCCCTGTGCTGCGGTAGCCGGCAGATTTTCTGAATAATAACAGCGGAAAAATTCGCAATACTGGGCATTAAGCTTAAGTTCCAGCGCCTTTTCCACTTCCACAAAGCTGCCCGGCTGTGTCTGCCTGACCGGTCGCCATGCCACCTGTTCGCCGTCTGTGGCCGGATGGCGATGACAAGGTGAATCCCAGCCGGCTTCATACGTCACTTGCAGTGGCCGCCCTGCTGCATCCGCCTTACTCAGCAGGCTGGTAATAAAACCGTCAAGCACCTGGTCTATAGTTTGTGACATAAGCTGATAACATCCTCATTTTGATAAGTTCGGCAAACCGACGATTTGATCGTACAATTCACGATAATGCTAAGTTTACGTTTTATCAGGTTGTTATGACAAACAAATACACCACATCACTCCCCGAAGGCCTGACGCTGGGCCAGAGCGTGGATTATGAAGCCAATTATAATCCGGCGTTGTTGCAAGGGGTGCCCCGGGCACTGAGTCGCGATGCTCAGGGTATTCGCGCTGATGCGTTACCTTTTGATGGCCATGACACCTGGACGGGTTTTGAACTGTCCTGGCTTAACCATAAAGGCAAACCTCAGGTGGGTATTGTAGAGTGTCACGTACCGGTGACCTCAGCCAACCTGATCGAGTCAAAATCGTTCAAGCTGTATCTCAACAGCTTCAATCAGACCCGGTTTGCGTCCACCGCCAGTGTAAAAGACACACTGACCCGGGATTTATCTGCCTGTGCCGGCGAACCCGTGAATGTGAGCGTCTATCTGCCACAGGAATTTAATGGATTTGATATTCGCGATTTGCCCGGCGAATGTATTGACGATTTGGATATCGAGGTGGATAGCTACACGCCAGACAGCAATCTGCTACTGACTACCGAGCAGCATGTTGAAGAAACCCTGGTCAGCCACCTGTTGAAATCAAACTGCCTGATTACCAGTCAGCCGGACTGGGCCAGCATCATCATCCGTTACCACGGGCAGCAACTGGACCGTGAAGCCCTGTTGCGCTATCTCATCGGTTTTCGTCAGCATAATGAGTTTCATGAACAGTGCGTGGAGCGCATATTTACCGATTTACTGGCCTTGCCCGGCATGCAGAAGCTGACCGTGCTGGCGCGCTACACCCGTCGTGGTGGCCTGGATATCAACCCGTTCCGGTCTAATTTTGAGTCTCCCTACCCTCGTCTCAGAACGGCCCGACAGTAATCGGGCAAATCGAGCTGGCTTATGCCACACTAACTATATAATCGTAAGCAATGGAATGAATTTCCTGCATGACAGAAAAGCAGTTACAAAAATTAAAAGACCAACATGTACTTCTGGCTCAATTCATTGTCCGACTTTCTGCATTTTATGAAGGATACTCTGACGAGCTGGATACCGAACTGCAAACCCTGCGCAGTCATCTGGCGGGCCAGCCTGATTTCACGCTGGCCCGGGTCAGTATGGACAAACTGGAGCGGCTTTTTCAGAGCAGTGAACAAAAACTGACTCGCTTTAATCATGCCACGATTGAAGTGGTAGAGCAGTCAGTAAAAAGTCTGCAACGCTCTTTTGCCCATGATGATGCCTTTAAGAAGCACACTGCCCAGCTGCTGACCAGTGCATCTCAAACCGAACATAATCTGTTTGCCCTGATAAAATTATGCCTCAACGTGATTGCGCTGTACCGGCAACTGCCGGCAAGCTCAGCAGCAGGACCTGGTCCAGCCCCGTCAGGCAATCAGCCGAGTTCTGCACTGTTAAGCGATAAATTCAGCGCAACCGTCCACAGTGAACTGCAACAGCTGCTCGACACCTACTCAACAAAACTGCCGGATAATCATCAGCTGGCAGATCTTCGTCAGCATCTTGATAATGGCCTGAGTCATCAGGATTTGCTGCAAACCTGCCTGATCATTTTACGGGTACTCGTGAAAGACTCGCTAAGCGAAGCGACGTTTTCCGGTAAAGTGATTCAAAGTCTGCATAACGCGCTGGGGGCAGTGAATAAGGATGTAAGCCGGAGCATTACCAAATCTCAGGACGTATTTGCCAGCCGGGTAAAAACCGACGATGACATGCTCAGTCAGCTATCCGTATTTGAGGATACTGTGAATGAATCGGCGTCTGTTGAGTCCTTGCGCAGCGAAGCTCAGCGTTGTCTGCAAAAAATGGCGTCCACGCTGACCGAACGTCAGGAGCATGAACAGACCGAACAGAACGAGCTTATGGGCTTGTTGCAGAATATGCAGACCCAGTTAACCACCTTAGAGCAACAGACCGAATTTTATCGCAGAAAACTGGCTGAACAGGTGATTGCCAGCCAGACCGACCCACTGACCCGACTACCAAACCGGCAAGCCTACAATGAGCGTATCAGTGCTTTGCGCCAACAGGCACGGGCGGCCAATACATCGCTGTGTCTGGCGGTGGCAGACATTGACCACTTTAAGTCGATCAACGACAAATATGGTCATGCTGCCGGCGACAAAACCCTGCAAATCGTTGGCAAACAACTTAAAAGTGGCCTGACCGGTACTGAGTTTATTTCCCGCTGGGGTGGCGAAGAATTTGTCATGATATTTCCAGCCACCGAGTTGGGTGTGTTAAAACAAAAACTAGACCGGCTCCGAACCCGCCTGACGGAGCTTCCGCTTAAATTCAAACAGGAGAAAGTCACCATTACAGCATCCTTTGGCGGTGCATGTTTTGGTCCGGACGACACCGCTGACAGTGTTTTTGAGCGCGCCGATAATCTGCTGTACAGCGCTAAACGCTCCGGTCGAAACTGCGTAGTTATCGAACAGGACAAATAATATGAAAAAAGTGCAGCTAAATCCTCTGGGCTGGATGAGCCAGCTTTCTCAGCTTGAAGTGTCACAGCTTCAGGATACCACCCGTAGTCAGCTTTACGATGTTTTTCGTAACTGTTGTCTGGCCGTACTCAACAGCGGGGTCGATGAAGACAACTACGAAATGCTGTTTGCGCCCTATCAGGATTTTGATATTCGCCTGATACGCCGGGAACGCGGGGTAAAAATTGAGCTGGTAAATCCGCCGGAAGTAGCGTTTGTCGATGGCAAACTGGTACGCGGTGTTCATGAGCATGTATTTGCGGTATTGCGCGATATGCTGTTTATGGGGAATAAGTACGCTTTTTTGCATGATCCTGTACCGGCCGATAGCGTGGCTACCACCGATATGGTGTTTGATATGCTGCGCCATGCTCAGGCTCTGGAAGGTAATGATGAGCTGAACACCATTGTGTGCTGGGGCGGGCATTCGATTAATCAACACGAGTATAAATACACCAAGGAAGTGGGTTATCAGCTTGGCCTGCGCGAGATGAATATATGCACCGGCTGTGGCCCCGGGGCGATGAAAGGTCCAATGAAAGGGGCTACCATCGGTCATGCCAAGCAACGCTATACACATGGCCGCTACATTGGTATTTCAGAGCCCAGTATCATTGCTGCCGAGCCGCCCAATGCTATTGTTAATGAACTTATCATCATGCCGGACATTGAAAAACGACTAGAGGCATTTGTCCGCTTTGCCCATGGCATTGTGATTTTTCCTGGTGGTGTGGGAACCGCCGAAGAGCTGCTGTATTTGCTCGGCATTTTGACCAACGAACGCAATGCCCAACAACCTATTCCCGTGATTCTGACCGGCCCGCAGGGGACCGAAGCCTACTTTGAGGCTATTGATGAGTTTGTTGGTGCTACCCTGGGCAAAAAAGCCCAGAGCAAATACCAAATCATCATTGATGATCCGGTAGAAGTAGCCCGAACGCTGTGTGAAAGCAAACACAAAACCGAGCAATACCGGCTGGCGGTAGGCGACTCTTTCAGTTTTAACTGGTCGCTGAAAATTGAAGAGGCTTTTCAGATTCCGTTTATACCCACTCACGAGACCATGGCAGAACTGGCCCTGCATTCACAGCAGGACACCGCCAGCCTTGCGGTGGCGTTGCGCAAAGCCTTTTCCGGTATTGTAACCGGTAATGTAAAGGCCGAAGGGATCAGGCAAATCAAGGAAAAGGGCCCCTTTCAGTTAACCGGTGAGCCAGAGCTTATCCTCCGGATTGATACCCTGCTGCAATCTTTTGTGGCGCAGCAACGAATGAAGCTTCCGGGATCCGAATATGTTCCGTGTTATACGATTACGCCGAATGAATAACCCTGACATTTACGATTAAATCATTCCTTCTTCACAGGATTTTAAGGTAAACTGTGCAGTGTTTTTTTCCATAACAATGTGAAGAAGGATGAATAGTAAGGTTATTCGGTTACTCCTGTTTGGTACCGCGGCCTACGTGCTGTTTGTATTTCTGGTAATTTCGTTTTATCCGGACAAACCAGAAAACATGGACTGGCAGGACAGAGAAGAATACAACAAGGTTCAAATTACCAAGCTTCGTTTGGGGACGACCCGTGAGGAAGTGCTTGCCATGCTTGGTTCACCAGATATTACCGAAGCTAAAATGGACGAAACACCGACTATTCAGGTTATGTTCTACCGCACGCAGCATGTCCGCGCCGATGGTCTGACTACGCAGGATGAGTGCACCCCATTGTTATTTGAAAATGATCAGCTGATTGCCTGGGGCGAAGGGGCTTACCAGAGCTACCTTAAAAGTTAATCACCATGCTTGCCTCTCTGGGAACGGATTACCAAAAGCTTATCCAGCAAAGTCAGTCAGCCAGTAAAGCGCTGGCCAGACAGGGAAAGTTGCTTAATGTTCCCAATACCGGGCTGGGTATCGCCCGCCAGATTGTTCAATTTAATAAGCATCATCCCCAGGCTGCGCTCGCCGCTGTGTGTGCTATGCGTCAGGAAACCGCGCTGAGCAATCCACTGCCCCTGAAAGTCAGCCTGATGATGGCGATACTCACACATCGCAGCCGGCTCAACGACCATTATGCGCAACATCTGATAGCCGGTGCATTTACGTTATTCAGCGCCACCACCTATCACCGGGATACCCATAGCCTGCATGTTGAGCGCTCTGTGTTGCAGGGACTTCGCCAGCATTTACAAAAGCCTCAGTTAAAAAACTGGCGGGATATTCTGGCGGTACACAAAGTGCTCGAACAGCATGATTTTGTAAAATATCTGAAAAGCCCTGGTATCAATACTGCCCAGTGGTGGCTGATAAGCTGCGCCCATCTGGCACTGCATTTTCAGCAACAGTTCTTTGTACCATTGCGCCAGGTGGCCCGCTATTCGCCGGCGCACCGGCAAGCTTTAATTCACCAATGGCTGGCGTTTCCCGGTGATCGCTGGCCCGCCGCACAGGGCACCAACAGTCATGAACGCTCTACGGTCATGTTTAACACTGGGTCAGACATTGCCCTGTTTACCCAGAGTAATGGCAAAAAAGCCCTTAACTGGCGGGCTAATGATGTCACACTCTTTCCGACCCGCAGTATTGCATTTTCACAGTGGCTGGCGTTGTGCGAGCAGTTTCCGGCAGATTATGAGCAGGCCACCGCCTTTAAGCCCGCCGGCCGGATATACCCGCTCAATCACCCGCCGGCATCATTGCTCAAAGTCATTGATGCGCTAAGCGATCCGGATGTGGATATTACTGAACTGGCCCTGCTGATTGAGGAAGAAACGGTGTTTGCCAAAGCATTGAAAGCCTCCGCATCGATGGATAACCGGCTTAACCTGCCGGTCAATGATGTGAAGCAGGCCGTGCTCACCTATGGCACTGAGCGGGTCGGCGATATGCTGGTCAGACAGGCATTAATGCAGCGTCTGACCCAGCACGAGTTCCCGCTATCCGGTACCTGTAATACATTAATCGCCTTAACAGCCAGCCTGGCCTCTGCCATTTGTGAGGACGTAAAATGCCAGATGACTCCGCAGGCGGCGGGTCTTGTCAGCACTTTTATGCTCGCGCCCTTGTACAGTCTGCCTGCATTAAAAGTCTTGCTGCATTTCCCGCATAAAACCAGTGCTTTGCACAGCGTTGACAGTTTACTGTCGCTCCAGTGTGACCCGCCCTTTTCTGCGCTGGCTACAGAGCTGGCAGCAAACTGGCATCAAAGCAAATTACATCAGGCATTATTAGGACATTGCGGTAAAATGCCCGCGCAGGTATCAGGGCCGCTGAAAACAGAATACGCTTTACTGTGTTTAAGTTTGCTGCTGGCCCGCCAGTGGCTGCACGCTACCTCCCCTATGGACGATCGCAGTATTGAAGCGCTTCGGCAATGCTTACATATTTTGCCTGTTCGTCAGTCCAATATTGCCGTGTATAAAGAAAAACTCAGTGACCTGATTTACTGTCACTTGTTACGATAAGCCAGCTTTCATTCATTAAAAACGGTGAATTCCTGCGATTTATTCAAAAGTGTATTAAGATCTTTACTAGGCGACAGGCTGCGGATGTTATAAAATGCGCGCGGTTTTGGTTCATGACTAATCGCCTGCCGGCTCAATAAGCTATAGATTTCCGGCAGTCTGGCATTAGTCACAACAGCACTTCGCTGTTTTACTAATCTTTCAAACGACAAAATTACCAGAGGATTTCCCCACATGACTCAGCAATGCATTACGGTCATCCGCGGCGATGGTATCGGCCCAGATATCATTGATGCCACCATTCAAATCCTGGACAAAGTTGGTTGTAACTTTGAATATGAATATGCAGACGCCGGTCTGGTAGCCTTAGAGAAGCACGGAGAATTGCTTCCTAAATCTACCCTGGAGATGATCGAAAAGAATAAGGTTGCTCTGAAAGGGCCTCTGACTACACCTGTTGGTGAAGGCTTTACTTCTATTAACGTCAGTCTGCGTAAACAGTTTAAACTGTATGCAAACCTGCGCCCGGTGCTGTCTTTCAAAGGCACTAAAGCACGCTACGAAGATATCGACATCATCACTGTACGTGAAAACACCCAAGGTATGTACTCAGGTCTTGGTCAGGTGGTTTCTGAAGACGGTAACGAAGCAGAAGCAATGAGTAAAATCACTCGTGATGGTGCTGAGAAAATTGTGACTTTTGCTTACGAACTGGCTCGTCGCGAAGGTCGTAAGAAAGTGACTGCCGTACATAAGGCAAATATCCTGAAATCAACATCAGGTCTGTTCCTGAAAGTAGCCCGTGAAGTGGGTGAGCGTTATCCGGATATCGAAAGTGCCGAGATGATTGTTGATAACACCTGTATGCAGCTGGTAATGAACCCGCATCAGTTTGATGTCATCGTGACCACTAACCTGTTCGGTGACATTATTTCTGATCTGTGCGCCGGTCTGGTTGGCGGTTTAGGGATGGCACCTGGTGCCAATATCGGTGAAGACTGCGCCATCTTTGAAGCGGTTCATGGCTCAGCGCCAGATATCGCGGGTAAAAACCTGGCAAACCCAACCTCGGTTATTCTGGCCGCAATTCAGATGCTTGAGTACCTGAACATGGGCGACAAAGCAGAAAAAATCCGTGGCGCACTGAAAGATGTGATTGAAACTGGCGACCGCACGACTCGTGATCTGGGCGGTGAAGCCGGTACTACTGAGTTTACCCAGGCACTGCTCGACCGTTTGTAAGCATCAGTTTTCTATATAAAGATACATAAGGCAGCCTCGGCTGCCTTTTTATGTATTTCTGTACCTAAGTACATCTAGGCTTCTTTCCCAAGAGCGCTTACTCTTTTTCCTGCCTTCACGGCTTTCACTAACAAGGAAGGAAAACACGATGAAATCACTAAAAACGGTACTTTATAGCTCTCTGGCTGCCTTGTCACTGATTCACCTGCCGCTGCATGCTCAGGACCAGTCTATTAACAGTCCGATGCACAGCGAGCAGCAGATTGAAAAGCTGAACCTGAATGCAGCGACACTGGAGGAACTGGTATTACTGCCAGGCATAGGAAAAAGTAAAGCTCAGGCGATCATCCGCTATCGCGAAGAAATGGGCTACTTTATTGAAGTTGATCAAATCACAGAAGTACGGGGTATTGGCCAGAAGATGCTGGAAAAAATCCGCGATTACGTGAAGGTAGAATAGTTACATTCCCATCACGGTGACAAACCGCGATCTTGTCTCCCCCGGCAACGGGTTTTAGGCCAGTTTATTAACTGGTCTTTTTTATTAGTCATCTGCTGGCTATCTGGCCAGGACCGGACACAAATGACAGAAAACATGGGCCTACAAATAACAAAAAGGCTCCGTAGGAGCCTTTTTTAATTATGATATTGTCTGGCAGCAGACTTTACTTCAACGAAGCAAGGTATTCTTTAAACTGCTCGCCCAGATCAGGGTGACGCATCGCATACTCAACATTGGCCATCATATAGCCCAGCTTGCTGCCACAGTCGTGACTCTTGCCTTTCATGGTATAGGCATCAACCTGTTCAATCTTCATCAGTGCATCAATGGCATCGGTCAGCTGCACTTCACCGCCAGCACCCGGAGGCGTATACTCAAGCAGATCCCAGATTTTCTCAGACAGCACATAGCGACCCACAATAGCCAGATCCGATGGCGCTTCTTCCAGCGAAGGCTTCTCAACCATCTTGTGAATCTTAGCAGAATCACCGGCTTCCACTTCTTCACCGTCAAGATCAACGATACCAAACTTAGTGACATCTTCCTGCGGCACCTGTTCAACCATAACCTGACTCACCCGGCTGGTATTAAACTTAGCTACCATATCTGCCAGGTTGTCTTTCTTAGGATTACTGGCCACGTCATCGATAATAACGTCTGGCAGAACAACCGCAAACGGGTCTTCGCCTACCAGTGGACGAGCACATAAAATAGCGTGTCCAAGACCAGCAGCGTGGCCCTGACGTACATGCATGATAGTCACATCTTTAGGACAGATTGACTGTACTTCTTCCAGCAACTGACGCTTAACCCGCTTTTCCAGCGTAGCTTCCAGCTCGAAAGACGTATCAAAGTGGTTTTCAATGCTGTTTTTACTAGCATGAGTCACCAGGATAATCTCTTTGATCCCTGCCGCAACACACTCGTTTACTACATACTGAATAAGCGGTTTGTCCACAACCGGCAGCATTTCTTTTGGAATTGCCTTGGTTGCCGGAAGCATACGGGTACCCAGACCCGCTACAGGAATAACTGCTTTTTTAACCTGACTCATGATTACTGGTTTCCTTTTACTGATAATCCGCGTCCGATGGCATAGTAATGTAGTCCATAATCTGCCATACGCTTAGGTTCAAATAGGTTTCTGCCGTCAAATAACACCGGCTCAGAAAGTTTCGATTTAATTAGTTCAAAGTCCGGCGCCCGGAACATCTGCCATTCAGTACAGATAACCAGACAGTCCGCGCCTGTCAGGGCAGACTCTTTCGTGCCCATCAGTGCCAGATCATCACGGTCACCGTAAATGCGCTGGGTTTCTTCCATGGCTTCCGGATCATACGCCTGTACCTTAGCACCTGCATTCCACAGTTTTTCCATCAATACACGGCTGGATGCTTCACGCATATCATCGGTATTAGGCTTAAACGACAGACCCCACAGGGCGATAGTTTTACCTTTAACATCATTATTAAAATGACGCATGATGTACTCAAACAGCTTTTCTTTCTGGTCGTAGTTAACCTCTTCAACTGACTGCAAAACACGGGCTTTGTAACCGACGCCGTTTGCACTACGAATAAGCGCCTGCACATCTTTAGGGAAACATGAGCCGCCGTAACCACAGCCAGGATAGATAAACTGATACCCGATACGGGGATCTGAGCCAATACCATGACGTACGTGCTCGATGTCTGCACCAAACAGTTCAGCCAGATTGGCAATTTCATTCATAAAGCTAATTTTAGTAGCCAGCATACAGTTCGCCGCATACTTGGTCAGCTCGGCACTGCGAATATCCATCACAATCACTTTATCGTGGTTGCGGTTAAACGGTGCATAAAGCTCACGTAGCTTATCAGCAGCTTTATCGCTGTCTGTACCCAGAATAATACGGTCAGGGCGCATACAGTCAGTAACTGCAGCTCCTTCTTTTAAGAACTCAGGGTTTGAAACCACATCAAAGTCACCTTCTTTGCTCAGTGATGACAGGGTTTCATTGATTTTTGCTTTGACTTTGTCGGCGGTCCCTACTGGCACCGTTGACTTATTGATAACAATCATGCGCTTATTCATATGCGTGGCAATGGTTTCCGCCACTTTCAGCACATATTTCAAATCCGCAGAGCCGTCTTCATCCGGGGGTGTACCCACTGCGATAAAGGCCAATTCACCGTGTTCAACGCCACGCTTTGCGTCAGTAGTAAATTCCAGTCTGCCAGCTTCGAAGTTGCTGGTCACCAGTGGCGTCAGACCTGGCTCATAAATTGGTATCTGGCCTTTTTTCAGGTTGTCGACTTTATTTTGGTCAACGTCGACACACACTACATCGTGCCCAACTTCGGCAAGCACAGCGGCTTGCACCAATCCCACATATCCGATTCCAAAAACTGTGACTTTCACAACCCTTCCTTAAAAACGTTCCGTTCAACTAATAAAACACTACTAGCCAAAAAGGTTTATAGAGGTGTCTCATATTGGTTACAGAAATAACCCACACTGATGACACATTGATGACGTTGCAAGAATTATTCTAACTTGCCCGACTTACCTTTTAGCCCATCTATCAAGCCCCGCAGAACAAAATGTCCGCGTAACTTCCCATCTGGAAACCACCATCGGTTTACCAGCCATCTGACTGGCAGAGCCAAGAGATTACGGCACTTCCAATAAAGTGGTACATGCCGCCGTCTGGAGAGGATAAGCACATTGCGCACCTGATAATAAAGTCTTACTGGTGCGCCGCGTTTAAAGTTCAGTCCAAGTATCCGATGACGGCCGTCTCCCTGACGATGTTTCATTTTTACATTGCATGCCTGCAGCACATGAAACCCTTGACTCCGTGCCCGCCAACACCATTCATGATCCACGCCATCAATAAACAATAACGAGTCTTTTTTTCCAACCCTATGATAAGCCTCAACATTTATGATCATTCCTGATGCAATGATTTGGCGAACGCTTTGCAGTTGGTCACAGATAGTATTTGGTTTGTGTATCTTTGCCTGAACAGTTTTGTCCATAAATTCACACACGATCTGTGGACCAAGACAGGCGACCCGGTCCATTGTTTCCAGTGCGTAATAATAAGAATCTAGTAGAGCCTGTAAAAACTCTGTGGTCAGCTGACTATCCTGATCCAGAATCAGTACTGCCTCCGCCCCCTGTTCAATCAGTTTATCAATTCCCTGATTCTGGGCTTCAGCAATGCCTACGTTGGCCGGACAATGAAGATAGGTTTTTTCTGTCAGTTCGAGCTGGGCACCGGTTAACGGCACCGGTGTGTTGTCCACCAGAATGACAGGGATATGCAAAGATTCCAGAGCAGATAGCATGGCGTTTAAATGCGCTACCTGTGGATGATAAAGAATAATTACGGCGCCGACGGTCAATGTCTTACAATCTTTTCAAGTACTAAACGATCCAGTTTATAGGCCAGCCTGACCACCCTCGATGGCATCAGACGTAAGCATAATACACCGATTGCATAGGTAATGTTAACCACTGAATAACGACGTAATTTTTGCATAGCAATAAAGCGGGCTCTGCACTCATTCAACGATTTTGTTAACCCTCTGCGTTTATAGAAATCATTCACCCGGCGAAACTCAAGGTGCTTCTCGCGCAAATTACGTATTACCATGCCCCTGGCCGCCAGAGAAATCCATAAGAAATAGTCCTGCGTATTTTGCAGCTCACTGTCATATCGCATATTTTGTTCAAACACCGAACGGCGCATGACTACGGTAGGATGATTCAATGTGCAGCGACGAGGTAAGGCCCGCACAATCACATGATGCGATGATGGCATGACCCGGGAGCCAACCTTCACGCCATGCTCATTGATTTCTGTCAGTGCGGTGCCCAGCACGTGCACTTCAGGGTGTGATTCAAGAAACTCAATCTGTTTTTCAAAACGTTCCGGCAGGCTGCGATCGTCTGCATCCATCCGGAAAAAGTACTCACAGCGGGTGCCGCTCAGCATCCACTCAATGGCTTTATTCATGCTGGCTGCCAGCCCCGACTGACGGGAATTTTGTGCAATCACAATTCGTGAGTCCTGCCCGGCAAACCGTAATAGCCGGCGCATAGCAACAGATGATACGTCACCATCGAGGATGATCAGAAAGGTAAACGCCGTATAGGTTTGCTCAAGTACGCTCAGGATAGCCTGTTCCAGCCAGTCAGGATCGTCCTTGTGGTAGGTCGACATAGCGACCAGCGCGGGCGTGGTTACAGTCTGCTTTGGCGGAACAATAAAGCGAAATGAAAGGGGGTTGCTATCAGGCACAATCTGTCATGGCTGCGAAAAACGGTCTGCAATACTACACGAGTCAGCGCCAAAGGTTAACGGGCTTTTATATCACCCGTTTAAATTTGCGAATCATGCGCCAGATATTCTGAATAATATAACTGTATACGGTCAGCAGCGCGATGAATCCAAGGAACATGACCCACTCAGGTACCATAAATACTTCGCCCAGCACACCTACCATGCAATACAGACTGCCCATAAACAAAATAGCAACCAGCGCCTGATTGGAGCTTAAGCCGGCGCGCATAAATATATTGTGCAGATGTTTGCGGTCCGGGCGTAACACAGACTGTCCTTTACGGGCCCGTCGATACATAATCGCGGCCATGTCCATCAACGGAAGACCGATCAGCCAGACGGCAGTAATCGGACGAAATGCGGCTTCCACACCCTGGGCATGATCAACCAGAAGCCACACAATGGTCAGGCCGACAAACATACTCCCCGCATCGCCCATAAAGATTTTATTACCCTTAAAACCTTTCCAGCTAAGATTAAAGGCCAGAAACGGCACAATGGCGGCGGCAATAATCAGCGGCTCCATAATGGCGCCCCCATTGCCGGTTGCCAGTAATAAGCCAACCACAAATAGCAGTACCACCAGGCTCATACCGCCAGCCAGTCCGTCGATGCCATCAATCATATTAAACGCGTTAATTACGCCTACCACGCATACGATGGTAAAGAAGTAGCCGGCCAGGCCCAGATCAACCTGCCCTAACCCGACAATATTGCCCAGTGACGTAATATAGTTTTGAGCGCTCCAGGCCATAATTGCAGCAACACCAAACTGACACATAAGACGGCCTTTGGCACTGAGCTCAAACCGATCATCCATCATGCCCAGTAAAACGATAAACGCAGAGGCAGTAAAAAACAGAGGGTTATTTTTCATCCACACATCGGTCACGATACTGGCCACCAGTACCGCCATGAAAATAGCTACACCACCGGTCAGCGGAACCATCCCGTGATGGCGCTTGCGTAGATTAGGCTGGTCCACCAGACCAAACTGATGGGCCAGCGGCGTCATCACAACCAATAGAATCAACGCTACAAAAAATGCAGTGAACAGCGGTATTAGTTGGAGGTAGTCGAACATGTTATGAAAAATCCATTGCCAGCGGGTGTCTTACATGATGTGTAAAGACGCAAAAACTCTTTAGTAATCCGTTTAACAACAATATTGTTGAGTCCAGAACTCGTTATTATTAAGCGCACATAGTGTGGGTGATATGGTTCTGGTATCGGTATAATAATAGACAATTCGGAAAGTGACTACCCTCTGACCACAAAATTTATTGAACTGTTTGATAAATGATAAGACCAAATGGCAGGCTCAGACAGCCAGTATATTGCGGCTGCCAACAAGGTGAAATTTACATTTTATATGGTATGCTTAGCGCCAATTTGCATCTGGAATAGTTGAAAGTAACCCAAATGTCATTCAAATATTTAGTGCTCGGGTCGCTGGGAGCGGCACTGGTCACATTAATCACCGGGTGCGCCTCAGCGCCCGGACCGGTCTCTGCGGATGTTCCTCTGGTACACGGAAATTATGCTTCGAATGTGGCCAGTGAACGCGCCGCTATCGCACCAGCGACGTCCATCGCGTATGGCCAGACAATTGATCTGGATGGCCTGACCTGGCAGATCGGCAAACCTTATCATTCTGCTGCGAAACAGTTGTGTCACCCGCTATATCCTGCTGCTCAGGAGCAGGCCACCACCACCGCCCCCACCTTACTATGTCAGGGCCCTGCTGGCTGGGTGAAGTATGCATCGGTGCTTAGCGTAGGAGCGTAAACGCTGCGCTTAGTTCGAATGAATAATTGGAAGAATTCAGTGAGTAATATCAGTAATAAATTGAAAGTAATGGCCGGGCTATTCCTGGCCTGTTTCTGTGTGGCCGGCGCACAGGCGCAAAGTCTTGCCGACCTGCAGCAGTTACGTGAGCAGGCACAGCAGCAACAATCTGGCGGCAATAGCGCAGCAGCCTCTTCAGCGCAGTCTGGCTCGATGGGCAGTGTGTCTCCCATGCAGATGAGCGGTAGCCGTACTATCTCCAGTATGAATAATGGCCAGTCCAGTATGGGGCAGTATAGCAACTCATCAAGAGGCGGTATGACGCTGCCCGGTGAGCCGACTATTGATACGGTTTACCCGGTACAACAGCCAATGGAAAATCCGCCCTATGCGGCCAATCTGTTTATCGGAGGCTTTGAGTCTGAACGCGCAGACGGCCTGAATGATAACTATCTGATTGCACAGGGTGATAAAATCTCCATCTGGATGTGGGGCGCCGTCAACTTTTCTGATGTTGTGACCGTCGATAACCAGGGCAATATTTTTATTCCGAATATCGGTCCGATTCATGTTGCTAATACCCCAGCCGGGTCAGTAAACAGCATGGTGACGGCAAAAATTAAACAGGTTTACACCAATGATGTCAGTGTCTATGTCAACCTGCTGACCTCAACACCGGTCTCCGTGTATATCAGTGGCCCGGTTCTGCGCCCTGGCCAGTATGCCGGGCAGGCATCTGACAGCGTACTGTATTTTCTTAAACGTGCCGGCGGTATTGATTTTCACCGCGGCAGCTTTCGCCAGATTGATGTAAAACGCGATGGTAAAGTTGTGGCCACAGCGGATTTATATGAGTTTCTGCGTACCGGTACCCTGCCTAACCTGTCATTTAAAGATGGCGATGTAATCATGGTGCGACCGGTCGGTTCCACGGTAATCGTTGAAAATGGCGCGCGTAACAGCTTTACGTTTGAGTTCAAAGAAGATGAACTCACCGGTGACATGCTGACCAAATACGCCACGCCCAATGATTTCATCAACCATGTTTCGATTGCCGGTGTTCGCCATGGTCAACAATTTTCCCGTTATCTGAGCCTCGATGAATTTAGCGACTACGGCCTGAAAGCCGGCGATACGGTTGAGTTTATCGATGACCATGAACAAAAGGTTTACCGCATCAATATTCAGGGAAGTCATACCGGCCCATCACAAATCATGGTGGACAAAGGCACTCGCCTTAAAGAAGTACTGAATTATGTACAGGTGGACCCGAAAATTTCAGATGTCGACAACATCTACCTGCTACGTGAGAGCGTGGCAGAAAAACAACGGGAAATTATTGAGCGCTCGCTTCAACAGCTAGAACGCAGTGTATATACCGCGCCTGTTGGCTCAACCGGTGAAGGCGCGATCCGCGCTCAGGAAGCTCAGCTGGTGTCAGACTTTGTAGCCCGGGCCCGTGAAGTAGAGCCTCAGGGGAAAGTCGTGGTGTCAGAAAATGATCAGGTTGCCAATGTTTTGTTGGAGCCTAACGACACCATTTTTGTGCCTGGTGTGACTGACCTGATTCAGATTGGCGGTGAAGTGATGCTGCCACAGGCAGTGGTTTACAACCCTGATGCCACTGCAGCCGACTATATTGCCTGGGCCGGCGGATTCACCCAGCGGGCAGATGATGAACGCATTCTGGTTATCCGCAAAAACGGTCTGGTTGAGTTTGACAGCATTGCCGGTATTACCCGCTCCAGCAAAGAAGGTGAAGTAGATCTGAAACCGGGCGACCAGGTCATTGTGCTACCCGCCACTGATGCCAAAACATTGCAGGCAGTCAAAGATATCACCCAAATCATTTACCAGATTGCGGTGGCAGCCAACGTCGCGCTTGATTAATTATGGTCAGCTTTAAAGATAATTTAATTGCCTGGCGAAGAGTCATCTTCGCCTTGTTTTTGCGCGAGTTGCAGGGCAAGTTTAACGATAAGCTTGGCCTTGGCTGGGCGTTTTTCGAACCTTTTATCTTTATCTTCGGACTGTCATTTGCCCGAAGTTTTATTTCTGGTGACGAGGTTCATTCAATACCTATCCTGAACTTTATGATTATTGGGATGGTGTATATTCAGTCATTTATGACGTGTCTTGGTTCTGTAAGTGGTTCTATCAAACGTAATAAACCCCTGTACGCATTTCGTCAGGTTCAACCGATGGCGTCCCTGATTACATCAGCTCTTCTTGAATTCACAATAAAAGCCGGAGCAATCATTCTGCTGCTGTTAAGTGTTTACTTATTAAAGAAAGACTTTCAGGTAGATAATCCCTTACTCCTCATTTATTTGTATTTTTTACTGTGGACATTTTGCCTATCAATAAGTCTGATATTCGGAATAGCGGCTACCTACATCCCAGAAATAAATAAAATTAAAGGCCTTATTCAAAGACCAATTTTCTTTATTTCATGCACATTTTTTAGTTTACAGGATATTCCAAGAGAGCATTGGCACTATCTGGACTGGAATCCTTTAGTGCACTTCATCGAACTGACACGATATGCCTGTTACCCTTCATACGGTAATTTAGGTGTGAGTATTTCATACATAACAGAAATTACTGTTATCTTTATATTTTTCGCACTGGCTCTATATCATCTTACCTGGAAAAAGGTATTGTCCCGATGATAAAAATTGAAAATCTAACAAAAAGTTACCCCAGCAAGATTGGCCCTCAGTATATTTTCAAGAATCTGAACTTTTCTTTTCCCACCGATAAAAATGTCGCCATCCTGGGAAGAAATGGTGCGGGTAAATCTACGTTATTCAGATTGCTGGCTAAAAGCGAATATCCTGATCGCGGCAGAGTACTGACTAATCGCTCTATGTCATGGCCGGTGGCGCTTCAAACCGGCATCCACCCGCAGATGACTGGCCGAGAAAATGCACGATTTATAGGCAGAATTAATAATGTACGCTCGCTAGCTTCCTACGAAAATAGTGTACAGGAGTTTGCTGAGCTCAATAAAAAATTTGATTTACCGGTGAAAACATACTCATCAGGCATGCGGGCCAAACTAGTTTTTGCCTGTTGTATGAATATTGATTTTGATGTGTATCTGATTGATGAGGCCACATCGGTAGGCGATCCCCTATTCCGGCGCAAGGCTAAGGAAACGCTTAGAGAAAAAGCCAAAAATGCCGGGGTGATTATGGTGTCGCACGAGTTAGATCAGATTCGTGAATACTGCAGTTCAGCGGTGCTTATCGATAAGGGTAAGCTGACGTATTTTGAAGATTTAGAGGAAGGTATTGCCATTTACACAGGTGATAAAAATTCAGGAAAAGGTAAAAAATAGTGCTGAAGTCTACGCAAAAAAAACTAAAGCAGTTAACCAGTCACGCAGCACGGGTTTTTGCTGTAATCTGGGTAATTTATGGGGTATATCTGCTGTTGTGGGCTGCCCCTCAGTATGAAAGTCAGAGCCAGCTGATTATCAAAAAATCGGACGGCGGGAGTTCCTTTGATCCGACATCATTAGTAATGGCGTCTGTGTCTGACGCGCCTTTATCTACTGATAGTGTTCTGGTAGAAGCTTTTATCAAATCTCAGGATATGTATGATTATCTCGTCGAGAATTATGCACTGAATAAAAATTACCAATCGGATCGGGCGGACTTTTTCAGTCGGCTAAGCAGCAGTGCATCTAAAGAGGCTAAATTTCAGTATTTTCTGGACCATATCGAAGTTGAGGTTGATTCGTCTTCGGCTGTCATCACTTTGCGTACGCGAGGCTTTACCAGTGAGTTTGCCAATACACTGAATAAAGCCATCATTGAACACGCAGAAGACTTTATCAACAACATCAATAATGATCTGGCAAAATCTAAACTGGGCTTTGCCAAAGGCGAGCATGAACTCGTTGAACAAAAGCTTAGTAAAGCCAAGCGAGACTTACTGGCTTTCCAGGCAAAATACAATGTACTGGATCCTACCGCTGAAGGCGCGGCGTCTCAGCAAATTGCATTTTCGATGGAAGCAACCCTGGCTCAAAAACAGGCAGAGTTGCGGGCGATGTCCTCTACGATGAGCGATCTGGCCCCGGAAATCCGGAATATTCGCCGCCAAATCACTGCGCTGCAGGAAGCGGTCAGCAAGCAAAAAAACGAACTAAATTCTGGGGCTGTGTCTTCTAAAGACAATATTTCGATGACTGAGGTGATGGCCCAGTACAGCGATTTGCAAATTCAGCTACAACTCGCTATTCAGGCATATTCATCCTCATTGATAACGCTGGAAAATACCCGGGTTGAAGCCTATGAAAAGGTTCAGCATCTGGTGACCATCGAAAAACCAACGCAACCCGATTCCCACCAATACCCCGAAATCATTTATAATATGACCCTTTTTGGCGTTATTTTGTTTATGTTGTACGGTATTGGTCGAATTGTTATTGCAACCATCAAAGAATTATAAGGAAGATTATGAGTGAACGCGTAGGGATTATTCTTGCCGGTGGATCCGGCACCCGTTTGCACCCATTAACTAAGGTCGTCAGCAAGCAGCTGATGCCGATTTACGATAAACCCATGATTTATTACCCGCTGTCTACTTTGATGCTGGCGGGGATCAAAGAAATCCTGATCATTACCACTCCTGAAGAGCAGGGCCGGTTTATTGAACTGCTCGGCGATGGCAGTCAGCTTGGTATCAAGCTGGAATACGTGGCTCAGCCTTCGCCAGACGGTCTGGCGCAGGCCTTTATTCTGGGCGAAGAATTTATTAATGGTCGCCCATCGGCGCTGGTTCTGGGAGATAACATCTTCTACGGCCATGACATGATGAAATCACTGCAACATGCCAACAACAATACGCGCAATGCGACCGTGTTTGGCTATCATGTTACTGACCCTGAGCGTTATGGTGTGGTCGACTTTGATCAGGATGGCAAAGCTATCAGCATTGAGGAAAAGCCGGCCAAACCCAAGTCCAGTTATGCGGTAACAGGCTTGTACTTTTATCCGCCCCAGGTTGTGGATATTGCCAAAGCAATTGAGCCCTCCCCTCGTGGCGAGCTTGAAATTACTGATGTCAACAATGTGTTTTTACAGCAGGAGTTGCTGGATGTTGAGGTCATGGGTCGTGGTTCAGCCTGGCTGGATACCGGCACTATCGACAGCCTGATGGATGCATCGAACTTTATTGCTGCCATTGAGAAACGTCAGGGTCTAAAAGTGTGTTGCCCTGAAGAAATTGCGTATCGTAAGGGGTTTATCAGTGCTGAGCAATTACAAGAACTGGCGAAACCACTGGTTAAGAGTGGTTATGGTAAATATCTTCTTCAAATATTAAGTGAAAACGTTTTTTAATCATGCAAATTATTTCTACAGCAATTGACGATGTAAAAATCATCGAGCCGAAGGTATTTGGCGATGAGCGCGGCTTCTTTATGGAAACGTTCCGCGATAACTGGTTTCGTGAGCAGTGTGCCGATGTCACCTTTGTTCAGGACAACCGCAGCCGCTCAAAGCAGGGCATTTTGCGCGGCATGCATTACCAGCTGGAACAAACCCAGGGCAAACTGGTGTCTGTCACCGAAGGCGAGGTCTTTGATGTTGCCGTGGATATGCGTAAAGACTCCTCAACCTACGGTAAGTGGGTGGGTGCACTGCTAAGCGCCCAGAATAAGCGTCAGCTTTGGGTGCCGGCCGGCTTTGCGCACGGATTTTATGTGACTACTCAGGTTGCCGAATTCAGCTACAAGTGTACTGATTATTACCATCCTCAGTCAGAAGTATCGCTGGCATGGGATGATCCGGCGGTGGGTATTGAATGGCCGCTGGTTGATGGCCAGCTACCGTCGTTGTCAGATAAAGATACCAAAGGCTATGCCTTTGGTGATGCCCCTGCATTTTAAGGCTGCCAGTATGATTGTGGTTATCGGAAAATCGGGCCAGCTGGCCCGGGAACTGGCAGCTTCCGCACCGGATACAACGGTGTGTCTTGGTCGGGATGATATTGATATTACGAATGCGCAGAGTATCAACACAACACTGCAACAATACAGTGCCAGTGCCGTTATCAATGCCTCTGCCTATACGGCTGTTGATAACGCTGAATCTGAACAGGAGCAGGCATTTCTTATCAATGATACCGCAGTGGGTTTATTGGGTGAGTATTGTGCAGCCCACAACCTGCACCTGGTACAGGTGTCGACCGACTATGTATTTAACGGTCAGCATCACACACCGGTTGAGGTTGATGCACTACGCGACCCGATTGGGGTGTACGGTGCCAGTAAAGCTGCTGGCGAACAGGCGCTGGAGTCGATTCATGGACTCAGTTATACCCTGATTCGTACTGCCTGGGTCTATTCGCGCTTTGGCAATAACTTTGTGCATACCATGCTTCGTTTGATGAAGGAAAAACCACAGCTGGGCGTGATTGCCGATCAGGTAGGTACGCCGACCTGTGCTGCCGGTCTGGCGCAGGCCTGTCTTTTTGCAGCATACCATGCTGTTCAGGGTAATCATCACTGGACTGATCAGGGCGTTGCCAGCTGGTATGACTTTGCTGTAGCTATCCAACGCCTGGCTGTTGCCAAAGGGTTGCTGGATAAGGCGGTGCCGGTCAATCCGATTACCACGGCTGACTACCCGACCCCGGCGCAGCGCCCCGCGTATAGTGTATTAAGCAAATCCACCCTGAAAACTGCCTTCGCTGATGTGGAACAAAAACATTGGGAAGCCCGTCTGGCCAGCATGCTGGACACACTGAATTAAAGAGATAAAGATCATGGCGAAAACATTATTAGTTACCGGTGGGGCTGGATTTATCGGCGCCAATTTTGTTCACTACTGGCTGGCACAGCACAGTCAGGATAAGGTTATTGTGCTTGATGCACTGACCTATGCCGGCAATCAGGAAAACCTGACCATGCTGGAAAGTAATCCTCAGTTCACCTTTGTTAAAGGTGATATCTGCGATACTGATCTGGTTGTGGACTTACTGCGCAAGCACAGCGTCGATACTCTGGTCCACTTTGCCGCAGAGTCTCATGTGGATCGCTCAATACTGGGCCCGGATGCCTTTATTGAAACCAATATTATCGGCACTTACTCGTTGCTTAAAGCTGCCAAACTGGTGTGGCTGGACGGCCCGCGTTCAGAAGGTAAAGATCCGCTGCCTCACCGCTTTCATCATGTGTCTACGGATGAGGTCTATGGTACGCTGGAAGCTGATGACCCGGCGTTTACAGAAGACACTGCCTATGCGCCCAATTCGCCGTATTCAGCCAGTAAAGCCGCCTCAGACCATTTGGTTCGAGCTTATCATCATACATACGGCCTTGAGGTGACAACCAGCAACTGCTCTAACAACTACGGCCCGTTTCACTTCCCCGAAAAGCTGATTCCACTGATTATTACCAATATTCTGTATGATAAAGCCCTGCCAGTATACGGCGATGGGCTGCAAATCAGAGACTGGCTGTATGTGGAAGACCATGCCCGCGGCATTGAGAAAGTGTTACTGCAGGGCGAGATTGGTGAAAATTACAATATTGGTGGCCATAATGAATGGGCGAACATTGATATTGTAAAACTTATCTGTCAGCTGATGGACGAAAAATTTGCTGAAGACGAGACGCTGGCGCAGCGGTATCCGCAGGCCAGACAGGTCGCTGCCGGTAACAGTGCTGAGCTGATTACGTATGTCACCGATCGTCCTGGTCATGACCGCCGCTATGCCATCGATGCTACCAAGTCGCAGAATGTGCTGGGTTACACGCCATTTGAATCGTTTAACTCAGGCATTCGCAAAACCCTGAACTGGTATCTGGATAATGAAGCCTGGTGGCAGCCATTACTGGAGAAACAGCTTTAACAAACTGACCAAAGCAGGCCCCTCCGGCCTGCTTTTTTATTCCCTCAGGTCACCGGTCTTATCGCTTTCAGCTTATATAGCACAAGGCTTTTAACCTTTTCTTTACTTGTGTATCTTGGTGCCGTCTAGTATAACAACGGTACTTTTGGGATCGTGCACGTCACGTGAGCAGGCATAGATCTGTCATCACGACCCGAATATTTAAAAATACAATAATACGGAATCTGATTGTGACAACAAAATCTAACGACACCAGTTTCTTCGGCCATCCAGGGGGCCTGCAGACACTCTTTTTCACCGAAATGTGGGAACGCATGAGTTATTACGGCATGCGCGCACTTTTGGTTATTTTTATGACCATGGCCATTCAGCAACAAGGCCTGGGCTTTTCTAAAGACGATGCTTACGCTATTTATGGTTTGTACACTGGTGCAGTGTACTTTATGGGCCTGTTCGGTGGCTGGCTTGCTGACCGTTTATTCGGTGGCCGGGATGCCGTATGGTACGGCGGTATCATTATTATGAGCGGCCACATTGTACTGGCCATTCCCAGCACCGATACCTTCTTTATCGGTCTGATTCTGGTGGTACTGGGGACCGGACTGCTTAAGCCAAATATCAGTGCAATGGTTGGCCAGCTCTACGGCGATAAGGACTCTCGTCGAGACGGTGGTTACACGCTGTATTACATGGGTATTAATATCGGTTCCATTATCGGTAACCTGGTCTGTGGCTATCTGGCGACGACAGCAGGCTATCACTGGGCGTTTGGTGCAGCTGCCATTGGTATGGCAATCGGTCTTGTTCAATACAAAATGACCCAGCATAAACTCCCGGATGTATCATGTCAGCCAACCGTACAGATGAGTCAGGCAGGAGTGCGTAACAGCTGGCTGGGTGTTATAGCCTTTTTACTGACCGTTGCCGTTATCACCGCACTGACCAGTATGGGCCAGATGACTATCAATGTAGTAACGGTGGCAGAATCCGTGGCTTACCTGATTACAGCCGTGTTTGTGATTTACTTCTGCGCGATCTTTTTCATGGGTCAGCTCGATGGCAATGAGAAAAAACGCATGCTGGCGCTGCTACTTATCTGTGTAGCTTCGGCGTGCTTCTTTGCCGGCTTTGAGCAGGCAGGCTCTTCGCTTAATATCTTTGCCAATGAAAATACCGACCGTATGCTGGGCTCGTTTGAAATTCCGACCGCCTGGTTCCAGTCGCTAAACTCGTTCTTTATTATTGTACTGTCTCCGTTCTTTGCGGCCTTATGGATAAACCTTGGCAAACGCATGATGGATCCGTCCTACGGCATGAAATGTGCGCTGGGTACAATTATTATGGCCAGCGGCTTTGTGGTAATGTTCTTTGCTGCCCAACTGGCGGCAAGCGGCCTTGAAGTCGCGCCGTACTGGCTGGTTGCCACCTACTTCCTGCACACGGTGGGTGAACTGTGTCTGAGCCCGGTTGCGCTAAGTGCAGTCAGCAAACTGGCACCGCGCCGCTTTGCCGGTCAGATGATGGGCTTATTTGTACTGACGTACTCAATTGGCAGCGTAATTGCAGGTGTACTGGCAGGCGCATTCGGTGGTGAAGAAACCAATGATATGGCCGGCTTGTTTATTTACATCGCCCAATTTGCCGGAGTGATCGGCGTTATTGTACTGGCTCTGTCACTGAAAACCCGTTACTGGGAAAAACTGGCAGAAAAAGAAGATATTGAAGGCTCCAAAACAGCCTGATGATACGTATATAAGCCGGTGTTCACACCGGCTTTTTTCATTCAGCTTCAGATATGTAGTTTTATTGTATGGCTTTTTATTTTACAACCCGCCACATCCCTGGCTTACAGGACCGTCCTCTTGCAGAGCGTATGGCACTACTTGAGGCTGCTGGCAAACAAATGTCAGTTCCGGAAAAGACCTTACTGAATGTGCTTAAATTGCTGGTGATTGTGCCGGTATTTATTTTTATTATGCGAACTGCAAACGATTGGTCATCGTTGCTGTGGGCATTTGTAGTATTCCTACTCTACCCATTGCTGGTTAAACCCGTGCAGTACTCGTTATGTGCAAAGTATCTTGTTTTGCCTGAATCCCCATCTAAGGAGTGATGATGAAAACCATTCTTGTAACCGGCGGCGCCGGCTATATCGGCAGTCATACCACGTTACAATTACTGGAGCGCGACTTTCAGGTTGTCGTTCTGGATAACCTGGCCAACGCCAGCCCTGAATCTTTACGTCGGGTAGAGAGCCTGACCGGCAAGTCGGTCACCTTTGTGCAGGGTGATATCCGCGACACCGCCGTACTGGATGACATTTTCAGTCAACACGACATTCACGCGGTAATTCACTTTGCCGGCTTGAAGGCTGTGGGTGAGTCGGTTCAAAAGCCGCTGGAATATTACGAGAACAACGTATACGGCACGCTCACGTTATGTAAAGCAATGCGCCAGCACAACTGTAAAAACATTGTGTTTAGCTCTTCAGCAACAGTTTACGGCGACCCTGCCGCATTACCACTGCGCGAGGACATGTCGACCGGTCAGCCAACTAACCCCTATGGTATGTCTAAACTGATGGTGGAAAATGTACTGCGCGATCTGTATGCCTCAGATGACGAATGGAATATTGTGTTGTTGCGGTACTTCAACCCGGTGGGTGCGCATCCGTCTGGCCAGATTGGTGAAGATCCTAACGGTATTCCGAACAACCTGATGCCGTATATCTCGCAGGTCGCCACCGGTAAGCTGAAACAACTCAGTGTATTTGGTGATGACTATGATACGAAAGACGGTACCGGCGTACGCGACTATATACACGTAGAAGACTTAGCCAACGGCCACCTCAAAGCACTGGACAGAATTGATTTGTCGATGGGACTGGATGTTTATAATCTGGGCACCGGTCAGGGATATTCGGTTCTGGAGATGGTCAACGCGTTTGAGCAGGCTTCCGGTCAGACTATCAATTATACACTGGCCCCGCGTCGTAATGGTGATGTGGCAGCCTGTTATGCCGATCCGACTAAAGCCGCACAAGAGTTGAACTGGCATGCCGAAAAAGGCCTGCAGGATATGTGTAAAGACGTATGGCACTGGCAGTCCAATAACCCTCAGGGTTACGCCAAATAGCCATAGCGCTTACTCATCAATACTAAAAACCCGGCTATGCCGGGTTTTTTATGCTTGTCTCAGTCTGCCAGGCAAGGTTTATTCTTCACCCTCGTCATCCAGCAGGGATTCAAATTCAGCAAAGTCTTCCTGCTGTTGCTCGGTGTCTACTGCCTGACGACCTACTTCGCCATCGGTGACCCGAAATTCCAGATTCTGGAAGTACGCATTTTTCACAAAATTGTACTGATCAAACGAGTTTTCCAGCTGCTGCTCCTGGTCAATCAGCGATGCTCTGGCTTCCAGCAAAGATACTGCAAAAGCAGCAATAGAATAGGTGCCGTTGATTACGGTATTCGGATAAGTATAGCCATCAGCAACCCGACCAGTAAAGCTACGTGGATCAGACGGACCTAAGCCGGGTAACATCAGAAACGGGCCCGTTTCCACGCCCCACACTGCCAGCGTTTCACCAAAGCTTTCGCGCTGACGTTCAATACCAACTTTACTGGCCACATCAATCGTGCCCAGTAAGCCTACTGTTGAATTAATCAGAAATCTGGCCAGGCTGTCCATCCCCTGATCAAAGTCGCCCTGTAACAGATTATTGGCAAAGTTGGCCGGCTCTTCGAGATTGTTGGCAGCATTTAGCAGGCCGGTACGGGCAAACTGCGGCATTACCGTGACATACCCCACCGTCACCGGACGAATCAGGTACGCATCCAGATACTCCCAGTTAAAGGTCCACATTTCCCGGTTTACTGACTCAAACGGATCACGGGGATCAGACACATTGGCGGGATTATTTTCTTCAGCCCGCTCTTCGGCATTGTTTGACGCACAACCAGACATGATGCCTGACATCAACAAGAGGCTGAACAGCCACATGCGTTGTTGTTTAATCACTGTAGTTCCTTATTTATCACAATTTTATGCTTTGCATGGGCCTTGTCCCCCAGTGAAAGCGTTATTTCGCCCTGCCAGTCTCCGGCGCTGGCCATTACGTCCTTATCTTCAGAAATCCGTGCAATAATCCTGACATCAGAAAGCGTGGACAATGTGTAAGCCGGCAGCATGGCGCTGCTGTTATCTAGTGTTACCGTAACCGGAAATGCTGATAGAGGCTGCCTGACAACCGCCGCTGGCATTTTATTCTGCGAGCGGGCATCCTGAGCAAATACAATCAGGTATCCGCTCGCCGGGATGTTATCTGTAACCCGTTCAGATAACTCAACGGTCACTGTCACGGTATTGTCAGTGGTGCTTTCATTAGTCCGGGCAGCGGATTTTGGTTCACTGCTATTATCAGCGACTGACTGCTGACCAACCTTAGCGGCATCGGATTTCATTTGTGTGATCCTGGCCGACAATGAGGTCACAATATCACTGTTTGCCGGCAGCGCACTACGCACCTGTTCAAAATACTGTTCAGTGGTAGCCAGGTCCCCAATCTTAGCGGAAGCCACAGCCAGCATCAGGGCATACTGCTGGTTGTCCGGACTGGAGGTCAGCCGCGCTTTAAGCACATTCTGCGCAGTCACAATCTGGTTGCGCTGGTCAGTGGCCATTAACAGTTGTATGTAAGTGGTTACTACTGACATGTTATCGGGCACAAGGGCATAGGCTTTTTCCAGCGCGGCAACAGCTTGTGATGTCTGATTGACCGAGCCCAATAAACGGCCCAAGAACATCCACCCCTGAGCGTCATCCGGCTCATGCTGTAAACGCTGGCGAATCGCCAGAATCAGATTTTTTATATCTGTTGCTGAAAAGTCACTGGCTTGGCCACTGCTGAGTTTTTGCGACAGCGTCGGCAATGCTGCCACAGCCTGCCGGGCACTGGCAACCTGGTCAAGCTGATTAACCTGATAATACGTTAACCCTCCGGCAACAAGTGCAACCAGCGCCCCTACCGCCACAACCAGGCCACTGACCCGTCGCTGACGGGCTGGCTTCCGGTTGTTTTCATCATCTGCCAGCGACAGTTTGAGTTCATCTATTGCCTGTTGTTTATCCTGCTCACTGATGATGCCTTCACTCGCTTCCCGGTCTATTTCCTCAAGACGCTGACGCACCAGGGCAATATTATTGGCAAAGCGTCCTTTGCCGGATTGTCTGTGCCATACCCAAGGCAACAAAACACTCAGCACCAGCAATGTGAGCAACACCGCAGCGCCTATATGAAAACCATGCCACGACATTATTTATCCCGCTCCAGCAGTTGATCGGCCTTTTGCAAACGGGCCCTGGTGTCGGCGTCAGCCGGGGCTGAGCGCTTTCTTAACACCAGAATCAGGCCGCCCAGCGTAAAGAGCACTGGCAGCACCCATAGCCATACCGTTGCCACAGTGACCGGCGGCTCGTAATACACAAAGTCACCATAACGGGCTTTCATATAATCGATAATTTCCTGCTCAGATTTGCCCTGTCGAATCAAGCTGGCCACCTTTCGCCGCATATCATGGGCAATCATGGCATCGGAGTCGGCAATATTCTGATTCTGGCACATCGGGCAGCGCAGCTCTGCCGTCAGGGTTAAAAACAATGCCCGGTCCTGTTGTGAGTTAAAGTTATACCGGTTATCTGCGCTGATGGCCGCTGTACTGAACAATAGCAACAGCAAACTGCATACAAGTGACTTCATTGGCTGCCCCCGGCTTCTTGCACCAGTTGCTGATACATCGGACCCACCTTATTGTTCCAGACCCGTTCGTTGATATCGCCTACGTGGTGCATTCTCACAGTACCATTTGCATCGATAACAAAATGCTCCGGTGCGCCGGTCACACCCAAATCCAGAGATGTGTCCCGCTGCACATCGAAAATGTTAAAGGCATACGGGTTGCCATACTGGGCCAGCATTTCGGCGACTTCGTTTTGTACATCAATAAGACGTTTGGTGCCAAAATCAGGGTCCAAATCCTGGTCAAAGTACAATCCGACAAACCGTACCCCCTGCTCTTTAAGCTGCGTCAGATAGGGCATTTCCACCGCACAGGTTACACACCACACGCCCCATACATTTAAAATGGTGACCTGACCAGTCAGATCCTCCGGGGTGTACTGCTGCCGGGGATTCATCAGATCGGGCAGCTGAAACTGGGGCAATGGCTTTCCGTTTATCTGTGAGTCCAGCGCACGGGGGTCCGAAAATAATCCTTTAAACAAAAACACTGCCATCGTTAAAAAAATGATGAGCGGTATCGCCACAACCAGACTTTTTTTCATGCCTGCTCTCCTGCCAGTTCCCGGGTTGACGCGCCAGACTGCTGAGCGGGATTACGTTTGATTCTGGCCAGTTTGCTCATCCGGTATCGTTTGTCACTGATAGCAAGAATACCACCGAGCGCCATAATGGCTCCTCCGCCCCAAATCCAGATAACAAAAGGCTTGATATAAATGCGTACAGCCCAGGCACCATCATCGAGGGGCTCACCCAGCGCCACAAACAAATCCCGGGTCAGTGTGCTGTGAATAGCCGCTTCGGTCATTGGCATTTTCTGCACCTTATAAAGTCTTTTTTCCGGATGCATAATGGTTACCTGTGCCTGTTCGCGGGTCACCGTAAACTGTCCGCGGTCGGCATGATAATTAGGGCCGTCATGAGTACTCAGCGTATCAAAGGTAAAGGTATAGTCTGCCAGGGCAATGCTGTCGCCCGGCGCCATACGAACATCCCGCTCCTGTTCGTAATTCGACACCAGAGTAATTCCTATCAGGGTCACCGCAAACCCGACATGCCCGAGGATCATGGCCCAGTGACTGCGGGTCAGCTGACGAAGGCGGGCTGGTTGACTAAGCGCAGGATTCATCGCTGCAATACGCTGGCGCACTTCCTGAACAGAGGAGACCAGAATCCAGAAGGCCAGAGTCATTCCTAAAATAGCCATATACGATTGCTGTGAATGGGCAAAAAACAGCAGCAATGCAGCACTGATGCTGATACCGGCCGCCACCAGCAGTTGCTTCTTCAGGGCCCCGGCTGATTGATTTTTCCAGCGCACCAGTGGTCCCAGTCCCAAAATAAAAACAAACGGAACAATCAGATACACAAACATTTTGTTGAAAAACGGCGCACCGATGGAAATGGAGCCCAGCCCCAGCTCTTTATGCACCAGAGGAAGCAATGTCCCCAGCAGCACAACTATCGTTGCGGCGCACAAAAACAGGTTATTGCCCATCAGCAGCACTTCTCTGGAAAATGCCTGATACCGGCCGGTGCTGCGCAGTGAAGAGGCTCTGGCTGCGTACAGCAGCAGCGCACCACCTGACAAGACAATCAGAATCCCCAGGATAAAAAGACCACGGGCCGGATCGCTGGCAAAAGAATGCACCGATACAATGACCCCGGAGCGTACTAAAAATGTGCCCAGAATACTTAACGAAAAAGCCCCGACCGCCAGCAGTACTGTCCAGGACTTAAATACTTTGCGCTTTTCTGTCACGGCCAGCGAGTGCATCAGAGCAGTCCCCACCAGCCACGGCATAAACGAGGCATTTTCCACCGGGTCCCAGAACCACCAGCCACCCCAGCCAAGCTCGTAATATGCCCACCAGCTGCCCAGGCAGATCCCTACGGTTAAAAATGACCACGCGGCAATCACCCAGGGCCGTGACCACCGGGCCCAGGTTGCATCCAGCTGACCGGTAATTAAGGCAGCCACCGCAAAGGCAAAAGCCACGGCAAATCCGACATATCCCATGTACAACATGGGCGGATGGATGATCATGCCAAAATCCTGTAGCAAAGGATTCAGGTCCTGCCCATCGATCGGGAAAAAAGGCAGCAGGCTATCAAACGGGTTAGAGGTCAGTAAGATAAACAGGTAAAAGCCAATAGACACCATTCCCAGCACAGCCAATACCCTGGCCACCATTTCTGTGGGAATACTGCGACTGAAAATAGCCACGGCCACCGTCCAGCCGCTGAGCATCAGTACCCACAGCAAGAAAGATCCTTCATGCCCGCCCCACACGGCAGTAAGTTTAAAGTGCATGGGCAGATCGCTGTTGGAGTGCTGAGCCACATAAGCCAGTGAAAAATTATCAGTGGCAAAGGCATAGGTCAGACAAACAAACGCCACCGCGGTGAAAATAAACATTACCATAGCCAGAGGCCGGGCCATTGCGGTCAGTCTGGCATCACCACTACTGGCGCCCCATAATGGATAAACCGCTAGCAGAATCGCGCTGACCAGGGCCAGCGTCAGAGCAACATTACCTAACTCAGGGATCACGTTTTATCTCCGCTGGCTGCCGGATAGGCATTGTCGGGTTTTTCATGCCGAATCCCTTTCATTTTCTCGGCCAGTTCAGGGGGCATGTATTCTTCGTCATGTTTGGCCAGTACTTCGTGGGCCTCAATCACGGTGGGTGATATCAGCACGCCCGTGGCCACAATACCCTGCCCTTCCCGGAACAGATCGGGCAGGATGCCGTGATAACGGACGGTAACCGGCGCACCGGTATCGACCAGATCAAACTCCACATCAAGGGTCTGCACATCGCGATCCACCGTGCCGGGAACCACCATGCCACCAATGCGTAAGCGCTGACCTACCTGAGGTTTCTGGCCCTGCTTGCCATCAACCACCTCAGACGGGGTGTAAAACAGATCAATATTATCGGTCAGCGCAAACAGCATCAACGCAATGGCCCCGATAACCAGCACCGCTATACCGCCAATAATACCCAGCCGCTGTTTTTGTCTTGGATTCATGATAACTCCTCGTTACGCGCGGGCTGCGCTGCTGTTGACTGACGTTGTCGTGCTGCCTGAATACGCGCCCGGCGGTGTTGCTCCTGTCCGATAGCCTGTATCAGCCGTTTGCGCTCCCAGCGCGAGATGCCTGCCAGCAGCGCCAGACTGATGCCGGCAACACCAAAAGACAACCAGACATATAACCCGTATCCGCCCATCGCTACAAAATCACTGAAGGATTCAAACTGCATTGCCCGACTCCCTATCCCCCGCCACCAGCTTCAGTACCCAGGGGCGCTGACTTTCCCTGCGTAAAATTTCGGTTTTTAACCGGGCGCAGGTAAGCGCGCCAATAAATGCTGCCAGCCCCAGAATATTGAGCAGCAACGGCCACAGCATCTCAGGCGCAATGGAAGGTTTATCAAACTTGGTAATCGTGGCCCCCTGATGCAGCGTATTCCACCATTCAACAGAAAAGTGAATAATCGGCACATTAATCACGCCCACCAGCGCCATTACACCGGCCGCCTTGCCGGCTTGCTGTTTATCATCAAACGCGCCGTAAAGGGCTATAACACCAATATATAAAAACAGCAAAATGAGCTCCGACGTCAGTCTGGCATCCCATACCCACCACGCGCCCCACATCGGCTTGCCCCAGGCGGCCCCGGTAAACAAAGCAATAAAGGTCATCACCGCGCCTACCGGCGCCATCGCTATCATCGTCATGTACGCCGTGCGCCACTGCCACACAATGCCCACCAACGCAGCGACTGCCATAGCCACATAGGTACTCATCGACAACATGGCCGCCGGCACATGAATATAAATAATCCGGAAAGAATCGCCCTGCTGATAATCAGCCGGTGCAAATACCAGTCCCCATATGGTACCGGTAAGCAGCGCTGACACAGCCACCACGGTAAACCAGGGCAGCAGGGTGGAGCACAGGCCGTAAGCCCGCTCTGTTTTTGCATAAGGATGTAACCATTTCCACATCAGTGTTGACTCACTTTTAAGGCATAGGCAATGGCAAAGGGCGCCAGGGCAATAGCCAGTAACAGCATAGCGCCTATAATGGCCAGTTGTGGCAAGTAGGGCAACTGCATGGCGGCAGCTTCCACGGCCGAGGTGGCAAAGATTAGTAACGGAATAAAAACCGGCAGCAACAACAGCGATAACAATAAGCTACCGCGCTCAAGGCCCACGGTCAGCCCCACCGCAATGGCACCAATCAGCGACAACAGCGGTGTGCCCAGAACCAGAGTGGCCAGTAAGGCAACATACATGGGCAGCGAAAGATTCAGAAACAGAGCCAGCAATGGCGAGAGCAGTAACAGGGGAACAATACTGACCAGCCAGTGCACCAGTACCTTGACCCCGGCAATCAAAAACAAAGGTTGTCCGCTTAAGGTCATCTGTTCTAAAGAACCATTTTGAAAGTCTTCGCGAAATAACCGCTCCATACCCATCAACGACGACAGGATGGCGGCAATCCAGATAACCCCCGGGCCGATTAACTGCAGCGTGGCCGGGGACGGACTCACGCCCAGCGGGAACAGGGTCACCACCATCAGTAAAAACATCAGCGGCTGGGCCAGTTCCGCTTTTTGCCGAAAGGCCAGTGCCATGTCCCGTTTGAACACCCCCTGATACAAACAGCTCACCAGCGGTACTCCAGTTCAAGTGTCTGAAAGTCTCCGGCATGCTGCGACAGCGCCTGATGCGAGGTCAGCATAACCATCCCGCCCCGGTCAACAAAGTCACGGATTTTGGTTTCAATCATCTGCACACCCTGTACATCGAGCGCCGTAAACGGTTCGTCCAGTAACCAGATTGCCGCAGGCTTTAGCCACAACCGGGCCAGTGCAACCCGGCGCTGCTGGCCCGCCGACAAAGATTTCACCGGCAGGGTTTCAAGACCCACCAGGCCAAGCTCATCCAAAATGGCGAGGCGCTGCTGCTCGGTGCTGCTAACCCCATGCTGGGCGCACCAGTAGGTCAGATTATCCAGCGCACTTAAATTTGTACTCAGGCCGCTTTTGTGGCCGATATAAATAAGCTGCTGGTAATAGCGGGCATCTAGCGGCTGACCATTCCACAGGATCTGCCCGCTGGCAGGCTGCGACAAGCCGGATAAAATACGTAACAAACTGGTTTTGCCCGCGCCATTAGCCCCCTTCAGATGCACCAGTCGGGCCTCTGATAAGGTAAAAGTTAATGAATCAAACAACAGTCGGTCCTGTTTTAAACAGGCAATACCGGATGCAACTAGCTCTGGCAAAAAAGCGCCTTCCAAATAAAAATAACCACAATGCACACAAGGTGTCAGCTTAACATATAATTAACCAGTCTCAGTGGCCTATGCACGGAATTATACTGCTGATTTTAATTAATGTTTTTCAATACTTATTAAGACCTGAACCGTCCCGGCCGATAACACCAGTATGACGATACCTATTCAGATAAGCCAGCTTAACCCGTTATCCCAGTTTGCCGGACATATTCCGGACGGGACCGCGCGTTTGCCGGTGACCGATTCTGCTGCCGGATTACAGGTCAGCGTGACCCTGCAACAGGCTTATCTTAGCCTCAAACTGGCGGGTCAACAGGGGCGTCTTTATTCTACTGAGCTTCCGCCTTCATCAACAGCGGAGCTCACCGGAACCCGTTTCATAGGCAAAGACAGCCCGTCCACCGGCTTACTGTCTCAGTTATTTCCGGTTAAACATACCGTGGCGCTGACCACCACCGCCCAGGCCCAGCTTGCTGCCCGTCTGGCCAGTCAGACCACAGCGCAGGCGCTGCCCGCAGTCTCTATGCAGGTCTCCGGGTTAAGTGGCCACATTCTCAGCCTGTCGGCGCTAACGCCTACAGCAGCATTGCGATTACCGCTGCCCGGTACTCTACTTTCACAGTTAACCCTCGAGGGGCACTCTCTGCCATCTTCGGCCACACTCAAAATAGCGGACAACGGTCGTTCTGTTCAAGTGACTTTGGATAAAGCGCACCAGGCTTCGGCATTTAACATACCGTTGCCCACCCGGGCAGACCAGCAGGCAGTAAAACAGGCCATGCTTTTGCAGCAACTGGCTACCGGCGGTGTGCAGATTGCCACTCAGACAACCGACATACAGCAGGCGATTAAACCGGCCCTGCCAGCCAGCCTGATGAATCAGGTTACTCAGCATCACGCAGCCCGAATTGAATTAAATGGTAAATACCTGAACATTCATACACAGCAGGCCCGTCCCTTAGCCAGGTTAACTTTTTCGCCGGAGATAGCCGCCCGCTTACCGTCTGTTCCGGCTCCCGACAGTGCAAGCCGCTCGCTGCTCACATTGCCGCTGAGCACAACAAAGCCCGCGGCTATGTCCGGGGGCAAGACAGGGGCGTTGCCCACTGATACACCGAACGCTGATAACACCAAGATGCAGGCCAGAGAAATGCTGCCCGGTGAGCAAAAGCTGTCCGGCAGCACTTCATCCGCTCAGCCTGACCCCGCGCATTTTTCAAAGCCGTATGCCCAGCTTATTCAGGGAAAAATACAGGCTCTGGCCCGTCAGCTATTGGCAGATACCGGCTCAACCAACAAAGCGCTGGTCTCTTTGCTATCATCCCTGCACCAGCTGTCAGACTCACACCAACATCCACAAACCACAGGACAGGCACGTGAACTGGGCAATCGTTTACTGGCCTTACTGCCCACTCCGGCTTTAAATCATCAAACCAGTACCGCCGGTATGGCGCTTTCCACTGAGCCTGACCCGGCAAAAGAGACCCAGGCACAACCTGCCGTGTCCGTTGATAAATTAAAATCTTTGTTAACGGGACCGGAGCTGCTACTGACGCCTTCAATGCTCACCTCACCGGCTCCTGCGAACACTTTTGTCGGCGCTCTGGTCTCGCTGTTACAAATCACGCTGGCTGGCCGGGCGCTAATTAAGCACCCTGAACTGGCCAAAAACAGTAGTATATTATCGAGCGATTCAACCGGTTCTGCCGACTCCCGGATCACCGCCCGAACTGCCCGGGATTTTGCTACACTGGATGCCCAGCACGATACCATTAAACAGATAAAAACATTGCTGGCTAACCAGCAGTCTGCCCGGTTAGGCAATGCTGAGGCCAGATTACAGGGGCAGGAGCAACTGTACTTTTTGTTGCCGGTGGCCTCACACCGACAATCGCCTACCGAGGTTCTGATTAAACGAGATAATCAGCATCATCATGAAAATGATAAAAATGCCGACACCAGCAGTCGTATCTGGAATCTGACCATGAAACTGGACGCCGGTACTAGTGGGCAAATTCTGGCTAAGACCAAAATCAGCGGTCCTTCGATTGAGCTAAATCTATACACCTCTACTGACGGTCTGCTGAATACGATACGCGACACCCTGCCCTACTTGTTGCGCCGGTTAACCGCGCACGGACTCGAAGTGGCCGGCAGTTCTGTTCAGCGCGGACAGATCCCGACTACCCTGGCCCAGCATAATTACCATCTTTTTGAGACACTGGCATGAGTGACACATCTTCCCAAAATTCAAAACGGGCGATTGGCTTAAAATATGCCCAGGGCAGTGACAAGTCAGCACCGCAGGTGGTGGCCAAAGGTCATGGCGATCTGGCGCAGGAGATCATTGCGGCGGCCACCGAAGCTGGCGTACTGGTACACGAAGATCCCTATCTGGCGGATATTCTCACCACCCTGGACCTGGGGCAGGAGATTCCTGAATCCCTGTATTATGTGATCGCCGAACTAATTGCCTATTCCTATGTGTTACAAGGCAAAACGCCTCAGGGCTGGGAAGAATGTGCAGCGCGCCTGGATCAGCTGATATAATCTGTTTTTTACATTTTTGGATAACGTGATGCGATATTGGTTAGGGGTAACATTACTGCTAATAATAACCGGCTGCGCGCAGCGTTCAGTGATATTGCACAAGCAAACATTAAACACACAACAACAGGCGCGAATTGTCTCCCTGCTCAGCACCTATGACTTTGCCTCTGACATGTCTGATGAACGGGCACCGCCTGATATTGAACCGCCCGTACTGCTAATCGCACCCGATGACACTGCGTCTCATTACCACACGTTAGTGCAAGCTATTCAGCAGGCCGGATGGCCGTCACTCACCGTACAATCAGCACCACCATCAACAGGTCTCAATCAGGCGCATTTATATTTGCCTGACAGCAATACACCTGTCCTGCGACAAATCACACAACAAAAGCTGATTACTACCTATAAGGCTTATCGGTGTGATGAAAAAGCGAAGCTGAGTTTACAGGCCAACCAGCGCTTTATTTTAAAACGTAAGTCTTTGGATGGTGAACGCCGGGAGCCCAACATCACCGGGCAATGGACAATCACACAATGGCCCTATATCAGACTCACTGCAACATCGCCCTATATGGAACAGTTTCTTGAAATCTCGGAGCACATCGAGCAGGAAGGTCATCGTCAGTTTCGGGTGATTTCACTGCGCCCGCTGGAAGTCAGCCGCTTATACACCCCCTGTATTGTCAGCGATGCCATGCGCATAGACTGACATCAGTAGCAACACTGTCTTTCGATGAACAGCCCAAGAATAAGGCGATTAAAAAAGCCCGTTACAGTCACACTGCAACGGGCTTTTGAATAAGCAAACTACCTTGAGCCGACTTTATGCGTTACATAGGGCTCTGTGGATACTTATAATGTTTCTTCTGATTCGCCTTCGGTTGGCTCAACACGTGGTGTTTTAGACAACAGTTCTTCGCGAATCTTAACTTCAATCTCTTGAGCAATCTCAGGATTATCTTTTAAGAAGTTAATGACATTGGCTTTACCCTGACCAATTCTGTCACCGTTATAGCTGTACCAGGCACCGGCTTTATCCACCAGTTTCTGTTTTACACCCAGATCAATCAGCTCAGCTTCTTTACTGATTCCTTCGCCATAGCGAATCATAAATTCAGCTTGTCTGAATGGCGGCGCTACTTTGTTTTTCACCACTTTGACCCGGGTTTCGTTACCAACAACCTCATCACCTTCTTTTACCGCACCGATACGACGGATATCCAGACGTACTGATGAGTAGAATTTCAGCGCATTACCACCGGTTGTAGTTTCAGGGTTACCAAACATCACACCAATCTTCATACGAATCTGGTTAATGAAGATACACAGGGTGTTTGTGCGCTTGATATTGCCGGTCAGTTTACGCAGTGCCTGAGACATCAGACGTGCCTGCAAACCAACGTGAGAGTCACCCATTTCGCCTTCGATCTCCGCTTTAGGCGTCAGTGCTGCTACCGAGTCCACAATCACAACATCTACCGCGCCTGAACGCACCAGCATGTCGCAGATTTCCAGTGCCTGCTCACCCGTGTCTGGCTGAGATACCAGCAGATCGTCAATGTTCACACCCAGTTTTTGGGCATAAATTGGATCCAGTGCATGCTCGGCATCCACGAATGCACAGGTTTTACCTTTTTTCTGGGCTTCAGCGATAACCTGTAAGGTCAGCGTGGTTTTACCCGAGGACTCAGGACCGTAGATTTCTACCACCCGGCCACATGGCAAACCGCCTATACCCAGCGCAATGTCGATACTTAGCGAGCCGGTAGAGATAGACTCAATATCCATCGCCTGGTTGTCACCAAGACGCATGATTGAGCCTTTACCAAATTGCTTTTCTATCTGGCCGACAGCGGCCGTAAGAGCTTTTGATTTATTGTCGTCCACAAATACTTCCTTTGAAGTGAGAAGCTATGGTTTACCAGCGCACCGCTCATATTAAGCTGACTCAGCTGACCACGCTTATAATCGAATCAAATAATGCCTGCATTTTATACTGTACAATTATACAGTTTCAAGCGCTATTTATGAATTTTGTTTACGCTACAAGTCTTCACCGAAGGTTTCAACTAGCCAGTCGTTCAGGTAGCTGAGCGCAAAGGCAGCTGCGCGATCCCGCACCGCTGCGCGGTCGCCGCTGAATTGCTGATGTACTGTGTACACCCGCTTATCCAGAACAAAGCCAAACCATACGGTACCCACCGGTTTTTCTGCCGAGCCGCCATTGGGTCCGGCGATACCACTGATACTGATCACACAGTCTGCGCCCGATTTTGCCGCCGTGCC
The DNA here is from genome assembly GCF_005222225.1 of Salinimonas lutimaris. Lineage (GTDB taxonomy): Bacteria > Pseudomonadota > Gammaproteobacteria > Enterobacterales > Alteromonadaceae > Alteromonas > Alteromonas lutimaris. The sequence goes on from NZ_CP036536.1 coordinate 3,239,807, forward strand.
CCGGGCCATTTCAGCCACACATTGCGCAGAGACCGCCCCATATTCCTGCAGGGTTTGCTCGCTGACCCCCAGCAAGGAACTTTTGGCCTGATTAGAGTAAGTAACAAATGACTGATTAAACCACGCCGAACTGCCATCTACCGAGGTCAGCGCAAAGGCCAGTCCGCCCCCGGTACAGGACTCAGCGCATGAAACAGTCATATTTTTGGCCGTTAAGTAACGCCCAACCTGTGCTATTATCCGCTGCGCTTCAGGCGCAACACTAATGGTTGAAAAACCCTGACTCATATCAATAATACAAAGCTTATTTTCTTTGTTTGCAGTGTACCATTTCATCGGCATCGGCACATCCGTGGTACGTTAAGTTAATACAATATCGAGGCACTTTTGGAACAACATACTCCCATGATGCGCCAGTATCTGAACATTAAGGCGCAGCATCCCAATATCCTGCTTTTTTACCGCATGGGCGATTTTTACGAGCTGTTTTATGATGATGCAAAACGCGCCGCCCAGTTACTGGATATCTCCTTAACCGCCCGGGGCAAGTCCGGCGGTGATCCTATTCCGATGGCCGGTGTCCCTTTTCATGCAGTGGAAAGTTATCTGGCCCGGCTGGTCAAAATGGGCGAGTCGGTCGCTATTTGTGAGCAGGTCGGCGATCCGGCCACCAGCAAAGGTCCGGTGGAGCGTCAGGTGCAGCGTATTGTGACCCCCGGCACCGTGACCGATGAAGCCCTGCTTGAAGAGCGTCAGGACAACGTACTGGCAGCGATTTGTATGCAGGGAGAAATTTATGGATTATCCACACTGGATGTGACCAGTGGCCGTTTTCTGGTCAGTGAATGCCGTGGTGATGAAGCGCTTCTGGCTGAATTACAACGGATTAACCCGGCTGAGTTGCTCTACCCTGAAGGCTTTGACAGCCTGGCCCTGATCGAGCGTCGCAAAGGTATTCGCCGTCGTCCCGAATGGGAGTTTGAGCAGGACAGCGCGGTTGAGCAGCTTAATAAACAATTTGGCACCCGCGAACTGGCGGGCTTCGGAGTGGAAAATCTTACCGTCGGACTGGGTGCGGCAGGCTGTGTTCTGCAATATGTTAAAGACACCCAGCGCTCAGCCCTGCCCCATATTAATAGCATTCAGCAGGATGTACAGGAAACCCGGGTTCAGCTTGATGCCGCCACCCGGCGGAATCTGGAAATTACCCAGAATATGAGTGGTAACCATGAACATACCCTGTTTAGTATCATGGACACGACCGCAACGGCGATGGGCAGTCGGATGCTGCAGCGTTACCTGCACTCACCGATCACCGACCGCCATGAACTGAACAGCCGACACGATGCTATTGAGACCCTGATGGATGCGCCGGATCTGCCGCTTGACGATCTGCTCAAAGGCATTGGCGATATAGAGCGGGTGATGGCCCGGCTGGCGCTGCGCTCGGCCCGCCCCCGGGACTTTGCCCGTCTGCGTAATGCATTTAACAGCCTGCCGACTCTGCACGACACACTGGCACCGCTCAATAATGCCCTGCTCAATACCCTGAGCCAGCAGATTGGTACTTACCCGGAGCTGCAGGAATTACTGAATCAGGCTATTGTGGACAACCCGCCCGTGGTTATTCGTGATGGTGGCGTGATTGCCGCCGGTTTTAACAGCGAGCTGGATGAACTGCGTGCCTTGTCTCAGGGAGCGACGGATTATCTGGATGCGCTGGAGCAGCGCGAGCGTGAACGCTCCGGCATCAGCACGCTGAAAGTCGGTTACAACCGGGTTCACGGCTTTTTCATTGAAATCAGCCGTGCCCAGAGCGAACTGGCGCCAGCCGATTACATCCGCCGACAGACACTGAAAAATACCGAGCGATACATCACGCCTGAACTCAAAGAGCACGAAGACAAGGTGCTGACCAGTCAAAGTCGTGCCCTGGCGCTGGAAAAGCAGCTGTATGAAAAATTATTTGATGCCTTTCACCCGTATCTGACTCAGTTGATTGAAACCGCCGCTGCGCTGGCCAAGCTCGATGTAATCCAGTGTTTTGCCGAGCGCTCGGTCGCACTGGATCTGCACCGCCCTACCCTGACTCTAGATCGGCAAATCAGTTACGAACAGGGCCGCCATCCGGTGGTGGAAAGTGTGATGGACGACCCCTTCATTGCCAATCCGCTGTCGCTGACCGAACAACAGCGTATGCTGATCATCACCGGTCCTAATATGGGCGGTAAATCAACGTATATGCGGCAAACCGCGCTGATTGTTTTGATGGCCTATATTGGCAGCTTTGTGCCTGCCGAGCAGGCCCGAATCGGCCAAGTGGATCGGATCTTTACCCGGATTGGCGCCTCTGACGATCTGGCTTCCGGCCGCTCCACGTTCATGGTGGAGATGACCGAAACCGCCAATATCCTGCACAACGCCACTGAGCATTCACTGGTGCTGATGGATGAGATTGGCCGGGGCACCAGTACCTATGATGGGTTGTCACTGGCCTGGGCCTGTGCCCACTTTCTGGCCAGCAAAATTAACGCCTATACCCTATTTGCCACGCATTACTTTGAATTGACGCAACTGCCGGAGCAGCTCGACGGAGTGATTAACGTGCACCTGGATGCGGTTGAGCATGACGAAAGCATCCGTTTTATGCACAGCGTGGAGCAAGGCGCAGCCAGTCAGAGCTACGGACTTCAGGTAGCTATGCTGGCCGGGGTGCCCAAGCGTGTTATTCAGGCTGCCCGTCACAAGTTACATGAGCTGGAAAACCTGAAAAGCGTAGCGGCGCCTGTTTCGGGTGCTACCGACAACCCGGCTGGTAACCAGGCACAGACCCAGCTGGATTTTGCCCCCACGGTCAGTGAGCTTGAACTGGCTATGGAGAAAATCAATCCGGACGATCTGACCCCCAGACAAGCCCTTGACCTGCTGTATTCACTGAAAAAAATCAGCCAGTAAACCGTCTGCGCGGCCCAAACAGGCAGGCAAACTGATTGTTTGCCTGCCTGTTCTTGGGTATACTATTGCGCCGTCCAAGTGTTAAGAATTTTTATCCAAATTCCATAAACACACATTACCCATAAAATCCAACGCCTTAGGTTTCGCATGACAAACTATATTTTCGTCACAGGTGGTGTTGTATCATCGCTAGGTAAAGGTATTGCTGCTGCATCGCTGGCTGCAATCCTGGAAGCGCGTGGTCTTACCGTCACAATGCTAAAGCTGGATCCGTATATTAACGTTGATCCAGGCACTATGAGTCCCATCCAGCACGGTGAGGTTTTTGTCACCGATGACGGTGCTGAAACTGACTTGGATTTGGGTCACTATGAGCGCTTTATCCGCACTCGCATGTCTAAACGCAACAACTTCACAACCGGCCGGGTTTATGAAGAGGTGCTTCGTCGTGAGCGTCGTGGTGATTATCTTGGCGCCACCATTCAGGTTATTCCGCATATTACCAACGAAATCAAGCGCCGGGTGATCGAAGGTGCTGAAGGCCACGACGTGGCTATTGTTGAGATCGGCGGCACGGTAGGTGATATTGAGTCTCAGCCGTTTTTGGAAGCGATCCGTCAGCTGGGTACCGAAATTGGCCGTGAACGCGCCATGTATATGCACCTGACACTGGTGCCGTATATGCCGGCCTCCGGCGAGGTAAAAACCAAGCCCACCCAGCACTCGGTAAAAGAGCTGCGTTCTATCGGTATACAGCCCGATATTCTGGTATGCCGCTCAGTAGGCGCGCTACCAGCCACAGAACGTTCCAAGATTGCGCTGTTTACCAACGTCAATGATAAAGCCGTTATTTCACTAAAAGACGTCGACAGTATTTATCGTATCCCAGCGGCCCTGAAAGCGCAGGGTATGGATCAGCTTGTGGTTGACCGTTTTGGTCTGCAATGCAAAGAAGCTGATCTGACCGAGTGGGAACAGGTACTGTACGCAGAGTCTAACCCGACGGCCGAAGTCAACATCGGTATGGTGGGTAAATATGTAGAACTGCCCGACGCCTACAAATCGGTAAATGAAGCATTAAAGCACGCTGGCTTGAAAAACCGCCTGACCGTTAATATTCATCATATAGATTCGCAGGATATTGAGAGCAAAGGCACGCAAATGCTGGAGCAGCTTGATGCGATTCTGGTACCAGGCGGATTTGGTGAGCGCGGTATTGAAGGCAAAATTATGGCTGCCCGTTATGCCCGTGAAAACAAAGTGCCTTATTTAGGTATTTGTCTGGGTATGCAGGTAGCACTGATTGAGTACGCCCGACATGTTGCCCATATGGAAAATGCGAACAGCACAGAATTTGATCCGGACACGCCGTATCCGGTTGTGGGTCTGATCACTGAATGGCTGGATGCAGATGGCAGCACCGAAGTTCGTACTGAAGGGTCTGACCTGGGTGGTACTATGCGTCTGGGTAGTCAGCTGTGTCACCTGATTCCGGGTACAAAAGTGCATGACATGTATGGCAACGACGAAATTTATGAGCGTCACCGCCATCGCTATGAAGTGAACAACAACCTGCGTGATCAGATCGAGCAGGCGGGCCTGAAAGTGAGTGGTTTGTCCACTGACAAACGCCTTGTAGAAGTGGTAGAGATCCCTGAACATCCCTGGTTTGTTGCCGGGCAGTTCCACCCGGAGTTCACATCAACTCCGCGTGACGGACACCCACTGTTTACCGGGTTTGTAGCGGCAGCCGGCAAGTATCAGAAAGAAAATCATTAATTTCTTAGAAAAGGGGCAACCTCTCTCCCGTTGATTGCCCCACTTAACGTTGAGGAAAAAACATGGCGAAGATTAGTCGCATTATTGGACGCGAAATCCTGGACTCACGCGGTAACCCAACCGTAGAAGCAGATGTCTATCTGGATAGCGGCGCAATGGGTCGCGCAGCAGCACCATCAGGTGCATCAACAGGTTCCCGTGAAGCGCTGGAACTGCGTGACGGCGATAAAGCCCGCTACTTAGGCAAAGGTGTATCTAAAGCTGTTGCTGCGGTAAATGATGTTATTGCGCCTGCACTGGAAGGTAAGGATCCGCTGGCACAAAGCGACATCGATCAAATCATGCTGGACCTTGACGGTACTGAAAACAAAGAAACCCTGGGCGCAAATGCGATTCTGGCGGTTTCTCTGGCGGTAGCAAAAGCAGCTGCGATTGAAAAAGGCGTTGCGCTATATGAGCACATCGCAGATCTGAACGGCACACCAGGGCAGTATTCTATGCCTGTACCAATGATGAACATCATCAACGGTGGTGAGCATGCTGACAATAACGTCGATATTCAGGAATTCATGGTTCAGCCGGTTGGCGCGCCAAGCTTTAAAGAAGCCCTGCGTATGGGGGCAGAAATCTTCCACAGCCTGAAAAAAGTGCTGTCTGCCAAAGGCCTGAACACAGCGGTAGGTGACGAAGGTGGTTTTGCACCAAACCTGAGCTCGAATGCCGAGGCACTGGCCGTCATCGTAGAAGCGGTAGAAAAAGCCGGCTACAAGATGAACGAAGATGTAACACTGGCGCTTGACTGTGCGGCATCTGAATTCTACAAAGACGGCAAATATGTGTTGTCTGGCGAAGACAAGAGCTTTGACTCAGAAGGCTTTGGTGACTACCTGGCTGAACTGAGCAACCAGTATCCTATTGTGTCTATTGAAGATGGTCTGGACGAAAGTGACTGGGACGGCTGGGAAAGCCTGACTAAGAAGATTGGCGACAAAGTACAGCTGGTTGGTGACGACCTGTTTGTGACTAACACCAAGATCCTTAGCCGTGGTATCGAAAATGGTATCGGTAACTCAATCCTGATCAAGTTTAACCAAATCGGCTCGCTGACCGAGACGTTAAATGCCATCAAGATGGCAAAAGATGCCGGCTTTACAGCGGTTATCTCTCACCGCTCTGGTGAAACAGAAGACGCGACGATTGCCGATCTGGCAGTCGGTACTGCTGCCGGTCAGATTAAGACAGGCTCTCTGTGCCGTTCTGATCGTGTTGCCAAATACAACCAGCTACTGCGTATCGAGCAGGCACTGGGCGATGCAGCGACCTATAAAGGCCGCTCAGAAATCAAAGGCCAGTAAGGCTTTTTGGGGCTGGTAGCTAGCTACCGGCCCAACTTCCTGTTACGTTTAGGGTATTATTCAGACCCTTTGACGACGTTATGGCATCTGATTCGGATTCCAATCAAACTAATTTTTTTATCGAGCGCCATAAGCTTGATACTGCCCCCCCGCAATTTGCTGAAATCAGCACTGCCCTGTACGAACGCGAACTGGCGGTCATTGCCTCAGGTTCTTTACAGGATGCTAGCCGGCTCAAACAAAAATTACGTGGCCTGCCCCATCATGTAAAACGCGCAGCGCATTACATGTCAGGCAAGTACTCGCCGCTCACCGTAGACAGCCATAATGCCAGCTGGCAGGACAAACAACCCGGCAAGTGTCCGGCGGAAAAAAACCGGCCCCAGGACAACCAGAAATGGTTTGAGCAATATGCGACTTATGGTCTGGTGGTCTGTGTAGTGGTCAGTGAACTCAATCAGCAAACGATTGAACTGGACTCCGTGGACCGGATTGATGCCGACAATGGTCGCTTGCATGTGAATAAATTTGGCTGGTTTGATTATGACGGTACTTCGCATAACTCGATGAGCAGCCCCTATTCAGCACGTCGTTTATGCCGGCCTAACAAAGCGCTGGTCACCGCTGCCTGTTGCGGACATCAGTGGAATCATAAAGGAAAAACCCCGCCACGGCCGCTCAGCCTGCGGGAGATATTGCTGGCCACGGCGCTGGACTGGCACTATTTCCGTTATCCGATCAAACCTTCGGGCCGCTAGTTGTCACATTCGTGAGCCATAGTCTGGCTGGTCTAACCATTATCTACATCATGTTGCAACTGGCTTATAGCAATTTGTCATAACCGTATTGTAAAGAAAGGTTGACCTGTCCGGTAATGCTGGTTACATTGTCGGCATACAGACTGGAATGCAATTAGAAAAAGGCGCTATGTTTTTACAGCAACACGCACTACTATCTCTTCTACTCCTTATGGCAGCAAGACTGCACGGGTAGATTGCATCCAGCAATAAGATTCACAAAACCCGTGCTTTGCACGGGTTTTTTTTTGCTAACTAACCAATGAATGAGACCAAGCCATGACGAATCAGGTAAAAATCTTTGATACCACCCTGCGGGATGGTGAACAGGCGTTACCCGCCAGCTTAAGTGCCAAAGAAAAACTCCAGATCGCGCTGGCTCTCGAACGTCTGGGCGTAGATGTCATTGAAGCCGGTTTCCCGGTCTCCTCGCCAGGCGACTTTCAGTCGGTACAAATGATTGCCCGCGAAATCAAGAACTCCACTGTGTGTGGGCTGTCCCGTGCAGTCAAAGGCGACATTGATGCCTGTGGGCAGGCTTTGGGTGTGGCCGAGCAATTCCGAATCCACACGTTTCTGGCGACCTCTGAAATACATGTGAATGCCAAACTGCGTAAATCCCAGGATGAAATTGTTGAAATGGCAGTAGCGGCGGTAAAACATGCCCGCCGGTATACCGATGATGTCGAGTTTTCCTGTGAAGATGCCGGCCGTACCCATATCGATTATCTTTGCCGTATGGTTGAGCAGGCGATTAAAGCCGGTGCCACTACCGTGAATATTCCTGATACGGTAGGTTACACCACGCCTACAGAATTTGGCGATATTATTAATAACCTGTTTAATCGGGTGCCGAATATCGACCAGGCGATTATTTCAGTGCATTGTCACAATGATCTGGGACTGGCTACCGCCAACTCGCTGGCCGCGATTGAAAACGGTGCCCGTCAGGTTGAATGTACGATTAATGGTATTGGCGAGCGGGCTGGTAACAGTTCGTTAGAAGAAATTGCCATGATCCTGCAAACCCGCCGGGAAATGCTGGGTCTGGAAACCAATATACAGTCTAAAGAAATCTCCCGTACCTCAAAGCTGGTCTCACAGTTATGTAATATGCCGGTACAGGCTAATAAAGCTATTGTGGGCGCTAATGCATTCAGTCATTCTTCGGGCATTCACCAGGACGGCGTCTTAAAAGCGCAGAATACCTATGAGATTATGACCCCCGAAAGTGTGGGCATTAATAAAAATAACCTGAATCTGACTTCCCGTTCTGGCCGCCATGTCATCAAGCACCGTCTGACCGAGCTGGGCTATAACCTGGAAGACTATAATCTGGAAGATGTTTACCAGCAATTTCTGGCGCTGGCTGACACTAAGGGCACCGTATACGACTACGACCTGGAAGCCCTGCTGTTTTTCGATCAGCAAAAACATGAAGCCGCGCATTTCAAACTGCTCTATTTACAGGCCAACAGTGGCCACGAGATCATCCCCAGCGCCACGGTAAAATTGCAGGTCGGTGATGAGGAAGTCACCCGCACCTCTACGGGTAACGGCCCGGTTGATGCTGCCTATGAAGCTATCATGCAGATTCTTGGGCATCAGGATGTGGAAGTGGTGGACTTCAAGCTGGACTCAAAAGGGGAAGGCGCAGATGCGCTGGCTCAGGTCAGTGTGATTGCCGAATACAAAGGGCGCCGCTTTCACGGGCTGGGGCTGGCTACCGATATCGTCGAAGCCGGTGTGAACGCCCTGATTTATGTACTGAATAATACCCATATAGCTGATCAGATTGACCAGCAAAAAATTCAACAAGAACGTGTAGCAGGAGTATAAATGAACCAGTTCAATATTGCCGTGCTGGCCGGTGACGGTATTGGCCCGGAAGTGATGCAGGAAGCCAGTAAGGTACTGGATGCTATCGAACAGCGCTTTGCGGTCAGCTTTAACCGCACAGCCTATCCGGTGGGCGGGTACGCCATCGACACCGAAGGCGAAGCACTGCCTGCCAAAACACTTCAGGGCTGTGAGGCAGCCGATGCGATCTTGTTTGGCTCTATTGGTGGCCCGAAATGGGACACCCTGCCCCTGGAGCAGCGCCCGGAACGTGCTGCGCTGCTAACCCTGCGCAGCCACTTCGACTTATTCAGTAACCTGCGCCCAGCCCGCATTTATCCGGGTCTGGAACAGCTTTCTCCGCTGCGGGCTGATATTGCCGCCAGCGGCGTAGATGTATTAGTCGTACGCGAGCTGACCAGCGGTATTTATTTTGGTCAGCCGAAGGGCCGTGAAGGTGACGGTGAGGAAGAATTCGCCTTTGACACCATGCGCTACAGCAAACGAGAAATCCGTCGTATTGCGGTGGCTGCCTTTGATGCGGCGCAAAAGCGCAAAGGTAAGGTCACCTCGGTAGATAAAGCCAATGTTCTGGTCACCAGTCGTCTGTGGCGTGAAGTAACCGAAGAGGTTGCTAAAGACTATCCGGATGTGGAACTGGAACACATCTATATTGATAACGCGACCATGCAGGTCATGAAAAACCCGGCGCAGTTCGATGTAATGTTATGTTCAAACCTGTTTGGCGACATTATCTCTGACGAATGCGCCATGATGACAGGATCGATGGGCTTGCTGCCCTCTGCCAGCATGAACGAACAGGGGTTTGGTCTGTATGAACCAGCGGGTGGATCAGCACCGGATATTGCCGGTAAAAGCATTGCCAATCCAATCGCTCAAATTATGTCTGCTGCAATGATGCTGCGTTTCAGCCTGAATCTGGGCGAGGCCGCTGATGCCATTGAGCAGGCGGTTGTTAAAACACTGGAAGGCGGCGTACTGACCGGTGAGCTGCTGCCGTCTGACCAACAGGCGAATGCCGCCAGCACCGCGCGGGTTGGCGATGAAATCGCCCGTCATATTTTGAATCAGGAGTAATACACCACCATGGCCAAGACCTTATACGATAAAGTTTTTGATGCACACACGGTTGAAACCATTGATGGTGACAGCTTGCTGTACATCGACCGTCACCTGATTCATGAAGTCACCTCACCACAAGCATTTGCCGGTCTGAATGAAAAAGGCCGCAAGGTGCGCCGTCCGGACCGGACGGTGGCAACCATGGATCACAGTATCTCAACCCGCTCTCTGGCGCTGGACGCCTGCGGCCCTCAAAATGCGCTGCAGTTACAAACCCTGGCCAACAACTGTGAAGAACACGGTGTGCGTCTGTTTCCGGTGGGCCACCAGAAACAGGGCATTGTGCATGTAATGGGCCCTGAGCTGGGCCTGATTCAGCCGGGCATGACAGTGGTTTGTGGCGACTCGCACACGGCGACCCACGGCGCTTTCGGCGCGCTGGCCTTTGGTATTGGTACCTCGCAGGTCGAGCACGTACTGGCTACCCAGACGCTTAAACAAAGCAAAGCCAAAAGTATGCTGATTAATGTCAATGGTACACTGCCTGTTGGCATTACTGCCAAAGACATTATCCTGGCCATTATCGGCGAGATTGGTCATGCCGGGGCCACCGGTCATGTTATTGAGTATGCCGGTGATGCCATCCGTGCCTTAAGCATGGAAGAGCGCATGACGATCTGTAACATGAGCATTGAAGCCGGTGCCAAAGCTGGCATGGTCGCGCCCGATGAGACGACATTTGCCTACCTTAAAGGCCGTGAGTATGCCCCGGCTGACAGCTGGGATGCTGCGGTAGAATACTGGCAGACCCTTTACAGCGATGCTGACGCCACATTCGATACTGTGGTTGAGTTAAACGCAGCTGATATTACCCCGCAGGTTACCTGGGGAACTAACCCGGGTCAGGTTATCGGGGTTAATACACCGGTGCCTGCGCCTGAAGATTTCAGTGACGCCGTGGAACGGGAAAGTGCCCGCAAAGCACTGGCATACATGGGTCTGAATGCCGGCGACAAACTGGCTGATATTGAAGTCAATCATGTTTTTATCGGCTCTTGCACCAATGGCCGGATTGAAGATTTGCGCGCCGCTGCGCATATTGCCAGAACCGGTCAGGTCGCCAGTCATGTCACTGCAATAGTGGTACCGGGCTCTGGTGCAGTGAAGCGTCTGGCTGAAGAAGAAGGGCTGGATAAAATCTTTACTGATGCCGGCTTTGAATGGCGTTTACCGGGCTGCTCTATGTGCCTGGGTATGAATGATGACATCCTGCAGGCCAATGATCGTTGCGCATCCACCAGTAACCGTAATTTTGAAGGTCGTCAGGGCCGCGGGGCCCGCACTCACCTGGTCAGCCCGGCCATGGCCGCTGCTGCTGCGTTGCGCGGCTGTTTTGCCGATGTCAGAGACTTTCAGGAGTAAGTAATGAGCACAACACAAGGCTTTACAGAGCACACCGGCATCGCCTGTCCGTTAGATCAGGCCAATGTGGATACCGATCAGATCATTCCAAAACAGTTTCTGACCGGGGTTACCCGCGCCGGATACGGTAAACATCTGTTCCATGACTGGCGTTATCTGGATCTTCACGAGCAGGAACTGAATCCGGAATTTGCAATGAATAAACCGCAGCATCAGGGTGCCAGTATTCTGCTGTCGCGGGAAAATTTTGGCTGTGGTTCAAGCCGCGAACATGCGCCCTGGGCACTGGATGACTTCGGTTTTAAGGTTGTCATTGCCACCAGCTTTGCCGATATTTTTTACGGAAACTGCATCAACAACCAGTTGTTACCGGTTGCTCTGGGTAGCGCTCAGATGGATGAACTGTTTGCCCTGGTCCATGCCGATCCGGCCACCCGGATCACAGTGGATTTACCCACCCAGACGGTAAGCGCCGGTGACAGCAGCTGGTCATTTGATATTGCCGAACACCATAAGCACAACCTGCTTAAAGGGCTTGATGCAATCGGTCAAACTCTTGAGCTCAATGCAAAAATTGAAAATTTTGAAAAAAACCAGCCAGCCTGGCTGTAAAATCGCTCTATAATAAAAAGCGGTGGCAGTATTCTGTCATCGCTTTTTTTGTGCCTGTCTATTAGCGTCAATATGGAGCCAGTATGCTAAAACAGATCTCTATCGATGAACTTCAGCCCGGCATGTTTGTCAGCCAGGTTCTGGAGCAAACCGGTAATATCAAAGTACGTAGCGGTGGGTTGGTGAAAACCGGCCGGGTGATTGAACAGCTCAGGCACAAGGGCATTCAGCGCATTGAAATCGATTTAACCAAGAGTATTCTGGCTCCGGCCAACAAACCCTCCTCCCTGCCAGCAATTCCCCCTGCTGCCGCGTCTGAAAAAGATGCGCTGGCCAGTGCTGCCGCCTTGTTCGAAACCGCGGTTGCCATGCAAAAAGATCTCATTGATGCGCTAAAGAACCAGACTGCACAAAATCTGGATGTGGTGGAGGATCTGTCCAACGGTATTATTGACTCGGTTTTTCACAATCGCGACGCCATGGCCTGCCTGACCATGATCAAGAATGCTGATAGGTATATGCTTGAGCATTCCATTAACTGCAGTGTGTTGATGGCTATTTTTGCCAATCAGTTAGGCTACGACCGCGCCACCACCAATGTATTATGTACCGGGAGTCTGCTAATGGATATCGGTATGGCCCGGGTGCCGGCAGAACTGCGCAATCGCAGTACTCAGCTCACCGACAACGACTGGCAGATTATCCGCTCCCATGTGGAACAGGGCATGGAGATGATCGCGCCGTTTAAAACACTGGAAGAGCCGGTAAAGATGATCATCAGTGAGCATCACGAGCGGGTTGATGGCAGTGGCTACCCGACGGGTCTCAGTGGCGAGAACATTACGGTTTTTGCCAGAATGGCTGCCATTATCGACACTTACGATGCGATGATTTCTGAGCGTTCGCATCAGCTGGCAGTAGCGCCGGCGGTGGCGCTCAAACGACTGGTTCAGGACTCCGGGCTGGACCAGAATCTGGTGCGTCAGTTTGTTCGCTGTATTGGCGTGCACCCGGTCGGCTCGCTGGTGCAGCTTAAAAGTGGCAGACTGGCTATTGTGGCGCGTACCAACGAGGAAGATATGCTCAAGCCCGTGGTCATGAGCTTTTACAGTTTGAACAGCAACAACTACAGCGAAATCAAACGCATCGATTTAGCCCATGCTGAGGATGACATCGTCAAAAGCGTGCGGCCGGATGATTTTGGCCTGAACCTGCCCAAGTTTTTTAAAGATATTTTTATCCATCAGATGCCTGGCTAACCGGGCACTGCAAGCGCTTACCAGTCGGTCAGCGCGCGCATATAGAACGTCTCATCTTCAAATTCCAGTACAACCCGCTGGCCTTCAATATTGATAATACGCACTTTATCATCAATCCAGTCGCCTTCGGTTAACTGTTTGCCGTTCACCCTGACCCACCGCTCAGAGGGCGACGAGGCATACATATGGGCACTGAACTTCATCGTTGGCAGCCGGGTCAGCAAGCGTACCGGCAACTGATCAATCCGCTGAATATCGTTACTCACTGATACCTTAGGCTGCGCCTGACGACGCTCTGCCGGGGTCTGGTTATCCAGCTCTTCAAGCGCCTGATTAAATCGTTCCAGCAACGCCTGTGGCACCTGCCCGTCGGCGGCTTGTTGCGGGGCATTAAGCACTTTGCCTTCATACTCATCAGCCGGTTGTGCAGCGGTACTTTGACTGCCCGCGGTATTCGCCTTCGCGGTATTTGAGGCAGGTTCCGGCGCCCTCCCCTCTACATCAGATGGCGAACTATCGTTCGCATCAGACGGCGTGTTACTCGCTGGCAGCGCATTATCGGCTGCAGGCGCCTCGCTGGCCGGTGGCGTTGGTGACTGCGGCGCCGGGCTTATGTTGGCTGCTTCCACCGGCTTTTTGCTATCGGGTACTGATGGCTTGGGTTGTCGCTCTGTTTTGTCCTCAGCTGGTGCAGCAGTCTGCGCACTACTTCCTGCCCCGGATGACCATAATCCCGGCCACCAGTTACCGGCTGTACCGGCAGCAAAGCCAATACCGGCGCCAGCCAGTGCAATAACCAGATACGCAGTGACGCTGCGCACAAACATTTTTCCGGCCGAGGGTAGCCCCTGCACAGTGGGCAAAAATAAACTACGGTTGAACTGTTCGGACAACTGAGTATCCAGTCCGGCAGTTTTATCGTGGGCGCCGCGCAACAATTGCTGGGTTTGCGTGCGATGCTGTACCTGCGGCTCCAGCTCCACAGTTTGTTCCGGGTCAATTTCGACTTCCTGAACGCCCATCTCTGCTAACCCCTGAACCATGGCAGTACTGCTGACCAGGCCGGATTTACGTATTTTTACCGGGCCATTCTGCCGGGTCACCTGCACAATCACCATGCCCGGAACCAGTGCATCAATACTAATGCGCTCAGACATACCACCTCCCGGCTACAAATCCTGCTGCGACGGCCAGAATAAAGGTCAGGGTCAGCCACCACTTGCGGTTGCCCTGCAAACGCTGGGTCACAATATCTTCACCCAGAATCTGCTCTGCGGCGGCCAGAAAAATCCGCTTTTTGACCACTGCATGCTGCTTGGTAAACGAGAGTGTCAGGGCCCGGTCGCACAGTAAATTAATAACCCGGGGAATACCGCCGGTAATTCTGTGCACCGCCCGTAATGTAGCTTGACTGAATACCGATATGTCACCGTTTGCCACACTCAGACGGTGAGCAATGTAGGCGCTGACCTCCGGTGCGGTAAGGGGCAGTAAGTGGTAACGGGCAGTAATTCGCTGAGCCAGCTGGCGCAGCTCATTGCGTTTTAGCAGCTGTTGCAGCTCGGGCTGACCAATCAGCACAACTTTGAGCAGTTTTTCCCGGTTGGTCTCCAGGTTAGTCAGTAAGCGCAGCTGTTCGAGCACCTCTGGCATCAAGTGCTGGGCCTCATCTACCATCAATACGGTGTTGATACCGGCCTGATGATTATCAGCCAGCTTGGCAAGGATCCTATCAGTGAAGTATTTCAGGCTGGCTTTATCCGGCGTATACGCAATGCCCAGCTCATCACACACCGTTGCCAGCAGCTCCAGCGCTGACAGGGTCGGATTAAGAATCATGGCAACCTGAGTGTTGTCTGGCAGCTGCTGCAAGAGCTTTCTCGACACCGTGGTTTTGCCGGTTCCCACCTCACCGGTAAGCATCACAAAACCGCCACTTTCGCGCAGACCAAAAGTCAGGTGCGCCAGCGCTTCTTTATGCCTGGGACTCATATATAAATAGTCAGGGTTCGGGGCAATTGAGAACGGATTATCGCTCAGCCCGAAATAATTCAGATACATGCAACGTCTTAACTGAAAATGACAAACGAAAGTTAAACTACCAGTTGGTGGTTAGATGTCAAAACCTGACCGCAGATTTCGCACATTTTTTATTGTGTTACGGCATAATGGGCGGGTTACAACCAATGGTGGAGAGGTATGAAAATTTATCTGGTAGGCGGCGCAGTCAGAGATGAACTGCTGGGACGTAAGGTTACGGAAAAAGACTGGGTGGTCACCGGGGCGACCCCGTCCATGTTGCTTGAGCAGGGGTATACTCAGGTGGGCAAGGACTTTCCGGTATTTCTGCATCCCCACACCCGTGACGAATATGCGCTGGCCCGGCTGGAACGCAAAACCGGCAGCGGCTATACCGGCTTTGACTGTGACGCCAGTCCGTCGGTGACGCTGGAAGAAGACTTACAGCGCCGGGATCTGACCATCAACGCCATGGCCCGAGCACAGGATGGCACTCTGGTAGACCCGTACCACGGACAGCAGGATCTAACCAACCGGGTATTACGCCATGTCTCTCCGGCTTTTAGTGAAGACCCGTTGCGGATATTCAGAGTGGCCCGGTTTGCCTCACGCTATCATTATCTGGGGTTTCGGGTTGCCCCCGAGACTCAGACACTTATGCAACAGATGGCACGTACCGGCATGCTGAAAGAGCTGACCGCCGAACGGGTCTGGATGGAAACCCGCCGGGCCGTGATGCAATCGGATCCGGATGTGTATTTCACGGCACTTAAAGAAGCTGGCGGTCTGTCCGGCTGGTTTTGCGAGCTGATCACCGGATTGCCCGAACACCTGGCCAGGCTAAAACAGGCCGCTGCCAGCAGTGTCTCGCTGGAGGTTCGCATGGCCAGCCTGCTTTGCGGGTTAAGCGCTGACGATACACAGGCATTATGCCAACGTTTAAAATGCCCGAATTCAGTGACCGATTTGGCAGTGTTTGCCAGCCGGTTTGCCCATTCGCTTTCCGGGCGGCCCGGGGCCGATGAGCTGCTTGAAATATTTAACCGTACCGATGCCTGGCGTAAGCCTAAGCGGTTTGCCCAGCTGCTCGAGGTCGTTGACATAAAAAATCAGGTTGAGCAAACCAGCTGGCCGCAGACTCAGATCCTCGGCGCTCTTGAGGCTGCGCGCAATATTGATGTACAGAAAATTATTGCCGGCGGCGCCAGAGGTCCGCAGATAAAAACGGCGTTAGATGAGCAGCGACACGCTGCAGTGGCACAAATCCTGTTGAAAACCGGTTAAAAGGCTAACGAACGATTCTGTAAAGTCCCGTTACAATGCTACAATAGCGTTTTTATTTTAAGACGTAGCAGACCTATGACCTTTGAGGAACTCGAACTTGATGATGCCCTGTGCCACGCTGTGGCTGACATGGGCTTTTCCCAACCTACATCAATTCAGTCTCTGGTAATTCCCGATGCGCTGGATGGCCGTGATATTCTGGCTTCAGCGCCCACCGGCACCGGCAAAACAGCGGCATTTTTGCTACCCGCCTGCCAGTACCTGCTGGATCACCCGCGCCGTGAGCCGGGAGCCACCCGAATCCTGATCCTGACACCTACCCGCGAACTGGCTATTCAGGTGTATGAGCAGGCCTGTGCGATTACCGCGCACACCCAGCTGGTCAGTGGGGTAATTACCGGCGGCATTAATTACGGTACCGATAAGGAAACCCTGAGCAAGAATCTGGATATTCTGGTGGCCACGCCGGGGCGTCTGCTGGAACATATTCAAAAAGAAACAGCCGACTGCCGGGATATTGAATGCCTGATTCTGGATGAAGCCGATCGTATGCTGGACATGGGTTTTGGTACCGTGGTCAATCAGATCGCTACAGAAGCCCGCTGGCGCAAGCAAAATATGCTGTTTTCTGCCACTTTGGAAAGTGGCGGTGTAAAAACCTTTGCCCGGGAGATTTTAAATGATCCTGCGGTGCTTGAGGCCAGCCCCTCGCGCAAAGAAAAAGCCAAGATTCACCAGTGGTTCCATCATGCTGACGATCTGGCCCATAAACAGGCGCTGCTGGTGCATATTCTTAAAAACAATATCACTAACGCTATCGTATTTGTTAAAACCCGTGATCGCCTGCAGGCTCTTAAAGACTATCTGGCCTCACAGGATATTCAGGTATGCTGGTTGCAGGGTGAAATGCCGCAGGATAAGCGTAATGCTGCCCTGGCCCGCTTCAAATCCGGCGAAGTGCCGGTATTGCTGGCGACCGATGTGGCGGCCCGGGGTATTGATGTACCCAAAGTATCCCACGTGATTAACTTTGATATGCCGCGTAAAGCCGATGTGTATGTACACCGGATTGGCCGGACCGGCCGGGCGGGAGCCAAAGGTACCGCCATTGCTCTGGTCGAGGCGCATGACTTTGAAATGGTAGGCCGGGTCAGCCGGTATACCGAAGAGCCGTTGAAACCGCGTGTGATTGATGCGCTGCGGCCCAAGAACAAAACCCCGAAAGTGCCGCCGAAAAAGAAAAGAGCCAAGAAAAAAACGGCGGCTAAAAAGACCGCGAAAAAGAAATAAGGAGTCGACATGCCGTTTCCTGAAAAAATAGTGCTGGCTTCTGGCAACCCGGGCAAAGTGAAAGAATTTGCCAACCTGTTTGCCGAGCAGCAAGTATCGGTAGTGCCGCAAAAAGAACTGGGGGTCAAGGATGTACCGGAAACCGGTACGACCTTTGTCGAAAATGCCATTATTAAAGCCCGTCATGCGGCTAAGCAAACCGGCTTGCCGGCCATTGCAGATGACTCAGGCCTGGTGGTGAATGCTTTAGGTGGGGCTCCGGGTATTTATTCAGCCCGCTTTGCCGGTGAACAGGCCAGTGACAGCGACAATATTGAGCTGCTGTTGTCTCGTCTGGGCAATGAAGCCGATCGCCGCGCCCACTTTATGTGTACCCTGGTATTTATGCGCCATGCCGACGACCCGGTACCGCTGATAAGTCAGGGACACTGGCATGGTCTCATCACCTCTAAGATGACCGGCCACGGTGGCTTTGGCTATGATCCGGTGTTTTATGTACCGTCACAGGAATGCACTGCCGCTGAACTGGACAGTAAAAAGAAAAACGCCATCAGCCACCGTGGTCAGGCTATGACATTTCTGCTTCAGCAAATGAGACAGACTTTTGCATAATCCGCCGTTAAGCCTGTACATACATATTCCCTGGTGTGTACAAAAATGTCCGTACTGCGATTTCAACTCTCACGGGTTGAAATCGTCGCTTCCTGAACAGGAATACATTGCCCACCTGCTTGATGATCTGGCCGAGGATGCCAAACGCATCGGTACGCGTCCGGTAACCACGATATTTATTGGTGGCGGCACGCCCAGCCTGTTCAGTGAACAGGGTATTGCCCGGCTGCTAAACGGTGTAAAAGAGCGGGTTAATCTGGCCGCCGACGCAGAGATAACCCTTGAGGCCAACCCGGGCACGGTTGAGGCCGGGCGCTTTAAAGGCTACGTGGAAGCCGGGGTTAACCGTATTTCAGTGGGTATTCAGAGCTTTCAGACCAAACACCTGGATGTGCTGGGCCGAATTCATTCAGCCAGTCAGGCTGAAGATGCTATTCATCAGGCCCATCAGGCCGGATTGAACAGCTTTAATCTGGACCTGATGCATGGTCTGCCGGATCAAAGCATTGATAATGCAATGAGCGATCTGGATAAAGCCATTGCATTAAATCCGGCCCACCTGTCGTGGTATCAGCTGACCATTGAGCCCAATACGCCGTTTTATTCAAAACCGCCGGAATTGCCAGAAGATGATATTCTGTGGGATATTCAGACCCACGGGCATCAGCGCCTTAAAGCGGCTGGTTACCAGCAGTATGAGATTTCCGGCTACAGCAAACCCGGTTTTCAGTGTCAGCACAACCTTAATTACTGGCGCTTTGGAGACTACCTGGGCATTGGTTGTGGCGCTCATGGCAAAATTACCGATGTGCCGAACAATACCATCTGGCGCACAGTGAAAGTGAAACACCCCCGTGGCTATATGGAAATGGCGCGTCCCTACCTGGACAAACAGCATCCGGTCGCTGAAGAAGATCTGGCCTTTGAATTTTTTATGAACCGGTTTCGGTTGGTTGAGCCTTGTCCTAAAGCAGATTTTACCCGCTATACCGGCACGGTGCTTACCGGTGAGCAGCAAAACAGTCTTGATGAGGCTATCGATAAAGGCATGCTGGTCAGTACCGATACTCACTGGCAGGTGACCGACCGGGGTCGTCAGTATCTTAATACCCTGCTGGCGGCGTTTGTTTAGCCGGCAGTCCGGGTTATCACATCATAGGGTTTAAGCGCGGGTATCGCCTGGCGAAGTTTTTCTTCTGTGGTATCCAGCGACTTAAGCTTGTTGCAGTACCAGTGCGCCTTATTTTTAAGGCTCATGGCTCGGGGGCCCATATCTTTATTCAGATGTCCGCCAACCACTTCTAAATGCTGGGTCAGTGCCTGTACCCGCTGACTGTCCACCTCGGCATTATTAGCATTAATACCACTGATCGCCGATAAAATACCGCCTACCGATGTAGAGATCGTACCCTCAAGCTGAGCTTCAATTCCGGTATCCACAAACTCATCCACGCTTTCCAGCGATCCCGGGCCAATAAAATAATGGTTGCTGGCGTGACGAAACTTTTCTTTGACCCGGGAGCGTACCCGCCCCATGGCACTTTGCAAACGAACATAACTGTCGTGGTCAGCGCCCACCAGCCCCTGATACACATGGTCTATGGTGTCGACAGCCAGATCCACCCCT
This sequence comes from Salinimonas lutimaris, assembly GCF_005222225.1. Taxonomy (GTDB): domain Bacteria; phylum Pseudomonadota; class Gammaproteobacteria; order Enterobacterales; family Alteromonadaceae; genus Alteromonas; species Alteromonas lutimaris. The sequence goes on from NZ_CP036536.1 coordinate 3,259,740, forward strand.
TCGGTGGCCAGCACTATCATTTGCGGCACCACATAATGTAGCCCATCGGAATATTCGGCCAGCCAGGCTTGCTGCTCGTCGGTTAAAGGTTGGTAACGGCCACGGATAAAGAGCTGATTACGCTCATTTATCTGAATAACGGTGCGGGACTTATCCATCACTCTTAGCTGGTCGTCGTTAACCACCAGACCATGCGCAAAATCGATATCACAAGTAAACTCGGCCGCAGCATTAAACGAGCAGCAAAGCAGAGAAAATGCGCCAGCACGGGCGATGGAAGAAAGTGTCGTCATTATCATAATTTTTATTCTGGACGGCAGAACTATAAATAAAAAGGCACTATGAGTCCAATCTGCGAATATTCAGGTTGAACTCTTCATCACCGCGGGTGCATAAAAAAACCGCTATGAACCATTGGTTCGCACCAGCCGCACATACACAAACCGGTCTTTTTGTTTAATGGAATGACTGGAGTTAAAAAACGCCACAACCCAGGCCCGACTGGTATCGGTTAACGAAGGTGTGCTGGTCCAGAAATCATCGGGCGGGGTGGCCGGAAATACATCGTTATTAATGGCCGGGCGTACACATAACCGCTCGGTAATAGCAGCCAGTTCTTTAATATTGGGTAAGCGCCACCCTTCCTGCGCAATATCATTGGCTTCCAGAGCCAGTTGCAGCGCTTGCTGCCAGGTATACTTCTGCGCTTCGCCGCTGCATCCGCTGCCGTTCCAGGTTTGCCCCTCGGCGCAGCGTTTCCAGATAAGATTGGTCGCGCTGTGCAAAACCTCGCCCTCGCTGATGTCCACAAAATCGGCGGCAGGTGTGGTTTCCACCCCGGAAGTTAAGCAATATTGTTGCGCTATACTGCTCGTGCTAATCAGGCACATCAGGCCTAGCATGACTTGCTTCATCATTCTCTCCCTGCCCTGACCAGACGCACCCGGGCAATGCTGCCTTTATTTAAAAAGTTGTCCACACCTGAGGCAAAATCAATGGCCCAGGCATTTTGCGCTGCATCTTCAATCACCCCATCAGCCCCTGGCTGGGATGTCCAGTACCACAAAGGCGCCGCTGCCGCGTCACCGGCAAACGGGAAATATGTCGGGTCCACCATCGTCTGCCCCTCACGTCCAAAATGCATCAGTGTCATCAGCTCAAAGTGGGTGGGCATGCGCCAGTCGTAAAAACCACACAACCCTTCAGTTCTGACCGCGGTGACAAATGCTCTGGTATTGCATTCGCTGATCGCACAACTGGCCTGTGAGGGTGTTTGAACTCCATCACTGCCACCGTTTTCTTCTGTCTGGAACCAGCCGTAGGTGTGTTCACCGCCATGCAGGCCGCTATTCGCCGTTTTGACTTCCCACACTAAACCAGTGGTATTGTCACGCACACAGCTAAAATCCGTGACATCAGCATCCTGCTCATCGCCATTGTTATTGAGCTTGGTAAAGTCAAAACCGGCAGCCCCGCGCCCTGCTTTTTCCAGTAACCCTGCCTGCTGAATAATGTCGGTGCCACGCTGGCCGTCCTGACCCGGATAGTCGCTCTGCTGGTTTTCTGATACGGCATTTTCGCTGGCCTGCACGGTGATGCCGGTATCATTCATCAGGGCGGTAGGATGCGGGCGCACCACTACAGTAATCGTATCATCGGTCTGGTTATTGTTGGCATCGCTGACCGTAAGCGTAAAAGTCATGGTTTGGGCGGCGGTGACTGCCGGTGCCATGGCATAGGTAGACAAAGCGGTATCATCTGCAATATTTACTGCAGAGGCACTGGAAACTTCCCAGCGGGATAGCAACGGAAAGGCAGAGCTGACCGATGAGTCAGCCTGCCCTTGCAGTATGATAGGCTCGCCACTAAAAACGCCCTGGCTCACCCCGGCATCAGCGGTGGGTAAAGTATCCTGTCCCGGCAGAATCAGCAGCGTGGTGGTGGCTTCGTCCTGCGCTCCTTCTTCGTCGGTCACGGTCAGGGCAAAACGCAGCTGCTGCTGGATTGAGGCAACCGGCGTGGTAAAGGTCAGCTCAGGGCCATCCAGTGCCACGCCCTGCAACACATTGGCACCTTCAAGCTGCTGCCACTGCCAGCGACTGATTGGCGCAGTTGGCTCGGTGGCATCTTCATCGGTACTCCCGGCACCGCTTAACGTGATCTGGATACCGGCGGCATACAGGCCATCCTCCTGGCTCGCGGTGTGTGAGGCAATATCCGCCACCGGCGCTGCGTTTTCCGGTAGCGCGGTAATAATCAGCTCGTCAGAGTCGCTTTGACCTCCCCCTGACACAGTGACGGTTACTGTATAAAGGGTTTGCTGTTCGAGCTCGGGCAATACCACCGACGCTTCGCCGGTACTGCTGTCATCCTGAATAATCTCCAGCACCGGACGCACTGACCAGCGATAAGTCAGTTCGCTGTCACTGCCAGCACTTCGGGCCGACAAAAAAACGGTGGTTTGTTCTGCTGCCTGCACATCGGCACCAGCGTTCACGGTAAGCGATGTAGAGCTACTGTCTGAGCCACCACCGCCGCATGCTGTTATCAACACTGTACATATCAGCAGCGCACTGCTTTGCCAGATCCGCTTTCGACCTGCTCCAACTAACCCGTTATTCATAGCTTCTCCATCTTACCGCCTGGCATTACGCCACTGGATCCCGGGGCAACCTGCCACAGGCTGGCAGATGTATCAGTTTAGCGGCAGGTGACTGCGCTCCTGCGCTTCGCTCTGGGCAACCTGAATAGCTTCAAGCTGCTTTTTGCCTGCGGCTATATCGGTCATGTCGTATATCATCATACTGATGTTTTCTACGATGCCATTGGCCGATACCAGCGGCGACAGAGTAATGTTCTGATACATATACTGCTCACTTCCTGTAATCGGCCGGTAATTGGGAAACTTGAACAAATAGGGGCGCTGTTCCCAGGTCATAAACGCCCGGGTTTTCAATTCAAAAACCGGTTTGGCTTTTTGCGCAAACCAGCCTTCGTCAATATCGGTAAACAGGCTGAACAAACTGCGGTCACGCACCTGGCTGGGCAGCAATCCACTGTGGCTTTCCATAAACCCGTTCCAGACTTTAATGCTGAACTGACGATCCAATACCACAATCCCCACATCCACGGTTTGCAGCATGTCCATCATCCAGTGAAATTCCTGTAGCTCTTCCAATGCGCTATCCATCAGAAATCCTCCATCAGATGAGCCAGTTTGCTATTCATAGTATCCATCGAATCTTCAGTAAATAATAACACCAGGTCGCAACGCACATTGTAGCCTTCCAGTCCATAACTCAGCTCGATAGCCAGCGTGCGGCGCCACTTCAGGTGATTGGTAGAAACAATATCGGCAATGGCGGTGTGCTGCCCCAGCACAATCGGATGCCCCTGGCTGAACACCACATCCATCTGCTCGGCCAGGCCGGTCAGGCAGGTGCCTATCAAAATACTGGCGGCATCCATCAGCAACTCCAGTTGCAGCCGGTCGTCGACTTCGCCCTGAACATTAAGAATCCGGGCAACATCGGCAAAGCTGGAATCACTTAAAATACACAAGGCTTCCCCCCGAATCCCCGGGCTCAGAAAGCCCTGACAAACCGCAGTGACCTCTTCGTGCGACTCAATATCAGACAACATCATATGCAGCTCAGAGACTTCAATCAGATTCACATTCGGTATAGGCAGGTGAACAAATACATTCATAATGCGGGCAAGGTGGTCGCCGGCGCGGCCCATGGCAATATTGGTGATCTCCTGGTAACAGTCACGGATATCCGGGTCCAGGCCTGAGTCATCCTCTGCTTCTACCTCTGGCTCGGCTTTTAAAATGCCGTGCTTCTCAAGGGTCAGTTTCAGAGTCTCCGCATCCACCGGTTTACGGATAAAATCGGTGGCGCCCAGCCCCAGCACCCGCTCATGGGCTTCTGGCTGAACATCCCCGGAAATAACCACGGTTTTAACCGGTAGCCGGGCTTCCTGAATAGCAGCCAGCGTGGCATAACCATCCATCACTGGCATATTGAGATCCAGCAACAACAGATTACCCTTGCCCTGACTGAGTAAATCAATGGCCTCTTCCCCGTTTTTAGCAAAATGCACCGCAACCTGCCAGTCCTGGGGTAAAGATTTGGCAACCTGTTTACGCGCTACCATTGAGTCGTCACACACTAAAACTGAATACATTTTGCCGGGCTACCATTTATTGGGATGTGCGCAGTAACGTCACCTGAAAACCGGTACTTGTCCATTTGCAGTGTCCATCTTCTTACAAAAAATATCGGTGTAGCGATAAGTTAGCTACCCATTAACTTTTAGCACCTATCGGCCAAAAGTCCATAAGACATAAGATGAATTCGGTGTGATTACCCCAACAGCAACGGCAGGATAATGGCGGTCATAATACCATTTAAACACAGGCCCAGGCTGGCCATGGCAGCCTCTTCCTCGCCCAGTTTCAGTGCTCGGGCCGTACCCACTGCATGGGCCACGGCGCCCAGCGCGACCCCCTGGGCCTGGCGATGATGGATATTAAGCAGACGAAATACTACTGGCCCGGCAATAGCCCCGACGATCCCGGTGCTTATTACAAACACGGCGGCCAGCGGTGCAATACCGCCTATTAAGCGCGATGCTTCCATGGCCAGCGGGGTGGTGATTGATTTGGCCAGCATGGTCATTTTGACGGCCACTGAAACATCAGTGAAGTATAAACACAACCAGGCCAGCACCGGCGCTACCACCCCGGCAGCAAATATGGCCACAATCAGCCGCCAGCCCAGCGCTCTGACCTTACTCCACTGGGCATACATGGGCAGCGCCAGGGCAACGGTGGCCGGCCCTAGCAGCCAGTGCAGCAGCCCTGCCTCATACTGAAATGCTTTAACCTGGGTACCGGTTAAACTGAGTAATCCAATCACAATAACAGTGGTAACCACCAACGGATGCACCAGCGGATTGCCGTTTACGCGCCGGTTCAGCCAGATAGCAAATGCATACGCTGTCAGGGTAATGCCAAGCCACAGCGCGCCGGATAACGACAAGGTCGCCTGAATCACCGCCTGAATATGACCAAGCAGCTGATTGACCGCTTCATTAAAAGGCATTATTTCTCCTGTTTGGGTAAAAATAATAAACGGGCGATCCAGGCAGCAATGGCCAGACTGACAATAGTACTGAGCACAATGGCGGCAATCATGCCGGGAAGATGTTGCTCGATATCATCCCAGAACAGTACGACAGCCGAGATAGCCGGGACAAACAATACGGTCATGTGATTAAGCAGCGGCGCTGCGCCCTGGCTGAGCATAAACGGAATGCGCCGCAGGCTGAGTAAAGTGACCAGTAGTAACAGTAAGCCCACCAGAGCACCGGGCACGGGAATAGAGAGGGTCAGCACAAGCAGCTCGCCCACCAGATAAAAGCCAGTCAGCGCCAGAAAACCCAGTAAATTCAAAAGCAATGATCGCATGCAGCCGCCTGTAAATAATCTTAACGGCATCATACGTCAGACCGGCTCAGGCATACCAGTGCTGTGCGGTATAATCAGATAATATGTTGCCAGTGCGCTGTGAAATAACGCCGACTGATTTTTAAACGGGTATCATCCTGCAGCACAACAAACGCACTTTGCGGGCCCTGTCGCTCTACCTGCTTCACAAAATGCCGGTTAACCAGCACCGAACGGTTTACCCGCTCAAAGATATCCGGACACAGCTTGCGGCTTAAATCGGCCAGCGTAGTTCTGACAATATGATTTTCGTCCTGGGTATACACACACATATAATCGCCAGCTGCCTGTACCCACAAAATATCGCGGCAGGCCATGGTAACCCAGGCATTGCTGCTGCGAAACGTGACTTTGGGAACATCTCGCTCACGACTGTGCTGCTCTAGCCAGTACGGAAATTGCTGTGCACTGACGCCGTACTGTTTGGTCAGCAGCCCACGCAGGGTTTGGTAGGTATGCCGTTGTTGCTGCTGTAAAACAAGTCCGGCCACATAACTGAGGGTGTCGTCAAACTGTGTGATATCCACCGGCATGGCAATAAACCCTTCTGCTCGGGCAGTAAAAGCATGCATGGCATCCTGATTAGAATATCCACAAACAATAAACGGCTCGTTCATAGCCTCGCAGGTATGCAGCAGCGCAGCATCAATAATCAGCAACCGCGGTAATTCCGGCATGCTCGCCTGCTGTGCCTGTTTCAGGCTGGGATAAATCAGACATTGCATAACCCCGGCATGGGCTGAGGCCAGCGCTTGGAGTTGCTGGCGATGGGAGGGGTTGTCAGTCACCAGCACAATGGTTACCAGCGGCAATAACGGATCAGGGATACAGGTCACCTCAGGTACGGTGGCAGCGCCCGCCTGCTGATACTGCGCAAGCTTCTGCTCCCACTGCGAACCGGTGACTGATGTCATTATCTTGCAGCCATCATGCTTTTTGTCAGACGCAGGCGTTTTGCCAGTAAAGCGCTGGAAGCATGTGCCTGGTTTTTCTCAGCAAACGTAAACATATCATCGCCGTTACATACGAGCCCTTTTTGCAAAGCCCGGTAACTCACCCCACTGTTCTTAACAGCCATATGTAAGCGCAAGGGTTTGTTGTCACGGATGGCGGTACAGATTTTAACTAAATCACTTTCCATGTGTGCAGGATATGCCGCCTGGGCCTGACCGGCCACAGTAAAACTACCAGCAGTTAACACAGCAATACCCAGCAGACGTTTTGTTTGATTAAGCAAAGTAAGCATAGCGTTCTCTCCGAAAGTTGCCCGGCAACAGCGCCGAACACTTATACAGTAGAGTTTTTTACCCAAAAGGTTGCCTGTCTTTCGTTCAATGCCCCGTTTATGAGATTGTGCGATAAATGCGCAGCAAATGTGGATAAACAAACGAAACCACCGGCTGTTTATCGTATTTGGTTAACATATTGTAACAGGTAGAATGTGTGGGCTTTGATAACCATACTGGCACAGTGTTGGCTAAGCATAATGATAGATAAAGTCTGAGTGACGGCGGGATTTGGCAAAAAGCTGGCAGTAGTATTGAAATGAAGATCGCTCAATAGCCTGAGCGTGAGACTGCTACGAGGAAGGCTGAAGCCCTCCCCGGCATACAACAGCGTGGGCGGTTAAAAAATACTGTCCTGATGGACTTTAATGAAGGACTGAGTGCCAGGCTTGCTGTAGTCAATCTTGTATTCTTTACCGTTTAAGGTTTGGATAAAAACCAAGGTTTTTTCATCCCCAAACACTTCGCTGGTCGTCATATCAATCAACTCAAGGTCCATGGCTTTGGCATCCCGTTTGTTTTCAGGGATTTTGCCTTCATACACTTTTAAACCACGGAATGTCACCAGTACAGGTGGATCTTCATTTCCATTTAGCAATAACAGATCGAACTTACGAACTTTATGAATAATTGTATTTCGACCACTCACCAGATAGGGCTTTTCTGTCATTCTTCTCTCCACAAAAACTGGCTGGTAATTCAAAAAAGTGAATTAAAGATAGCAGATAAACCAACAGCTTGCATGGCTTGTCAGTTATCTTCAGCTATACGTTAGTCCTGCTTCAGATAGGCTTGATGTGGGGCATCCCAGCGGATCCAATCGCGACTAGTCAGGTTACGTAATACTTTGCGGCAGCTCTGGTCATACTGTCCGGCAAGATTACACTCCTGACCGGCAGGCATGTCTGCCCGAAACAGAATCTGACTAAGTTTAGCGACTAAGCGCAGATCCTGTACATTCGCCTTTAGCGGTAAATCCAGCGTGATGCGATTTGGCTTATCGCATTGCTGCGGAGTCTCGTCATCATTACTGCCCTGGCATTCCCCACTGGCCAGCATAAATGACCACAGTCCGGCCTGCTCGCTGGCCTGCTGCAATTCAATGCGCATAAAACTGTGTCCCTGGCGTATAGACTGAAACATAACTGAGTTATTCAACGGCGGCGACTGGTGATCAGAGATCACATGATTGCTGTCAAACGGTACGCCAAGGGTAAACTGAATGGCACTGGCCCGGTCCAGCAGTTGTTGATTCGCATCCAATTTTATTACCGTATGGTTAGCTTCGGTGTTGCAGGCACTGTTGAACTGCATCAGGGCCAGCTTTTTCGATTGCCACGGGCCGGGTTTAAAGGCCACAGGTTGCCAGCGCCCGTCTATTTTCAGACGCGGTTGTGACAAATAAAATGCCAGATAATCCAGATTCCACTGCTCACCATTTACGTTAAGCTGATACAAACAATTATCCCCGGCTTTCAGGTCGGTGAAGGTGACGGGGATATCGCCCGGCGGCTTGTCTGCACTAAAAAAGCTACAGCCACTGGTCATCAATGCTGCTACAAGCAGCCCCGTATATTGTTTAATGCCTGCCATCTGCCATCAGTACTTTTATTAATTCATCAACTAAGTCAGTGTAAGATGCCCCTGCCAATACGCCAACTGTATTTTGCCCGCATTCGATGCACAAAAGATTGCATGAGATTAATTACCCACGCAGCCAGAATACAGCCGTTAGCATCGCGCTAACACCCAGAATTTGTTGAATAAATAGCCAAGAAAGCAGCGGAACGTCAAAATCCCCTGCAGGTGGGGTGACAAGCATTTAAAAACTGCTTATACTTCGCGGCGGTTGCATAACTTCCATCAGCAACCATCTATACCAAAATATGGCCCCATAGCTCAGTTGGTTAGAGCATCCGACTCATAATCGGCAGGTCCCCTGTTCAAGTCAGGGTGGGGCCACCATTTTTCTGCGTACTATCAATACTTATCAACTCATAACTTATCTATCGTGATTTAGTAGATTGCCTTACGCTGCGCCTAATCGCACGCTTTATATATGTTCCCTTATATAGAAGTTTTCCGACAGCTGCGTTATAAATACTGTTTTCATTAGCTGCAATACCACAGATAACAAAAGGAAATGTTCATCTTGGCCTCTGTCTTTTACTTGTATTTTTTTACTGGTCTGACTGTTTATTCAGGGTTGCTGATAGCCAGAGCGTGCAGTGGCAAAGGTATACATTTACCGCTCTTTGAATTAGTCCTGACATATATTTTTTACGGTGTAGTGTGGCCGGTAATCGTATTTTACTCGCTACCCAGAAATGGTTTGCACAGTCTGTTCGAAAGCAATAGTTCATTACCAAGCCTTCAGGACACAGAAAAAGAGTTTGAATTACTGTGGGATAATCCACCTGCGTGTAGCAATAATATCTACATTCATGGATATGATGAGTCTAAGTACGAGCCGCTTAATTCACGTCTTTATTTTTCGGCAGCAGAAGCACAAGAGTATTTAAGACAGAAAATTTTGCCAGATTCTGACAATTATCTGGACTGGGAAGCGCTGATACTGCGTTGGCTTGAGCAAAGAAACACGCTTGACAATAAGGTCTGTGAGGTACCTGAATCACTAAGTCACTTTTACGCTGTTTCAAACCAATTGCTTGAGGAAGGCAAAGGCCTGATTTTCTGTTCTGAATGCAATAAATATTTTCGGGCAGCTGAATTACCAGCCGTTCCCCAGACTTTAACTATTGGCTGGAACTATTCACGGATTTACTGCCCTGCCCGTCACCTACTAAGCGCCTCTAAATCTTTGCACATCAATATGTAAATGTTGAATTGCTTGACCTGCTTTTTATAGGACGTCTGACTCAATATACATAAAGAACTTTTAATACAACGAGTTACAAGGATGCAACAAAAGTGAAAAAGCATTTATGGATGATCATCGCTGTGGGCCTGCTGGCAGGGTGTGCTTCAACGACTAAAGACCTCAAATCCTTGCCTGATGCTTACTTTACTGCGCGGTCAGCCTCGGCGATGAGCACCGAGGAGCGCAGGGAGTATATGAACAGAGTGAATAAGAGAATGCTGGAGCGAGATCGTCAGGCAGCCTGTGTATTTGGTTCAAAGGCCATTATTGACCGCACCAAACTTCACTGTGAAAACGTGAAAGGGTCGCCGGAATATAAAGCCCTGTACGACAAGCACTAATCCGCTATCCGGCCAGCTTCCTTACGCTTATTCAGCCTGCTCTTTGGTGGTTTCATTGTTGCGTACATACCGGTCTATTAATGGTGTGAGGTGCCTGGCCCAGATAGCGTATCCCTGTTCTTTGGGATGCAGCAAATCAGGCATGTATTCACGAGGTAACATGCCGGTATCAGTAAGAAACGCCTCATTAATATTAATAAACTCTGCGTGATGACGGGCCGCTACATTTGCCAGGAGTTGATTGGCCTGCTCGTTGTTGATGCGCATGGGGTCGTTCGGCGTCGCGCCACGGGGGAAAATAGCAAACAGCACCATCGGTGTATCCGGGGCGGCCTGCCTGATCTGTTTAAGATTTTCACTCACCCCGGCAGCAATAGCCTGGGGGCTGTCCATCCTGTGCCCTGTGTTATTGGTGCCAATCATTACAATTGCCAGTTTGGGGGCGCTCCGGGGCATCTCTTTATGAGTCAGTCGCCAAAGCAGGTTTTCGGTGCGATCGCCGGCAAAGCCCAGATTAAACATGCGAATATCGGGAAATGCGTTATCCCACACCGGTTTCCCCGCCCGGGACCAGCCTTCGGTAATTGAGTCGCCCAGCATCACCACATCAAACCGGTTATCCTTCGCCTGAGCAACCCGCTGTTTATGCCGGGGAAGCCACCAGCTCTGCGACCAGTATTCATTGAGCATCCGGGGTGTGGTAGCCAGGCTATCATCTGTTTTGCACTTCATAGTGGGCCCCTCTTGCCCGCTGATTTGAATATTGGCAATACGCACGCTGCCCTGACCGCCGGTTTCCAGATTAAACCACCGGTGCACCCGGGTCAGGTCTGTGTCTTTACTGGTCAGGCAGTGAAGCGGAATCGCAATATGTTGCCAGGTTGCCGGTGAACTGTGAACAGCCAGCTCCCGTAAATGCATTTTAGGATAGCAATGCGATACACAGGCCATAGAGATACTGATGGCAGCCTGGCGGGCATCCGCCACCTGCAAATCAAAGCTCAGCACGCCCTGATTAACATAGCCGCGTAAGTCTCTGGCCGGCCCGTTAATAAATAGCCCCGAGCCACTGCCGCCGCTAAACTGCAGGTCGAATACCTGGCCGATACCGTCATACTGATGACGAGTAAGCGCTACGTTATTACCCGGTAATACCTGTGTGTCACCCGGTACTTTGAGCACCTGCTGGCGGTCATGAATAAACACCGTGGAGCGGCTGTGTAACCCACTAACCTCAATATCCGGCAAGGCAGCCAGACTCTTACCGACCCAGAGGAGGCAGGCCAGCCATAAATACCGTTTCAACCACCTTTTACCGACGCATTTGACCACAAAACCAGACCTCATTGGATCCTCCAATTCAGGGTATGTCCTTATATAGGCATGCTATGCACTGTAGCGGCAAAGCCGCTGGCGGTCATCTGTTTTATTAAAGGTTAAGCGCCGGTAAACACTTACCTTATTCCGAATAACTGTACTTTGGTGTCCTGTAGATTAGTATCATCAGGAAACCGGCTCAGCGCCTCGGTTAGTATCTGCCGGGCCGGTTCTGGCTGGCCACTTTGCTCAAGCGCCAGCGCATAGTTATTTAAGTACGCTGGCTGATGCTGACCAGCCTGATAACCTTGCTCATACCAGTTAAGGGCTGCCTTAATATCTGTTTCGGCAAAATGATTGGCCAGTAAAAAATAACTCAGCCATTGTCCGGGCCACTGTCGGGTGGCGGCTACCAGAAAGGCTTCAGCTTGTTTGCTATTGCCAACTTTTAACATATCGTAAGCCGCTTTGATATAAATGTAGGGGTCTAGTGCCTGGCTTTGCCGCTGTGGTGTCAGGGGCGCTAAAAACCAGTAACCGGCTCGTCCCCAGGTTCTCTCAAACAGCGAAAACGACATACGGTGGGACGGCGTCACCCCAGTATGAACAATAAATTCCTGTTGCTGTTTATCAAACCCGGTGACTACCGCGTAATGCCACTGTGGCAGCCACTGCACCGATAAATTCTGAAACACAATTACCGGAATCTGGTCACTGACCAGCTGCATCACATCGCTTAGCGTGCCTTTATCGGTATACGGCAAAAATCCGTAGCGGCGTGTAGCACTGACCATTTCCAGTTGCAGGCTGCCTTCTTTACCGGGGATAAATAACTTAGGCGCAATATCATCAGCCGATACCTCCTGGCCATAGAATCCGAAAACTTCGGCCAGCGTGGTCGGTCCGCAATAAAACGCCTGCTGAGGATAAAACGGCACATTTTGAATCTGAGCTGATGGCGGTAATCGGGATAACGCCTGGGCATTGAGCTGATCGGTTTGCGGTGTGCCCTGGCAACCGGCGAGCAATAAAAAGCCTGCAATAATGCAGGCTTTATATGTCAATGAGATTGTCATATTAGCTGTTAACTGGACGAATAAACGGATACACGTCGGTAACACCCACTAAGTCCAGAATGGCAATGATAGCCAGTACCGTCAGTACCGCGCCAACCACACCGCCTGCTGGCGAGTCCTGAATCTGGTCGTTCAGCTGTACTATTTCGGCATCTGTCATACCATTGATGCGATCAATTGCATCCTGACTGTCGACTCCCAGGCTGGTGAGTTTGTGCTGAACATCCTCCCGGCTCACCATGCTGATCAACTGCTGTTTATTATACTGGGCAGCCTGTGTCTGCATTACGCTGTCGGAGCTGACGGCAGCGGCCTGTGCATGGCCGGCAATCAGCACCGAGGCAGTCAATGCACTTATCATGAGTTTTTTAATCATAAACATCCCTTAAAGAACAATGTATTAGTTTACCTTCCACAAACTTAATACTTTATTTTCAGAAAATAAGACCACAGCAGCTTAATAGCGGGCTGTTGAACTAACTATAGGGTAGCTTTACATATTCGCCAGCCGGCAACCTGTGCTGTTACCATGCAAACCAACGTCAGCGCCTGATAATACAGCCCTTGCGGTCAAAATTTCCTCGACAGACGGCGCTGCTTTCTTTATATTGCGCGGCCTTGCTTCTGCTGGAGCGTATCTTCTCACCTATCTTCGGACTTTCGTTTTGATTACTACTGCTAATATCACCATGCAGTTTGGCTCTGCCCCACTGTTTGAAAACATTTCAGCTAAATTTGGTAACGGTAACCGTTACGGCCTGATCGGCGCCAATGGCTCCGGTAAATCCACCTTTATGAAGATTCTGAGCGGTAAACTCACTCCGTCAGCGGGTAACGTGTCAATGTCGCCTGGCACCAAGCTGGGTATTTTGAGCCAGGATCAGTTTGCCTTTGAGGAAATGTCAGTAGTAGACGCGGTAATTGTAGGTGATCGTGAACTGTGGGAAGTGAAGCAGGAACGCGACGCCATTTACAGTAACCCTGAAATGAGCGAAGAAGACGGCATGCGCGTGGCCGAACTGGAAACCCGCTTTGCCGAAATGGACGGCTACACCGCAGAAGCCCGTGCCGGTGATATTCTTAATGCTGCCGGCATTGATGAAGATTATCACTTTGGCCTGATGAAAGAAGTGGCACCGGGTAAAAAGGTGCGGGTATTACTGGCGCAGGCCTTGTTCGCTGACCCGGATATTCTGCTGCTTGATGAGCCAACCAACAACCTGGACATCTATACTATCAACTGGCTGGCCGAAGAGCTGAACAAGCGTAAATCGACCATGCTTATCATCTCTCACGATCGTCACTTTCTGAATTCTGTGTGCACGCACATGGCAGATATCGATTATGGTGAGCTGCGTATTTATCCGGGCAACTACGACGCCTTTGTGGAAGCTTCGCTGCTGGTCCAGGAGCAGTTGCATCAGGATAACGCGAAGAAATCAGCGGAAATTGAAGAACTGCAAAGCTTTGTGGCGCGCTTTTCTGCCAATGCCTCAAAAGCCAAGCAGGCAACGTCGCGTGCCCGCCGTCTGGAAAAAATCGAACTGGCTGAGGTCAAGGCCAGCACTCGCCGTAAACCATTCATTCAGTTCAAGCAACACAAAAAGCTGCACCGTCTGGCGATTACGCTGGAAGATCTGGGTCATAGCTTTCCTGAAGTTCCTTTGTTTGATAACGGTAACCTGCTGCTTGAAGCGGGTCATCGTCTGGCGATCATTGGCGAGAATGGCGCGGGCAAAACCACTTTTCTGAAGTGTCTGGTGGATGACTTGACGCCCCAGAGCGGTACCATCAAATGGGCTGAAAATGCTGCGATTGGTTATATCCCTCAGGACAGCACCAAAGACTTTGACTGTGATCTGACATTGTTTGAGTGGATGTCGCAGTGGCGTCAGCCTAAGCACGACGACCTGCAGGTAAAAGGTATGCTGGGCCGGTTATTGTTTGGTTCAGACGACTTCAACAAGAAAGTGAAAGTGTGTTCAGGGGGGGAGAAAAACCGCCTGTTGTTTGGCAAGCTGATGCTGCAGGATATCAATGTGCTGGTTATGGACGAACCCACAAACCACCTTGATATGGAGTCGATTGAAGCGCTGAATAACGCGTTGTACAAATTTGACGGCACCGTGATTTTTGTCAGCCATGACCGTGAATTTGTCTCTTCTCTGGCCACGCAGGTCATTGAAATCAAGGGTCAGCAACTGAATCACTTTGACGGCACCTACGAAGAATTTCTGGCCCACAGCGCAGGCCAGTAAATGCGGCTCAGGTAGGGTATGACTGCCCTGCCTGACACAGGCCCGCCGGTACACTCCAGAATTGCAGTCTATATCAGCTACGGCTTTCTTCTTTGCCGGCACGCCCGGCCATATAAAAAACCTCCCGCCGCAATAACCACCAGCAAGGCAACGATGAAGTGATCCCTTGGGTGATAGGTCAATTCTGACAGCCCGATAACAAACCCATAGCTAAACAACCCTGCTATCGCACTTAACGTTAATAAGATAACCCTGTGTATACCAGACATGCTTATCCTGTTGTGCTGACGTAACCCTCATTTCTCAACATATATCCTGCTCTCTGGCTAAGATAGGTCGCTTCGAGTCCTCATAATATGTGATGCTTCAGACAGATTCACCTGTACCTAAGGCCATAAAACAACGGAACAAAGCTTGCACTATCAGTCAGGTAATGCACTGTGCACAGCAATGTTGCGTAAAAATGTCACAGCGCACCGCAATATTCCCCCTGTTTACCTGTTAAGGAGCACATAATGAGCAAACGAGCTGTGTTATACAGAATGGTGACCGATGAGCATATCTGCCCGTTCGGGCTTCGAGCCAAAGACCTGCTTGAGCGCAAAGGGTATGAGGTGGAAGACCACCTGATTAAAAACCGGGAACAACAGGATGCATTTAAAGCTCAGCATGATGTGAAAACCACGCCTCAGGTATTTATTGATGATGAGCGAATTGGCGGATATGACGAACTACGCCGTTACTTTGGTCTGAGTGAAGCTGGTCAGTCGAACCGGTATACTCCGGTCATTGCTATTTTCAGTGTTGCACTGGTGCTGGCCGCCACGGTCGTATACCCGGCACAAATCTGGAGTGCTCACACCCTGATGCTGTTTATTGGCTTTTCCATGGTTTTTCTGGCAGTACAAAAGCTGCAGGATTTACACAGTTTCAGCACCATGTTTATTACCTACGATTTACTGGCCATGCGCCAGTTACGCTATGCCTATGTGTACCCGTTTGTGGAAGTCTGGGCTGGTATAGGAATGATTGCCGGGGTGTCAGCCTGGCTGGTGGCACCCTTTTCTCTGTTTATCGGCCTGATTGGCGCCGCATCAGTTTACAAAGCCGTTTATATTGATAAGCGACAACTAAAATGTGCCTGTGTAGGTGGCAACAGCGACGTGCCGCTGGGCTTTGTATCACTCACAGAGAATCTGTTTATGATCATCGGTGCCCTGATGATGATATTTTTGTAAACCTGTTCATAGAAAAACCAAAGCCTGCTGCAATGCACAGCAGGCTTTGGTGCATTATCAGAACCAGGCGCGGATGCCTATCACCAGACCCGTTTGCGAGGTACTGTCACCGCGCTGCTGACGGGTATTGGCATCCTGTCCCAGCCACTTATCCCAGTATACGCCGGCATAAGGCGCCAGTTTACGGTTAATTTCATAACGATACCGTAATCCCAAACGCAAATGACTGAATCCGGCTTGTTGCGCGTTATCATCAGCATCATTCAGGTTCAGAGTCAGCTCCATTCTGGGCTGTAAAAAGCTGCGCTGGGTCAGCACCCAGTCGTATTCCACCTCGCTGATAGCCTGAACCTGCCCCTGTTCGCTGATAAGCAGAGCGTTGTCCATTTCAAACCAGTACGGCGCCAGCCCCTGCAGGCCAAGTGCAACATAATGCTCCCGGGTGCTGTCAGCGCCCAGCTCACCGCGCAGACCCACCCCCGCCTGCACTGACCAGAACGTAGACACCAGGTAGCTGTACAATACTTCGGTACGTTCAATATGGGTTGGCTCGCCGTCACCCTGAGTATTTTCACCTTCACTTTTTACCACAACCCGATGATAATCGCCGCCGTACCAGCCCTGCATGTCCCATACCGCGGTGGTATCGTCACTATTGCTGTGGGCAACCTCCAGCCGGTCAAACATCAGCTGGCCAGTAGTGTAATTACCGTGCGCCATCATTGTACCCAACGGTGAGTTATGGGCAGTATCTGCTATGGCGCTACCGGCCAGACAGGCAGACACCGCGATGGTTAATCCCGTGAACGTGACTATATTCATGGCTGCGCTCCTGACTCACTGACCTCAACAACCCGGAACATGCCGGCCTCCATGTGATACAAAAGATGACAATGAAATGCCCAGCGTCCCGGGGCATCGGCACTGATCAAAAGCGACAGTTTTTCGCTGGGTTTAACACTGATGGTGTGTTTGCGCGGACGTGGTGACTGTCCGTTCTCCAGCTCCATCCACATACCATGCAGATGAATAGGATGGTCCATCATGCTGTCATTCACCAGCACCAGGCGCAGGCGCTCGCCATACTCAAAATGCACCGGGCCGGTCACTTCGGAAAACTTTACGCCATCGAATGACCACATATAACGTTCCATATTACCGGTCAGATGCAGTTCAATCTGACGGCCAGGCTCCCGGTCATCCGGCCAGGCGTGAGCGCCCTGCAAGTCACTGTAAACCAGTACCCGGTGTGGCGCATCTTCCAGCCCGATACCCGGTTCATCCAGCCGGGAGACAGGGTTATGCGCAATCATGCCGGCACCGGGGCCGTGACCTTCTTCTGTATGCTGAATCTCGATATTGTCGACTGGCAGTGAAGAGGTAGCGGCCTGACTTTCGTGCACTCCATGACCGCTGTGTTCCATTTTACTGTGGTCCATGCCGCTACCTTTCATATCACTCTGTTTCTTACCACTGTGCTTCATGGCCGAATGGTCCATTTTACCGTGATCCATCTTGCCCGCTGGCATGGCTGGCGAATGGTTCATAGTCTGGCTTTTCATGCCATGGTTATGCATGCCGTTAGATATGGAATGATCCATTCCCATGCTGGTCATACCCCGCTCAGCAATGTTTCGCTGTGGGGGAATCGGTGCGTTTAGACCCGGCCGCGGGCTCAGCGTGCCCCGGGCAAAGCCGCTGCGATCAAAGCTTTCAGCAAACAAGGTATACGCCGTGGTGGCTTTAGGCTGCACTATCACATCAAAGCTTTCTGCGGTGGCGATCCTGAATTCATCGACAGTTACAGGCTTAACTGGCTGACCATCGGCGGCCACCACGGTCATCTCCAGTCCCGGGATCCGAAAATCAAAATAGCTCATGGCCGAGCCATTGATAATCCGCAACCGCACTTTCTCGCCCGGTTTAAATAAACCAGTCCAGTTATCATCCGGGGTTCTGCCATTCATCAGGTAGGTATACGAACTGCCAGTCACATCCGCCAAATCCCGCGGGCTCATACGCATCTGCCCCCACATAGACCGTTCCTGCCAGGTGCTGGCCAGGCCTTTTTCCTGCACATCCGTAAGCGTATCGAACAGGGTTCGCTGCTGATAGTTGTAGTAGCCTTCAGCGACTTTTAAATGGCGGAAAATGGTGTGGGGATCTTCAAAGGTCCAGTCTGTCAGCAGAATCACATGGTCCCGGTCTGCACCCAGATCGCCGTCTGCCGGGTCAATCACCAGCGGGCCAAGGTGACCGCGCTGCTCCTGCATACCCGAATGGCTGTGATACCAGTAACTGCCTGACTGCTGCACATCAAATTCATAGTTAAATGTCTGTCCCGGCTTAATACCGGCAAACGATAAACCGGGCACGCCATCCATCTTATACGGCAGAATCATGCCATGCCAGTGAACAGACGTATCCACATCAAGGTGATTGGTCACATTCAGACGAGCCACCTGCCCTTCTTTAAGTCGCACTAACGGGCCGGGCATCTGACCGTTGATGGTAAACGCCGGGCCCGACTGCCTGCCTACCTGCATCCGGGTGGCCGCGACGACTAAATCAATCGCATTGCCAGAAACCACCGCATCTTTAAAATGCCGGCCGGCCGGCGTCGCCCAGACTGGCGCCATACTGCTGAGCGCCAGGGCCGACGCGCTACCTAGCGCGCTGCGTAAAAAACCACGGCGGGATAATGGCTGTTTGTGTTGCATAACATCACCTGATAATTCATTGATAAATACAAACCTGAGCCTCAGGTTTGCGATAAAAAAAAAGCGCGGTATTACACCGAATTATCAGGCAATGGGAGGGCGATAGGGCTGTTCGCGAAAGGCATGATGCAGGCTGCCGGCGATACTGACGGGTTTATCCTGCGGCCATAGCATAGAGGATGTTTTAATAAACTGACTGGCAATAAGCGAAAAGTGACAGCTATGCTGTGCACACTGACAGACCGTCTGACAGCAGTCGTCCTGCGTATCCTGAGCGGTATCTGTCATCATCTTGTTGGCGGGCATCTGATGTTCCGGCATCGTCATATGTGCCTGCTGAGTGTGATGTTCATGCCCGGCTGAGTGACCATGCACATGCATACCGCCCTGCCCGCCTAAAGCTGACAACATCAGGGCTGTCACAATCATCATCAGACAAAAAATCCGCAACATACAGGTACTGGGTTTACTCATTAAATTGCCAACAGCGTAAGCCTATCACAACTGCCCTACCCTGAGTTGCGATTTTTCAACAGCGCAGTGCTTTTAAGGTTATAACTGCTTTATTTTCGCTCATTCTTTTTCAGGACAAAATAGCATAAAAAACTGCGTGACATTTTTGCTGGCAAAGCTATTATGCCGCCCAATTTCCCCGTGCAAATAATTATAGCGCAGGCGGGGTGATCGATGCGCGTCAGAAGCCAACGGAAGGTACATTTGCGTACCGCGGTGGGACGACTGACCAGGTTGTTTTATTGTGTTTTTATATAAGGTTGGCGAAGATGTTGAGCTCAGCAGCATTACGTGTTTATCAGTGTAATCATTGTGGTGCAACGATAAGCCATGGCGCTTTGCAATGCGCAAAATGTCATCATGAATTCACCCATGATGATGTCACTACCATTCTGGATATGGCAAAAGCAGGTTCGCGCACTATCTGGCGTGAAGTCATGCACTTTTCGGCCTTCATGTGCCTGATGCTGATGCTGATTGCCGAATAATCCTGCCTTACTGACCGGTGCGGGCCACCGCATCGGTAAAGTCCCGGTTTTCTGGTAACCCGGCCAGCAGCTTTTCAGTCTGTCGCCGGGTTTCGTTTATCAGTCTGGCAGCCTGCTGTGGATCCGGCTGTGCCAGAGTGGTCGAAAAGCCCATGCCATACAGCACATACTGCTTACTGGCAGAGGAAAATAACTCATACTTTTCCCGGCTTTCATATAACCAGGGTGGCTGGCTTTCCCACAAGGCAAGGCTTTGCGCTAAAGACTCCGGCCAGCTTCGGGGATCCTGATGTTCCCGCCAGTAGGCCGTATCCTGACGCTGGCTAAGCGCATAATGCAGTTTCAGAAAATCCACAATATCGCACCAGCGCTGGGTGGTCATGGCATTAAACCGGCTGGCCAGAATCTGCATGGCAGGTGCACTACGGGGCAGTTGGCTGGCAATCCATTCGGCTGATTTTTCAATCAGCACCAGCGCGGTGGCTTCCAGAGGCTCAACAAACCCGGCACTGACGCCGATGGCCACACAGTTATGCTGCCAGAAGGTATGCCGGTAACCCGGCTCAAAAGTAATAAGCCTGGGACTGAAGGCGGTTTGTTTCAGATTGCTATCGCTGGCGATATACTGGCGCAGACTGGCCTCCACGGCGTCCGCATCGGTATGACTGCGGGAAAACACATGGCCAATACCGCGCCGGCCAGCCAGCGCAATATCCCAGATCCAGCCATTATCCCGGGCGGTGGCAATGGTGGCTGAGGCAATGGGCGTTTGGCTGTCAGCATGCTCCACCTGCACTGCCAGCGCCGCATCGTTAAACAACACATCTTTACAGCTGACGGTTTTAATACCGTAATGCTGGCCAATCAGCCGGGCAGTGAATCCGGAGCAGTCAATAAACAAATCGCCGCTGATCTGCCGACCATCGGTCAGTATCAGATGACTGATGGCGCCGCTGGGGTGATTATTCACCTGTTCAACATGTCCGGTCAGATAACTGACCCCAAGCTGCGTGGTACAGTGGGAATGCAGTAACTCCACAAAGCCGCCGGCATCCAGGTGATAACCATAATTCAAAGCGAAGGCATAGGGCGCCATCTGCATGGTTTTAGGCGCTTTTTGCGCTTCACAGATTGAGACCTGCGCACAGCTTTGACGGGCAAAATCATCAGCAGCGTCTGGCTGCCAGATAGCCGCCAGGTTCGTCTGGCCATAACCGGCCGGTGCGGTAAACGGATGGTAATAAGCCTCCTTGCCGCCATGCTGCCAGCCAACAAACTTTGAGGCCTGTTTAAAACTGGCCTGACAATGCTTTAAAAATGCCAGCTCATCAATGCCTATCTGGCGCAGTGTTTCGCGCATCGTCGGCCAGGTACCCTCGCCCACGCCCAGATTTTTCACCTGAGGCGATTCAATCAGGGTTACCTGCACGTCCGGATTTTTACTGGCAATCATTCCGGCACTCAGCCAGCCGGCTGTGCCGCCACCTACAATGACTACATGAAAAGGTTGCATATCAGTCTTTCCTGGCCGGACAGTACTGAGCAATAAAATCAGCATGCCGTGGCATTTTGTCCAACCGGGCCGCAATCGACTGGCGTAATGCACTCAGCTGACTGTGTAACTGTGGTGTGTCAAGCAAATGCCCGGCCTGATGATACTGACGGGGCGTTAAGCCCTGCCCCAGCATTACCTGAACCCAGGAGTCGGTGCGAAACAAGCCCACCTCATCTGGCCATACATAGCCATTCTGGCAAAAAATATCCATTCTGTGGCGCAGCGATTCAGGAATATCCATGCGCCGGTAAAACTGCCAGAAGTCACTGTCTGTCCGCGCGGTGGCATGATAGTGCAAAATAATAAAATCGCGGATAGTTTCCAGCTCATTAGCGGTTTCTGTGTTAAACCGGGTGGCCTGTGCCTGCATATCATCGGCAAACGGAAACAGCTTCATCAGGCGTAAAATGGCGGTGGTAATCAAATGAATACTGGTCGATTCCAGCGGCTCCAGAAAGCCGCCTGATAAGCCGATTGCCACACAGTTTTTATGCCAGGCCTGGCGTCGCCGGCCGGTTTTAAATTGAATGGTGCGGGGGTCTGTCAGTGGTGTGCCCGGCAGATTTGCCATCAGCTGTTCTCTGGCCTGGTCGTCCGATATAAACCGACTGCTGTAAACCAGGCCGTTGCCCATGCGATGCTGCAGCGGAATCTGCCATTGCCAGCCGCTGTCATGAGCAATGGCCCGGGTATAGGGTACCGGCTCGCCATGTAGCTCAGTTTGTACTGCCACGGCACGGTCGGCAGCCAGGTAATGGCTCCAGTCATCAAACCCGACTCCCAGCGCCTGCCCCATCAACAGCGCTCTGAAGCCGGTACAGTCAATAAAAACATCGCCGGTTATCTGCTGATTATCCTCCAGCGTTAAACCGGTAATATGGCCGCTGTCAGGATCCAGACTGACATGGTTAATTTTGCCTTCTTTACGTGTTACACCGGCAGCTTCACTTTTGCTTCGCAGATAGCGGGCATAAGCGCTGGCATCCAGATGAAACGCATAATTGACGGGCTGGTTATCCACCCCGAGGCAAAACTTGTTGTGCCGGGCAGCTTGCAACTCCAGACAGTATTCATCCAGACTGCCGGCCTGCCCCTGCGCGGCCAGCCAGAATTCATGAAACTCAGCCATCCAGCTACGCTGACCAATTTCACCAAACGAGTGAATATAACGGTCATGTTGCTGCCCCCAGTTTTCAAACTGAATACCCAGTTTGAAGGTTGCCTGAGTGGCCGCCATAAACTCCCGCTCATCAATGCCCAGCAAGCGATGAAAGGTACGCATGGTGGGAATGGTTGCCTCGCCCACGCCCACGGTGCCAATGGCATCAGACTCCACCAGCGTGATATCAAGCAGGTTGCCCAGCCGGCTGGCCAGACTGAAAGCGGTGAGCCAGCCGGCGGTGCCGCCTCCGGCTATCACCACTGAGCGTTTTATCCTATCTGCCATAACGTTACCGATTCAGATTCTGTAATAACATCGCCCGTAAACGACGGGCGGTTGAGTCATCCATCGGGCCAAGTGGCCCATGGCTGGGTTCAGGCAGGTGCGCTGTTACCCGGCTGGCATCACCAAACACATAATAATCAAACAGCGCTTTCCAGGCCTGCTTTTCATTTTCAGGCTTATCCCGCAGGCTCATCATACCGTGCAGCAAAACATCCATGGGGTTGCCGGTATACTGTTTCTGGCTCATCCACCAAAAATTAATCATCACATTGAAGCGATCAAACGCTTCTACCTCATGCCACCACATACTGGGATAGTACAGCGCATCACCCGGCTGCATATCCACGATAATGGCCGCATCCAGCGCCTGTTCAAGACGGGGAAAACGCGTCAGGTCGGGATTGGCCAGGTTCGCCATGGTGACTACCTGCCCTCCGGGTGTGGGGTGCAGTGGCCCGGGATAGAGATTGTCTATCTGGTCGGGAGCAAACAGGGTGAAACGCCGCTTACCCTGAACACAGCAGGCCAGATTTCTGGGCTGGTCAAAGTGCGCGGCGGCGACCGATTCGGAGCCCAGCCAGATTTTGGCCACGGGCTGATTCTGGGTAAATTCGGGATGGGAAAAATTCAGCGTATGCGTGTCAGCCAGCGTCGGGAAACCGTCGGCCAGCTTTAAGGAATTAACATACACATAGTCATGTTCATGGTCTTGCCACTGCCGGCGAATGTCATCAAATACCTGCGGCAGCGTTACCCGTTCGCTGGTGAAGTTAAAGCCGGTTGCTGTGGCGTTATAGCCAAACCGGGCGAATATGGACGGCGCGCCCCGGTATGCCAGAAACGGACGGCCAGCATCATGTTCCTGCAACGAGGACATCACCGCCTGGGGCGAGTTGCCTACCGCCTGAACCAGAGGCCATTGTTTAACCAGCCCCGGCAATAACACCGGACCATTAGCAGCAAACAAGTCATCAAAGGGTATGGTGTCTGGGGTTATCCCTTCCATTACCGTTAATGTTTCAGGGTAGGCGTTGTGTTGTCTGGCACTCATCTGTACATCCACTTCCCAAGGCACCTCATCGGTACCGGTTCATTCAGAACATGGCGCTTTGCGCGTTTTTCAGGTCAATCAGCTGCTGAAAATTACTGGTTGAGGAAATCATAAAATAAAGCAGGCTCAGTACACCGTACTGATTAAGCCGACTGAGCTGTTCACCGCTCAGTGCCGCGAGCTTTTGTTCATTCACCGTCAGGTAGTCGCTGAAATTAACCTGATGTTCTTCAGACAGCTTAATTTCAATGGCCACGGGCTCTAACAAGTCCATCTCTGTGGCAAGCGTAAATAAGGTGGTGTCGTACGTTGCACCGGCTTCAATGACCTGCAGGGCTTTTTTAACATGGCTCAGGTACGCCGATTCACCGCCCATCGGCAAAAAGACCGGCTCACCCTGCGCTTCCTGCAAGCGGGGATCCTGAGCATCAAAACACAATACAGGCTGCGCCTGTTGCGATGGATGATCCGCCTCAGTGTAGGTCAGGCTGAACGGACCACAGGCCAGCTGTGCAGGCACATAGCGGGTACACCAACCAGACTCGCTGACAAACAGGTTTTCATCTTTATCCAGGCCAAGAATCGCATGAATCTGCAGGGTGCCAGAGGCCGGATCACGGTAAAACAGTAACGGAAATTCTTTGTGGAGATCTTTAATCTCCGGGGTGTAGGCCAGTGTGCGGTTCACGTTTAATTCGTGGCTCACTGCTACACGGGTATCGACTTTCAACGCCTGATGGTCGACGTTATTAAGTAATGTGGTTGTCTTCATCTGTCACAGGCCGCCTTGCTGCTGACTTCGTGTATTTATCCTAGCGCGGCGTTCATGTGTAAGCAACGCATTGAAGTAAAACACACAGCAAATCATAAGGTTAAAAAAGAGCCAGCCGAAGCTGGCTCATTCACTACACACTTATCAGAAGTTGTAACGGGCGCTTAGTACAAAGCGGCGATCCAGCTCCTGTACAAAGAAGGTGTTGTTGTAGGTCCGGCCATACTGACGCTGACCTTCTTCAGTCAGGTTAATGACATCCAGACTTACCGTCAGATCTTCGTTGAAGTCGTAGCTTACGTTAATATCAATCTGCTCGTACTCATCCACAAACAGCGGGTTACGCACAGAAGAGACCGAACGGTTAACTTCATCCAGGAAAGCATCCCGCCAGTTATAGGCGATCCGCGCTGACAAACCATCTTTTTCATAAATAAGAACCAGGTTGGCACTGTCACTTAAGCCTTCCAGAGCAAACTGATCTACCGTTGGATCAGAGGCGATATCATAGCCGATATCACCATCTACAATAGTGAAGTTAGCCTGATAACCAAATCCGCTTTCACCAAAGAAATGCTGCCAGGCCAGCTCGTAACCAGAGATACGCGCACTTTGGTTGTTGATGGGGCGAGTCAGCTCAAACAAGAATTCCGGATCGCCTTCACGGGCCAGAATATCGTAGGTACCAAATACCGCATCAGCAAAACCCTGCGACTCATCAAACTCAGCCGCACCGCCCGGGAAGGCACTTGGGTTAGCCAGAATAGCCGCCATGGTAAAGAAGTTACGCTCGGTCACCGTCACGCCCTGCGCGTTCAGTGCTTCAACAGCATCACCTGATAATGTGCCCGGCTGACCTGAGTTGGGGTCAAGCAGGCCAAATAACGGTTCAGCCACCTGTTGCGTACCCACAAAGTTGGCCACATCTTTACGGTAGTAACCCACTGAAATCATGCTAGATTCGCCGTAATACCATTCCAGTGACAAATCAAAGTTATTAGACTCCAACGGATCCAGCTTCGCATTACCTACATTACCTGATGGCGCACCTCCTAGCAGGGTTGGCCGGTTAGGGACATTCACACTGGTGGCGGCATACAACTGATCATAGCTGGGGCGTGCCAGCGTCATGCTGTAGGACGCACGGGCTTTCAAATCATCAGTAATATTCACCGACAAATCGATATTCGGCAGCAGGTTCTCATAGCTGTGGTCCGCACTCAGCTGTACAACTTCATCACCCAGAATCAGGTTATAATCGTTATCTGACAACCACACAATATCAGTAGGCACTCGCTGGCTTGCGGTGGAGGTAACATCGGTTTTTTCGTAGCGGGCACCCACAACCAGGTTTACCGGCATGCCACCGACCTCGCCATCCATAGTCACCTGGGCATACGCCGAGAAAATATCTTCTTTGATGGTATTGTTATCAGACCCAGTAGCCGGCAGGTTACCGGCGGTAAAGCCATACATCGGTGCCATGACTTCAAGTAGCTCGACCGCATTTCCCCGGAACGACACGCTGCCCAGCGGAATGGTAGGTGAGCCCGGCGGCTGCGCAATCGCATCCGCGCCTTCTACACCATTCATATCATGGTCTTCAAACGCACAGCCAGTGCAGGTGATATCCAGCAGACCTTCTGGCACATCCCCCGGGTTATCGACGCCCCAGCCGCCCAGAATTGCCTGAGTCGACAGACGATTTTGCTGCATTTCAGTGGTCAGGTAGCCCACCCCGAAGTCCACGAAAAGATCGCCGCCTTTGTCCCATTTACCAGAAAACTGGAACTGATCCACACTGGACTCCTGCGAAGACTGCGCGGTCTGCGATACCTGCGAGCCTACGTCCGGTAAATCAAAAATACCGTTGTTATTTCCTTTCAGGGTGTCATCGACCACAATACTCGCCTGTGGAATCGAGCGGGAGAAGTCAGCGGTTTGCCAGCCTGCAGTGGCCCCTGCTACGTTAAAGCGGATTGAGTTTTTGCCATACGGCGCATTACCACCACTGGTGGCTTTGGATGTCGCGGCATCAAAACGCAGATTCAGGTTATCATTGACCCACCAGTCAGCATTCACGCCAAAAGATTTCAGTTCATCTTTAGTGCCCAGTACCAGATTCTGGAAAAAGAAATCTTTACCGCCGTCGATATCCTCGGTCAGGCGAATCGGGGTGGCCACCAGCGGGTTACCGTCAAATTCTACATCAGTAAACTGACGGGCAAACCAGATACCATCAACCAGCGAATTCGACTCCATTTCGTTGCGGGCATAAGAAGCATCAGCAGTCAGTGTTAACGTGTCTGAAGGTGCATACTGCAGCGTTACCATACCGTTGATACGTTCGCGGTTATCGCTGTTAGTGCCCAGCCCCAGGTTAGACGGAATGGCCACCAAAGTGCCGTCTGCCGGCGCATTGGTGATATTGGCATTCTGCATCCCCAGGGTTTCCAGCGCATCCGGGCCCCAGGTTTCTAAATCATAGCGTTCAACCGACATAGTCCGGCTGCCCGAATCCCGCTCCTGGTAAGAGCCAAATACTGACACCCCGAAGGTTTGATCGTCATTACTCCAGTTGGTTACACCACTGACTTCCGGCGTGACACCATCACCACTTTCATCTTTCATGGCTTTGACCCCCACCGAGGCACGGTTTTCACCTTGTGTAAGCGGCTTCAGGGTATTGATATTAATAGTGGCACCGATACCACCTGAGGGAATGGCAGCCCGACCGGTTTTATACACTTCAATACCGCTGACACCTTCTGAGGCCAGGTTTGAAAAGTCAAACGAACGGGTGGTGCCGGTTGAGCCCTGATCCAGCGGGTTACCGGTAATCGATGATACGTTGGCAGCCGGCATCTGACGGCCGTTTAAGGTGATCAGGTTAAAGTTACCACCGAAACCACGTACGGTGACTTCAGAACCTTCACCGTTGACCCGGTTGATTGACACACCGGTAATACGTTGCAGTGATTCGGCCAGGTTAGTATCCGGGAACTTACCCATATCTTCGGCTGAAATCGCATCCACCACCCCGGAGGACTGGCGTTTGACGTTCATGCTTTGAGACAGACTTCCCCTAACACCTCTAACTTCAATCTGTTCTACTTCTTCAGGCCCTTGCTGGGCAACAGCCTGTGCTGCAACCACGGTGTAAATTGCGCCGGTTACAGCTGCAGATATTTTTGATTTACTAAACATAGTTGGTTTCCAGTTGAGATATACACGTTTGTGCGAACGCGTTATGTCAGCCTTTTTGTTTCACCACTTACTTTCACCAGGTTGAAAGTAATAAAAGGCACTTCATGACCACGCGGCTCGTCGTGCAACCATTCGAAATCCGCGTCCCCTCGTCTTTCGAATATGTCTGCCAAGACACTGTTAACCAAATGTAACCCCTACGTTATAAACGCCAGTAAAAAAGAATTCAAGCACTTTGTTAAAAAACTTAACAAAGTTAATATTCACTGTAGTTTTTACTGATTTTTCATGCAAATAATAAATACAGCATTAAGGGAAATCAGGCGCCGGGTCGTCGCTACGGATACACCCCTGAATGTTATTTTTTTGTATTTTTACTGGTTTTACGGATTATGAAACCCCACCATTTTTCATACATTGCCACCCGCAATGCGCAGGATGTGCTGCAGGCATTACAGCAAACCGGACCGTGCAGCCGGGCGATGCTGGCACAGGTGACCGGGTTATCCCGGCCAACGATTTCTCAGGCAGCCCAGCGACTTGAGTCTCTGCAACTGATTCGGGCCACCGACCGGCGCACCCGCGGTCAGGGCCGTGCCGGTATCATCTATGAAATGAATGATGCGCATGGTGTTGTGGTATCCGTGGCTCTTGACTCACAGCATGGTCAGATTGCGTTTTTTTCGCTCTCTGGCGCGGTTCTTTTTGAGCAATGTTTTGTGATTACCAGCGAACACGACAAAACCGAGCTATTGGCACTGCTAGAGCAAGGGATAGAGACAGGTATGGCTGATACCGGCCTGCCGATACTGGCCATTGGCATTTCTGTTGCTGCGCCTGTTGACCCGGATAACCATCAGGTGGTCCAGGTGCCTTTACTGCCATTTGCCCAGGCCGGCAATACACCATTTAAGCAACATCTTGAAGACTGCTTCAGGGTTCCCTGCGTGATTGATAACGACGTTAACTGGGCTGCGCTTGCAGAAGCCCGCCGCGGCAGCGCTACTCATTATCACCACTTTATATGTATTTATCTTGGCCGGGGCATCGGCGCAGGTATCTACCTGGGCGGGCAATTAATCAAAGGCAGTAACGGGCTGGCCGGCGAACTGGGATACGTAAAGGTGGATGGCCGTACTAACTTACAGGACTTTGTCAGCACGGCGTTTCATGGCGCGCCTGAAAACTGGCAGGCAGATCAGGTTGATCAGGCTATCAGGCATATTGCCCATGTACTTGGCACCGCTGTTATCATGTTAAACCCCGATGCCCTTATCCTTACCGGTCCGTTGTGTCAGTATTCTGCCCTGCTTGAACAGCTGACCGCCAACATCAAACAGGAAATGCTGCGACCCCTGCCTCTGCATATCAGTGAGATGCCAGCCAGGGCATCACTGGATGGCGCGGCCAGCGGCGCTTACTTTCACTATCTGACACAACTGGGCTTTACGCTGTAAATTAAGATCTTAAGGTTAATTTAAGATTTCTTTGTTATGCTTTTTTCAGGTAAAACAACAAAGAATGCTTAATGCGTGTATTGCTGGTTGAAGACGACCGTCCGTTATCTGAAGCGCTGACCCGTTCCCTGCGAAGGGCAAATTATGTGGTCGACTGCGTATATGGTGGGCAGCAGGCATTACTCACCCTGGGTGCACAGCAAACCGACCTGGTGATTCTGGATCTGGGCCTGCCGGATATGGACGGCTTGCAGGTTCTCAAAAGCTTACGTTTGAAACATAAATCATTGCCGGTAATCATTCTAACTGCCAGGGACAAAATCACTGACAAAATTCTGGGCCTGGATGCGGGGGCTGATGATTACCTGCCCAAACCCTTTGAAATGGATGAGCTACTGGCCCGTCTGCGGGTCATGGAGCGCCGTCTGGGTACCGCTGCATCCAGTATTATTCAGCTGGCTAATGTCAGTCTCAATACCCATACGCTTGAGCTTTTGGTTGATGAGCATGCCATTCAGCTGTCGCGTCGCGAACTGATGCTGCTTAAAGCACTGATGGAAAATGCCGGGCGGGTTCAGTCCAAAGCACAGCTTGAGTCACGTCTGTATGAATGGGGCGAGGAGGTGGCCAGTAACACCATTGAGGTACATATCCATCATTTGCGTAAAAAATTACCCGCCGACTTTATCCGTACCATTCGTGGCGTAGGCTATTGCATCCACAGCGGAGCCTCCCGTTGACCTCTATTCGCCGGTATTTATTACTACTGCTGATAAGTGCGCTGGTTCTGATTATATTCAGTGCAGCCATTCACGGCTATCGGGCTGCCGGCGCGGTCAGCGCACAACTGCTGGATAATGAATTAAAAAGTGTATTGCATACCGTTGCACTTAGTCATGGCTACCCCTCTCCCGGGCAAGACGATTCGCCGATAGCCTACCAAATATGGCAAAACAACCGGTTGCTGGCGCACTCTGATAATATACCGGCGACGGCATTGCCCGGTCTGGGCAACAGCGCTTTTTCTGACATCAATTTTAATAATCAGCGCTGGCGGGTATATTCCCGCCCCATTCCAACAACCGATATCACGGTGGTGGTTGCCCAGCCACTGCAAAACCGGGTCAGTCTGACCGAAAACCTGATTACCGCCGCCATTACGCCCTTTATTATCAGTGTTCCCTTGCTGGCGCTGATAATCTTTTTGTCTATCAGCCGCGGCCTGGGGCCACTAAAATCTCTGTCACAACAGTTATCAGCACGTAAGGGCAAGGATTTGTCGCTGATAAAACTGCGCCAGACCCCCACCGAACTGACCCCTGTGGTGGATACACTCAATTCCATGTTTGTACGCCTCAATGATGCGTTTGAGCGCGAGCAGCAATTTGCCTCCAATGCTGCCCATGAACTGCGCACCCCGCTCAGCGTGATGAAAATTAATCTGCATAACCTGGCCGGTCAGTTACCAGAGCCCAGCGCACAGCTAGATGCCATAGCGCAGGATACTAACCGTATGATTCATGTGGTTAATCAGATATTACTACTGAGCCGCACCAGCCCGGAGCTGTTCAATCAACAGCTTTGTAGTGTCGATATTGTCGCGGTCGCGCAAAAGCTAATTGCTGACATGTACAGTAAAATTGATGCCCGGCAACAGGACATCAGCCTGACAGGCGAACAGGGGCTGGTTGCCAGTACTGAATTTACCTTGTATACGTTATTGCAAAACCTGGTCGGTAATGCCAACAACTATGCACCTGTCGGGGCTACGATTGAAGTGAGCGTGATGCAGGATGAGCAGTATGTGACACTGGCTGTTGATGATTCCGGTCCGGGTATAGACGAAGCAGAGCGACAAAATGTGTTGCAGCGATTTTATCGTGATCATCACCAAACCCTGTACAAGTCAGCCGGTAGCGGTCTGGGGCTGGCCATTGTCAGTCAGATTGTTGAATTGCATCAGGCTACTGTGACGCTGGATAAGTCACATTTGGGCGGGCTGCGGGTTGCCGTACGTTTTGCCCGATATGAAGAGTCGGCATGAAACGGGTTTATCTGCTATTTATGATCATAGCCCTGATACCAGCCCTGGTCAGAGCGGCCAGCCTGCCCGAATTTGTCATTGAAATTAAAAATAATCTCTTTGTTCCTCAGGTCATCACCATTCCGGCTAATACCAAGGTGCGCCTGACATTTATTAACCACGACTCCACGCCCGAAGAAATTGACAGTTTTGATCTTAACCGGGAAAAAGTAATTTTTGGTCAGCGCCGGGGGACGATTTATGTGGGCCCCCTGCCCGCCGGTGAATATCGCTTTTTTGGTGAATATCACCCTAACACGGCAATTGGCAAAGTGATCGTGGCCAGCGAGGTGAGCCATGCTCATTAACACCGTTATTTTATTTATTCGCGACACCCTGCCGGTGTTTTTGCTGGTCAGTCTGCTACTTAGCTTTGTCTCTGTTCCCCGCTATGCGGTATTAAGTGGGGTAGGCAGTGGCGGGCTGCTGGCACTGCTCGTTTATCTTGGCCTGGACGGACTACTGGCTATCGGTGATGGCAACGGGCTGGAATGGCTGAAAATTGGCGCTTTGCTGCTTGGGTGGCTGGCGCTTGTGGTCAGTTTACTGGCCATGGAGCAGCAATGTTCAAATCAGTTCAAAGCACTGGCGCTGGGTTTGATGGCTGCACTGTTTACCTTACCTAACGCTATTCACTTTCTGATCTATTCACTGGCCTACTGGCCAGGCGCCCAGTCAGGCTCGGCGATGATGCTGGGCACCGTCATTGGTCTGGGCATCAGCCTGAGTCTTGCGATCCTGCTCAACATGCTGTTGTCCGGGCTGACACCGGCATTTGTACGGGCATTGCTGCTGTGTGCATTTTGCGCAGGACAGGTGGCTGCGATCGCCAATATGCTCGAACAAATAAACTGGCTGCCTGATCAGACCCGGATTTGGAACACCGCCGGATGGCTGAAAGATGAAAGTGAATACGGGCATCTGTTTAATGCCCTGTTTGGTTATGAGGAAACGCCTTCACAGGCTTACCTGATAACCTACTGTGTGGCCTTTTTGATTCCGCTGGTCGCCGCGATTGCTTTTAGAAAGCACTCGGTATTTTTATATGTTAAGGCAGGTGAACAATGAAACGTCGTTTACTGCCGGTACTTTGGCTACTCCTTCTATCGCCGCTTTGCCGGGCAGACAACTTCACCGTTGATAAAGTTTATCATCCCTATGTACTGCCTTTTGAGCGTGAATTTGAATGGCGCCTGACCTCACGCCAGAACGACGACGGCAATGTACTGATGCAGCGATTTTCCTATGGGCATGCATTGTCAGAGCGCATCATTCTGGAGGGATATGTGGTGGGCTCACGGGATCAAAATGGCGATTTTGGGATGCAGGCCTGGGAGCTGGAGACACGCTGGATGCTCACCGAACAGGGGCGCTACTGGGCAGACTGGGGGGCGCTGTTTGAACTGGAAAAAGAACATCAGACTGATAACTGGGAATTTAAAGCCGGACTACTGACCGAAAAAGAATTCGGGCGCACCAGTCTGACCACCAACCTCACCCTCGTCTACGAATGGGGACAGTCTGTGCCTAGTGAGTTTGAAGGTGAATTCAAGCTTAAATACCGGTATCGCTGGATCCCTGAGATTCAGCCGGCCATAGAATTTTATGCGGCCGAAGATTTTATCGGACTGGGTCCGGCATTTATGGGGATCCGCCGGTTTGACGGCCAGCGCCAGCTGAAATGGGAACTTGGGTTTATTGCAGGTCTGAACGGTGATACCAAGGACCATACCCTGCGCATGTCAGTGGAATATGAATTTTAGGACGGGCTGGCAGACTTAAGGTTGCCTTAAGTTTGACGGCATAAAGTAGTCGGCATCTTGTGAATAACATCAGGTGTCCCATGTCTAGCCCCGAGTTGAGTATAGTGATTCCCGCCCACAATGAAGCGGGTAATATCGGTTCTTTAATCAACGACATTGCTACCACGTTTTCCGACAACATTGCGGTTGAGGTGATTGTGGTTGACGATGGCAGTACCGATGCCACCGCGCAGGAAGTCTTGCAATGCGCCGCGCGCCACTCATTCCCCTGTCGCCTGCTACAACACACTGTTGCCTCCGGTCAGAGTCTGGCTGTCTATCATGGTATGCAGGCTGCCCGTGGAGAATGGATTGCTACA
Source organism: Salinimonas lutimaris (assembly GCF_005222225.1). GTDB lineage: Bacteria > Pseudomonadota > Gammaproteobacteria > Enterobacterales > Alteromonadaceae > Alteromonas > Alteromonas lutimaris. The sequence goes on from NZ_CP036536.1 coordinate 3,293,064, forward strand.
CTTGATGGAGACGGGCAAAACAACCCGGCTGACTTATGGCCGATGTTGCAGCGAGCCCGGCCCAGAGGTAGCTCGCCTTTATGCATTATTGGTCACCGGCTGGCCCGTCAGGATTCTCGCTGGAAGCTCATCCAGTCAGCCATTGCCAACCGGGTACGCCAGTTTGTTTTACATGATGGCACCCCGGATACTGGCTGTGGAATCAAAATTCTGCCGGCAGCAACCTGTCGTCAGCTGCCGTATTTTAATCATATGCACCGTTACATTCCGGCGCTGGTCAGGCGGATGGGGGGTGAGGTCATTTCTCATCCGGTCAGTCATCGTCCCCGTAGAGCGGGTGTGTCGAAATACAACGCCTGGAACCGGGGCTGGGCCGGTCTGGTAGATATGCTGGGAGTACGCTGGCTGATTTATCGCAGTCACGGGCTGGTGAAGGTAGCTGAAACCCGCTCACTGTCGAAAACCGATACAGTGAAAACGAAGCCGGGGTTACATGCAAAATCTGGTTAAGCCCCTCAGTATGGTAATGCTGCTGGCAGCCCTGTTTACTCTGGCACGTCAGGTGTTACCTCAATGGGCAGTGCTCACTGATGTCCAGGCTTTGCAGCAATGGTTTACACAACAGCGTGAAGGCGTGGGATTATTCAGTGCCCTGCTGATATTGGCAGTGATGGTTGGCGCACCGCGTCAGGTGATTAGTTTTGTTTGCGGTGTGAGCTTTGGCAGTGTTTACGGCACATTGCTGGCATTGGCGGTGACCCTTATCGCCTGTGCTGTTAACTACTGGGGCGCGCGCTGGATATTACCACAGCCATGGATATCGCGCTGTCTCGCCCGGTTACCGGACCATGTCCGGCGCCTGGTCTGTAGTTTGCGTCAGCATACCTTTACCCGGGTACTGGGCCTGCGATTACTGCCTCTGGGTAATAATGTCATAACTAATCTTATCGCCGGCTTTACCCGAACACCGTTTACTCCGTTCTGGCTGGCCAGTGCGCTGGGATATATTCCTCAAACCGTCCTATTTGCGATAGCCGGTGCCGGCATCATGCTATCTCAATATTTGCAGCTCGGTATCAGCATCGTTTGTCTGGTATTGCTGAGTCTGGTTGTCACCCGCTGCGGGTCCCGCTTTATAAAATATCGTTTTTGACCAGGAAACCTGTTTTGAATACCGCTACATTTTCACCCTCAGCATCGCGCTCACTGACTGACTCACAATGGTTCTGGATGATCATGGCGCTGGCTGCGCTATTTATTTTGGCCGGAATAGGATTGCGAAGCCCCTGGCCTGCTGATGAACCCCGCTTTGCGCTGGTTGCCAAAGAAATGGTGCAGTCAGGACAGTGGCTTATTCCTACCCGTGGCGGCGAATTTTACGCCGACAAACCGCCTGTATTCATGTGGTGTATTGCTTTTTTTTATGCATTAACTGGCCATATTGCGATTGCCTCACTCCTGCCAAATGCCTTGTGCAGTCTGCTAACACTGGGGCTGACTTACCGGTTGTCCCGGCGGCTTTGGGATGCCCGCACTGCACGTATTGCCAGCCTGGTTCTGTTACTCACTCCGCAGTATATTATTCAGGCTAAATTTGCCCAGATTGATGCCATGGTAGCTTGCTGGATCATGCTTGGCGTATACGGATTAGTTACCCACTATTTTATTCAGTCAAGCCGGCTTTGGTACAACCTGAGCTGGTTTTTTATGGGTTTGGGCATTATTACCAAAGGCGTTGGCTTTCTGCCGGTATTGCTGTTAATCCCCGCTGCGGTACTGGCCGCAGGCGGGAAAACTGCGACCCGTTTTACCCGGCGCGATCTGGCAGGGCCTTTATTTATGCTGGTTGCCATTGTGATATGGGTCGGCCCCATGCTGTGGTACACCGGTCAGTCAGCCGCATTACTGGAATATCGAAATAATATTCTGTTTCATCAGACCGCTGACCGTTATGCCGACTCCTGGCATCACATCAAACCCTGGTACTATTATCTGGTCAGTGTCATTCCCCTGTTCTGGCTCCCCGGCATTGCTTTACTCATTGCTTATCCCCGTCGTTTATGGCGGTTACTTAAAGCCAGTCCGGTGGCCGCGACGCTGTTGATATGGGCACTGCTGGTCGTGGTATTTTTCTCCATCAGTCCGGGCAAGCGCAGCCTTTATCTGCTACCTGCCGTTCCGGCAATAGCGATGGTGTCAGCTTATCTGTTTACCCGGCTGCCCAGCCACCGACGATTTGCACAAATGACCACAGGCATCATTGCTTTGCTGTCTACCGCGCTGCTATCGATAGGAATCAGTGCGCTTATGCAGGCCCCGTTTATTATGCGTAAAGTGTCTGACTATGCGGTTGATGCCAGCGCCCTGAAGTTACTGGCTTTCACTTTATGCGGGCTGGGAACCGGGCTGGCCGGCTCGCTGTGTATTCGCCGGTCTTTATGGCTTCGCTTACTTTGTGCAGAAGCCATACTGGTGCTCGGCACAGGTTTGCTGGTTTTTCCGCAGATGCAGTCGGTAAGAACACCATTTAATGTGCTGGAGCAAATGCAGGCCCGGGTACCTTTAAATAACCAGGTGGCGATTTTATTCTGGAAAGGCCAATACCTGCTTTATGCTGAGCGTCCGCTTTATCACGCCGGGTTTAACACCCCGGCTGATATCAGTGAAGGAGCAATCTGGCAATGGGCCGGTCAGCAGCCAGACCGCTGGGTTCTGGTACCCGCGACTGTCACATTACAGTGTTTTGACACCACCCAAGCTATTTCCGTGGGCACTGCCCACCGGGAAGACTGGTTATTACTGCCTCCGGATGCTGTCAGGGCGACCTGCCCTTTCAATACCCAGGCACCGGTATATCGCAGTGCTGCACAGCGTCAGACAAATTAATCAAAAAAATATCTCACCCTTAAGGTTGATTTAAGGTTGACCTTCGATACTGAGCAACATCTGATTTACCAAAGGTAGTCTTATGTCGCTCAGTCAACGCAGTACAAACCTGGTCAGCAACCAACCGTCGCCGGCATTGCCCGGCACGCTGGCCATGCCTTATATCGTATCCACCGCGCACAGCCCGTTTCGGGCTGATGCTGAGCAAGCCGTCGCAGCCGGCTTCTTGCAGTATTATCAGGCCCGGATCACGCACTTTCTGCCGGTGATGGTCACGACAGGCATTCGCTGCCAGGCGGTGCTTGGCATAGAGTCTGACCCTGCTCAGTTTTATTCCATCCGCTATCTTTCCGACTCACTGACTTGTCGTCTGGATAGTCTGGGCCTTCCGTCAGCTGAAGGCCGGATTGTTGAGCTGGGCAATCTGTTTAGCCGGGGGTCAAGATATACCCTTGCCCTGTTTATGGGCGTAGGGCTGGCGCTGGCCAGACTTGGGGTTAGCACACTGGTATTCACCGCCACGGCTCAGCTGCGTACGTTGCTGACGCAAAATGGGCTGCACCTGCACACTCTGGCTGAGGCATCAACCCGAGCCCTGACACCTGAGCAGGCCGCCGCCTGGGGAAGTTACTATACCCATTCACCGCAGGTAGTGGTGCTGACGCTCCGCGATGTTGAAATCCTGCTTCAGCAACAACCTTTATTACTGCGACATTTAGCACGCTACTGCGCAGATATTTCGCCGTTAATTCAACAACTGGAGCTGGCCCTGTGATCAATTTTACGCAGTGGGCTGAACGCCCGGCAATTCGCTTTGAACATTTACAGTTTACCTATCAGGAGGTCTTGCACGAAGTCCGGGAGCGTATGCACTGGCTAAAGAGCATCAGGGCCCGAACCGTTGCCCTGCTGGCCGATAATACGCCTGACTGGGTATTTTTTGATTTAGCCTGTCAGTACGCCGATATCATCCTGATTCCGGTGCCGCTTTTTTTCACCCCTGAGCAGCGCCGCTATCTGCTGGCTTCCAGCGGATGCGATACCTTGCTCAGTGACATCCCGCTCTCAGTGCCGTCATTTACCGACAGCGAAAGTCCGTTTGATGGTATTTACGTGCAGCGTCATGCCTGTCCTGCTGCCGCTTACATTCCTCAGGGTACGTCAAAAATCACTTTTACCTCAGGCACAACCGGGACGCCCAAAGGGGTGTGTCTGACCACTGATGTGCAGTACAAGGTGGCATCATCACTGGTCAGCACACTGCGCTTTGAGCAGGTACAACATGCCTGCATTTTACCGCTGGCAACGCTGCTGGAAAATATTGCCGGCGTCTACGCGCCACTGATGGCCGGTGGCTGTATCTGGCTAAGTCGTGCAACAACCCGTGGTTTTAGCGGCGCCCGGCTGTCGGCGCCAGATAAATTACCGGCTCTGCTCAGTCAGCAGCAACCTGAAACACTGATTCTGGTTCCTGAGCTACTGATATTACTGCTTGGCGCAATCAGACAAGGCTGGCAGGCACCGTCCAGTTTATCTTTTATCGCCGTAGGCGGGGCCATGGTCGCCCCCGGTTTATTGCAGCAGGCGCAGCTGGCCGGGCTGCCGGTTTATCAGGGTTACGGGCTGTCTGAATGCGTCTCGGTTACCACACTCAATACCCCCTCAGACAACCGGTTCACCAGTGTGGGTAAACCTCTGTCGCACAATCAGGTCAGCGTTGATAACGATGAACTGGTAATGCGGGGAACCTTATTTTCAGGCTATCTGAATGAGCCTGAGACCTTTTATCCCCGGGAAGTTCGCAGCCGCGACCTGGGTCATATCGATGACGCCGGATTTATTCATGTCAGCGGGCGTGCCAGTAACATGATTGTTAATTCCTACGGCCGTAATATTTCTCCCGAATGGGTGGAAGCCCGTCTGCTGGCCAGCGGTTTATTCGCACAGGTGCTGGTCTTTGGTGAAGGGCAATCTGAATTGTCGGCCCTTCTGGCCTTACGTCATCCCGATACCGGTGAGGATAGCGTGCAAAAAACAGTGAATCAGATTAATTGCGAGCTACCTGAGTATGCCCGCATTGGCCATTACCATCAGGTTCCGGCCCTGGCCAGTACCAGTGAACTTTTAACCAGCAACGGCAAGGTGCGCCGCAAGGTCGCGCTGCAACACTTTTCGCATCTGACTCAGCCACTGACAGCGGTGGCGCAGTAATCCATTGAGGTAATGAATATGAATCTATATCAACGTCTTCAGCAGGAAACTCAGGCTCAGCGTGAGTATATGCTTAGTGCACCGGTTATTCAGCGCTGTTTTCACGGCGCGATCTCGGTTGATGAATATCAGGCTTTTCTGACCCAGGCATATCATCACGTAAAACATACTGTTCCGTTACTTATGTCAGCCGGCGCCAGAGTGCGGGATGATCAGGAATGGCTCAGAGCCGCTATCGCAGAATATATCGAAGAAGAGCTGGGCCATCAGGAATGGGTGCTTAACGATATTGCCGCCTGTGGAGGAGATAAAGAGGCGGTGCGCGCCAGTCAGCCTGCGGCTGCCACAGAACTGATGGTCGCCTACGCCTATGACAGCATAGCCCGAAAAAGTCCGCTGTATTTTTTCGGCATGGTCTTTGTGCTGGAAGGAACCAGTATTGCGCTGGCGGACAAAGCCGCCGGGCACATAAAAGAAAAGCTGGACTTGCCCCCGCAGGCGTTTAGCTATCTGCGATCACATGGCTCTTTGGATCAGGAACACATCGTTTTTTTCGAAAAGCTGATGAATCAGATTACCGACCTTAATGAGCAGGATATGATTGTGCATAGTGCCCGTATGTTCTTTCAGCTGTACGGCAATATTTTTCATACTCTGCATGCTCCTTCACTCACATCTCAGGTGGCATGATGACTATTTACTGGCAACACCATACCTGTCTACTGACCGGCGCAACCGGCGGTATCGGCAAAGAGATCGCCAAGGCGCTGGCGGCCAGGGGAGTTACGCTTCTGCTGACCGGCCGCAGCCAGGAAAAACTGGCAGAGCTACACAATATTCTGCCCGGAAAGCATATTTTGCTCTGTGCTGATTTGAACGAGCCGGCGGGCATGGAAAAGGTGGTAGAAGCAGCCCGGCGTCATCAGGTTTCTATGCTGATTAACAACGCTGGGTGTAATGTTACCGGTGAATTTCATCATATGCACCCGGCCACCCTATCCACACTGATGAATACGAACCTGGCTCTGCCGATGCAGCTGACTTTACGGTTACTTGATCAGTTTCTGACTCTAAAACAAGCCGTTATCGTCAATGTCGGTTCTACCTTTGGTAGTATTGGCTATCCGTGCAATTCAGTATATTGTGCCACTAAGTTTGGCCTGCGCGGCTGGACCGAGAGCTTACAAAGAGAGTATGCCCATTCGCCGTTGCAGATTTACTATCTGGCCCCCCGGGCAACCCAAACCAGTATCAACAGCGATGCTATGGTCAATATGAATAAAGCACTGGGCAACCAGATGGACGCTCCGCAGGTGGTGGCCGATGCGCTGATAAGCCAACTGCAGAACAACTCTGCAAGGCGCTTTATCGGTTTTCCGGAAAAGTTATTTGCCCGGATTAACGGTGCATTTCCGGGCCTGGTGGATAACGCCCTGATAAAACAGTTACCAACCATTAAACGTTACCTGGCAACACATTGAGGACAGTATAATGAAAAAAACCGTAATTGCCGTTTGTCTGGCCGGCCTGCTGAGTACTTCAGCATCAATGGCCCAGAGCAACACCGTTCACGACATCCAGCAACAATGGGCGCAAATTAGTTACCAGATGCCGGAAGATAAGCAACTGGATGCACTTAAGGCCCTGGTTGATACCGCCAAACAACGGGTAGCAAATAACCCTGGTGATGCCGCCAGTCTGACCTGGCTGGCGATTGTTCAGGCCAGCACGGCAAAAGCCAAAGGCGGACTAGGCGCGCTGGATTATGCCAAAGCCGCCAGAGATAACTTTAAACGTGCCATTGAACTGGACGAGACCGTTCTTGAGGGCTCAGCGCTAACCAGTCTGGCCACCCTGTATCATAAAGTCCCGGGCTGGCCGGTCAGCTTTGGCGATGATGATGAAGCCGAAAGCCTGTTTAAACGCGCACTGGAGGTGAACCCGCAAGGCATTGATGCCAACTTTTTCTATGCCGAATTTTTGTTTGACGACGGTGACTACCAACAAGCCAGACACTATCTGGAAAAAGCCAGTCAGGCAGCGCCTCGTCCGGATCGTCCCCTGGCCGATGAAGGCCGCCATAAAGCAATTGACGAACTGAAGACCAAAGTAGATAAAAAGCTCGGCTAAACAACACACTAAGGGCTGCCCGCCAGCCCTTGTAACGTTTTATTAACTTTTCGATTAAGTTAATCTATTTTATACATTTCCACTTTGCACTGTTTTCAACAATCCTTAAAAGCGCACTAATAGCTGTAAATAATAAAATAACTGCTTAAGGAATCTAACATGTTGAAACGAGTAATGACGGTTGCCGCCGCTGTTAGTCTGGCATTATCCCCTGTATCACTGATGGCTGCCGAAACGGTCACCAGCGACACCGGTGAAGTGCGTAGTAATGCATTCTGGTGGCCTGACCAGCTAAACCTTTCCCCGCTGCGCGCACATGATATTAAATCTAACCCTTATGGTGATGATTTTGATTATGCCAAAGCGTTTAATCAGCTAGACCTGCAGGCAGTAAAAGCTGATATCAAAGATGTGCTGACCACCTCACAGCCCTGGTGGCCGGCCGATTATGGTCATTACGGCCCCTTCTTTATTCGTATGGCCTGGCACGCTGCCGGTACCTACCGGGTGGTTGACGGCCGGGGTGGTGCAGGTGGCGGTCAGCAGCGTTTCGACCCGCTTAACAGCTGGCCTGACAATGCAAACCTGGACAAAGCCCGACGCCTGTTGTGGCCCATTAAACAAAAATACGGACGCAGTATTTCCTGGGCTGATCTGATGGCCCTGACCGGCAATGTGGCGCTGGAAGATATGGGTTTTAAAACCTTTGGCTATGCTGGCGGTCGTGAGGATGACTGGGAACCGGATTTGGTCTACTGGGGGCCGGAAACCAAAATGCTGACCGATGAGCGCCGCAATAAAAAAGGTAAACTGAAAGGCCCGCTGGCGGCGGTTGAAATGGGACTGATTTATGTCAATCCTGAAGGCCCCCATGGCAATCCGGACCCAATTGCTGCTGCCAAGGATATCCGTCACTCCTTCGGGCGTATGGCCATGAACGATGAAGAGATTGTGGCACTGATTGCCGGTGGCCATACCTTTGGTAAAGCCCACGGCGCTAAAAAAGCAGACTGTCTGGGCAAAGAGCCGGCCGCAGCCGGTATTGAAGAACAGGGCCAGGGCTGGAAAAACTCGTGTGGTAAGGGCAATGCCGAAGATACCATGACCTCGGGCCTTGAGGGGGCATGGACTGTGACACCCACCCAGTGGACCACCAATTACCTGGAGAACCTGTTTTCGTTTAACTGGGTGAAAACCAAAAGCCCGGCCGGCGCTACCCAGTGGGTTCCGGATGCCGAATCAGCCAAAAATATGGTGCCTGATGCCCATGTTGAGGGAAAACGCCATGCTCCCATCATGTTCACCACCGATTTGGCGATGAAAGAAGATCCTGAGTTTCGTAAGATTGCCCTGCGCTTTAAAGATAACCCCGAAGAGTTTGAACTGGCCTTTGCCAAAGCCTGGTTTAAGCTGAATCACCGGGATCTGGGCCCCCGCGCCCGTTATTTGGGCGATGAAGTGCCCGAAGAAGTGCTCAAATGGCAGGATCCTGTTCCTGAGGTCGACTACACACTGGTCAGCGATGCACAGATCAAGGATCTTAAAGCCCGTATTCTGGACAGCGGCCTGAGCGTGCCAGAGCTGGTGCGTACCGCGTGGGCCTCGGCTTCCAGCTACCGGGCAACAGACATGCGTGGCGGGGCAAATGGTGCCCGGGTCCGTCTGGCGCCGCAAAACGAGTGGCCGGTCAATAACCCCAAAGAACTGGATAACGCGCTGATGAAACTTGAAAAAGTTCAGAAAGCGTTTAACAAAAAAGCAGGTAAGACCAAAATTTCACTGGCCGACACCATTGTGCTTGGCGGGGCGGCGGCCATTGAAAAAGCCGCCAGTCAGGCAGGTTATGAGATTACCGTACCGTTTACCCCGGGTCGGGGGGATGCCTCTCAGGCAATGACTGATGTGGAATCATTTGGCTGGCTGGAGCCTAAAGCGGATGCCTTTAGAAATTACTATTCAGATGATGCCTGGAAGTCGCCTACCGAAATGCTGGTTGAGCGTTCGGATTTGCTGGGTTTAAGTGTGCCTGAGATGACCGTACTGCTAGGTGGGATGCGGGCACTGGATGCTAACTACCAGGGAATGCAGCATGGGGTATTAACTACCACTCCGGGGCAGCTGAATAATGCCTTTTTCACCAACTTGCTGGATATGTCCACGACGTGGGAAAAAGCCGACCAGGATGGCATTTATCATGGTGTGGATCGCAGCAGCGGCAAGCAGAAATGGACCGCTACGCCGGTAGATCTGATTTTTGGTTCTAACTCAGAATTGCGGGCTATTGCCGAAGTGTATGCATCTGCCGATGCGAACCAGAAATTTGTCGATGATTTTGTTCATGTCTGGACCAAAATCATGACCGCTGACCGCTTTGATATGCAGTAATCGTTACTTTTCCATGAAGCCTGAAAAGAGCAGTCTGTGACTGCTCTTTTTTTACGCCTATGATTGCTTAAGCTGAATGCCCTCTGCGCTGAGTTTCTGCAACACGTTACGCCAACGTGAAAGCCGGGCGGTAGGCGACCCCACCGATTTTTTAGCCCCACCCGACCAGATACCATCAGAGTTAAAGCTGAAAACCGGCGACAAGTCGGTGCGCTGACGGGCGGGCAGCACATCGCCAATCAGGCTGTCCAGAATCAGGGGCTCGGCGTTGGCGGTCGCGTAGTATCCCAACACCATGTGCGCCTGTGTGATGGTGCTGCGACGACCGCCAATTTTTGCTTTAACATAAATCAGCCTAAGGCGGGAAGGAGGAATTCCCATTTCCAGCAAAAACAGATACTTGGCAATCGCGTAATCTTCACAATCGCCCTGCCCGCGGCCCAGTAACTCTGCCGGAGATGCCCAGTAATCGGTTTGTCCCCATACCACATCATCAGTTTGATAAGTGACCCAGGTCTCAAAGTACCGGTTTACCCACGCCAGCTTTTCTGGCTCGGTCATTGAATCCTGCTGCTCAATGCCCTCTTCCATGGCAATGCGCGCCTCGCTACCTGCCTGACCTCCATGCTGCCCCACCCGTTGCCAGAAAGCCGACAGGTCGACGGTCAGGTAGCCGGTAGAGCTGACATAGCCGGTCATGCTGAGCATCACCACCATAATAAGCCCGTAAAGCCTGAGCCGGGTTAATCCAAACAACGGACGTCTACGCATGAAATACCCGGTCAGGACAGCGAAATAACGCCGTCGAACCCGGCCTCAAACAAGATATTTTCATCCTGCACAGAGCACACACCATCAGCATAGACTTTCATGCCCAGAGAGTGAGCTAAATCGGATAACCCGCGCAGGTAGGTCTGATTACTCTGATTATTTTTCAGATCGTACACATAGGCGCTGTCGATCTTGATATATTCCAGACCGTATTCATGAATATCGGCCACTTGCGAGAAACTTTCTCCCACCCGTTTAAGCCCCACGCTGACTTCCCGCTCCCGCACTTTTTCACAAAAAAGCCTGAAAGCCTGCTTATACAGCGCTGCTGAGCTTTCACGCAACTCAAGACATAACCGGGTTGCTATATCCGGCTTGCTGTCCAGCAGGGTCAACAGATTGTCCATTGCCGAGTCATCAACAATGGTTTGCTGATATAACAACACAGAAATTCTGCTCTCCGGCTGGCTAGCCAGCTGTGCAAGAGCATGCTCAACCACCGCTAAATCCACTTTTGGCAAGTCCCCCACCTCACGGGCATAGCGGGCAATAAAGCTGATGTTGCGATCATGTCCGGCATGTTGCAGCGTAAAGTAGGATTGATAATGGATTGCCTGACCACGGGCATTTTTTAATTCTGCCTGATGATAGGTCAGGTTGTCCGGCAAGGTATCAATGATTTGTGTCCAGTTCTGGCTGTTAACCTGCAGGGCGTGTGCAGGGCTCTCCTCCAGACAAAACGGTAACAACTCTTCCCGGTTTTGCGCTTGCTGAAGCAGTCCGTCCACCCGATCCATGATCTCAAAACTAGCTTCATCGGCATGCAGGTAAACGCCGGCGCTGCATATGCAGGCTTGCTGGTCCTCTCCCACCGGTAACCCATGACTAAATGCCGAATCCTGCTCCAGCATCTGCTGAATCCGGGTCAGCAGTGCAGCATCTGTCAGCAATATGGCAATGTCGGTTTCATTGATGCGAGCCAGACGGATATCGGTGTATAAATCGCTGTGTGTATTGTAAAAACGCGCGATACGCAGCGAAAATTCACTGATGGCCCGGGAAAATTCATCCCCCAGCGTACTTTGAATATCGTACAGTTCGCTGGCAATACTGTGCACCAGTAAAACATTCTGGCCGTCTTTGTCACGAAACCGTAACTGAGATTCAAGCTGGGTGAAAAAGGCATTGATATTGGGCAGGCCGGTGACCAGATCGTGCTGGCTGCGAAAGCGGGCATCTTCCAGCCGGGTATTGTTCTCCACGACAATCGTTTTAAAGCGTTCTGCCAGCGTATTCATAGCATTGACCACCCTTTCAAAATCCCGCGTGGCGGGCTTTTCAATAGTGATAAATTTGCGCTGTGAAAAGCTATTTGCCTGAAACACAATATTACTGAGCGGTCGCAGAATAAATCTGAGAATCAGCGACCCTGCCGCACCAACCAGCAAGGTAATCACCAGCATACTGATTACAAAGCGTTTAAACCGCTGCCACAACATCTCAACGGCAAAGGAGGTCTGGCTCTCAATATACAAGGTACCAAACTGGCTCCAGCCGTCGGCAACCTGCGCGGTGCCCGCCGGAATATTGAACTCTGCCAGTCTTTTAAACCAGCCTGGAACATTGGTTTGCTTATTTTCGTAAGTCAGCTTAAACAACTCCTCGCCTTCGGTATCGGTCAGTTCAATCCGGGAAAAATGCCCGGCATCAAACTTTGCAGCAATCAGCAGTTCAATCGACGCCGAGTTTTTATCAGACTGGGTCAGTACAATAGCCAGCGAGTTCGCATCATCAATATTTTTAAGATAAAGCTGCTCTTCAAAGGTTTGTCTGGCGGAGGTAAATAAAAGCCAGAAACTGATAGCGGCATTCATCAGAACAACGGTAATAATGGTGAGCCAAAGCTGTTTATTCAGTGTCATGGTGGAGAATACCGCCCTCAGTTAAGACAATTTTTCAAAATGGCCGAGTTTAAGTAACAGGCCGACCCGATCCCTGACCCCGAATTTTCGTAAAATGGCAGAAATATGCTGCTTAACCGTGCGCTCGGTAATGCGCATATGGGCGGCAATCTCAGCATTACTCTGGCCATCCAGAATACCGTTGGTGACTTCTTTTTCGCGCTCTGTCAGCGTATGTTCATCCTGTTCATGCCGCTTAAATTCGGCCATTGCGGCCAAATTACCTACGACTCTGACCAGCAGGGATTCAGGCACCCAGATCCCCGACTGAGAAACCGTAGATAAGATATTATCCATTTGCCGGCGGGATATCGTTTCACCACAATAGCCCCGGGCGCCGGCCAGAAAAGCCAGTTGCATCTCCCTTTCCTGCAACAACGGGCTAACCAGCACGCTGGTGATGCCAAGGTTTTTTAAACGGGTAAGCAACTGTGGCCAGTCATGTCGCCGTCCACTGACCCAGCAGACCGTGCAGCTGGCCGGTATCTCATCCGGTCCGGCGCAGTGCACCGCGCTGGCTTCAATTAACGCCAAACGGGCGGGCTCATTACAGATCAGAGCTTGTGTCATGTTACCGCTCCGATAATGACGATGAGGTTGCTTTAAGAATAGGTTTAAGCAAATAATCCATCACACTACGCTCGCCGGTGACAATATCCACCTGGGCGGTCATGCCAGGCAGAATCTCCAGCGCCTGCTGGTTCAGGCTGCTCATCGTACGTAGTCTGACAATATAAAACGTATTGTCTTTTTCATCGGTCACGGTATCAGCGCTGATATGCTCGACTCTGGCCTGCATGCCGCCATATATCGAAAAATCATAGGCGCTGAACTTGACGATGGCTTGTTGTCCGTACTGAATAAAGGCAATGTCTTTGGGCGATATTTTAGCTTCCACGATGAGCTGATCGTCATGTGGGATCAGCTCAACCACCTGACTACCCGGCGTGAGCACCCCACCCACCGTATTAAACAGTAAGCGCTGCACGGTTCCTTTCACCGGCGCTCTGATTTCAGATTGTGCAACCACATCTTCCAGACCGGTTTTTGACTGGGCCAGCACTGCCAGCTTGGAGGTCGCCTCGGCCAGTTCCCGGCTCCACTGATTCCGGGCTTTAATTGCGGCTTCTTCCTGCGCCGACTGTGCTTCGGCAATGGCCGACAGGCTACGCTCAACCGCCGCCAGCGTCCGGTCAACACTGCCATTAAGCTCTACCAGCTGCCGGTCGAGCCGCAGTATATCCATCTCAGATACCGCGCCGGATGCCAGCAAGGGCCGGGTCACGGCCAGCTCCTGCTTAATCAGTTCTCTTGATTGCTGGTACTGGGACAGGTCCGCCCGGGCGGCGGCCAAATCCTGTTGCCGCTGTGCGATACGGCTGTCAAACCCTCTGGCCAGCTTTTGCTGCTCGTCCAGGTTCGACAGATACAGGGAGCGCTCTGATGCCACCACTTGTCCGCCGGTATGTTCAAGTCCGGCAGAAAATACCAGTGGTGTATTGTTCACCAGCGCCTGAAGCCGGGCGATTTTTGCCTGCAGCCCAATCTGTTGCGTGGCATTTTCCTGTAACGAAGACACATACCGGGTGGGATCGACCCGGACCAGAACCTGACCTTTTTCTACCAGCTGCCCCTCGCGAACCAGTATTTCCTGTACCATGCCGCCGTCGTACGACTGTATAACCTGTAGTTTTTGTGACGGCACGACCTTCCCCTCTCCCCGGGCCACCTCATCGATAATAGCCAGTGCGGCCCAGATCAAAAAGCCTGCAATGGTTGCGATGATCACATACAGCATGCGTTTGGCTTTGGTTGGCGTTTGCTGAATACGCGCCCATTCGGCTTCCAGTACCCAGTCATAATCCGGCGGCGGCGCCATCCAGTTGCGTACGGCTTTTTTGAGTAAACTGGCTTCAGACATTAATTTGCTCCTGCCACTTTACGGGTCTGCTGATTCAGTTTTGCCAGCTGTGCCATGACCTCGTTTTTGGGCCCGTCAGCAACAACTCTGCCTTTATCCAGCAGAATGACCCGGTCAACCAGATCAAGCATGGCCATTCGATGGGTATTGAGAATCAGTGTTTTATTTTTGGTGTAGCGTTGTAGCAAGGTCTTGATTCTGACTTCCTGCTCCGCATCCATTGCCGAGGTCGGTTCATCAAGAATGAAAATTGACGGGTCCCGAATGAGAGCCCGGGCCAGGGCCACTGCCTGGCGTTTACCACCAGAGAGATTCAGTCCCCGTTCGCCAACCTGCATATGCAGGCCTTCGGGGTGTTTATTGATAAACTCGAGCAGTCCAACCTCCTTCACCATATGCCACAAGTCGTCTTCATGAATCTCATCGTTAAAGATAGACAGATTTTCTTTCATGGTGCCGGAGAACAATTGAAAATCCTGGGGCATATAGCCAATCTTCCGGCGTAGAGCGTTGGGCTCGTATTGTTGCAAATCAATGCCATCAAGGGTGATAAGTCCCTGCTTGGGCCGGTATGCTTTCATCAGCATACGATTCACCGAGCTTTTTCCTGAGCCGTTTTTGCCCAGTATTGCGACCTTTTCACCGGGCATGATGGTAAACGATGCTTGATTCAATACATTGACCTGTTGTGATGGATAGGCAAAAGCGACGTTACTAAAGGCAATTTCGCCGCGAATATCGGTATGTTGCGTCCACTGGGCGTGATCAGGTGACTCCTCGGGCTTGCCCATCAGCTCATCAAGCGCCTCCATGGCCGATTTTGCATGGTGGAACTGAGCAATCAGTCCGGCGGTGGCTGAAAGCGGCGCCATCACCCGGCTGGACAACAAATAGGCGGCAATGAGGGCCCCTTGAGTAATAACACCATCGACGACTAAATACACACCGGTGATAATAATGCTAACCCCAACACCTTGCTGAACCACCGACGCCAGGTTACCTACCGAACTGCCCAGCAGTCTGAGTTTGGCATTCACCTTGGCCAGAAAAATAGACTGCTTTTCCCAGTGATACTGCATATGGTTTTGCGCACCGAAATAACGGACATCATCAAATTCGCCGACCACCTCCGTCATCAGTCCGTTTTTGCGAGAGCCGATTTCCAAAGAATCGGTCGCCAGATCTTTCATCACTTTTTGCACATAAAAGCCGTAACCGATTATTAGCGCGCCACCAATCAGTACGATACCGGCTAGATAGGCATCAACCACAAAAATGATACTAAGCAGTACAAACGCAAATGGAATATCCACCATAGCCACAATGGTGATTGAATTGAGCATGCCCCGCACTGCTTCAAATGAATTTAAAGAACTGACCAGCGCGCCGGTTGAACGGGGTTTTTCAGTAAAACAAAGCCCCATGACTTTTTGCAGCAATTTGGCTGACAAGCTAACATCAATTCTGCTGGCGGCCAGCTCCACAAAATAGTAGCGCAGTGAACGCAGGGCAAGGTCTGCCACCAGTGCCAGCGACACACCGGCAGCCAGCACCCACAAGGTTTCGAGCGCGGCATTGGGCACCACACGGTCATACACATTCATCACAAACAACGGCAATGCCACCGACAGTAAACTGATAAAAATGGAGGCGATAATCACATCCCGGTAGAGCTTGTGCGTTGTTTTCACCACACTCCAGAACCAGTGGCCCTGCCCGCTATTATCCAGTCGCTCTTTGCGGTTAGTGACATGTTGCTGTGGGCGAACAAAAATCACATATCCGGTGAATTGCTCGCTCACGGTGTTAAGCGGCACGCTTTCCACCAAGTCGTTCATCTCTGGAAACACCACCTCTGCGGTATTATTGTTAGTGTCTACCGAGACCAGCACGCAGGCTTTTTTATCATGAAGAATCAGGATGGCAGGCAACAGTGCAGGATTGATGTCGTCAATATTGCGACGCATAGAGCGCGACTGAAAGCCGGCTTTGGCAGCCGCTCGCGCCAGTGCTTTGGGAGATAATTCACCATTATTTAAGGGTAACCCTGTGAGCACCGCCAGACGGGAAAACGGAATGTGATGAATGGCACAAATCGCTTCCAGACAATCCATCAGCACACCGCCGTCGGAGGCGGTATCTAATCTTTCAGCAGAAGAGTAATGCATAAGCATACTGGTCCTTACATAATCACAGTGTTCAGAGTTTCAGCACTTATAACTTTAGCCTCTATCCGCCGATTTACACTATATGCATCCTCATTATTACCGGGCCGCAGCGGGCGCTGCTCGCCGTGGCTCACGGCAATGACTCTGGCAGCATCAATGCCATTTTCCCGGGTCAGCCAGTTTGCCAGTGAGTCTGCACGCTGCTGACCCAGTTTGAGATTATAGGCAGCCGGACCATCAGCGCTGGTGTGACCTTCAATAATGACAGCCCTGGTCGGGTCATCGTTAAGCATAGCTACCAGGGCGGGTAACTGAGCAATGTTGCCCGGCACAAATGAGGCGGTATCTTTCGCAAACCGGATATCCAGCGTAAATTGCTTTTCTACCTCAATATTGTCTAGCTGCGACAGCGTCTCTGCGGGTGTCCCTGCCTGTGCTTGCGGTATCACCGCAGCAGGCTTGTTTACGGCACAGCCATCCATATCAACACGGGTATCCGGGGCAGTTTCAGGGCAGTCATCCCACACATTGGTGACCCCATCACCATCATCATCCTGAGTAAGGATATTACCGGTTATAGTAAGGTGGCCGGGATTTAACGCCGGGCAAATATAACGGGGATCGTAGTTGACCGGACGCTCTGCAAGCTGCATCGGATCTGGCCAGGATTCACGCACCATATCGAGTTGTTGTAATAAGGTTCCTTTTGACCCAAGCAGCCGGATCACCGCTTTAAACTGTGTGTATCGAGCCTGCGTGTATGCCCGGCTCGATTCATAAGCCTCATTTTCCGAGTCCAGAAGATCAAGTAGTGTGCGCTGGCCCAGCTTAAACTGCCCCATATAAGCGGTACGAACTCGCGCTGAAGACAAACGGTGTTCATTCAGTGAGGGGATCTGGCTATCCAGATTAACAATGTCGTTATGCGCTATCTGAATGGTCTGGCGCATATCGCGACAGGCTTTATCCCGCAGATCTTTGGCTTGCTCTACCCGCAACACCGCCGCCGATACCTGACGCTTATCGCGGCCGCCGTTATACAGGTTATATTGCAGGTTGATACCGGCGCGGGCCTCTGTAATAGAGTTATTTAAACCGGCTTCATCACGACTTTGCGTGCCGTAACTGGCATTGAAAGTAATTCTGGGTTTATATCTGGATTTTGCGCTTTCAATTTCATAGCGGCTGGCATCAATATTGTAGATTGCCGCCAGCAGATCCGGGTTGGTGGTGTACGCACGGGTTAAGGTATCGGTAATGCCGATATCAACATGGTCTGCCACTGCAGGCTGATACGGCTGAAGCGGCCGGTCTGCCACGATGCCGGTAATCCGTAAAAAGCGGGCAGATACATCATGCAGGTTGGACTGTTCAGTAATGACATTTGATTCAGCCAGCGAAAGCCGGCCATTGATTTGCTCTAAATCAGCCCGACGGGCCACCCCCGCTGATGCACTTTTTTCTACCTGTTTGTAAACACTGATATGAGTTTTCAGGTTTTCTTCAGCAATATCCAGTAGTTCTCTGAACTGAAGAACATCAAGATACGCAATGACCGCATCCTGTACCGATATATTTAACTGTGACTGAAATTCATAAAAACGGACAACCTGCCCCTGTTTAAGGCTGTGAATATTACTGGATGTAAAAGCGCCGTCATACAATAACTGGGATAAGGCAATGTTCACTTCATGTGCCGGATAATCCTGGTCCTGCCCATAGTTACGGTCTACAAACGCGGAAGATGCGTTTACATCGACAGTTGGCCGCCACGCCCCCTGACCTATTTTGACATCCAGACCAGCTTGTTCAAATGCATTAAATGTTGCTCTGACTTCGGGGTTATTATCGATAGTCTGTTGCACTATGAAAGGCAGTGATAATACCTCAGGCTGATTTTGCTGTGCTGACATCGTCTGCTGAGCGAGCACGCTCAGTGGCCAACAACACGCAACTATCAGGCCCAGAAACAGGCCAATTCCACATTGCATAAATTTTCCTAAATCATGTAATAACGCCATCTCTGACAAATCAGGAGATCTTTGTAAACGTAGACAATGGGGAGGGGTTGCGCAAACCGCCGGACTTAGCCTTTAGCCTAAAATCAGCATTTTTTTCCAGCGCCCTGTACTCAGGTCCAATAACAGCCTTCATCCGATGTACTAAGGTTAAATCAATTCGTTACACACTGAGTAGACAGCAATGGCAGCCCAAAACTACGAACTGATTGAATTAAGAGGAAAATTGGTACTGCAAGGCGACGATGGCAGTTATTTAGAGCTGACCGAAGAAAGCCTGGCCGCCAATAACATTACGCTATCAATGGAGGGAGGGCAGCCGGTCCTTCTGGTGGACGGGCAGCCTGTGCCAGTACCCGCCGACCTGGCTGAACAAATCAGCAACATTCCTTTTAATCCTGCCGGGTTTGACAGTGAAAACAGCGTGTTCGACGATTCCTTAGAAGCACTGGCGCAGTCACTGGAAAATGCCGATATGGCACCGACCAACACTGATGCAGATTTCTTAGCCGCACTGGAAGGCGATGGCGATATTCTGGATGAGTTAGAGGCCACGGCTGCCGGTTTGACCGGAGGTGGCGGCGCCGAGGGCGGCAGTACGTTTGTCCGGGTGGCCCGTATTGCAGAAGACGTTGACCCTTTAGAGTTTGAGTTTAATACCATTGATAACGAAACTCAGGAATTTACCGAGAACCCAGCCGGTAACAGTGAGCAGCAGGAAGCATCTGAGCCACCTTCCATTGAGGTGACGCCGGAGCAGGAATTCAGTCCCAATACGCCCATTACCGGTCAGACTGACCTGCCAGAGGGCAGCGATGTTGTGGTGGTCATTACTGACAGCAATGGCGATACGACTGTAATAACAACACCTGTACTGGCTGATGGTACTTTTGCCGCAACCCCACCTGATACGGTAGCAGAAGGTGATTTTACCGCTGATATTGTGGCCACTGATGAGGCCGGCAATACCACCACAGACACTCTGGCTGGTACATTCGACAATACTGCCCCGCAAATCACCATTGATACCACCGGCGATAGTAACGGCGATAATACCGTGGTCACGGGTAGCAGCGACCTTCCGGCTGGTAGTGAAGTGAGTATTATCGTGACCGATA
This sequence comes from Salinimonas lutimaris, assembly GCF_005222225.1. Taxonomy (GTDB): domain Bacteria; phylum Pseudomonadota; class Gammaproteobacteria; order Enterobacterales; family Alteromonadaceae; genus Alteromonas; species Alteromonas lutimaris. The sequence goes on from NZ_CP036536.1 coordinate 3,312,633, forward strand.
GTCAGGGTAATGAGCAGGTATTTACCACCGAAGTACAGCCGGACGGCAGTTTTGCTGCGACCGTACCGGCTTTACCTGAAGGCGATGCCACCATTATCGCCGAAGCACAGGATAGCGCCGGGAATAATAGTTCTGTCAGCACAGAAATAACTGTTGATAACACAGCACCGGTCATCACCGTTGATCCTATTGATAGTAGTAACAATTTAACGCCCGCAATTAGCGGTAACAGCGACTTACCCGCAGGGGATGTTGTCTCAATTGTTATCACCGACAGCCTGGGGAATCAGCAAACACTGGAAGCGGTGGTGCAGCAGGACGGTACATTCTCAGTAGAGGTAGCGAACACCTTACCTGACGGCGAGTTTACCGTGGAAGTCACCGCAACTGATGCAGCCGGCAACACGGCTACCAGCCAGATCACCGGTGGCGCCATTGACACCACGGCCCCTGAGCTGACGTTGGATCCGCAAACTTCCGGCAACGATACCACTCCCATCATTTCCGGCTCCAGTAATTTGCCGCCAGGCAGCACGGTGACGCTGAGCGTTACCGACAGCACCGGCAACACCCAGACATTCACCGCCACGGTTTCTGACGCTGGCACCTTCAGCGCCGAGGTGCCCGCTGCACTGGCCGAAGGGCAATATAGCGTGTCTGCGCAGGCTACTGATGAGGCGGGCAATACCAGCTCCGCACAGTCTGATAGCGCAAGTATCGACACCACCGCGCCGCAGCTTACCCTGAATGACCCACTGCTTGATGAAAATGGTCAGGTTACCTTGTCTGGTGAAACCAATTTGCCGGCCGGCAGTACCGTTGAGTTAACCGTTACAGACAGTGCCGGCAATGTGCAGGTCATTAGCGCCACGGTGCAGGCAGACGGTACATTCAGCACCCAGCTACCGCTAGCGCTTGCCAGTGGTGAATACACCATCAGTGCGCAGGCCAGTGATGAAGCAGGCAATACAACAAACTCATCCACCACCGCCACTCAGGCTGACTCAGGTAACACAGATCCGGGTGCCGGCAATGGCGATGGTAACGCCGGAGATAGTGGTAATAACGGCGAATCTGGCGTTAGCGGCGGTGATAATACCGATCCCGGTGCTCAACCCACTTTGGTTATTGACCTTAATCCTTTGGCCAGTACCAACATTGCACAGCCTGTGCTGGAAGGGTCCACTAACGCGGTAGCCGGAAGCACAGTCACCCTGACCCTGACTGACAGCGCGGGGAATACTCAATCCTTAACAGCCACGGTTGATGGCGCTGGCTCCTTTACCACCCAGCCCGATACACCCATTGCTGTTGAAGGCGACTTTACCGTGTCGGCGCAGGTCAGTGATAACGCTGGCAACACGGCCAGTGATACAGAAACAGGAAGCTTTGATACTACCGCCCCAACGCTGACGATAGATGCGCAGCCCCCCGGCAATGACACCACACCAACAGTGTCGGGAAATACTGATTTGCCCGCAGGCAGCACCATAGACATTGCGGTGACCGATAGTGCCGGCAATACACAAAACTTCACCGCACTGGTTCAGCCAGATGGCACATTTGCCGCAGAAGTGCCTGCCGGTTTAGCCGAGGGCACTTACTCAGTATCCGTTACCGCCACCGATCCGGCAGGTAATCAGGCCAGTGCTACAAGTAGCGGCGAGGTAGATACGACAGCGCCAGATATCAGTCTGGATGCGCAGGCCTCTGGCAACGACGCCACGCCACCAATTACCGGTAATACTAACCTGACTTCAGGCAATACAGTGTCGATTATCGTCACCGACAGTGCCGGCAATAGCCAGACTTTTGATGCCACCGTGCAGCCGGACGGCACTTTTAGTGCCGATGTGCCGGCCGACCTCGCTCAGGGTAACTATTCAGTCACAGCCACTGCTATTGATGCGGCCGGCAATTCGGCTTCGGCAACAACCAATGGTTCGATAAATCTCAATGCACCCTCACTGACTATTGATGCCAGCCCGGTGACTAATGATTTGACACCATCGGTATCCGGTAGCACTGACTTACCTGCTGGCGGTACGGTTGCACTTAGCGTCTCTGACAGTGCTGGCAATACCCAGACATTCAGCGCCACCGTACAGCCGGACGGCACCTTTAGCGCGGATGTGCCAGCCGATTTGGCGGAAGGCAGCTACACGGTCACCGCGCGTGTAACAGACAATGCAGGGAATGAGGCGACCCAAACAGCAACCGGCGAGACTGACATTACGCCACCGGCGGTTACGCTGGATACCCAAACAGAAGGCAACGATACCACCCCGACAATTTCTGGTACCACAGATTTGCCCACAGGCAGTACAGTTACACTGACGGTGACTGACAGTGCCGGCAATAACCAGACTTTCCCTGCCACCGTTCAAAGCGACGGTAGTTTCAGTGCCGATGTGCCAGCTGAACTGGCCGAAGGAAGCTTTACGGTTGAGACTGTGGCCACCGATATCGCCGGCAATAGTGCTACTGCTTCCACCAGCTCCCAGATCGATACCACTGAACCGGGTATCACTTTGGATGCGCAGGCACCAGGAAACAATGCCACACCGGTTATCAGCGGTACCAGCGATCAGCCTGCCGGTGCGACTGTTGAGCTAATGGTGACTGACAGCGCAGGAACCACCCAGACATTCAATGCCACAGTTCAAAATGACGGAGGTTTTAGCGCTCAGGTACCTACAGCGTTAGCCGAAGGCACATTTGATGTGGTTGCCAGTACCACTGATGCTGCAGGCAATACCGCTACCACCAACGGGTCTGGCCAGCTGGATCTGACTGCACCAACACTGAATCTGATTCCACCGGGAATTGGCAATGATGCCACACCGGCGATTGCTGGCTCAACTGATTTACCCGCTGGTACTACCGTTACGCTGAGCGTGACGGACAGCGCCGGAAATACCCAGACCTTTGATACCCAGGTCAATGCCGGTGGCAGTTTCAGTGTGAACGTTCCTGCGGATTTGGCTGAAGGAGATTTTATCGTTACTGCCAGTGTGACTGACGAGGCGGGCAATAATACAACGCTGACAGCCGAGGGTGAGCTGGATACGCAGGCACCGGCGCTTAGCGTAGATACACCCCGGGGCACAGATAACGAAACCAACCCGGTGGTATCCGGCACGACAGATCTACCAGCCGGTGATACGGTACAAATCACGTTGACCGATGCCAATGGAGATACCCAGAAGTTTTTCGCTACGGTCAGTCCCGACGGTACATTCAGTGCGCCAGCGCCGGTAGCAGTGGCCGAAGGCAGTTTTACTGTGTCAGTCAGTGCTCAGGATACAGCAGGCAACACCAGTACCCAGGCTACCAGCGGCATTGTGGATATTACCGCTCCGGTCATAACGATTAATGATCAGGGCACCGGCAATGACACCACACCACTTATCAGTGGTAGCTCTGACCTGCCAGCCGGCAGCATCATTGAGCTGACCGTTACAGACAGTACAAATACCTCTCAGACATTTGATGCGGTGGTACAGGCTAACGGCACATTTAGTGCTGAGCCCCCTGCCCCGCTGGTTGATGGCAGCTACACCGTCAGTGCATCAGGCACAGATTCGGCAGGCAATAACACCGTAGTGACAAATAATACCGGCGTGGTAGATACCAACGTGCCTGCTCTGACAGTCGATGCCACCGGCGCAATCAATGACGCTACGCCCACCATTACCGGCAATACAGATCAGCCAGCAGGTACCACCGTTAGCCTGACCGTAACTGATACCAGTGGTGTTCCGCAGAACTTTACCGCTATAGTAGCCTCCGATGGCAGTTTCAGCGCTGATGTGCCTGCTAACCTGGCAGAAGGCAACTTTACTGTGGAGGCGTCCGTCACCAGCACAGGGGGCAATACCGCTACCGCATCAGGCAGCGGCGAGATTGATACCACTGCCCCTGTGGTGAGCTTGAATGTCCTGGATACCACCAATGATACAACCCCGCTCATTAGTGGTAATACTGACCTTGAAGAAGGGGTACAGGTGAGTATTACCGTTACGGATGATGCCGGCAACACCCAGACTTTTTCTGCCACCACTCAGGCTGACGGCAGCTTCAGTGCGCCGGTGCCCGCAGCATTACCGGAAGGAAATTACTCAGTTGCTGCAAGCGCCACTGACAATGCCGGAAATAGCAGTACCGCCACGACATCAGGCGGCATTATCGACACCACGGCACCGAGTCTGACCCTGGATTCACTGGTCATAGATAACGACGTCACACCTACTATCAGCGGCACAACCGATTTACCTGCCGGTAGTGAGGTGCAGTTGCTGGTGACTGACTCAGCAGGTAACGAACAAAACCTGGTGGCCACAGTACAGGCTGATACCAGCTTTAGCGCAGAGGTACCGGTGGCAATGGCCGAAGGCATCTATCAGGTCAGAGCCACCGCCACCGATGCCGCTGGCAATGAGGCGACTGATACAGCCAGTAGTGAGATTGATACTTCCGCGCCAACGCTAACCCTCACGCCGCAGGAAGCGGGTAATGATGTCACGCCAACCATTTCAGGCTCCACCGACCTGCCCGCCGGAGAAACAGTACAAATCAGCGTAACCGACAGCGCAGGGAACACGCAGACATTTGATGCCACCGTACAAAATGACGGTAGCTTTGCCGAGGCAGTTCCCGCAGCACTGGCGGAAGGTAATTACACGGTTGGTGCAAGTGTCACTGATGCTGCGGGTAACCAGTCTACCGCCGCAACCAGTGGTGAAATTGATACTGTTAATCCTGTGGTTACGCTGGAGAATCCCGGCCTGGGTAATGACACCACCCCGACCCTTACCGGCAACACAGATTTAGGCAGTGGTGCTACGGTGACTTTGACCGTAACCGATGCCGCTGGAGCTACCCAGACCGTCACCGCCACAGCCGGTGCCAATGGTGATTTCAGTGCAGAAGTCCCGGCAGCGCTGGCTGAGGGTGAATACACTGTTCAGGCCAGTGTGGAAGATGACGCCGGCAATACAGCCAGTGACACCCAGACCGGCGAACTGGACAGTGTAGCGCCTACCATTTCTTTAAATCCGGTAGGCGAAGGCAATGACCCGACACCGCTGCTAACCGGTACAACGACAGGCGCGGTGCAGGGCACAACGGTGACCCTGATTGTCACCGATGCTGATGATGTAATACGCACATTTACCACCACTACAGATAACAGCGGTAACTTTAGTGCAGAAGTGCCGGCCAGCCTGGCCGAAGGTGACTTCACCGTAACAGCCACCATCACCGACCCGGCCGGCAATGTTGCCAGTGACACTGAAACCGGCACGCTGGACATCACACTGCCGGTGGTCACTATTGACCCGCCAGCGTTAGGTAATGACACAACCCCAACGCTAACCGGCAATACGGATTTAGGCAGTGGTGCTCTGGTTACGTTGACCGTAACCGATGCCGCTGGGGCTACCCAAACCTTCACCACCACAGCCGGCACCAATGGTAATTTCAGTGTTGATGTGCCCGCAGCGCTGGCTGAAGGTGAGTTCACGGTACAGGCTAGTGTGACCGATAATGCCGGAAACGAAGGCCTGGCAAGTCAGACCGGCGAGCTGGATATCACTGCCCCGGTTATCACTATTGATACCATCGGCGATGGCAATGATACGACTCCAACACTCAGTGGTACCACCAATGTGGGGGGCGGCGCTCCGGTGAGCCTGACAGTCACTGACACTGCTGGCAATACTCAGACCTTTAGCGTAACCACTGCATCGGATGGTAGTTTCAGTACTGATGTACCATCGGCGCTGGCCGAAGGTGAGTTTACCGTCACGGCTCAGGTCAGCGATGCTGCCGGTAACAGTGCTACAGATACCGAAACTGGTGTGCTGGACATCACACTGCCGGTGGTTACTATCGACCCGCCGGCGTTGGGTAATGACACAACCCCAACGCTAACCGGCAACACGGATTTAGGCAGTGGTGCGACGGTTACTTTGACCGTAACTGATGCCGCCGGGGCTACCCAAACCATTTTCGCCACAGCCGGCACAAATGGTAATTTCAGTGTTGATGTGCCCACAGCACTGGCGGAAGGCAGTTACACTGTTCAGGCCAGTGTTACCGACGCTGCCGGTAACACAGCCACTGATACCGAAACCGGCACGCTGGATATTACGCCCCCTGTGATAGACCTGACCCCACCGCCTGCTACTAACGACACAACGCCCACGCTAAATGGCACAACCAATATGGGTGGCGGCGTTACGGTGAGCCTGACAGTTATTGACAGTGCTGGCAATTCGCAGACCTTTAGCGCAATCACCGCATCGGATGGTAGTTTCAGTGCTGATGTTCCATCAGCACTCGCGGAAGGGGATTACGCAGTTTCCGCTCAGGTAAGTGACGCAGCGGGTAACAGCGCATCTGACAGTGAAACCGGTACGCTGGATACGACCGCACCGACAATTACCATCGACACCCAGGGAACCAATGCCGATACTACACCCTCGATTCATGGCACCAGCGACTTGCCGGCCAATAGTACGGTTTCGATTACGGTGACCGATGCTGAGGACACTGAGCAAACCTTCACAGCCGCAGTACAGCCGGATGGCTCATACAGTGCCGAGGTACCTCAGGTTATGGCTGAAGGTAACTATACCGTAACGGTCACCGGTCAGGATGAAGCAGGTAACAGTACCACCGCCACTGACACAACGGGCCAGATTGACTCAACGGCCCCACTGATTTCACTGGATGATATTGGGCTGATTAACGACCCCACGCCAGAGATCAGCGGTACCACGGATGCAGACGTAGGCTTGACGGTGACAGTGACCATCACTGATTTTCTGGATTCCACACAAACACTGACTACCACAGTGAATGCAGACGGAACCTTTAGTGTGACTGCCCCCACCCCATTGGCAGACGGGGCATTTGAAGTCTCGGCCCAGGTGACCGATGGCACCACCAGTACAGCACTGGTCACCGCGGACCTGGACACCCAGCTGCCGGAAATTGAGTTTGATACCCTGACCATTAGCAATGGTACTCCGCTGATTACCGGCACCAGCGATGATATTGGCGCTAACATTGAGCTGACCCTGACCGACGCGCTAGGGGCTGAGCAGGTGCTCACTGTACAGGTACAAGGCGACGGCACCTTTAGTGTAACACCGGGGCCGATGGCTGATGGTACGTTTAATGTTGATGCTGTCATTGTGGATCAGGCTGGCAATATCAATAATATTGACAGCAGCGGACTGGTAGACTTTACTGATCCCACTATTTCACTGAGCGACTTCAATGTAGATCTGAATTCTCCGGTCATCGCCGGTACCACCGACGAAGCGGGTGCAGATATCACCCTCATACTGACCGACGCTTTAGGGAATATTTATGAGCAAGTGACGACGGCCGATGGCGCAGGAAACTTCTCATTTGACCCCAGCGCGCTGGGTCTGGCAGAGGGAATATTGCAGGTTAAGGCCCAGGTACTGGATGCAAACGGCAATCTGGCGTCTGTAAGTTCTACGGGTGTGCTTGACCTGACCGCTCCGGTCATCAGTATGGATCCTATCAATTTTGCCGACAATACCCCGTCTATTCTGGGTCGGGGTGGCGAGCAGGGTAATGCCGTTGAAGTCACCATCACTGACATTAATGGTGATAGCCAAACGCTGACAACAACAGTAGGCGCAGATGGTACCTTCGAAGTGATCCCATCGCTACTGCCTGATGGCGGCATTACTATTGCTATAGAAGTAGTGGATGATGCAGGCAACCTGCTGAATATCACCGAAACCGGTATTATTGACACAGTGGCACCACTTATCAGCCTGAATCCACTGGATTTGAGCAATCTGACGCCGGTAATTACCGGTACCAGTGATGCTCTGGGCGAGCAGGTATCACTACGCATCACCGATGCAGGGGGGAATATTCAGAACCTGGTGACGACCGTGCAAAACGATGGCACCTTCACGTTTGATCCGACCACAGCACTACAGGAAGGCTTGCTGACTATTGATGTTGATGTGGCTGATAACGCTGGTAATGTGGCCTCGGTAAGCACCAGAGGCCTGCTGGACTTGTCTTTGTCTGTTTTGAATCTTGAAATTATAGACATCAACCAGTCTACGCCTCTCATTCAGGGTACCAGTAACCTGATTAATTCAGAAGTCACGCTGTCTTTAACCGATTCGGCGGGTGATACACAGCTGCTGAGTGTAACAGTGGGTAGCGACGGCACTTTCAGCGTGACCCCGCAGGCAGTACCGGATGGTTTACTGTCGGTGGATGCTTCACTCTATGACGCCTCGGGCAACCCGGTCAGTCTGATCGTATCAGGTATTATTGATACGCTGGATCCATCGCTATCTCTAAATGATATTGATGAAACCAGCGCCCAGCCGCTGATCAGCGGCCTGAGTGATGAGATTGGGGCGACTGTGACTCTGGATTTAGTCGATGCGCTAGGAAATGTGTTGCAAACACTCAATGCAGTTGTACAACCTGATGGCACCTTTGCCGCCTTACCCACTATAACGCTCAGTGCAGGTGATATTACTGTTAATGCATCGGTATTTGATGCTGCAGGTAATACAGCAACAGCGTCGGTAAATGGCATTATTGATCTGACGGTCCCTACCCTTAGCCTGGCAGCGCTGGACTTAACTTCATCACAACCCACTATATCCGGTATCAGTGATGAGATTGGCGCCACAGTTTCTATTAATCTGGTTGACGGGCTGGGTAATACACTGGAAACCCTGAATGCGGTTGTTGGCGCCGATGGCACTTTCACGGTAACACCAACGATTACCCTGCTTGATGGCACAGATCTGACAGTTAATGCGCAGGTACTGGATGATGCCGGTAATGTGGCCACAGCGACAGTGGATGGAATTATCGACCTCACTGCTCCGTCACTAACCGTTGCTACGCCGCTAATTAATACCGTTGACCAGCTGATTACCGGCACCAGTGACGAAATTGGTGCAATTGTGACTCTGGAGCTACTGAACCAGGCCGGCACGCTGATAGAAACGCTGTACGCAACCGTATTGGGTGATGGTACCTTCTCAGCTTCGCCAACCCTGCCGCTTAGTGACGGCGTCCTGAGAGTAAACGCCAGTGTACTGGATGCCGCTAATAACCTGACTGAAGTATCTATCGACGGACTGGTTGATTTAACCCTGCCGATCATTACTATCGACGGCTTTGAATTAAATACACTTCGTCCGGTCATTACCGGTACCAGTGACCAGATTGGTGAAGTCATTACCGTTAAATTGTTCGATGCCAGCAATAATTTAATTGAACAAATCCCCGCGACGGTTCTAGGCGACGGTACATTTTCTGTCATTCCCAGCACTGATTTGCCTGAAGGGTTATTGAATATTCATGTTGGCGTGCTTGATGAAAATGGCAATGAAGCAGAAGTTTACACCAGCGGTATTATTGATCTGGATGTATTACAGCTAGATGTACTGACTCTTAATGAAGGGCAGCCTGAAATTACCGGTACCAGCACCTTGTTGGGCGGACTGGTGACCATCACCTTGTTTGATGCGCTGGGCAATGAGATTGAGACCCTGACCGATACCGTAGACGGCAGCGGTAACTTCTCAATCATTCCAACCAGTGTTCTGCCTGAAGGCTTACTAACGGTGGATGCCACCATTCTGGACGCACATGGAAATCTGGCCACTGTGGATACCAGCGGCATTATTGATTTGACCGTGCCGGTTTTGAATCTCAACGGATTTGAACTGGACACCCTGTTGCCGACTTTCACCGGTTCAACCGATGCTGATCCAGGTACTGTTGTTACCTTAGAGTTGCGTGATGCCTCTAATGTATTGATTGATACCCTGACTGCAGTTGTGGATGGTAGCGGTAACTTCTCAGCCACCCCGAGTGCTGACTTACCCGCTGGTCTGTTGACGGTCAATGCCAGCGTGCTAGACCCGGCCGGTAATGAAGCAGCGGTGTCGACCAGTGGTCTTATTGACCTGAATGTTCTGCAACTGGATGTGCTGACACTTAACGAAGGTCAGCCGACAATTTCCGGCACCAGCACTGCTGTCGGTGGACTGGTTACTATCACCTTGCTTGATGCTTTGAATAATGAAATTGAGACTCTGACTGACACAGTCGATTCCAATGGCCTGTTCTCGGTTGTGCCGGTTAATGTGTTACCGGAAGGCTTGCTGAATGTGCAGGTGGATGTTGTCGATGTGAACGGCAACCTAGCCAATATTACCACCAGCGGCATTATTGATTTGACCGTGCCGGTTCTGAATCTTGATGCAATAGGCGAGACTTATGACAGCACGCCTCTGATAAGCGGTAATACAGAAGAAAATGCAGCTGTAGTGATTACACTCGATGGGATGGACTATCCTACACTTGCTGACAATGATGGAAACTTCACCATTGAAATTCCGGATGTCATTCCAGAGGGCACTTTCGAGGTAACCGCACTGGCTACCGATGCAGCCGGGAATCAAAGTACGGTTGAACAAATCAGCGGAGAATTGTTACCACGGCTGGAGATTACTGACGTAAGTTCATCCACGTTACTGACACTTACTACCACCACCATCACAGGTGTTGCAGACCCGGCTCTGGCTGGCGCTGAGCTGGATGTTACTGTGACCTTGCTGGGTGTTTTAGAGCCCAGTGTGCAGAGCGTTTTAATTAAGTCTGACGGATCGTTTGAAATTGTCGAAATATCGGTTGGGGAACTGGCCAGCGTAAGTATCAGCCTGGATCCGGGCGATGGTAACTTACTCACGGCTGATCTGGATCTTGGCACTCAGTCAACTACGTCATCAGAAGAGACTTTTGCCGGTTCCGGTAGCGAAAGTGTCAACTCGGTTGTTGGAGGTTTGCTGGGTGGTGGCGGCCTGATTGAGTAGTGATATTTCAGGGAGATCCGCCACCTACCGTCGTCCCCGCGAAAGCGGGGATCTCCTCAACAGGCTGGCTGACTAAAAACATCACTCGATTAAGGTAGTCATGTTCCCACGGAGATCCCGGATGCCGCTACGCGACTCCGGGACGACGAGGCAATCCAGATTCAACGAGGCGTCCCAATCTACCGTCGTCCCCGCGAAAGCGGGGATCTCCTCAACAGGCTGACTAACTACAAACATCACTCGATTAAGGTAGTCATGTTCCCACGGAGATCACGGATGCCGCTACGCGACTCCGGGACGACGAGGTAGATCAAACAACGTTAATTCAAAGTATTTATTCGAAAGCAAGACGACATCCCCTTAAAGATAGCGTCAACGAAAGTGACGCTTTTTACCCCCTTTAAGCTCATGTGCATTGCATGAACAGATAAGCAAAAACAAATCTCATCAAGGACGATGAGATAAGGGCAAAAGGGACAGGGATGTCCCTTTTTGTCCTGATTGGTTTTGCCTGTTAATGCAATGCACAGCTTTGAGCGCCAGGGGGAGCGAGGGAGTCCAGAGGGGAATCGCCATTCCCCTCTGGTTGCCGCCGGTCAACACCGGCAAATGGTTTTAAACCCTGTTTGCAACCATTCGTTGTAAGGTGACTAACGCAGAATTGAGATAGATTGGCCAGGTTTGAGAAACGAAGGTTGGCTTAACATAGCACTAATTCAAAGTAGTCATGTCCCCACGGAGATCCCGGATGCCGCTACGCGACTCCGGGACGACGAGGTAATACTGCCCCAACGGGTAACCCCACCTACCGTCGTCCCCGCGAAAGCGGGGATCTCCTCAACAGGCTGACTAACTAAAAACATCACTCGATTAAGGTTAGTCATGTTCCCACAGAGATCCCGGATGCCGCTGCGCGACTCCGGGACGACGAGGTAGGTCAAACAGCGTTAATTCAAAGTATTTATTCGAAAGGAAGACGTCATCCCCTTAAAGATAGCGTCAACGAAAGTGACGCTTTTTACCCCCTTTAAGCTCATGTGCATTGCATGAACAGATAAGCAAAAACAAATCTCATCAAGGACGATGAGATAAGGGCAAAAGGGACAGGGATGTCCCTTTTTGTCCTGATTGGTTTTGCCTGTTAATGCAATGCACAGCTTTGAGCGCCAGGGGGAGCGAGGGAGTCCAGAGGGGAATCGCCATTCCCCTCTGGTTGCCGCCGGTCAACACCGGCAAATGGTTTTAAACCCTGTTTGCAACCATTCGTTATAAGGTGACTAACGTAGAGCTTAGACCAGATTAGCTACATAAGGTCGACGGCGGTAGGTCAAACAGCGTTAGATTTAAATAGCCATGCTCCCGCGGAAATCCCCTATGCCACAGCGCGACGCTGGGAGGACGGAGAAACCTCAATGCACAGGCAACTTCAGAATAAACCGCGTTCCGGTGGTAAAACTTTCATCCAGTATGATAGAGCCAGCCAGTTTTTTCTCTACCAAATCCCGGGCGATAGACATACCCAATCCGCTGCCACCGCTTTCCGCTTTTGTCGTAAAATAAGGCTCAAAAATCGAACTGCGGATAGCTTCAGGTATACCAGTACCGTTATCTTCGAAATAAAGAATAAACTCGTTTGCCTCGTTATCCAGGCACCCCACCAGATTGATTTCAGGGTTATCAACACCTTCAAATGCATGTCGGATAGAATTGAAAGTCAGGTTTGTCACTATCTGTGATAAAGCACCAGGATAACCATTGGTTTGCACTTGTTCGGGTAAATCTACCGTCAGTTTGATGCCATGGCGCTTAATTTCCGGCGCCAGACTCCCCAGCAGGCTATTGATATTTTTTGTCACATCAAACATCACCAGCTTAAAGGCGCTCTGGTCTACCGCGGTTTTCTTAAAGTCCTGGACCAGCGATACCGCCCGGCCAAGATTAAATTCGAGCAACTGACAGACATCGGTGCACTCATCCACAAATTCCTGAAAAGAATCTTCAGTCAGCTCACCACTTTCAAAGCTGCGCACCAGCAAGCGAATTTCTTCTTTTAAATGCGACACCCCGGTCACGGCTACACCAAGCGGATTATTAATTTCATGCGTGACTGCCCCCACCATTTCACCTAACATGGCCATGCTTTCACTGCGAGAAATCTCCTGCTGTAAGCCTGTTAATATATGGGTTTGATATATAAAGCGCTGGGCGATCAGACTGCGAAAAATATCCACCAGTCCGGCGAGTACCAGATCTTCAAAGTCACTGACGTTACCGTCTTCAGCAAGCCCGCCCACCAGCACTCCCTGATGATTATCAACCTGATACCGGGCCACAATACAAAACGGCTGGGAAGGTCTGAGCGTTTCGGGAACCAGTCTGGCGGGGCACAAGATGATCTTACTCTCACCGAACAATGACGTTAACCCACCACTTTCTACCCGTTCATCCCGCGCATTATCCGGGGTCATTTTTACCAGCATCGTAGGCGTCATGTCGTACCAGTAACTCATGGATGTGAAAGATAACTGACTGACAAGCATTTGCTGATAATGCTCAAAAACCTGCCAGCTTTGTCCTGTATCGATAAGTTTTGGCTCTACTGAAAATGGCATTACTACCTCGCCTGTCATGCTTACGCATCCCCGTCAGGGAACTGCTCGCGAATGCTTAAAAACTCATCAAAGCTTTCGATCATGATATCAATCAGGGCGGGATCGAAATGCCGGCCACGCTCTTCTTCTAAAATCGCCTTGATCTTGCTGCTATCCCAGGGATCTTTGTATGCACGCTTAGATCCGAGTGCGTCAAACACATCAGCAACAGCAGTGATACGACCTGAAATAGGAATATCGTCGCCTTTCAGCCCCCGGGGGTAGCCCGAGCCATCCCACTTTTCGTGGTGAGTCAGACTGATTTCAGCGGCTGCCACCAAAATAGGTTTCTGTGATTTTTTCAGGATGTCGTAACCCACCATGGCGTGGGTTTTCATTTTGTCCCACTCATCTTTATCCAGCTTGGCCGGCTTGTGCAAAATGCTATCAGGAATAGCGACTTTGCCAAGATCGTGCAGCGGCGAGCCTTTCTTAATCATCAGACACTCCTGCTCGCTCAAGCCATATTTCTGAGCCAGCATGTAGCTGATTAAAGAAACCCGCTTCACATGTGCGCCGGTTTCCTTACTGCGCATTTCAACCGCATCGCCCAGCAGGTAAACCAGTTCACGCTGGGTATCAAGCACCTCTTCACTCATCAGCAGGTTTTCATAAGCCAGCGCCACGTTGATGCAGTAAATTTCCAGCAGCTCACGCTGACTGGGTGTCAGGTCATTTTTAATATCAATGTACAGCAGGTTTTCATGACCGCCATCGGTCTGGGTATAAAACACATATCCTTCTGGCGAATAAAAAGAGCATTGCTCGGCTAACGCCCGATCAAATTGCTTTTTAACCGACTCAGGAAGCTGATCGATATCAGCACTTTCCATGTTTTTCACCAGCTCGCCGGTTGCCGCCAGCACCCGGCTGGTCGAACCCTGCTCACTCTTTCTGGAAAACGTAGAACAATACACCGCAGTGGACTCCAGCTGCAGAATATTCATGATTTCTTTGAGTACCGCTGTGGCAAATGCTGTCATTGAGTTGGATTTAAGCATATTGCCGGTACTTTCAATGACCTGGCGCAGACCTTTGCGATGTAGCTCAATGGTGCTGATATCCCGGTACGAGCGCAGTCCGCTGTACATCAGCGTTTTCAGCTTTTGACTGGTCAGCTCGGTTTTTTCTTTATAATCGTTGATGTCATATTTTTCGATGACCTCATGCTCCGGCGCCTGTCCGGGCTGACCGGTACGCAATATGAGCCGGCACAAATGATCCTTGTGATCTTTACGAACCCAGTGCACCAGATCCAAACCGGCATGGTCTGTCTCCATGACCACATCCACCAGCGCCAGAGAAATATCCTTCTCTCGTTTAAACACTTCCATGGCTTCCTGCGCTGAGTAAGCATGCAGAAACTCAATTTTTTTACCATCAAATTTGAAACGCTTCAGGGTCAGGTCAGTTACCCGATGCACTTCTGTCTCATCATCCACGATTAACACTTTAAAACCGACTTCGGCTTCTTTTTCGTTATTATCGCCGCTTTCTACAACCGGCTTTTTCTTAGCAAAAAGAGGATTCGCAGCCACAGCTTACTCCTTCGAATTCAAATTACTCACAGTAAACGAGATCCACAGGCCCTGATCCGGGTTGCTACCGTGATTCAGATCACCTTTCAGTTTACTCTTGATTAGATTATAGACTACGCACAGACCAAGCCCTGCATTTCCGCTTCCTCTTTTAGTCGTAAAGAAAGGTTCAAAAATTTTACGCAGATCGTCCGGCGGTACACCGGTACCGTTATCGCTAAAACGCAGGGCAAAGCCATCCTTGTATTCGCGCAGAGCAATCTGCACTTCCACCTGCTTTTGTTCTGGCTTAAACCCGTGCAGCAAGGTATTTGACGTTAAGTGAGACAATACCTGAGTAATCACCGCCGGGTACGTAGACACTTTTGCCTTATCCGGCAGGCGGGCAATAAAATTGATGGTGTGTCCGTCGCTATGGTCGCGATAGTTGCTGATAAACTCATTAATCAGGTTGGTCAAATCCACACGCTCAATATCCGTTGCATCATCGGCATTGATTACTGCCACCCGTTTAAAACTGGCCACCAGCTTGGAAGCGCGCTGCATATTTTTCAGCGTCATGTCGACCATGTCATAGCTGGATTCCATAAAATCTTCAAATTTGTCTGAGTCCAGCACGCCATTGTCGAAGTCCTGCTTTAACTCATCCAGCAAATCACGCTGGTGAGAGGCGCTGGTAATACTGATACCCAGCGGCGTATTGACCTCATGAGATATCCCGGCCACCAAGCCGCCCATGGCGTTGATTTTTTCTGACTCAATAATTTTTTCCTGGGCAAACTGCAGCTTGGTCATCGCATCTTCTTTTTGCGAATACAGCACTTTAAGCCGGGCTGAATAACGAAACAGATAAAAAATGAAGCCTGACAACACCAGCGCGAATATTGGAATGAGGTAATAGAAGTAACTTTGCGAGTCGGGCAAGTAATTGATTTTAATTTGCCAGAACTGGTCAAAGAAAAATAAATCCTCAACAAAGGCATTACTCGCAATATCGGTATTAGGTACGTTCTGAAAAATCAGTTTTTCATCTTCATCAAAAATAAAAAACTCTTTGGAGATATCGTTATTAATGACTGCGCGTATCGCCCGGTCAAAATCGATATAAAAAATAAGCACCCCCTCATCGTCAGCCATTTTATAGACAATGCCCACATAACGGCGGGTACCGCCCTGCATGGGTGCAGTGGTAGTAGGATCAGAAGTGCTTAAATGTTTAATATCAAAATCTGCCAGAAATTCCTGCATTGTTTCTTCAGAAGTCGGCATCTCGCCATCGAAAGACTGCCAATAGGTAGGTGAGGTCAGGTCACCCATTGCAGCAGCCTGGTCATAATAGAAAATGGCAGAAACAATAATATTTTGCTCAAAAATAGGGGCGACAAACAGCTCAAACTCATCAAAAGTGACGTTGTCAGTGGCCAGAAAAAAGCTTTCCACCGTCAATAATTCGTAGCCCAGATTTTCATACTGCTCGTTTTTTACATCAACAAATTCCCGAACCGGGCCTTCAAAAGACACCAGACGTTCCTGCTTTAATAACTTAAAGCTGATAAAACCTGCCACGACCACCAGCGCAGCACCGATCAGGCAACTTGAGATGACAGGGTTGTTGACCCTCATATTTATTTTTCCAAACTGAATGCCTTTTGAGCATAGTTCAGCTTGCGCAAAAAACAGAAAAAAAAGCCTAACAATAAATCACTTTCCATCTAAAGTATGAACCCGGTCAGCAATGATTTTTGTGGCTGTGCCAGAGGGTGCACTCAGGTATACTGAATCCATGCCATATTTAATTCCCGACGAACAACGTCAAACCGAATACGAAATCAAGAAAAGCCAGTTTATCGGTATTGCTGCCTATACACCGGACCGGGCCAGTGCGATGGCGCTGATTGATGAGGCGCGCCGGCGATACCCGGATGCACGGCACCATTGCTGGGCGTATTTACTGGGCAACCCGGCCAATCCTGACAGTGTGGCCATGGCCGATGACGGCGAGCCTTCCGGTACTGCCGGCAAACCCATTTTAAATGTGTTACAGCACAATGCCGTGGGTGATATTACGATTGTGGTGGTGCGCTACTTTGGTGGTATTAAGCTAGGGGCTGGAGGCCTGGTGCGGGCTTATTCTGCTTCGGCGCAGTTAACACTTGATGCATTACCCACCCATGAACTGGTGAAGCTAACCCGGGTAGTGGTAACGGGCGATTTCAAACATGAACAATTCTGGCGTCACTTTACCCAACAGCAAGGCGGACAAGTAGCCGACGCTGCTTATGCGCAGCAGGTCACTCTGGAGCTGATGTTGCCCGATGATTCGATTGGCCAGCTTGTTGAACTGGGCTACAGTCAGGGTTTTAGTGTCAATACGCCCGAGTCATGAAAAGAGCTGGATGCACAGACATCCAGCTTTGGATAGGCTTAGTTGGTTTTGGTGACCAGCGTAACTTCAATATTACCGCGGGTAGCATTGGAATAGGGACAAACCTCATGGGCCTGCGCTACCAGCGACTCAGCCTGTTGCTGTTCCATATCAGCCAGATCCACAGTCAGTTTGGCGGCAATCGCGAACCCCTTTTCAATCGGGCCAATGGATACCTCTGCTGTTACGCTGATATCACTGCCCAGTGTTATCTTCTGCGTACCAGCCACATGTTTTAACGCGCCAATAAAACATGCTGAATAACCGGCTGCAAACATTTGCTCAGGATTGGTCCCCTGTCCGTCATCACCGCCCAGTGCTTTGGGTACCGACAGGTTCACCTGCAGGCGATCATCACTGGATTTGGCCGTGCCGTCCCGTCCGCCTGTTGCTGTTGCTGTGCCTGTGTATATTACCTGCTCAAGTTTATGCATAAAGGACTCCTGTAGTCATATTTATTTTGCATGCAAATTAACGTATCGACTCTGTACTTGAAGATCAAGTACTTTGTATGCAAAATATTCATCAGAGGTGATGTTATGAAAGATTCCCTGACGTTAAATAAACAGCTTTGCCATCGTTTTTACACGGTATCCAATGCGTTCAGCCGGGCTTATCGCCCCCTGCTTAAAGATTTGGATATTACTTATCCTCAGTATGTTGTACTGATGAGTCTGTGGGAAAACGAAGGCATTACCATTTCGGATCTGGCTGGTCACACAAAAATTGATAGCGGTGCCATGAGCCTGATCCTCAAAAAACTGGAGTCTAAAGGGTTTATTACGGTATCCCGTGCTACTTCAGACAAACGCATTCGTATTGTCTCACTCACCGCCTACGGCCGGAGTTGCCGGGCCCGTGCCCAGACCATCCCTGAGCAAATGCGCTGTAACCTGAGCAATATCAGTGACCAGGAAGCCAGCACACTGATCGAGCTAATAGACAAGCTCAGCAATGAGTTAAATGCCCCATTGTGTGAGCCGGAACAGTCATAGCCACAGCAATACTGGGTGAACAAAACATTCATCTGGCTGTCATCGTTTTTGGTCAGGCTTTGCGTTACACTGACATTGAGCGCACAGTTGTTCGCTCAAAAAACGAATATACAATCAGTCAAGGCGGCCCTATGACATCAATAAAAAATCAGGCGTACTGTGCAGTAGAAGAATGGCTGAACAGCTTTAGCCATGGCATTGGTTGTGTGGCTGCCATTGTCGGGCTGGTGTTTATGATGCTGCGAGCGCAGGAGCCGTTAGCCATCACAGCCGGCGCTATTTATGGTACCACGCTGATTTTAATGTTTTTAAGTTCGACCCTGTATCATGCCATCTCTGATCAGCGTGCCAAAGGCTGGCTTAAGCTGTTTGATCACAGTGCAATCTACCTGCTGATTGCCGGCACCTATACGCCTTTGTTGCTGGTGTCTATTGGCGGCTGGCTGGGGATCACCATGACCGCACTGATCTGGACGCTGGCACTGGCCGGTATAATGTTTAAGTTAATCGCCCAGCACCGGTTTCCCAAAGTGTCGGTGGCCACTTACCTGTTAATGGGCTGGATTGCCGTGGGGGTGATTTATCCACTGTATATGGCATTACCCGGCGAAGGACTGTGGCTGATTGTGGCAGGTGGACTTTGTTTTAGTATCGGGGTTCTTTTTTATGTGGCAAAAAAGATAAAATACACCCACGCCATCTGGCACCTGTTTGTTTTAGGTGGCTGTAGCTGTCATTATTTTTCAATTTATTATTATGTGGTTTAACAAGCCGGAGATGTATGTCCCAAGTTAATGCAGATTCCCCATCCGATGCTTCGCAACTAAACTGGTTTCGCACCAGTGTAGGCAGAATCACCCTGGGTCCGGCACCGGATGAAAGCAGCATTACCACGTTACAGCACGATACGGTCTCACACATTGCCACCATTCAGACCACGGCAGAAAATGCTGATGAGGTGCGCCAGCTGGCCGAGCAGGCCAACATTCGCTGGTTATGGATTCCGTTTGAAAATACTACGCAAAGTAGTGAGCGTGATGTGGCAATGTTGCAACAGTATATTGCAGAGCTTCGTCAGATCCTGACACAGGGTGGCAGTATTTATCTGCATTGTGCACCGGGCAAAGAACGTTGCCGTTTGTTGTTTTATGCCCTTTGCCATCACCTGAAAATGCCCTCTGCCAATGCCTACAGTGCTCTGCACAGCTTTTCTGCACAAGGCGCTAACGGCTTGTCACGCAAGGAGTTAAGCTGGGCTGCGGATTTAGGCAGCTCGGTTCGCTACCAGTTCTGATCTTCGACTGTCATCCCCCAACCCTTTACACCAGATTCAGCCAGCATCGATGACAACTTTTGCTGGCTGTGCATACAAATTGCAAGACAATGTCCTTCAGTGTGTACTTAGGTATCTTTAACAACAAAGATAACTGGGCGAAAGCTGGTAAAATTTGTATGCAGATGTCGTGTTTAATCAGTTCGCCCTGATTGTTATCCCGCTTGTGATGGAATGGATATCCCACGAGGTATCAGTGTGTGCCGGACAACCGGATTAAACGTGATTTTTGCATGAATTGTTGTTCCCTTTAAAGGAGCCTGTAACATGCGTAAATCGCCACTTATGGCTGTGCTTAGTGCATTTTTCATCTTATCTGGTCCGGTGCAGGCCGCGTCAGACTCTGCCTCAACCATGACCAAAGCCTCTCTGACGGTGGGCCAGCCCGGTGTGGTCGCCCTGCAGCGTATGAACGAGCAAGCGCTGTCCTCGCCGCAACAGGTGGCGCAGCTGGTCAACACGATGATGAATGAAGACACTTACAAGCGCATGTTTTCCCGGCTGAAGAAAAATGAAGCCACGGCGGCCGCCGATGTATTATTGGCCCTGCAAGATGGTCAGGCGCTGGATACGTTTTTACAGCAGCAAGCCGGCACACCTGACGAAAAATCTCTGGTGCGCGCCGCCATGGTGCTCTTTCCGCTGGATCGTTACGATTTGTACCGAACCTTGCAGGCTGACCAGCAGTTTGACCAAAAGGCATTAAAAAAGTGGGCATCGTCTACCGGTCTGATGACCCAGCCGATGTATCCAAAAAGTATGACTGAGGGCAAGGCTATTTTTGTAGAGCCGCTCATTGAGTCGGCCAGCATCACCCTGCCCAACCAGACTAAACAAGCCAGCGCTTCGGTTGAGTATCGCGTAAAAGGCAGTGCTGATGATAAGTGGCAGACAGGCCGCAAGCTGGTCTGGGAGCCAGTTCAGGGCGTGCTGACAGGCCCGCTGGTTTATCTGAAGCCCGATACCCGATACGAAGTGAAGGTAGCGCTTACCACGGCCGATGGTAAACAGCAAACGCTGTCCCATGAATTTACCACCCGTGCTGACAAGCCGCCGATTAATCCGGATAAGGTGTACTATCTGTCGGACATTTATAAAGGCGGCACGCTGGATCTGGAAAAGCTGAAAATCAACGGCTCAGACAACGGCTGGGCAAAAATCGTCAACGACAAAGACATTACCATTGAGGCCGGCAAAGGTGATCGCTACGCCATTGATATTGGCAAGGCGCATCATGTGTACTTTGAAAACATCAAAGTCCGGGGTGGTCGCGTACATGGAATTTACGCAGAACAGGCTCATCATATCTGGATCAATCAGTGCGATATTGCCGGCTGGGGCCGTCAGCCTAATATCATGAAAAATGGGGTCGCCTATGAAAAAGCCGACGCCGAACCGATCAACTACGACTCGGGCATCCATCTGCGTCAGTCCGGTGTGATCACGGTAGAAAACTGTCATATTCATGATCCGGTACCGGCATCAAATGACTGGCGCTATGGCCACCCTAAAGGTCCCAATGCCTTTTTTGCCAATGCCAATCATCCTGATCCCGCCTATAAGGGTCAGGTGATCATCCGCAACAACCGGTTCGAGGGAAAACCGGATCATCGCTTTAATGATGTTATTGAAGGGCGTAAAAACTCTGATCCAAAAGGCGGTTTTGTGCGCGACTCGGCGATCTACAACAATGTGTTTCGTTACGGCAACGATGACTCTATTGAGATCGATGGCGGCCAGTACAACGTAATGGTGTATAACAATGATATGTCACACACCTACACCGGGGTGAGCGTGATCCCAACCCGGGTTGGTCCGAGTTACGTGTTTAACAATTATATCCACGATTTAGGTGATGAAACCGGCAAACAATGGGCCGGCATTAAAATTGGCGGCCTGCTGACCGGCGGTTACGGTACTTCGTATCTGTTTCATAACCTGATCACGGTTAACCGTAACGGTTTTACTGCATCGCGGTTTCAGGAAGACAGCACCATGCTGACTTATGCCAAGAATAATATTGTTGTCACACTGAACGATAATGATGCTACCGGGTATAACCTGTTCGACCCTGAAGACCATCCATATAGCCAGTTTATTAATAACTACATGTTTAATACTGCGCTGGACAAACAAAAAATCAAAGGGCATATCGACCAGCAATATCAGTACCCTGAGTTGGAAAACAGTGATCAGGCTCAGACCCTGGTAAAAACACCGAAACAGGTACAATTACCCAAAGCCGAAGAATTTGTGATCCCCAACTTCACGCAGTTAAGTGAAGACGGTAAGAACTTTATTTACGGCATTGTTAACTAAGGCAGGCTTTATGCTTGCTCTTGGCCTTTATTAACGTTTAAACACGGAACGTACGCAGTACATGTCTTTAAAAGCAAAATCTCTTGCCGGCGCGTTTTTTAACCTGTCGGCAAATGGCTTCTCGCAACTGGTGAACTTTGTCGTTTATGCGATCATGGCTCGCCTGCTTGGAGTGGAAGAATTTGGTCTGGTTGCCATATGCCTGATGGTTGTAGAGTTCTGCAACTTGTTTGTGACGGTGGGGATCAGCCAGAACCTGATTCAACGTGAAAAGTGGGATAACCAGTTTGCCAGTATGTCATTCTGGGTATTGATGGGCGTATCCGCTGCCATCGCGGTGCTTATCTTTGCTGTGGCAGTACCTATTGCGTATTACACCTATTCTGAACTGGCCGCCCAACTGATTGCCGCTCTGGCTATTGTGCCTATTGCCAACGGCTTCAGGCTGGTTCACAAGGCTAAGCTGGAACGTGAATTTGAAAACAAAAAGCTGGCCGTGTACGACACTGTTGGTGTGGTGGCTGGCGGTACTGTATCGGTTGTCACTGCGCTGATGGGTTTTGGAGCCTGGGCAATTATCTTCGGCAAAATTCTGCAGGCGGTCGTGTCAACCGTGATGACCTGTATCAAATCTGACTTTTCACCGGAAAAAGTTACCAGCAAAGAACACCTGCCTGAAATTATTCAGTTTTCCAAACCGTTGATTGCGATGTCATTTGTGAATTTCTTTTCGCAGAAAACTTCCAACCTGATCATCGCTTTTTTCCTGGGTGCATCCACATTTGCTTACACGTCGGTGGCGCGTCAGGGCTTTTCTGTTTTAAACAACCTGACCTTCCAGCCACTTAACCGTATTGCGCTGGCCGGTCTGGCGCGGGTGGAAACCGCCCGGTTGTCCGGTGCATTCGGCCGGATGGTAGGCATGACAGCACTGTTTGTTTCGCCGGTATATTTTGGCATTGGCGCAGTGGCGCACCCATTTATTGATGTCGTATTTGGCGATAAATGGGTTACCAGTGCGTACTTATTGTCTATTCTGTCGCTGATGTCGCCCACTCAGGTCATGGCCTATTATTTACCTAACCTGCTCATTTCCCGCGGCCTGCCGGGCCCGGCATTCAAGCTCAATATGATTAACCTGGTGCTAAATCTGGCGCTGCCTGCGGCAGGTGTGCCCTGGGGTGTGTATGGCGTCATCGTTGGACTGGTAGTGGCAAACTATGTCAGTCTGCTGATGAAATTTGCGCTGGTGAAAAAACATCTGGGTATAGGGGTGATGGACGCGTTTAGAAATTCATGGATGTTCTCGTTTGCCTCACTGGTCATGTATGCCAGCGTCCTGTATATCGAGCGGATGAATGTTTATGGCATCGAGAATATTTACCTGGATCTGGTGTCACTGGTCGCCACCGGCGCGGCAATTTACGGCGGTATCCTGATGCTGTTTTTCCGTAAACACACCTTTAAAGTGATGGCAGAGCTAAAAGGTCAGAAGAAAGCCAAAAAAGGCAAGGCCAAGGCAGCGCCAGGTAATCTGGAGCAACAGGCCCGGGAAGCAGAAAGCAGTGAAAAGGTCACCGCATCGGTCGATGAAACCGTGAAGCCTTAAAGTCGCAGCCCATCAAATAAGCTAAAAAAATGCCGCATTGTCATGCGGCATTTTTGTTTTACTTATTGGTAAAAGGCTTTGTGGTATTACGCGCCCCATAAATCAAACGGGAATGCGGCGTACAGCTTCTTCGCAATGTCGGTAAAGTCCGGCGGAGTGGGAACATTCATCGCCAGCCCTTCTTCAATAGTCGTCACCCTGGGAATATCCTGACGTCCTGTACCCTGAAAATAATCTTCATATTTAAACATCGACTCACCACTTTGTGAGTCAAAGAAAATTGCAGGTACACCATAGGCTTCGGCAATAATAACGCCGTGCAAACTGCTGGAAATGACCAGCTTGCTGTTAACGATGGCTTCGATAAATGAGCCGGGATACTGCATGGGCGTTACCAGCTTATCTTCATGCCCGTTATACTTACTCATATCATCGTTCATGTGGTTAATTACGATGTAATCCTGCTTGTCGGCTTTTTCCATCAGCGCCTTGGGATAAAAGTAAGGTAGCAGGATAGCCGGGTCGCCATAAATCTCAGGTACATCAATGCCTCGATCCATCAGATACTTGCGGGTCAGCGGGCCACGCACCGCACGCACGTCCAGGCTGGCAAATTTGTTCACCTTGTCATCCATTTTTTTATTCAGGCCGGTGCCCCAGATGGTGTCGTTGGTATTAGCAAAATGCAGTACAGAGCCGACACTGACCAGCTTTTGTGAATGGTCTTGTTTATCGGTAATCATCTTGCCTTTCATGGCAACAATCCGGTTGACCAAATCATAGGCAACAAAATCACCAATATTAGGACGGGGATCTTTTTTTGACTGCCACCAAAAGATCAGCGACTTTTCTTTAGCGTATTTTTGCTTTTCAGCCCATTCGTATAACATTTATGGTCCTTTCGTCATGGTTGTAGCGTGCGATGCTACCGGCGACAACATCACATGATTTAATTTTAAAAAAAGCGCTTGGCGACTTTGCGCAGCACACTTTCCTGGTTGTATCTCAACAGTTCATCGTTGGCGCTGAATTCCTGATTAAACCGGGCTATCCATTGCTGGTTCAGCTCATTACTTTGCTTGCGGGTCACCGGTGCCTGCGGCACTTTGTCCACCTCTACCTCGACCTGCATAAAGTCAGCGATCTGCTTTACCACTCTGGCGGTATCGCACTTCACTGCCTCAAAATCCAGATCGATATAGTTTGCTCCCGTAGCACTTAGCGTGTACTTCCACGAACTGTTTTCAAATAAAATCCGGCGCATACCGTTGTCAATGTCTTCAAAGCGGTATTCGGGAGTTATGTCGGCTTGCTGATCTGCAATCCACGAGCCGGTTTGTTTTGCCATTGCTAATGACACCGCCTGAGACATGACGTCGTGACGGGTTAACAGCACAAAGTGGGGATTCGGAAACAGCTGGCTGAGCTGACTGAATCCACCAAATACTGGCAAATGAGAGTAATGCACCTTGATGCCGAACACCCCATTAGTTGAGGTTCGCCGGCGCATGAGTTGCTGCATCACGCCTTTTACTGACTGTTCACCCAGCTTGTGTTTCCACTGCGCCAGGTTTTGCTTGTTGGCATACTCCAGCGGAAAACCAAATTGACCGCTTTCGTGTAACACGTGGCCCAGCATATGACTGCCTGAGCGCACGGTTGACGCTATAATCAGCGTTTTTTGGGTAGTAACATCGCCAACAGTGTCGTGAGCTTCCGAAAACTGGTCTTCGTACAACTCCATCGTGCCTCCTAAAGCGCCCTACCCTTTCTGGCGCAATTTTTTAAATGTCACTTTAGCAATGTGCGCCATCGTGATGCGGATCCCCGCCAGCTGAACAGACTTTTTAATCCAGTCCATTTTTTGCTGCTTTAGTGGCAGGTAAACCAACAGCTGAGCAGCAATCCGCTTTCGGTAGTTTTCCTCGCCTAAAAAAGCGCGGTGTTTGTCGGCTGAGCGAAGTCTGACAACCGCCTGTTCAGGCGACATCTTTGCCACTTTTGCGCCAATGCCGTCCATATTCATGAAGCGATAAAGAAAAATCGGTTTAGGAATATTGGCGACCTTGTAACCGAGCTGGTGCAACCGTACGTACATGTCCCAGTCCTGACCATTAGGCAGGGTTTCGTCAAAACGCTCTTTTAGCGCCAGTTCACGCTGAATACTAAAGCCACTCATACCGCAATACTGATTACCGGTTCGCAGAACATCAGCCTCAATCACGTGAGATTGCTGCACGTATACTTCATCTTCCTTACCCATATTCTGGTAGCCACTGACCACCGCATCGGCGCCTTCGTCATACGCCTTCATATGCTCTAGCAAATAGTCAGGCAGCCAGATGTCGTCATCGTCCAAAAACGCTATAACATCGCCTTTGGCCGTATCCACGCCAATGTTGCGGGCTTTATTCGCGCCGGATGAGGTTTCCAGATATTTATAGATGAAATTGTCATGACCGGAAAATTTTTCGATTACATCTTCATATGGCAAGGAAGATGCATCGTTCACGACAATAACTTCAAGCGGTTTTACTATTTGTGCAAAAACCCCATCGAGTGCTTCCTGGAGTTCCTGGGGCCGGTTAAAGGTCGTAATGACGACACTGACTGTATAGCTCATAAGGTCCCTGCGAAAAGTGATAAATACGTATTATTCGATTATGAAGTCCACTGACTTCAACAATTAAAAGGTAAAGGAGCAAGAATCATGCAAGAACTGTTAAAGCAGCAGGCAGAAAAATATCTGGCTAAGTATCCCAAGATATTTTTCTGTCATGTTCCCAAATGCGCAGGGGTGTCTCTGTCTAAAGCAATCTATGCATCGGTTTATCCCAGCGTACTTAAAGGCACTAAATTCGCCAGCCATATTGATTTAAAAAGTAGCCGGGTAAGTGCTGAACTACTGGGTATTGAGATGATGACCGCCCGGGAAAGTCAGCTGATTTCGCATCTGGATAATCCGCATATGCTCTATACCAACGGCCACTGTATTGCCCGCCCTTCTGTAGTCAGTAAGTATTACAAAGACTGGCACTTTTTGACTATTTTGCGTGACCCGATTGATCGTTATATTTCGGAGTATGTGTACAACCGGTTTAAAAAGTCTGAATGGCTGAAAAACGATACTGACATTGAAGAGTACCTGTCGACCCCGACCGGAATCAGTGCCGGTATGACCTACGCCAAATATTTTTCGGGCATGACAGTAGAAGAAATTCTGGCTGATAAACAGACCGCCATTGATGCTTCTGTAGCGAATCTAAGACAGTTTGCGGTCGCCGGCACACTCGATGATATGGATGGTTGGAAGCAGAAATTTGATGCCACCTTTAATACCAACATCAAGGTCGCCAGCAAAAATAAAAGTCCGAATCAGGGTGCCTCAGCGGATATTCTTAATAATCCGGCGCTGATGGAACAAATCCGCTCTCTATGCGAGGTGGATACTGCTATTTATGAACAGGTGAAAGGCGTTAGCAAAGCCGCTTGATCTGTTCAGTTTGCTTGCTTTACCTTATGACCAGGCCTCGCGCCTGGTTTTTTTTAGCAATTTCGTGCTAGTTCCTTTGTGCCAGATAACAAAAAACCCCGGCAGAGCGGGGCTTCTTCTACATCACTACCATTAATTACTGAGCACGACACGCCAGGACTCTTTGATCGCCTGATCGCCATAGCGCTCAACCGCCTGTTCCACCACCATACCGGCACTGACATAGGCCAGAGTCGGCAACTGGTCGTTTAAGCGCTGTTGGTCAAGAATCTGAACAAAATCAAATTCATTTACCTTTGTCCGGGCAAAAGCGGAGTCAAAGCACAATACATTAGCTCCCAGGCTTAGCGCCATATAGAAGGTACCTGATGAGATCATCGCACCATCTTCATGGGGAATAATCACAAAGCGGGTATCCGCAACAGCCTGCTCCAGTTCATCCTGTTCTATAAACGCGTTCTGCCATTCTACAGTCAGACCACGCTCGGCAATTACCTGATTAATCTCATCCGTGTGTGCCTTATCAGAGCAATACCCCATAATTTTCAGCGGAACACCTACCGGCCAGATCTTCATCAGCGCATCTAATCGTTTGTAGGGCTTAATCGAACCAAAGTAAAGAAAGTCGGTGGTACGGGGACGATTCACCGTGTGATTGAAAAACTCGGTGAGCTCGGCATCAGGTTTATAGAGCGGATGCTTTACCACACAAGACTCAATTTCATCGGTCATCTCTAATGTAACCACCCGGTGAGATACCGCTTTCATCACCGACTCAATAAGCGAAAACAGTGCGGTTTTACTGCTGGCGTTGTGCGGCTTAAAGTTATGCCTCAGCCAGATAATATTGTGACTGAACAGCCGCATTGAAACCAGGCTGACCATAAAGCCCACGATAAAAATCAGTCGCTTTACGCCGTTCAGGCCCTTTCTGTAAGGCTGATCTTCATACCAGTTAAGCACTACCGTATTGCTTCCCCGGGACACAATATTCCCGGGGCGAAACAAATGCTTTAGTGGACGGGAATGGTAGCCGAGTTTGCTAAACACGCCCTTGGTGCGATCGATAAAGCCATTGTTGTGCTCAATCGGATATAAAAATAACTGCTTTTTTTCCGCCATCAGTTCGCTGCTTGCCCTGATACATTACGACCCGGAGCCAGTTTTTTCGCAATCTCTGCGGTATCCACTGAAATCGTATCCCAGTTGAAGGTATTCAGGAAGTTCTCTTTGTTTAACGCCAGATTCAGCTGATCAACATGCGTAATCTTATCAGCCAGCTGGTCGGTATCACCCACCCGGAAATAGCTGTCTTCTGGCAGACCAATGTCCATGTTAGGCGTAATATCACTGATCAGCACTTCGGTTCCCGCGGCAATGGCCTCAAGCGCCACAATTGGCAGACCTTCATGATACGACGGCAAACAAAATACCCGGGCAAACTTATACAAGGCATTAAGCTCATCACCGCTACGGCGACCGGCAAAAATAATATTGTCAGACGCCTGTTTGGTCAGGCTGCGTGAGTATTCATCTTCATGGTCTGCACTGCCTACAATAACCAGTTTCAGATCAGAGTTGCTCTGGCGATACGCCTCAACCAGATCGTGGATCCCCTTTTCGGGCACCAGTCGCGCCACTGTCAGTACATATTCGGCCGGCGTCAGATTCAAATCAGCTGGTAGTTTGTCAGCGCCCAGATCCGGGTTCACCCCGGTCAGCGCACCGTTGGGCACAAACTTAATGTTATCTGCCTGCTTTTTGTTGCTCGCTTGCAAGCGGCCAGTCAGAGTGCGCCCTACTACAATCGCCCGGTCAGCAAATTTCACCGCCATTGACTCACCAAACTTCAGTATTTTCTTGGCAAATTCGTTCCATTTCTGACGATCATAGTCAGCCCCGTGGTGAGTGACCATGACTTGCATACCCAGTAACTTTGCCAGCGGCGTGAATAACGCCGGGCCAATACCGTGAATATGCAGCACATCCGGCTTCACTACAAAACGTGCGTAAAAAATAGCCAGAAAAGTATGGAGGAAAGTCTCAGCAAATTTGTGCTTTACCGTCCATACCGAGCGTAGCTCTACGCCTTCAAATTCCTTCCGGTTTTTGTCCACATAAGGAGAGCGACAAATCACTGTGATATCCATGCCGGATTTTACCATACGAGGATAAAGCTGTTGGCAGTGGGATTCGATTCCCCCCATTACATCAGGTATTCCGCGTAAACCAACGGCACAAAGTTTCATATTACTCTCCAAATCATCCCGCTTCATGCGGACAAAAAACTTATAAACGAACCAGCTTCGAGAAAAATGCCGGTGCGTGACTTTCATTCGCTTGCAGTAATCGTACCGGAGCGATCGTATTACCAATTAAAATGGCGTAGAGGATGAGCCCTTCGATATTCCACAATGGCATGGTGGCAAAACACATAATGAGAAAGCCCAGCATGGATGCGAACAACATCAGCGCAAACCGGCGATTTTTAATACGTAGCGCGTGTTTCAGGAAGCTGCCTACGGCCAGCATAAAAATCACAGTACCCACCAGACCATATTCAAATAAGAACGAGACATAGGTGTTATGCGCATATTTAGGAAACCGCCCACTCCAGGATTCCGGCCCCCAGCCAACCATCTGATGCAGCCAGTCACCCTGACTGTACACATACAGATACTGACTCCAGATATAGACCCGGGCTGAGAAAATATCTTTTTCCGCATCTGAGTAGTACATCGGCGCTTTGATCAGATCGTCAATACTGGTCAGAAATACAAACACATCGGCAAAACGGTCCTGCATCGAGTAAGACAGCAGTAGAAAGATAAGACTGATACCAAAGAAAGCTGAAATCAGAAACACCGCTTTAAAGCGTTGGGGGATTTTGGCTTCCATGCTGTTGTAGGCAAAGATGGCAGCGATCGGCAATATCGCCAGCACCGATGTCCGGTAGTTGGCTATCACCAGCAGAAAACAGCCCAGCAGGAACAAAGTGCCGCGAAAACGAATATATTTAGGACTGATCAAGCCTACTACCAGCGTGAAGCTGGCAATGATCATGGAAAACGCAGCTTCGTGATTGTAGCCGCCGATATAACTGGTTGAGCCATCCGACTCAGAAGCTTTGGCCTCGCCCAGTAAAAACGACATCACCTGCAAACTGACCGGCAGAAAAAATGCCACCAGCATTTTGCGCATCACCTCGTCTTTACCTACTTTGCGTATAGCCATGAACATGGCGCCGGTCAACGACAGGAAGAAGCACCACTTCACCATCACGTTAATCAGGCCCACTATATTACCGTTAAGCAGGCCACTTACGATAATGGAGGCAAAAAAGGCATACATCAGAGTCAGGGTTTTCAGTGACAGTACATTTCGTGGTACCAGCAACAGCCCGAACCCCGCAATGCCGATAGAGGCGATAGCGTTGATGGAAAAACCTGCCACCAGCGGATCGTAGGTGATCTGGTGAAAGGCCGACAAAAAGAAGCGTAACCACAAGGCGACGACCGCAAAGGCCAGATATTTGTTACAGCGTCGGGAAATAGCGCGGTAAACAAGAATGGTGCTGATAAACGCAAATAGGATTTTAACCAGCAGAAACATAAGCTTCCCCGGTCTGCTGCTGATCAGATGAAATCGTCGCTATGACTTTTTCACGAAAAATTTCATTACTGAAACTCTGTGCACGGGCAGCGCTCTTGGCTGCGTAGTCATTCAGGTGCTTTTCAACATTCATGTAATTAAGCGCTTTTATCACCCCGCCGACATTGTTGGTGTCACAAATACAGCCATGCTTTTGGGCCTGAAAACTATCAACCTGCAAAGGGTACTGCTCAGACAGAATCTCGGCCGGGCCGGACTCACAGTTGGTCGCCACCACCGCTTTGCCCAGACACATGGCCTCAACAATCGCATTGGGAAAGCCTTCCGCATTAGAGGTCGAAACAAAAAACCGGGCATGTTTTAAATAGGGATACGGGTTAGACTTAAAACCAGCAAAATGTACCCGATCGCTAACACCCAATGCTTTGGCCTGCGCCATCAGCGCGTCGTATTCATCCCCCTGCCCCAGAATCATCAGATCATCCTGCAGATCTGACTTGGCAAAGGCCTCGATCATCAGGCTGAAATTCTTGTTCTTCACCAGACGGCCGGTGCCGATAATGTAAGAACGGGCCGGTATGTCGTCGACCGGCTCTGCGGCGAGCGCTTCGATCTGAGCAATATCGTAAGGATTGTAAAGCACGGTCAGTTTGTCTTCCGGCACGCGGAAATTTTTAATCAAATCCGCCTTTACTCCCTCAGACACTGCAATGACCGTATCGGCATACGGATAGCTAAATTTAATCATCTGCTTACTGATGGTATCTTTCAGTCCGCCGGGAAAGTGACTGCTGGTATTCACCCGTTCACTGATAATAGGCCGGTAACCCAGCTTTTTACTGATCGCAATGTTCAGCATATTACTGCGGGTTAAAAAACTCAGGCAGAAATCAGGATTCAGCTGGGCCAGAGTATCTTTAAGCTGTATATAGCCCTGCTTTAAGCTGCCACCGGTGTCCAGCGTAATCTTGTTGACATACGTCGGGCAGGTATGGGCTTCTTCAATCGCATCAAGCAAAATCAGGTGCACGGCAGTGCCCTGCCGGGCAAAGTAGCTTTCCATAATACTCAACAGCTTACACATCACACGCTCAGCTCCGCCTCCCTCTAGCGAGTTGATCAGAAAAGCGACATTTGAAGATGGCTGCATAGTAAAATCCTTGCTGAGCGGGCATGCCCGGGTGGTAGCTTATGGCGATATACTCACCTGACCACACTTTATAAGTATGTAACGTCTGTTCTGTTCTTTTTATACAGCTTTTGTGCCAGCTTAGCGCAAAGCTGAAAGTGCAGATTTGATGACACCGGCGCAAACCGGTAAGCAAAATGGCGTAGTGACGTGCAGGCACCCGCCCTCATGCAACCGGACGTCATTAAAAAGGCTGACATGAAACAGACAACCTTCTTAACAGCACAGTCTCCTAACAAAATAAACAAAAACTGTTAGCTCTTCTTTTACATAAACTGGCACAGCGTACCATCCTAAAGTGTGAGATTATGTCGCTGTCAGGCAACATTTACCCGGCCCGGTAAATAGTGCCCAACGTCCGATCAGCCATTCATAAACCATTAGCCTTATACAATATACCGGTCATCGTGATTTTATCGCTGACCATCGCACGCGGCGATATTCTGCGCCGCTTTTATATCTGGTCAGATCCTTGCTTAGATCCTTGCGTAAATCAGCAAAGTATCAGTAAAGTACAAAAATTAAGATCGCCAAATCCTGTAAACAGCATTAACACGGAACATTTTACCGCATGACAGAAAAGCCAGGGCGCACTGAGGCTGGAGCATCCTTCCCCGCTATAACTGCTTTATCACTACAGCTTTCAGAACGGATTTACCTGGGCGCCTTTCTGACCCTTCTTGTATGGCTTCCCTTACCGCTGGGCTCAGCAACATCCTGGGGCTGGCTGGCGGTGATGCTGCTTTTGGCTCTTCTAAACGGCTTGTATATTAATCAGCATCGCGAATACAGCATTAATATTTTGGTGCAGAACCGCTGGGTGATGGGTTTTTGGGGACTGTTAAGTGTGTGGCATTTTTTATTGCTGATCCCTTTTTCATCAGACTTACTGGAAAGTGTACGCCCGCTCAGAAATCATGTGATTTTCACCGACCGTAACGACTGGCAGGCCCTGACCTACAGCACTCAGGATACGCTGTTATCCTTGTATCGCACTGTAACCTACTGGGGCATGTTTACTCTCACCCTGCTGTTGTTCAGAAGCTCCCGGCGTTTAAAGCTGCTGCTGCGCGCTTTTGTAGCTATTGGCCTGTTTGAAATCTTGTATGCCAGTCTGCTGATATTTATTGATGCTGATCACAGTCTGATTCTGGACTTACCTTTACAAAACGGGGCCACCGGAACTTTTCTGCGGCAGATTGCCTACGGGCACACCGTATTTCTTGCTATCTGTGCCGTGCTGGGGCTGTTGATTATTCGTATCAAACCGTCGTCCACCGGCACCTTACGGCAAAAGCTACGCCGTGTGATTAAGTACTTTTTCAGCAAAAAAGCCGCCCTGCGTATCGCCGCCCTGTTGTTATTTGGCGGTATGGTCATGGCAGGGATTTACAGCATGGCATGGGTTACCCTGATCGCCACCTTAACCACCGCGCTGGCGGCTTACTGGCTGTTCTCTCCGCGGCCGAAGCTGTTCACCACATTTATGGGTAGTCTGCTGGCAGCCAATATTGCTGCGGTGATTGTAGCCACGTTTTTGTCTGACCGGGCCGGCCCGCCACCACCGCCTGCACCGGTCACACTAGAAGATGCCCAGTGGCAGCCGGCAACGCCTGATGTTATGGAGCACTGGGTTCTGGGTGCAGGCCCGGGTACGGCAAAAGATGTGGAAATTGACGGCCTGTTCAATCTACCGGTACCGGGTGTGATCCCTCTTGCTCAGCGCGATACCTATCAGGCTGTTGCTGAGTTCGGCCTGCCGGTCAGTGTGTTAGCGCTTGTCCTGTTTGCATGGTGTGCTGGCCATGCCTTACTGGCGATGCATCGACGCCGGCACGTGATTTTTCGCGGCACTGCTTTTAGCTGTGTGGCCGCCCTGACCGGCACCGGTCTGCTGACAATTTACGAATCCCCCTTACAAACGCCTTCCAATGCGGCCTATGTTTCTGTTTTACTTGCGTTATCATTAGTGTGTTTACAATGTCGCAAGTATTACAGGGCGTAACGTGCAAAGAATTAAACATCCGATCCGCCAGTCTCATACTATTCGCAGATTGTTGGATCGTATGCCACAGGAGGTCGCCGACAGTTTCACTGACGAGCAGCTGATAGAACTGAATAAATCAATGGGTGGTCGTAGCTGGGCTAAGCATAAGCTGGATATCAGAGGCACGGTGAAATGGTGGCGCAGTAGTTATTACTTTGTGTTTCTGGCCGGGCGCAATGTGCGCAAACTTTCCCGCTTTGAGCAGCAACTCAGCCGGTTTATGCTAGCCCTGTTGTCTACACTCATATTGCTGTTTTGTATATGTGTGGGGCTGCTGGCTGCCTATCTGATTAAATCAGCGCTGGGCATTAATCTGTTTGACGGATTTTCGCTGGGGATATGGAGCTGGTTTAAGGAAAATATATTATAGGCACACCAGACCGGTGTGCCTGATATCAGTACTTACGGAGCTTCAATCACGCCGGTAATGATGCCTGGCGTCGTTCTGAATAACTGTTCGGCTTTATCTGCACCGGCCAGCTTGCTTACCACCTCAAACGCCTCGGCCATATCATTAGGACGGCGTTTGATGTCATGCGTATCTGATGCCACGACATCAATCTGATTATTGTTCAGCATAGACTCGGCAATCTCCTGCACATGATCACCAAAGCGCCCAATAAACGCCCCGGCAGTGACCTGCAACAGGCAGCCCTGATTGCGCAGCCACTGGATCTTTTCAGGACGCTTCCAGATATCCCGGTTGCGTTCAGGGTGCGGAACCAGAGGCTGCACACCGGCGCTGAGTAACCAGCGGAAAAGCTGGTCCAATCCCGCAGGCATATTGCTGTGCGGCATTTCCAGTAACATGACCTTTTTGCCTTTGTACTGCCCTAAATAGGGCAATTTGTCTTGCTTGAACCAGGCCGGCACCATCTCATTGATCCGGATTTCACCGGCCCACAACAGTTCCAGGTTGATTCCTTCCGCCTTCACCGCGGCCACCAGATCCCGGTAGCCCTGCTCAATCATCTCAATGGTGTTGTCGAACGTGCCCCAGTGCATGTGCGGCGTACATACCAGGTGTGTAACACCGGCAGCGGCAGTTTGCCGCGCCATATCCAGGGCCATTTCCATATCCCGGGCACCATCATCGATGCCAGGGATAATGTGACTATGTACATCTATCACAACAGGTCCTTAATTTGCTTTTTCATTCGCATTGTAACCATATTGATCGTAGAAGCCACCGTAACGCTCAGACACATCTGAACGGCGCAAATCAACCTGGTTAAGTACCACACCGTCAACCCGGTGACCTACCTGCAGGAATCGACCCAGACCATTTTGAATCATCTTCTCACTGGTGCTGTCAGCACGAACTACGTAAATGACCGAGTCACAAGCCTTAGATACCACCATAGCATCACTGACCGCCTGCGTAGGCGCGGTATCCACCACCACATACTTGTAATGCTTTTTCAGGTAGGTAATCAATGCATTAAAGCCCTCGCCTGCCAGCAGTTCCTGCGGATTCGACGGAATACTACCGGCGCAGATAAGATCAATACCTGATTGCTCATCATGCACCAGACACTCATCCAGTGAGTGGGTTTTCATGGTCAGGTTAGATAGCCCGGGCTGATACGCCGGCACATTAAAGCGCTTACCAATGGATGGGCGACGTAAGTCAGCATCAATCAAAATGGTTTTATCCAGCTGACCCAGTGCAAACGCCAGGTTGGTCGATACTGTCGATTTACCTTCTTTAGGTACACTGGAGGTGACCAGAATAGCCTGGTTCTGCTTTTCCAGATTCATCAGCGACAAACTGGTTCTCAAGGTACGCACAGCTTCACTAAACTGATGATACTTACTATCAAAGAATGCACGCAACTCCATGTTTTCTTTACGCTTTTGCGGAATAATCGGGATTAGGCCCAACATCCGCTGACCCAGTTTTTTCTCCACGTCATCCACTGAACGTACGCCACTATTAAGCGCCTCAAGCACAAACGCCAGGAAAACACCAAAGCCAAAGCTCACCACAAATGCTGCGCCAATCAGCAGAGTACGGTTAGGAGCTGACGGGTTGTTAGGTGCCACTGCCGGGTCCAGAATCCGTGCATTGGCTGACTGAAAGCCACCAATTTCGCTGGTTTCTTTTAACCGTGTAAACATAGAATTGTACAGTTGCTGATTAATATCCACTTCACGCTGTAATGCCCGGCGCTTGTTTTCGAGGCCCGAAAGCTTACGGTATTCTGCCTTGGCATTGGCCACTTCTTCCTGCAGGTTTGCCACCTTATCCTGCGATGAGCGGTACTGGGTGGTAATACTGGAGATCAAGTCACGGATCTGAGTTTCCAGTGTATCCTGCACAGAATCATATTCAGCCTGAGCTGCAACCATTTTCGGGTGCTTAGGACCATACACTTTACTCAGCTCCGACACCCGGCTCTGCGCTTCTGATAACTGACGGCGCACACTTTGAATGTTGGCATGATTCAGTACTTCCGGCAGTCTGGCCAGCGCGCTGTAATCAGCACCATTCCGCTGTGTCTGCTCGTAAATCGTCCGGTTTTGTTTCAGGGTGGTCTGTGCCTTTAACAACTGGTCGCTATACTCTTCCAGTTCTTCGGCAGCCAGGCCAACCACACCGCCGCTTAAATTAACCAGCTGGTTATCTTCATAAAAAGCCGTCAGTTTACGCTCAGCTTCTTCCAGCTTGTCTTTCAGGCCTTCCATGCTTTCGGTCAGGAATGACGTTGCCTTGCTGGTCATATCCACTTTAGCCTGAAGGTAGTTTTCGACATACACATCGCCCATGGTATTAGCAATACGGGCAGCTAAATCTGCCGAATCACTTACCGCGGTCACTTCAATCACCTGCGTGTTGTTAACCAGGGTGACTGAAATCGAATTCATCAGTTTGTTGATGGCTGCCTGACGACGTTTCTCCGCTTTCTGTGTTTCGGTTAACTCTACTTTTTCCTGTTTAGGCAAAAACGGAATTTTTGATTTAACCCACTTTTTCACGTCTTTGACAATGGTCAAACCGCCTGACGATTGCGGCATGAATACCGGATCGTTAGACAGATCCAGCTCGTCAACCGCCCGGGCTGCCACCTGGCGCGACTGAATAATTTCATATTGGGTCTGCATATAGTCTTTACGGGAGGTATCAGACTTATACACTTCTTCAATTGAGGTCACATTGGCCGGCTGAGATTCAATCAACAAGCTGGCGGTGGCCGAATAAATCGGCGTCATTTTCATTACTATCAGCGCTACCAGGATGGTAAACAGAACAGCAAGAAGAATGATGCGACCAGCATAACGCTTAAATACCTGCCAATAATGCGCAAAATCGATGGTTTCATCATCGAGGATATTGGCCTGAAGCTGGTCCCTCATTTTAATAGACATAGCTTTTCCTTCGAAATCTGGCTAAAACTGCGCGCTTCTTAGAAGAAGCGCTGTGGAACGGTAATGATGTCGCCGGGCTGAATTAAATGCCCTACGCCCACTTCCAGTGTGGTTTGCTGACCGTTACGCTCACGAACAATTTGGATGTCGGAACGTGACGCCCGCTCTGTGTAACCACCAGCCAGTGCAGCAGCTTTGTTCACAGACAGACCAGGCTGATAGGGGTATCCGCCCGGGTTTTTCACTTCCCCGTCAATAAAGAACGGGCGATATTCAACAATTGATACCGCCACCGAAGGATTGACCAGATAGTCTTCCTTCAGGCCTTCATAGATGAGGTTTTCAACTTCAGAAAGTGTGAGGCCTACAAGCTTTAACTCGCCCAAAAATGGATAGTTAATTTTGCCTACATCCGGCAGACGGGTTTCCATCGACAAATCACTCTGCCCAAATACATTGATCAGAATTTTGTCGCCTACACCCAGGCGATACTGACTCATGTTCGGGTTGCCGTCCTGGGCGGTAGCACTCATTACAAACAGTGCCAGCATCATACCGAGCAGATACCTCACGCTTTTTTCCATTACAATGTTACCTTCGCTGTTAGACCGATGACATCTCTGTCAAATTCGATGGTTTCACGGTTACTGTCACGGTCATTGATTTGATAGAACACACCGACCGTTAACCAGCGGCGGAACATATAATCGGCGCCCAGGCTGAACCGGGTGGTCTCATCTTCACGCAAGTCTTCAACCTGACCTTCATAATCGTCTGTCAGGTACGCCACTTTGGCGGTGGTTGAAAAGCGCTCCAGCCAAGAATGTTTCCACGCTACCGCGTAATCACGGCTACGAATGTAGTCGGCATTACTGTTGGTTTCGCGGGTATCAGCGCTGGTTGAAACTGTAAATTCTGAATAGGTCACCGGCTTGTAAGCCATACCTACTTCCCAGGCCACCCCAGAGAAATCATCACGGGTAGACGACGCAAATTTCTTTTGTTTGTAACCAATTTTGGCAAAACTGCGGGTGTAATCGTTAGTGTTCCAGGTCAAACCGGCCAGAATTTTGTTTTCATCAGAATCCAGTGGATTTGCCGGATCAGCAGACTCATCGTAGGTGATTTCAGAGCGTGTCGCGTCCAGCACTAAATTCGTACTAGGGGCAACCCGGTAGTAGAAAGAACCGCCGTAACGAAAGGTGTCACGATCACGAAAACGCAAGAACTCACTGTCGCGAAAATCTAACACTTCCGGACGGTCATCATAGTTCATGACTTCATAGCCTACAGACAAATCAATTCGTCCAAATGCAGACAATGCGCCGTAAGAGTAAGTACCGTCTACCGAAGACTTTTTATAAGTGTCCGGCTCGTCCAGCTCGTTACCAAAGCCATTTGAATAAACCCGGCCACGATCATCGTGTCCGTCTTCAAAGTTAGCCCGGGCGGCAAAGCGATTACGGTCATTGATAACAAAGTCGCCATCCAGATGCGCAAAGTGATCGGTGTAGTTGTCCTGTTCGCTGGAAAAGTACTCGCCGCGCTCGATGCGATAGGCAAATTCAATTTCATTGCCGCCTACCTCAGTCACCGCTTTAAGCTGAGGCGATACCACGCCTACCCAGCTGGTAATCTCTGCATCACTATCGCTCGCATAGGTCACGTTATTGATGTGAAGAAATTCCGTGTTCAGTACGGGGATCAGATCCACACTCCCCATTTTATATTTGCCAGCCTCCTGTGCCTGGGCAACGCCCGCAGCAACCAGAGATAATGCAATTACACTGGAAGTCCTTTTTATCATGTTCTCTCCGCAATTTTATATTTGATAACAACAGATATTTGTTTGAGGCCTGATCCCATAATGACATGGGGTGTCTGAACACTGACTGACTACCAATGTTCTTTTATTGTACCTGTCGTCTGACAAGTAATGGGCCTGAAAATGTCTGCATGATAATTTTACTCCGGTGGGCATATGCCAAATATGTGCCACATGTCGGAGCTGCCTGAAACCTTTGAATATGACCAGAGCATAGAAAATGATGATAAGGATTGGGGCGATATATTGATAATAACAACAGAGTCACATACTTATCAGTTTACTATTTAAACAGTCACAGGCAGCACTTACCCTTTAAACGTCCTAACCAGAAAAAATGATTAATTTGGGCTAATACATTTTTCGTAGTCATTAAGTAACACTTTTCCCGCCATTTCATCACTCTTGCTTTACTACATTTCTGTAATAAAACTACAACAATTGGTTGAACCCTGATAGTCACTGGTCTGACATATAAATTTTGGCATCTGGTTATATTTGGAACAGTTCGTGCATCTATTCTGACAGTGATGTTTTATTTTTTTAATTCTTTAATGTGTGAATTCAGTAGAGCCTTTGATTTACCTGATTTACCACTTACTGGAGTGAATAAGTTATGAAATTTAATTTACTGCAAAGTCAGGCGCTAAATGGCAACAGTTCATCCAGGGACGAGAGAAGAAGTGGTATAACCGGCCATTATCAAAGCAGTTTCTCGACTCTGTATCGCCTGATTGACCTGTCAGTGATCACTGTTTGCTTCTACGCTGCGGTGTTTTACCACGATCTGACCATTACCACCACCGGCATGATTTTGTTATTTATCAATGTGGTATCTTTTCAGATGGCAGCCGAGGCGATGGATCTGTATCGCTCATGGCGCAGCAGCCCAACCAGCGACATGCTTAAAACAACCGGCATGACGTGGATCGCCAGCTTGTTTGTCACACTGACCTTAGGCTTTATGTTTTCACACAGTGTTACCTTATCTCCAGCGATGGTGATGATGTGGTTTGCTGCATCTCTGGTTACGCTAACCGTTTGGCGGGGCGTTATGCGTCAGTTCCTGTTTAAGGTTCGCCGCGACGGTATGAATTCTCGCTCTGCTATCATTATTGGTGCTACATCAGTCGGTTATGACATGGCTGAACAGATGGCGAAAAACGAACATCTGGGCATCCATTTTCAGGGTATGTATGACGACCGCCCAGCAGATCGTCTTGGTCAGGACCAGAGCCATGAAATTCAGGGCTCTATTGACGAGGCCATTGAGCTGGCCAAGCAACACAAGGTGGATTACATCTATATTGCACTGCCAACGGCTGCCGAGAATCGTATAAAAGAGATTCTGGAGAAGTGTAGTGACACTACCGCAAATGTGTATTTGATTCCGAACTTCTTCATGTACTCGCTTCTTAACTCACGCTGGCAGTCTGTGGGTAATGTTCAGGCGCTGAGTATTTATGACACACCGTTCCAGGGCGCCAACGATGTACTGAAGCGTATTGAAGATGTGGTTATCAGTAGTATTATTCTTGCTTTTCTGGCCATTCCGATGCTGTGTATTGCCGCTGCGGTAAAAGTCACTTCTAAAGGTCCGGCTATCTTTAAGCAGAAACGTTACGGTCTGGATGGCAAGGAAATTACCGTTTATAAATTTCGCTCTATGTCGACGCAGGACAATGGTTCGGTGGTTAAGCAGGCGACCAAAAATGATCCAAGGGTGACAAAAATTGGTGCATTTTTGCGCCGCACCTCGCTCGATGAGCTGCCACAGTTTATTAATGTGCTGCAAGGCAGAATGTCCATCGTAGGTCCGCGACCGCACGCTGTTGCGC
This sequence comes from Salinimonas lutimaris, assembly GCF_005222225.1. GTDB lineage: Bacteria > Pseudomonadota > Gammaproteobacteria > Enterobacterales > Alteromonadaceae > Alteromonas > Alteromonas lutimaris. Next base: position 3,353,783 of record NZ_CP036536.1, read on the forward strand.
ACAATGAGGAGTATCGTAAGCTGATTACCGGCTACATGCTGCGTCACAAAATACGCCCTGGCATTACAGGTTGGGCGCAGGTCAATGGCTTACGTGGTGAAACCGAAACAGTGAACAAGATGGCTAAACGGGTGGAGTATGACCTGGATTACATGCATCGCTGGTCTGTCTGGTTTGATATCAAAATTATCATCAAAACTGTGACCGGTGGCCTGTCAGGTAATCATATTTACTAACCGCCACCTGTGATAAAAAAGTCCGCCTGGTCTCCCAGTGCGGACTTTTTTGTAACTTAACTACCGCTCAACCGGCTTCAATTGAGGGAAAATTACACACTTGAGTGTGACTTTATTGCCGCCAGTACTTTTACACTAATATTTCAGTGCCAGTTTTTGTTAGCAATATATCAAATCTTCGGTTACGAGTTTAACAATCAACAACTACTAATTTAGTGTGGGTTTGGGGAGTAGCGGCGACAGTATTTCACCAATTCTGCGAAACAGACGCATACGGGTTGTTCCGGCCCGCCAGACCAAACCAATTTCCCGATAGGCATCATTCTCCGCCGGTAGTGCTTTTAATTCTGTGTTATCCAGAATCTGCTGATTTAACGCCAGCTCCGGCAAAAAGGTATAGCCCAATTTGCTGTTTGCCAGCTGTACCAGCGTATACAGGCTGCTGGCAGCCAGGCTACTGACCTGGTCTTTATGCTGCAAACCGCAGGCACTGACCGCATGACCGGTCATACAATGCTCCTGTTGCAATAAAAAGATACTTTTCTTAGGCAGGCTGCTGATGTCCATCGGATCTTTTAAATCATCAGCCATCGAATGATGCGCTACCAGATGAAACGGATCATGCCCCAGAATCATCTGCTTACATCCTGGTGTTTCCATGGGCAGGGCCAGCACCAGCAGATCCAATCGTCCATCGGATAACTGCTGTAACAGATTACTGGTGGTATCTTCCTGCAATTCCAGGCTGATATCTGGCAAAAAAGCGTTAAAGGCGCCGATCATGCCTTCAAATAAAAATGGCGCAATGGTGGGTATAACACCCAGACGCAGATTTCCCCGCTGCCAGTTACCGGCGTTTTGTGCGTACTCCACCAACTCCCCGGCTTCCTGCAAGATCAGTTTACTGCGCTCTACTACATCCAGCCCCAGTGAGGTAAACACAAAGGTTTTATGCTCGCGCTCAAGCAGCTGACTACCAAAGTGTTCTTCCAGATTCTGGATAGCAGTACTTAATGTAGACTGGCTGACATTACAGCGCGCGGCAGCCCGGTGAAAGTGCTGCTCCTGATGCAGCGTTACCAGATAGTGCAGATGTTTTAGGTTCGGCCATTTCATACTAAAATCTTTTTTGGATTAAAATCGGATATTTTAATCTAGCATAAGAATCACGAAGTAGGAATGCAAGTCGACAGGTAACCGCGAAGGAAAATCGCACAAAGATATCGTGGTATTGATTCTGCTTGTGGCTTGAACAGATTTTTACCGTTATGCTGTCATAAAAACTTCATAGTTGTATTACGGCACTTCGGACGCCGGCCCTTTATAATGGCGCGATTTTATTAAATCCGGCTGTTTGACTGTGCAGGCAGCCAAAGAATTAAAATGAGGCGACAATGAAAGGAAACTTTAACAAGATTCTTTGTGTTCTTACTGACACGCACAAACAAGACGAAGTTGTCGCGCAGGCGCTTCACATTGCTAAAAACCATCAGGCAGAGCTGACCATTCTGCTTAAGCTTGAGGCGCTGCCGCCCAATGCTCACATGGTCATGCAGTCGTTTGCCTACCTTGAAAAACAAAGCTCGATTGAAAGCGCTGCCCAGGCGTGGCTTGACGGACAACTTAAGGCCTGGGTAGGTGATTACCCGGTTACTACAGATGTGCACATTGGCCAGAGTTATGTAGAGCTGGTGCAGCATATTATGGTGCACCACTACGACTTGGTACTGAAGCTATCTGACTCTGGTTTTATTGAGCGTTTGTTTGGCAGTGATGATTTCACTCTGCTACGTAAATGCCCTGTACCGGTGTGGATTGTTCATCCTGGCAACAGTCAGCAATACGATACGGTTGTTGCAGCACTAGACCTGAACTATCACTATCCTGAGCATGAAATTTCTGTGCGCCGGAAACTCAACATGGATATTCTGCGCTATGCAGCCCAGATTGCCCTGATGGAATTCAGTCAGCTGCACATTGTGCATGTGTACGACGCAGTGCCTGAAAGTATTCTGCGCGGTGACTTTATCTCGGTGGATGAGAATTCACTGGAGGCCGACCTGCAGACCATCTATGCCGAACGGGAAAAAGAACTGGCACGCTTGTTAGGCGAACTGGACAAAGAGTTACATGAAGGCGCGCTGGAATCTTTAAATCCACAGCAGCATATTGTGCGCGGCTATCCTCGCCGTGAAATTGCGGCAACAGCCAAATCTGTCGATGCCAAGGCCGTTGTTATAGGTACAGTGGCCCGGCTGGGTGTGCCCGGGTTTATTATGGGCGGCACTGCCGAGGAAACGATTCACCAGCTTGACTGTGCCCTGCTGGGTATTAAGCCAGACGGGTTTGTCTCCCCAGTATCTATGCCAGATAATTAACAAACTGAGTCAATGAACACAAAAAAAGCCCTCATTAAGAGGGCTTTTTTCACATCGGTATATCGAACCGGTTATTCGACGCCGAAGATACCCTTCAGGGCGAAGAAGAAGATAACCGACAGTACCGCACCGGCTGGCAGGGTAATGACCCATGACACCACGATGTTACGTACAATTTTCAGATTCAGTGCTGACACACCGCGGGCCATACCTACACCCAGTACCGCCCCCACCAAGGTTTGCGTAGTGGAGATTGGCAGACCGGTACCCGAGGCAATAACCACAGTACAGGCAGCCGCCAGTTCAGCAGCAAAACCACGGCTCGGTGTTAAGTGGGTAATACCCTGGCCAATGGTTTTGATCACCCGGTGACCAAACAGCGCCAGACCAGCAACAATACCAAAGCCACCCAGAGGAAGAATCCATGGTGCCAGATCAGAACTTGAATTGATAACCCCACCAGAGCCTACCACACTGACTACCGCAGCCAGCGGACCAATGGCATTAGCTACATCGTTAGAACCGTGGGCGAAAGCCATACAACAGGCGGTTACCACCATTAAAATAGCAAACACTTTTTCTACGTTGGCAGCCTGCAAATCAGCATCAGCAGACTCACTATAGCGCAGACGTTTGATCATGACTTTACCCACAAAGCCAAGCGCGATAGCAATCACCACTGCCAGAATGTAACCATTCACTGCAGACAGCTCCATCCCAACGTGCTTCAGACCTTTCTTAATGGTCACCAGTGACATGACAAAACCCGCCAGCCCCATGTAGAAAGGTACATAGCGCTTGGCATTTTCCAGCGGTTTGTCAGTGCTGAAAATCAGTTTTTGCGCACTCATGAAGATAAGATAGGCAATGATACCGGACAGTGCAGGTGTTACTACCCAGCTACCAACGATCCCCCCTACTTTGTCCCAGCTAACCGCATCCATGCTCACGCCGGTGGCAGTGAAACCGATAATGGCACCAATAATAGAGTGCGTGGTTGATACCGGCCAGCCCAGCCATGACGCAAGACCCAGCCAGATACCTGCAGCCAGCAGAGAGGCAATCATACCTAAGACCAGGTAATCTGGTTTATCGATAAAGAAGGAAGAATCAATAATCCCTTTGCGGATGGTAGAGGTCACTTCGCCCCCGGCCAGATAAGCACCAGCAAACTCGAAAATCATCGCAATGATGATAGCCTGCTTGATGGTTAATGCTTTTGAACCAACGGATGTTCCCATTGCGTTCGCGACATCGTTAGCACCGATCCCCCAAGCCATAATAAAGCCGACGACAGCGGCTAAAATGATAAGAGTTGTGCCGTAGTTTTGCAGAAATTCCACGTATTAAGCTCCTGACTTGCTTTGCTTACTTGCTGGCTAGGCCAGTATGCGCCAGGCGCATGGGTTGAGATTGATTGATATCGTTACTCACAATCGTGCTCTTTGGTGTTGAATTTTCAATGTTACGCATAGGTCAATATTTAAACTGAACTCGTTTTAGCTGCGCGCATGATAACGTAATCACTGCACATGCCATAGTCAAAAATCACGGAATTAGCCGAATTTCCTAAATTCCATTACAGGTTGCCGATTTTAGCGACTATTGTTTCATTTTTATGACGATCAGGACCGATTTTTATGATAAATCCTCTAATTTTTGCATCATAGACTCCACCGATGCATGGCGTGCATCCTCACCGCTGGTCAGAGTTATCACGTATTCGCACACATTTTTACAGCGATCCCCGACCCGCTCCAGCGATCGCAATGCCCATAATATTTCCAGCCAGTCCTGCATTGAGTCAGTGTTTTTTTTCATTTCCTCAACCACACGCCCCAGCAGCTTTTTGTATTCAGCATCAATACGGTTGTCTTCGTTGTACACATCCAGTGCAGCCCGTTCATCCTGCCGGGCAAACGCATCAAAGGTACCGCGCATCATGGCAGCGACCTTATCACCAATAAGCAGCATGGAGCTACGTACTGACTGGGAAGCTGGCAGTTTTCCCTTAGTTACCAGCCGCGCAATACGCTCAATTTCATCGCCCATTCGTTCAATATCGGTGATCGCTTTTGAGATCGTCATGATCAGACGCAGATCTGAGGCAGTGGGGTGACGCTTGGCAATAATTCGCAGGCATTCCTTGTCAATCTGCAGCTCCATCGAATTGATCTTCAAATCGTTTAGCGCCACTTTTTCTGCCAAACCAGCGTGATTCAGCTTGATAGCCTTGAGAGTGTCGACCAGCTGTTGTTCCACTTCCCCGCCCATGGTCAGCACGGAATTCCGAAGGTTCTCCAGTTCAGTGTTAAACTTATTGGAGATGTGAGTATTAAACGCTACCTGACGCATAATTGCCTGCCTTAACCGTACCGGCCGGTGATGTAATCTTCTGTCTGTTTCACTTCAGGAGTGGTGAATAAGGTATCACTGTCACTGTATTCAATCAGCCGGCCCTGATGCAAAAACGCGGTGTAATCGGAGACTCTGGCTGCCTGCTGCATATTGTGGGTAACAATAATGATGGTACAGCGCTTTTTCAGCTCCGCCATCAGCTCTTCAATAAATAGCGTGGTTAACGGGTCGAGCGCCGAGGTCGGCTCATCCAGCAATAAGATCTCCGGCTGCAGTGCCAGAGCCCTGGCTATGACCAGTCGCTGTTGCTGACCACCGGACAATACTGTTGCCGGCTCAAACAAGCGGTCTTTGACCTCATCCCATAAAGCCGCTTCTTTTAACGCCCGCTCCACCGCATCATCCAGCTGTCGGCGGGTAGTAATACCTTTGAGCTTTAATCCGTAACACACATTTTCAAAGATGCTCATAGGAAATGGATTAGGCCGCTGGAACACCATCCCTACCCGGCTACGTAACTGGGATACATTTTCCTTGCGCGAATTAATGTTACGACCACCAATGTAGATCTTGCCGTCATAAGTACAGTCGTTGTGCAGATCGTTCATCCGGTTAAAGCTGCTGATAAGTGTCGACTTCCCACATCCGCTCTGCCCGATAAACGCCGTGATCCGGTGTTTGGGAATTGACATGCTGATTCCTTCAAGTACCTGCTTATGACCAAACTTCAGGTTCAGGTCCTCTACACTTATCGCCGTTTGTTCATCGGTCAGGTTGTTGAGGTCGAGCTGTTCACGCTCAAACAATGTCAGCATGGATTACCCTTTTTGGAAACGTTTACGCAGACGGGCCCGAAGCAACACCGCCAGAATATTAAGTACAAATACCACCAGCAGCAGTAACAGACAGGCAGCAAACATCATTGAGGCACCTTTGGCGTCGGTCTGGCTGTGAAAAGCGCCGTCATAAATAAGTACTCCAAGATGCATAAACTGCCGATCCAAATGCAAAAACGGAAATTCTCCGTCAAATGGCAGGTTAGGCGCAAATTTTACCGCGCCGACCAGCATCAGTGGCGCCACCTCGCCAGCAGCCCGGGCGATAGCCAGAATCACACCCGTCATGATGCCCGGTGAAGCTATCGGTAAAATGGTATACATCACCGTTTCAGCTTTAGTTGCGCCCAGTGCATAACTGCCGGCTTTAAGCCCCTGCGGAACATTGCGCAATCCTTCTTCTGTGGCCACGATGACCACCGGCAAGGTTAAAATAGCCATTGTCAGTGACGCCCAGAAAACGCCCGGCGTTCCCATGGTCGGGGCCGGCAGGGTATCGGCAAAGAATATCTCGTCAATGCTGCCGCCCACGCCATAGATAAAAAAGCCCAGGCCAAATACGCCGTATACAATCGATGGCACCCCGGCCATATTACTGACACTGATTCTGATGGCGGTGGTAAACCCATTGTTTGGTGCGTATTCGTTCAGATACACAGCCGCCAGCACGCCAAACGGGGTGACAATCAGGGTCATAATAAACACCATCAGCACTGTACCGAATAATGCTGGAAAGACCCCGCCGGCGGTATTGGCCTGCTTGGGGGCTTCGGATAAGAATGCCCACACCTCACTGAGTGCAACGCCCAGCTTCTGCCAGTAATTCAGCTGTCCCGGATAAATAACCGCATCAATATCGTTAAGCGGTATATTAAAACCGTATCCGTCTGCCAGGGTTACGGCCAGAACATACTTGTCACGCAGTTGCTCAAAAGTCTCAAGCCGTTCCTGCCATTTATTGAACTCGTTAATCAGCCGCAGGCGGGCGGGCGCCTTTGCGCTGACTTTGCGTCGGTCGAGCTCTGATAAAGCTTTGTGAATACCGGCCAGATGGTCATCCTTGATTTGCTGAATAGACGCCTGAACCCCGGCGGCCTGTTGTTGCAGGGCCGTCAGCCGGGCCACATTCACATTGGCTTTTTCCGGCGTCACAATACCTATGGGCTTACCCAGCACCACCCGGCCATCGGTCAGGCTGATTCTGGCCACCTTCGGTGCGGCAGTCAGCTCAGCAATCCGGCGATCTTCTACCAGTGCCTGAGTGCCGTACGGATTGCGGCGATGGGAATACAACAACCAGCGTACTTCCTCATCGCCTTGTTCAAACCGGCTCTGACTCTGGGCATAGGCAATCTGACTGCGCCCTTCCGTTGAGGTAAAAACCCCTTTATAAATAGTTTCTGGCCAGAAATAGCCTCCGCCACGAGCAAAAATCAGCAGCACAATACTGATCATAGCCAGTAGCAGCAGTGAGGTAAAAAACACACTGATACTGAGAAACAGGGTTTGGTACTGAGCCGGCGTATAGATATTTTTCAACCAGCGCCTGAGCTTATCCATAGCGGTTTCTCCGGCGCAGGCGCTGACGTAACAGCTCAGCGACAGTGTTGATCACAAAGGTAAATAAAAACAGAATACAGGCAGTTAAAAACAGGATTTGATAATGCGTACTGCCAACATCGGCCTCGGGCAGCTCAATGGCCAGGTTGGCGGTTAAGGCCCGAAGCCCCTCAAACAGACTCCATGATGAGACCGGTGTATTACCGGTCACCATCAGTACTATCATGGTTTCACCAAAAGCCCGCCCGAACCCGAGCATGATGGCCGCCAGAATGCCCGGTGTGGCAACCTGAATCACCACTTTTTGCAAGGTTTGCAGACGCGTGGCCCCCAGCGCGTAGGACGCATTTTTCAACTCATCCGGCACCCCGGCAATGGCATCCTCGGTCAGTGAATAAATACCCGGAGAAATGGCGACGCCCAGGGCCAGTGCGACCACCACGGTGTTTTTGCCTATGGGACTGTCGGTGTCACTGAGTAGCTCAGAGGTGTAGCTGATATCCAGCCATGCCAATACCCAGTCAGTGGCTGTGGTCATGGCAAAATAACCGGTAGCCAGTAAACATACCAGAGCAAACAGTAATTCGGTACCCGGTCGCCAGCGCCCGGTTTTCTCCACAATGACCGGGGTTATCCAGGCTATCAGGGCCATTGCCAGCGGTATAAGGATCAGAAACAGTGCCAGGGTAATCAGAATATTGGCAGCCAGCGGCGCCAGCCAGATAGCCGCTATAAAGCCAATGAGTACAGACGGGATGGCTTCAAGCATCTCCAGTCCCGGTTTAATCCAGTTACGCAACTGCTGACTGGCAAAAAAGCCGGTATATACTGCCGCGCCGAAAGACAGGGGGATGGCCACCATCAGAGCCAGTAAAGAGGCTTTCAGTGAGCCAATAAGCAGTGGCACCAGACTGTATTTCTGCTCCTGAAAGTCCGACCCGCTGCTGGTTTGCCAGACCTGATTAGCGGTACGGTAGCCTTCGTATATTTGCGGTTCAAACAACGACGACCAGGTGGTGATGCCGCTCAGAAAATGTACTTTCACCACTTCCAGCTGCCCGGCACTAAGCAGGTAAAGCCGATCAGCATACCAGCTAATACTGCTTACCAACTCTCTTGTCTGATATTCCTGAACCACCTCACCAGAAACTCTGTTTAACAGTAGTAAGCGCTCACTTGACGTTGCCATTGCCATGGCATTTTCGCTGGGATGCGCCATGATAGTGGTGGGCTGCTCGCCTTGCGCAAGGTCAACGGTGTAGGTGGGTTCATACAACATATTACCAGCATCGTTTTTCAGCACCCAGCGGGTTACCTCGCCAAACTCAGAGGCGATAAACAGGCTGCGTGATTTAGGCAGGGCCTGCCACCAGCTCACCGGGTTATTGACTTCCAGCCGCTGGATCAGGTCGCCTTTTACGCCAAAAAACAGTAATTGTTTATCACGATAGGCCAGTGTTTGTCCGGTATCCGGTAAGGTCAGTATTTTAGCTTTAGCAGAATATATGTGGGTGTATGTGCGGGTGGGCTGTTGGCGGTTAACCCAGTACACCAGAACCTTGTTTTTGGTATAGACGGTGGCCACCAGCCACTGTGGCGAGAGTTCAATTTGCCAGTCTTTCTGGTGCTGCCAGATATTCTGTGGCAGTGCAAATGAAAATTCATTGAGACTTAAAGCGCCTGCACTGGCCTGCACGGCGGTATTCGCCTGCAATTGCAAACCGCGAACACCGGACACCCGGACAATGCCGCTGAGCGAAACCGTGATCAGATGATGTTCGCCGGCCGACTCCACCACCGCAAACTGACTATCGCAGGGACGGGTAATCTGCCGGTCCGGTGACAGGACTCCGGTGTCTTTTTGCAGATAGGCCAGCCATGTGCTGCAAGAAGATGTCTGCAAGATGACCGGTTGTCGCTCCAGCGCATCAGCACTGGCAACAAAGCGACTTTCCGGTAACGCATTCACGCTGTGCTGGAAAGCAAACTGCGGTGTATAGGTCAGCGGCACAGCCTGACTGATAAGATGAGCTATCAGGATCACCATCGTCAGCAGCACCAGACCACCGAATGTAGTCACCGCGATTCGTAAGCGGATATCCCGCCGCATGCGCTTTTTGGTTGTTTCTTTAATGGTGGAACTCATGCTTCCATAATAACTTTTTGACGCAAATGCGGTGGCTACCCGCTCATCATGTGATACTTTTACAGGTATTATCAAGGGAAAGTTAATTGTCGGCAACCTATGCCATAAATAGTTAATTTAAATGACAAACCACAACCATCAGGAGTGCTTATGCAGCCAGTAGTAATTACTATTATGGGAAAAGACAAAACAGGGATTGTGGATAAGGTAGCCCGTTGCGTATACCAGCACGACGGAAACTGGCAGGGCAGCAGCTTTGCTTATATGGCCGGCATGTTTACTGGTTTTGTTGAAGTGCTGGTACCGCATGATAAACATCAGGCGCTGGTCGATGCGCTGGACGCCCTGCCCGACCTGAGTGTTCAGGCGGTATCGCTGACCAGTGAAGCCAGACCATTTAGCGACACGCTCACCGTTGATGTGATGGGTAATGATAAGCCTGGGATCGTGCAGGAACTGACAAGCACCCTTAACCAGTTTAACCTGAATATCGTTTCCTTCGATTCGTCCTGCGAAAGTGCGCCGAACTGGGGGAGCCTGATGTTTAAGGCAACCGCTGTCATTGCTGTTCCTGCAGATTTTAATGACGATGCTTTGCAGGATGCGCTGGAAAACCTGGCCAATGATTTGGTTGTGGATATTACTACCCAGGCGTAATGGTCTGGTGTCATCAGCATGTCACGCATTGCTGACATGCTGGCTGTTTTGCCTGAACACAGTTAAGAGAATATGGACCCGAAAGATCTCTACTACCCGAAAGAATTAAGCTGGCTTGCGTTCAATGAGCGCGTGCTGCAGGAAGCTGCTGATAAAAATAATCCGGCCGTCGAACGGATCCGCTTTTTAGGCATTTACTCAAACAATCTGGATGAATTTTACCGGGTTCGTGCAGCTGATGTGAAGCGCCAGATTACCATTGCTCAGAATGACGGTAACGAAGAAGAAGCAGAGGCCCAGACTCGCCTGATGGAGCAGATCCAGCAAAAAGTGGTGGCGCTGTCGAACAAGTTTGATGAAATTCACAAAGAAGTGGTCAAAACGCTGGGCCGCTACAGCATTCATATTCTGCGCAAAAATGATTTAAACGATTATCAGAAGCAGTGGCTGCGCAATTTCTTTGTGAACAAAATTCTGCGCCACATAGCCCCGATTCTTATCGATAAGAAAACCGATCTGCTCAGCCGTTTAAATGGCACGGCGGTGTATCTGTATGTGGCTATCCGCCGTAAAGATCGTAATACCCGGTATGCTGCCCTACAAGTGCCGTCGCAGGAAATGTCCCGCTTTGTTCAGATTCCGCCGGAAAAGAGCCGTAAGAAAAAGCATATTATTCTGCTCGATGACATTATCCAGCTGTGTCTGGAAGAGATCTTCCGTGGTTTTGTGAAATACGATGAGCTGGAAGCTTTTTCTTTTAAAATGACCCGGGATGCGGAGTACTCGATCAACGAAGAGATTGACGAAAGTTTTGTTGAGAAAATGTCTGAAAGCATGAAGCAGCGTCTGATTGCTGAACCGGTCCGGGTGATTTACGACAACAGTATGCCTGCCGACATGGTGCAGGATCTGCGCAAACGGCTGAAGATCACGTCACTTGATACCATGCACGCAGCGGGTCACTTCAGAAACTTCAAAGACTTTATCGGCTTTCCCAATGTTGGCCGGGAGTATCTTGAGCACGCGCCTCAGCCGGCGATCGACTCCAGTGAATTTTCCCGCTATGACACCGTGTTTGATGCCATCAGCGCGCACGATATTTTATTGTATTACCCTTATCATCGCTTTTTACATTTTACCGAGTTTGTTCGTCAGGCGGCATTTGATCCGAATGTAAAAGCCATTCGCATCAACATTTATCGGGTGGCCAGTAATTCGCGTATCGTTAATTCACTGATTGATGCGGTGGATAATGGTAAAAAAGTCACGGTAGTGGTAGAACTGCGGGCCCGCTTTGACGAAGAAGCCAACATCGAATGGTCAAAACGCATGACCGATGCCGGCATCCGGGTTGTGCTGGGCGTGCCGACTCTGAAAATTCACAGTAAGCTGTGTCTGGTTACCCGTGAGGAGCGGGGGCAGCTGATTCAGTATGCACACTTTGGTACCGGTAACTTCAATGAAAAAACCGCCAAAATTTATACTGACTTCAGTTTATTTACCCGCAATCAGGAACTGGCCAATGAAGCGGTGTCTGTTTTTGATCTGATTCAGTATCCTTATCGCCGATACAAATTCCAGCATCTGCAAATCTCGCCGCTCAATGCCCGGACCAAAATCCAGTCGCTGATCCGGCAGGAAATTCAGTATCTCAAGGAAGGTCACAAGGCTCAGATTACCTTTAAGATTAATAATCTGGTCGATAAAGAGCTGATTGATGATTTGTACCGGGCCAGTCAGGCCGGGATCCGGATCCGCGGTATAGTGCGGGGCATGTGTTCACTGGTACCCGGATTACCCGGAATCAGTGATAATATAGAGCTGATCTCGATTGTAGATCGGTATTTAGAGCATCCCAGAGTGATGGTTTTTGAAGGGGGCGGCGACCGCAAGGTGTTTATTTCGTCAGCCGACTGGATGACCCGCAATATGGATAACCGGATTGAAGTTGGTTGTCCTATTTATGATAAACGTCTGCAGCAGCGTATTGTTGATATTATGGAGCTTCAGTTCCGTGACACCCTGAAAGCCCGGGTGATCGACAAGGATCAGTCTAACCGATACGTTCGCCGTGGAAATCGCAAAAAACTACGCTCTCAGATAGAAATTTTTGACTATCTGACTAAGCTTGAAACGAGTAATAAATCTGAATGACAAATCAAGAAACTGCCCTGATAGGCGTTGAATCCCGTGAGGTAACCAAAGTTGCGGCGCTGGATATTGGCTCCAACAGTTTTCACCTGGTGGTAGCCAGAATCAATGCCGGCTCAGTGCAGATTTTGCATCGTATCAAGCAAAAAGTCCGGCTGGCTGCCGGTCTCGACAGTAATAATATGTTGTCTGAAGAAGCCATAAACCGGGGCCTGGAGTCACTGCGTGTAGTGGCTGAAAGCCTGCGCGGCTTTGAGCCCGACTCAGTGCGAATAGTGGCCACTCACACTCTGCGCCGGGCCGTCAATGCGCGAGATTTTATCCGTGCAGCCCGCGAGATACTGCCCTACCCGATTGAAATCATCCCGGGGCAGGAAGAAGCCCGGCTGATTTATTCGGGCGTGGCCCACACCAGTCATCATGACGGTCGCCGGTTAATTGTGGATATTGGCGGCGGCTCAACAGAATTTGTGATTGGCGAGAGCTTTGAGCCCATACTTTGCAGCAGCTTGCAGATGGGATGTGTGAGCTTTACGGAGCGCTTTTTTGCTAACGGGGAGCTTAAGGCCAAATCTTTCGACAAAGCTATCATGGCAGTTGAACAGGAACTGGAAGTGATTCAGAACAAGTTCATACGCCAGGGCTGGATTGAGTGCATTGGTACATCAGGTACGATTAAAACCCTGTTTAACGCTGCCCAGCGAGACCGGCCCAATGGTCATGCTGTACCCGTTACGCTGAAGTCACTGAAAGCCCTGATGAAACAACTGATTGATATTGGTCATGTAGATCAGCTCAATATCCCGGAGATCAGTGAAGATCGCCGCGCGGTTATTGCCGGTGGTCTGGCGATCCTGATTGGCGTATTTCAAACGCTTAATATCTCTGGCTTGCATTACTCATCCGCCGCCCTACGCGAAGGCGTGCTGTATCAGATGGAAGATGAGTTGCATAACGCCGATATTCGCGGACGCACTGCGGCCAGCTTAGCGACGCGTTACGATATAGATACCCCGCAAGCGAATATGGTGCTTACTACATCCCGCTTTATCTATCGACACTGTGCTAAGTCGTGGAAACTGAAAAACAAGGACTTTGACAGTATGCTGGGATGGGCAGCCACCCTGCATGAAGTTGGCCTGCAAATCAACTCCCGGAGTGTGCAGCGTCATTCTGCCTACATATTAAGTAATGTGGATATGCCTGGTTTTACTCAGGAACAGCAGGAACTGCTGGCCACCCTGGTGCGCTTTCACCGCAAGAAAATCAAAACCGCGGAGATTCCTGAGTTTAATCAGTACGATAAGCAGAGTGTTCAGCGCCTGATTGCGATTTTGCGGTTAGGCGCGCTGTTGAACATCAAGCGACAAGAAGGCTTTTTGCCTGAGTTTGAAGCCAGAGCGACTAAGCAGGGACTGGCATTAGTGTTCCCGCCAGAGTGGTTATCCAAACGTCCGGTGTTATCGGCCGATCTGGAGCAGGAACAGGCTTACTGGAAAGCCATCGACATGTCTTTAACCGTTTCCTGAGGGGATTCTAACTCCAGCGTAACCACCCGGTTACGCCCTGTTTCCTTGGCCCGGTAAAGCGCCAGATCCACTTCGTTGATGGCATCGAACAGATCCTGAGCCGGCGCCAGGCAGATAACCCCGAACGATGCCGTCATACTGATTTGTTTCCCATCCACCTGTAACGTCGTGTTGGCGACGGTTTGGCACAGGTGCCGGGCAAAATGATCGGCATCTTTTAAACTGCAGCCTGGCAGCATAACAATAAACTCCTCGCCGCCCATGCGAATAAGCTTATCGCCGCTGTGTAGCTGTTCGCGCATCAGCTTACCAAAGTGACGCAGCGCCTTGTCGCCACCGATATGGCCATAGGTGTCGTTTATCCGTTTAAAAAAGTCGATATCACAAGCCAGTAAACAGACCGACTGTTTATTCTTTTCTACCCGGCTAATCATCCCCGGCGCGATGTCATACAAATAGTTACGGTTAAAACAGCCGGTGAGCGGGTCCAGATAAACCTGCTGCTTTAATCGTATCACCACCGAGTGCAATACCGACACAACAAAGCCGAGCATAAAAAGAATCATTAAAGTCACGATCAATCCGAATGCCACCAGCGCATGATAGATAGGATCGGACGCGATATAGATGAGATAGAAAGGTCCGCCCATACCGATAACCACAGAAGCGCCGAGCAGGATAGAAAACAGTACCTTGTCTCCCTGGCTGTTCACATCCATCAGACTGTTCATTTTGTACGTGGATGCAATAAGCGGTAGCAATGCACTGAAAAAAAGCATGCCACGGCAAAATAGCTCTGAGGCCAGTGCGATATTGTGTAAATACCAGGAAATTAATTCTACAACGATCAGGTGAGCAGGAATGAAGAACCGGAAGCCAGATCCCAGACGTTGCCCGTAACGTTTGAGCACGGTCATGTAAACCGCATAAGAAGATAACGTGAAAAACAGGTTGTAACCGATTAGGTGAAATTCGTTAAATCCGATATATGGCATGCACAGGGCTATAAAACCACACCACACAAACAACAGATACAACCGGGCATAAAGTCCTGACTTCTGCCTTTCCTTGTCTCCCGGCTGCGGCAGCGCGTAGGTAAATACGATGCCGACCAGGGTAAGCCCGCCCAAAATAGCGATCAAAAGAACTAAGAGTGTTTTAACTTCCAAACTCAACTTCCGATAATGGGTCACTGTATATGCGCTGATCTCTATTTTTTAGTATAGACAAGCAAACCAGTTACGCAGTAAATTTTTTGCCCCCGGTTGTCGTTTGGGTATCGCGCAGCGATATTCGGGAGCGCCGTGGGACATGACTGACTTGATGCAGTGTCGTTTCTCCCTTCGTCGTCCCGGAATCGCACGGCGATATCCAGGATATCCTTGAAATATGACTAACCCGATGTAATGAACTTTCTGCTCCCCCGTCTTCCCGGAATCGCACAGCGATATCCGGGATCTCGCTGGGAACATGGCTGACCCAATTCAGTGATTTTTCTTACCCCCGTCATCCCGGTATCGCACAGTGGTATCCGGGATCTCGCTGGGAACGTGACGCGCTTAAACAAGTGGTGTTGTGAATCAGCCAGACTGTTCAGGAGATTCCTGCTTTCGCAGGAATGACGAATGTGGGAGGTTCCTGCTTTCGCAGGAATGACGAATGCGGGAGGTTCCTGCTTTCCCAGGAATGACGGATGTGGGGAGAGACATAACTGACCAAATTCAGTGATGTTTCTTACCCCCGTTGTCCCGGAATCGCGCAGCGATATCCGGGATCTCGCTGGGAACGTGACGCGCTTAAACACATTACGTTTTGAATCAGCCAGACTGTTCAGGAGATTCCTGCTTTCGCAGGAATGACGAATGCGGGAGGTTCCTGCTTTCCCAGGAATGACGGATGTGGGGAGAGACATAACTGAGCCAATTCAGTGATGTTTCTTACCCCCGTCGTCCCGGAATCGCGCCGCGATATCCGGGATCTCGCTGGGAACATGGCTGACTCGATTCAGTGAAGTTTCTTTCCCCCGTCTTCCCGGAATCGCGCAGCGATATCCGGCATCTCGCTGGGAACATGACGCGCTTAACCAAGTGGTGTTGTGAATCAGCCAGACTGTTCAGGAGATTCCTGCTTTCGCAGGAATGACGAATGTGGGAGATTCCTGCTTTCGCAGGAACGACGGATACGGGAGAAACCTCGCTTTCGCAGGAATGACGAATTCAGAGTGCACAATAAAAAAATCCCCGCTTGTGCGGGGATTTTAAAGAAAACAATTGATAAAGCGTGAATCAGGACTTTGATGCCTGATAAATGCCTTCTATAGCACCCTCTAGGGTTGATGCAAAGTCATCGTCGCTTTGATTCGCATTGATGCCTTCGGTCAGAGCGCGGGAGAAACTGGCGATCATGCCTTTGTTACGCGACAACTTAGCATTGGCTTCTTCACGGGTATATCCTCCTGATAATGCCACTACTTTAAGTACTTTGGGATGAGCAATCAAAGAAGCGTAGAAATCATCCTGCTCTGGCAGCGTTAGCTTCAGCATCACAATCTGTGTATCGCTTAAAGCATCAAGTTCAGCCAGAATCGCATCGCGCAGCATGGCTTCGGCTTCTGCTTTTTGCGGGCTCTTGATATCGACTTCCGGTTCTATAATGGGAACCAGGCCGGCAGCAATAATCTGCTTACCCACTTCAAATTGCTGGGCAACAACGTCTTTAATGCCCTTTTCATTGGCCAGTTTAACCACCGAGCGCATTTTAGTGCCAAATACGTCCTGTTGATTCGCTTTAGTTAGCAGCTCATCCAACTGGGGAATATCTTTCATCAGCTGAACACCGTCCGCTTCATCAAGCAGACCTTTGTCGACTTTTAAGAAAGGCACCACGTTTTTTTCATCCCATAGGAAGCGGGCGCTGGGCTTACCGGCAATTTCACGGTCCAGGGTATTTTCAAACAGAATAGCGCCCAGAACACGGTCGCCACTAAACGGGGAACTGGTGATGATGCGAGTGCGCATATCGTGGACGAGGTTAAACATTTCGTCGTCGTTGCTATATTGCGACTCTTCAATGCCATACAGACGCAGCGCTTTTGGGGTACTGCCGCCGCTTTGATCCAATGCTGCAATAAAACCATTTTCAGATTTTATTTTCTCCAGCATAGCGTGCTGAGTTTGTGATGCCATGAGCAACACTCCTTATTGTATCTGCTTTAAAAGCAGTTGTAGGGTTTATAATTATGTGCGGCGAACGTCACTGTTCGCCGCATAGCGGGTAATTTTTTTACCAACTAATTGCTGTTATTGCGTGCTGTATTTATTTATTTTTTTCTTCCAGCACTGCTACAGCGGGTAGTGTCTTGCCTTCAAGGAATTCAAGAAACGCGCCACCACCGGTTGAGATATATGATATTTTATCAGCGATTTCATATTTATCTACTGCCGCAAGCGTATCACCACCGCCGGCAATTGAAAATGCATCACTTTGTGCAATCGCATTGGCCAGACTTTCTGTGCCTGCCGCAAACTGATCAAATTCGAACACGCCTACCGGGCCGTTCCATACAATGGTACCGGCATTTTTTAATATAGCAGCCAGCGCCTCTGAGGTTTGCGGACCCACATCAAAAATCATGTCGTCGTCAGCCACATCGCTGACTGCTTTAAGGGTCGCTTCAGTGGACTCGGAGAACGCTTTACCCACCACCACGTCAGTAGGCACCGGAATATCACCACCATTGGCCTGAGCTTCGTTGATCAAGCGCTTTGCTTCATCAACCAGATCCATCTCCACCAGTGATTTACCCACATTGTGGCCCTGAGCAGCCACAAAGGTATTGGCGATACCGCCACCGACAATCAGCTGATCGACCTTTTCAGCCAAGGATTTTAACACGGTCAGTTTGGTGGATACTTTAGAGCCGCCAACAATAGCAACCATTGGACGTTTCGGGTTATCCAGTGCCTTGCTCAGCGCATCCAGCTCGGCCGATAAAAGCGGGCCAGCGCACGCTTTTGGCGCAAACTTTGCCACACCATGGGTCGATGCCTGCGCGCGGTGGGCTGTGCCAAATGCGTCCATCACAAAGATATCACACAGCGCCGCGTATTTTTTGGCCAGCGCTTCATCGTCTTTCTTTTCGCCCTGGTTAAAGCGTACATTTTCCAGAATCACCAGTTCGCCCGGCTCAATCTCTACACCATCAAGATAGTCTTTTACCAGACGTACACTGACATCCAGCTGTTCATTCAGATAATCAGCGACCGGCTGCAGGGAAAACTCACCGGCTGGCTGGCCTTCTTCAGGACGCCCAAGATGAGACATCACCATTACAGCAGCACCACTTTGTAACGCCGTTTTTAAGGTTGGAAGTGATGCTTTAATACGGGCATCAGAGGTGACTTTACCGTCTTTAACCGGCACATTCAGATCCTGACGGATCAATACTCGCTGACCATCCAGCGCCATATCCTGCATACTTGGAATTGCCATACTATTTCCCTCGTAGATTATGTTAGCTGTGCTTTCGCACCCCACAGAAATTTAACAGCCCTGCCCCACATGATACATCGCCTGCGCGGTATCTATCATGCGATTGGCAAAGCCCCATTCGTTATCACACCACACCAGCGTTTTTACCAGCTGCCCGTGACTGACCCGGGTTTGTGTTCCATCCACAATGCAGGAATGAGGATCATGATTAAAATCGACCGACACCAGCGGCTCCTCGGTATAACCCAATATACCGGAAAGTCGCCCCTGACGAGCATCTTTTAATACCTGATTGACCTGCGCAATATTGACCCGCTCAGCCAGCGTGACGCTCAAATCCATAGCGGTCACATTGATGGTAGGCACTCGCACCGCAATGGCTTCAAACTTACCGGCAAATTTCGGCAAAATCCGCTCAATGCCACGCGCTAAACGGGTATCTACCGGAATTATTGACTGACTGGCTGCCCGGGTGCGACGCAAATCATCATGATAAGCATCAATCACCATCTGGTCGTGCATGGAAGAATGAATCGTGGTGATGGTACCGCTTTGCACGCCAAAGGCATCGTCCAGCACCTGAATCACCGGCACAATACAGTTGGTTGTACAAGAGCCATTGGATACCAGTACATCCTGAGGTGTCAGGGTGTCTTCGTTACTACCAAAGATGATGGTGTTGTCTAGATCACTGGCTCCAGGCTGGGAGAACAGCACTTTGCCAGCGCCGGCATCAAGATGTGCCTGACCCGCTTCACGGTCGTTGTGAACACCGGTGCATTCGAGTACGACATCCACCGCCAGTTCTTGCCATGGAAGTGATGTAATGTCGTTACAGGAGGTAAGTTGAATACTGTCGCCAGCCACTTCAAGGCTGCCATTTTTCAGTTCAACATCAAAAGGAAACCGCCCGTGGGCGGTATCATATTTTAGCAGATGGGCAATGCCCTCTGGCCTGGCTATTTCATTGATTGCCACAACGCGAATATGTTGATTGCGCCCTGTTTCATACAGGGCGCGAAGCACGTTGCGACCAATCCGACCAAAGCCATTAATGGCTACTCTGACCATTGATTGTTCGCCTGTGGGCTAAATTATTTCAGACTGCTTGCTGCGGCCACAACGGCATCGGTAGTGATGTTGAAGTGCTCAAACAGTTCACCCGCTGGACCTGACTCACCAAATGTGTCCATGCCAACAACCGCACCGTTAAGACCCACATACTTGTACCAGCTGTCTTTAGCCAGTGCTTCAACAGCAACCCGGCGGGTTACATTGGAAGGCAGTACGCTTTCACGGTAGCTTTGCGGCTGACGATCAAACACATCCGTTGACGGCATAGATACCACTCGTGCATTGGTGCCCTGCTCAGCCAGCTTGTCAGCAGCCTCAACAGCCAGCTCTACTTCTGAGCCAGTCGCAATCAGCAGCACATCAGGCGTACCTTCGCAATCTTTTAGTACGTAACCGCCCTGTTCGATTTGCTTAACCTGCTCAGCGGTACGTTCCTGCTGTGGTACACCCTGACGAGTGAAAATCAACGTAGTAGGGCCATCAGTACGGGTAATTGCCTGCTTCCAGGCTACCGCTGACTCGACCTGGTCACACGGACGCCAGTTATCCAGATTTGGTGTGGAGCGCAGGGCAACCAGTTGCTCTACCGGCTGGTGCGTCGGGCCGTCTTCACCCAGACCAATTGAGTCGTGAGTATACACAAAGATTGCCGGTGCTTTCATCAGCGCAGCCATACGAACCGCATTACGCGCGTATTCCATAAACATCAGGAAGGTAGCACCGTATGCTTTAAAGCCACCGTGCAGGGTAATACCGTTCATCATGGCCGACATACCGAATTCACGTACCCCGTAGAACAGGTAGTTACCAGAAGCATCATCGTTAACCACGCCTTTACTGCCTTCCCATAAAGTCAGGTTAGAACCGGCCAGATCAGCCGAACCGCCCAGCATTTCTGGCAGTAACGGACCATAGGCATTCAGGGCGTTTTGTGATGCTTTACGGGTAGCCAGCTTTTCAGGGTTTGCCTGAAGCTTGGCAATGTACTCGTCAGCTTTGCTCACAAAGTCAGCTGGCAGGTCACCTTTAACCCGACGCTTAAATTCCGCAGCCAGTTCAGGATACGCTTTTTCGTATTCGGCAAATTTGGCATCCCAGTCCGCTTCTGCTTTGCGACCTTTGTCGCGACCGTCCCATTCAGCAGAAATATCCGCCGGAATCTCAAACGGAGCTGCAGTCCAGCCTAGCTCTTTGCGGGTCAGAGCAATTTCATCATCGCCCAGTGCCGCGCCGTGAGAGCTTTCGCTACCCTGTTTGTTTGGCGAACCAAAACCAATGATAGTTTTACAGATAATCAGAGTTGGCTGAGTAGTGTTTTCACGAGCTGCTGCCACTGCTTTGCTAACAGCTTCTGCATCGTGACCATCTACGCCTTCAATCACCTGCCAGCCGTAAGCTTTGAAACGACCTGCAGTATCATCGGTAAACCAGCCTTCTACTTCACCGTCGATAGAAATACCGTTATCGTCATAAAACGCGACCAGTTTACCCAGACCCAGCGTACCGGCCAGTGAGCAAACTTCATGGGAAATACCTTCCATCAGACAGCCGTCACCTAAAAATGCATAGGTGTGGTGGTCAACGATTTCATGACCTTCTTTATTAAACTGTGCAGCCAGTACTTTTTCAGCAACCGCCATACCCACAGCGTTGCTGATCCCCTGACCCAACGGGCCGGTAGTGGTTTCTACGCCTGGTGCATAACCGTATTCAGGGTGACCGGGTGTTTTAGAATGTAGCTGGCGAAAATTTTTCAGCTCTTCAATAGACAGACCGTAACCCGTCAGATGCAATAGTGAATATAGCAGCATAGAGCCGTGACCATTTGACAGTACAAAGCGGTCGCGGTTAGCCCAGTCGGGGTTAGAAGGGTTGTGCGACATATAATCACACCACAGAACCTGCGCGATGTCCGCCATTCCCATTGGCGCGCCCGGGTGACCGGACTTGGCTTGTTGTACTGCATCCATGCTTAAGGCACGGACAGCGTTTGCGAGTTCACGACGAGTGGGCATGTTGTCTCCTGATTAAATTCCTACAGGCAAAGTGATACGAAGCCTCGTCTGGTTGGGTCTGCGTAAAATCTTTGTCTGTTGTTCGTGAAAATAGCAACTATTCTTACCTAACCGCTCTGCCACTGCAATGTGTTTTAGCGGTGTACAAAGGTGGTCGCGGTAAATAATCACCTAAACAGCGTATCGATAGCTTTTTGATCTGGTGATGAATCTTAATATGTCAAGCAAACGTAACAGATGGACTTTTAGACGTCTAGAAGTAAAGACTGGTTTTTTGAGTCATCTCTAGTACAATTAGCCCTTTACAGGCCAAACACCTAACGGAGAAATTATGGCAACGCAGTTATTCACGTCCGAGTCGGTATCAGAAGGTCATCCGGATAAAATTGCAGATCAAATCTCTGACGCAGTACTCGATGCGATCCTGACTCAGGATCCGAAAGCTCGTGTAGCATGCGAAACCTATGTTAAGACCGGTATGGTACTGGTTGGTGGTGAAATTACTACCTCTGCATGGGTTGATATTGAAGAATTAACCCGTCAAACCGTAAAAGACATTGGCTATACCCATTCAGACATGGGCTTTGACGCGGATTCCTGTGCAATTTTAAACGCGATTGGTAAGCAGTCACCTGATATCAATCAGGGCGTTGATCGTGCTCGTCCTGAAGAACAAGGCGCCGGCGACCAGGGTCTGATGTTCGGCTACGCCAGTGATGAAACTGACGTACTGATGCCAGCACCGATTACTTATGCTCACCGCTTGGTTCAGAAACAGGCAGAGGTGCGCAAATCCGGCAAGCTGGACTTTTTACGTCCGGATGCTAAAAGTCAGGTCACATTTAAGTACGAAAACGACAAGCCGGTGGGTGTTGACGCGGTTGTTCTGTCTACCCAGCATGCTGATGAAGTCAGCACAGCGCAGGTGCGTGAAGCAGTGATGGAAGAAATCATCAAACCCGTATTGCCTGAGCACTGGATCACCAAAGACACCCAGATGCACATCAACCCCACTGGTCGCTTTGTTATCGGCGGCCCAATGGGTGACTGTGGTCTGACGGGTCGTAAAATTATTGTTGATACCTACGGCGGTATGGCTCGCCACGGTGGGGGGGCATTTTCAGGCAAAGATCCCTCCAAGGTTGACCGCTCTGCTGCTTACGCAGGTCGCTATGTGGCAAAGAATATCGTGGCAGCCGGTCTGGCCAAGCGCTGTGAAATTCAGATCTCTTACGCTATCGGTGTCGCTGAGCCGACGTCTATCAGTATCGAAACATTCGGTACCGGTGTGGTTGATGAGAAAACATTAGTAGCGCTGGTGCGTGAACATTTTGACCTGCGCCCTTATGGCCTGATCCAAATGCTGAATCTGGAGCGCCCGATTTACCGCGCGACAGCCGCTTACGGGCACTTCGGCCGCAATGAGTTCCCGTGGGAACAAACTGACAAAGCCGAAGCACTGAAAGCCTCAGTATAAGTTAGCTGTACATAATAAGTTAGCTGTACATACTGGCCTGACCGATGATGGCAGACACATCGGGCAGGCCAAGCCGGGCTAACGCCTCGGTAGAAAATTCTTTTTCATAAGTCACTTCGGTCTGCGCAAAGTCCGGCGGTAGAAATTGCCGGCAGGACACCTCATCAGTAAACCGAGCAGTTACCAGTTTTAACGGCGCCAGATGTCCACCATATTCATCAATCGTCAGCATTGCGCCAAAATACGGCACTTCATAACGTATCAGGCTGGTTCGGTAATTCTGTGTTTGTGGCCACAGCCCGTCAAACTGTTCCTGACTCAGTGAAATAGCCGAATGCTGGACGCGATGCCCGCTGCCCTGGCATACAGACAGCGTGTACTGTCCGTTTTTATCACACAGAATAACCTGCTTTTCATCGCTATGGGCTATATAACCCTTACGCACCGAGGTAGGTTTTCGGGTTGTCAGTAACCCGTCCGGGATATAAGTCATTACAAATTTTCGTTTGAATTCCCAGTTAGCGGGCATAGCGCTCTCCTGACTTAGCTAAATTAAGGCCAACAAATCCACCTGCACTTATAAAAGAGCATGGCTGACAGAAACTTGGAAACGATCAGAAACGCATCACACTGCGTATAATAAAAAGTAGATCAACAGATCGTTTTTCTCCACTCAAATTTCCTATAATTAAGATCTGTGTCTACACTGAGAAAAACCTGCAATGATCCTTGCCAGATCATTGATCGCACACATAGAAAATGGAATTAACCTTATGAAAGGTTTAAACTTTTTGCTTGGCACCTTATTTTTTAGCTGGAGCTTGGCGGTGTACGCTGACGACGCCAGCAATCCCGTATCTGGAGCGGCTCAGCCCCTGACAGAGCCGGCCACTGTGTACTTGTCATCTACCACGCAAACTGCAGTATTTATTCATCCACCCAAGCTGCCAAAGTGGTCATTCGGGGTGCTTTATGATCGCGAACTGCCCTATCATCCTATGTGGATAGACTCGATAGATACGTACCGGCCGGTTGACTCACTGACGCTGAAAGCGAGCCGCGCTATCGCATCAGCCGGAAAACAGCGTTTGTTTGCCGCCATTCAAACCAGCAACAATCAGAATTTTGAGTCACAAAATCAGGTTTATTTACCGACTAACGCCGGCGTGGCTGCCAGCCTGGGCTGGCAGGTGGGTAAAGAGAATAGCCTGAATATGGCGGTAGAGTATGAATATCGGGAAGTAGGTCAGCAGGAACTGCAAAGCATTGTGCTGGGTGTACAATACTACTTCTAGCGGCTCAGCCTCAGTAAATGAGACGCTATCTGACGAGCGTGTATCTGGGTAGTATCCAGCAGGATTACATCAGTATCGGCAGGTTTAATCAGTAAACCTATTTCGGTACAGCCCAGAATTATGGCCTGCGCCCCCTGTTGCTGCAATTGTGCAATGATTGACTGATACACCTGCCTGGATTCATCCCGGATAACGCCCTGACATAATTCTTCATAAATAATCTGATGAATAGCTTTACGCTGTGGCAACTCAGGAGTAAGCACGGTTAATCCTGCCTCCTCAAGGATGGTGCGATAAAACGGGGCTTCCATAGTGAAGCGGGTTCCCAGCAAGGCCACCGTGCCAGCATGTTGCTCATGACAGGCGGCAGCCGTTGCCCCGGCAATATGTAACAGCGGGATGTTAATGGCATTTTGTACATCAGGAGCGACTTTGTGCATCGTGTTAGTTGCAATAGCGATAGCCGTAGCGCCGGCCTGCTCCAGCTTTTGCGCACTGTGGATGAGATGCTGAGTCAGGGCATCCCAGTTTTGTTCATGCTGCCACTGCCCGACCGGCGCAAAATCCAGGCTATGCAAGAGGATATCGGCCGAATGCGAGCCGCCAAGATGCTGGGCGACGTATTGATTGATAAGACGATAGTACACTGCGCTGGACTCCCAGCTCATACCACCAATGATGCCTACAGTATTTTGTTGAAACATTGTGACTTTATCAGGGTTTGCCATGCACGCTACTTTGCTTGGCCGAGCGTATAAAAGTCAACTGGATCAGCTCTGCATCAGCACTGGCACGATGACGCTGACCACGATGTTCTTCATGCAAACCGGCGCGCACTTGAGACCAACTTTCCATCTGGTGCTCAGACAACAAATAGTCGAGCGCCGAAACCTTAAAAGCCATATCCACCCGGGCGGTTTCAAACAGTTTGATAAGCCAGGGATAATCTACTACCCAGCCATCGGTATACACCTGCTGCCCGCCAATGAACCGGTTGAGATCCTGACACACACTAACCGGATCGCTGCCATAACGTACCAGTTCTGCTCGCTCAATACCGTGCAACCGGGCTGCTTTTTCATCCCAGTGTGTCCAGTCCGGCGCGGGTTTTATTAAGCTGCAGAAACGCTCACCGTCACTGCGTTTTACACCGACTTCGATGGGGTAACTGGCTGCACCAAACCCAGAGGCTTCTATATCAATAATAGTGGGGGGCACGGGTTTCATCTGTAAACACTCCAAAGACAAGCGTCAGGGAAGAATCCCCGTTTTAATATTCTTTAGTCTAAATATATACCAAAGTTGAGCAGTTTTCGTTCGGTAATACCCGGTAAACTCTCTACACTAAGCACATATACGATTGCTTACATTTATTACTGGCTATATAAACATTGGTATAATTGTTATACGCCAAGATACAGGTAGGCTTGCCAACGGTATTACAAAAGACTGCGAACCATGAAGAAGCATTACCTTTACGTTTCACTTGTACTGCTGTGCCTGACCGCCACAGCGCGAGCTGCACAACCGTTGAATATAGCCATTGATGCTGACTTTAGCAGTGTTGCTGTTGAGGGCGGAAACGCGATTTATCAGGGCGTACAATTGGCGGTAGATGAAATTAATGCTCAGGGCGGTGTAATGGGACGCCCGCTGGCGATTAAGAAAATGGACCACCGTGGGATTCCGGTACGTGGTATTACCAATATCAAACGACTGGCCAAACAAAAAAACTTGCTGGCGGTGGTTGGCGGTATTCACACACCGGTTGCCCTGGCTGAATTGCCAGCCATCCATGAAAATAACCTGCTTTATCTGGGCGCCTGGGCCGCCGGCACAGGTGTGGTAAGTAACGACTATTCGCCCAATAATGTTTTCAGAGTATCTATTCGTGACAGTGAAGCAGGCCAGGTGTTAATCCAACATGCCAAACTCCGGGGGCTTACTCGCGTAGCGCTGGCGCTGGAGCGTACGGGTTGGGGTCGGTCTAATCTGGAATCACTAACCCGCGAAGCAGAAAAAGCCGGTATCACTATTACCAAAACAACCTGGATAAACTGGCAACAACAAACTTTCAGTGAAGATATTAAAGCGATTGTTGAAAGTGATGCACAGGCGATTATTCTGGTCGCCAATGCTCCAGAAGGGGCTGTGATTGTTAATGCGCTGAATGACAGTCAGGGCAACAAACTACCGGTCATTGCGCACTGGGGTATTGCCGGCGGTGACTTTGTCCAGCGCATTGGTACCGGCCCTTTAGAGCAGATTGATATCGCGGTTATACAAACTTTTAGTTTTCTTCATCAGAAGAACCCGATTGCTGCTAAACTTTTGGAAAAGTACACAGCAAAGTTTGGCAATACAGACGCAGCAGCAATACCGGCGGTGGTTGGTGTGGCCCATGCGTACGATCTTGTACATATGTTGGCACGCGCCGCCATAAAAGCAGGTGCAACCGATACTGACAGTCTGCGCACTGCACTGGAAAACCTGCCGGCATTTGACGGTGCCGTTAAGCGATATAAGCCGGCGTTCAGCGAAAAGCGACATGATGCATTGTGGGCCAGTGACTATTTTATGGCCAGTTATAATAAAGACGGAAACTTGATACCGATAACGAGGTAATTGATGTCAGGAAGACCCTCACTGGCGAGGTTGTTGCAAAAAGCGCTGTTTCCCAAATTACTGGCAGCGCTTCTGTTTATTTGCCTGTTTATCAGTAGTGCAGTGCTGTATTTTGCCAAAGATCAGGTGGCCGATACGCAGCGCTCTCACATTGAAAACCTGCGTGCTGACATTGATTACAGCCTGCGTGATACCTTATTGCTGATGGAAAGCATTGCGGCTAACGATCTGCTTACCAATAGCCTGATTGACCTTGAACAGCGCGACACCTACCTTCCTTTATTTTTTCGCACATTGCGCCTGACCCGCAGCAATACTGACAGTCTGGGCTTATTTGATTTTTCCGGCGAGCCGATTATCACTAATCACTGGGACAATCATGTTCCAGAATCACTAAGCACTCACTGGCAAAAGCCCACGTTGGAGCAAGGACGCCGTTTCTGGGAAATCACGGAAAACGGCATTATTCTGGCTGTGCCAGTGTTCATCGGCAGTTCAGCAGAGGGTGCGCTGGTATTGTATATTAAGAATCTTAATGAGCTGATTTACAATCGCGATACCCGCTCCACACAGCTTATTGTTAATGAACAAAATCGGGTTGTGTACAGCAGCTCTCCTACCCTTCTGGCGCCCGGCACCACTTTTAATAAAACAGACTACGAACACTGGGTCAGCTACACCAAATCCTGGCAAGGCCTGAATGTTATCAGCATGTCATCGGTGGCCAGTGCTTATCAGTCAGTCCTGTGGCTAATTCCGGTGGTTATTATCTGCATTGTTGCCACCATTTTAGTTGGGTTATATGCGGTAAATCGTTCTGCGGCGATGACAGCATCAACGCTACAGTCTCTGTACGAGTCTATTCTGGTCAGCATGGAGCGTAAAACCGCTGCACGCTCTGTTGCCCCGGATAATGAAGCCATGGAGCTAGCTGTTATTCGCGAGGCCTTCGATAATCTGACCTCAAACCTGATGGCCATTACCTTATCAAACCGCCAGTTTTCCAATGTGATTGACTCGCTGGAAGAGATGCTGATTGTGATGAACAATGACGGCAATATTATTATGGCCAACCATCGCTATGATGCTGTTCTGAAAGACCACGAGCTGGATCAAAAAGCACTGGAGAATATTTGCCAGCGTCTGAAAATAGAACAGGCACCGGTTGATATGCATTATAAAAATGCGAACGGACAATCGTTAGTTTTAAAATGGACACTGCTGCCCTTTTACAACGAAGCCAGAGATGTCATTGGCTCCATTCTGGTGGCGAATGATGTGACCAGCCAGCGTAAGCTGGAGGATCGGATACATCTGGTGACGCAGGCAATGGAAAACGCCACTGTGTCTATTGCCATAGCACAGATTACCGGCCAGAGCAGCGAAATTGTGTACAGCAATAGCCACTTCAGTGCACTAAGTGGTTTTGAGAAGCCCCACATAACGGGGAACTCATTGCTGATGCTTTGCGGAGAAAATACTGAAAAAGATAAAATAGCAGCAATTGCTCATGCCATTGACACGGGCGAGTCGATTGACACCACAATGCTGTTTTATAAGAAAAACGGTGTATCATTTTATGCCAGAACCGTGTTAACGCCGGTTCAGCTCAAAGGCAAGGTTACCCACTATGCCATCTTCATTCAGGATGTGACCGAGCAGGAACAAACCCGTGAATACCTTGAAGATGCTCGTTACAGAGCCGAAGAATCGGCGCGAATGAAATCTAGTTTTCTGGCCAGTATGAGCCACGAAGTGCGCACCCCGCTACACGGTATTTCAGGTACTTTGCAATTGCTGGAAGACTCACAGCTTGATACACGCCAGAGCCAGTACCTGAACCTGGCGATGCAAAGTATGAATAATCTTCAGCACATCGTTGACGATATTCTGGACTTTTCAAAAATAGAGGCCGGCCAGCTGAATATTGAGCATACCCATTTTAACCTGGCGTTACTGCTGGACAGCATCTGCGAGCAATATCAGGCTAATTGTCAGGCCAAAGGCATCAGGCTAATTATGACTAAAGTATTGCAGGACCATGAGCAGGTTATTGGCGATCCTGTACGCTTACGCCAGATTCTGGGTAACCTGCTTAGCAATGCCGTCAAGTTCACCTCACACGGAGAAGTAGCCATGACAATCAGACTGCAATCTCAGCCGGGCGGGCTGCAGCTGTTTGGTGAAGTCAGTGACAGTGGCATTGGTATTGCCGGAGACAAAATTCAGCATATTTTTGAGGTATTTACCCAGGAAGACAGCACCACTACCAGGCGCTTTGGCGGCACCGGACTGGGTCTGGCTATTACCCGACAGCTTTGCCAGCTGTGTGGTGGCGATATCCATGTTTCCAGTGTTAAGGGCAAAGGCAGCTCATTTAGTTTTGTAATCATGCTACAGGAAGCAACTGACCATAAGGCCCCAGAACAAATAACGCGCCCTGCTCCACAAACTCCCAATGATCTGCCCCCGGCCAAAATTCTCTTGGTAGAAGACAATGAAATAAACCAGCTTATTGCCAAAGAAAATCTGGCCAGTCACAAAGTGATTACCGCCGTAAACGGTAAGCAGGCAATCAGCGCCCTGAATCAGATAAAGGCGCAGTTTGACCTTATACTCATGGACTGTCACATGCCGGAAATGGATGGCTTTGAAGCCACCCAGCGCATACGTAACGGCGAAGCCGGCGAGCGTTATCTCAATGTTCCTATTATTGCCCTGACCGCGAATGCCATGAAAGGCGACAGAGAAACTTGTGTAGCCGCCGGCATGGACGACTATATAGCCAAACCCTTTACACAAGAAGAGCTGGCCCGGGTGATTGGGGAGTGGGCGCAGACATCAACAAGCTCATATTAGGCTAACATTAACGTCTGTAGCGCTCTTTCCATTTAAACGGACAAACTTTCCCCAATCAGACTGCCCATATGCAGTGCAGTTGCGCATTTATGGAACACTTCTGGCATAATCCTTTGCGTTACAACTTTAACCAAGGCTTTTATGTCTACGCCCTCCACGAACACTTCTGCTTATAAACCCGGCGCTGCTGGCGGTTTGCGCAATCCTACCGCGCAAAATCTGCTACGCGTGGGCGCAGGGATGTTGTCGGTAATTCTGATAGTATTGTGTGTTCAAACAGGTACAGCGTACTTTAGTGCCAATGATGCTGTGGCCCAGACAGAACGTTGGTTCAACGGTCAGAGCAAGGCCGATGAAGCCGATTTAGAAATTGTTCAGAAGAATCTGGAAAGTGTAGATTCTGCGATTCTGGACGATGCAACCATCAAGCTGGCGCTGGCCAAGCTGTATTTTGTTCGCGGGCAGCACAATCAGTCTGACGTGTATTTTGAGGCAGCGCATAAAGCGATTTCGGATGTGCAGTTAATGCAACCTTCTCATTTTGAAGCTCTGGCGCTTCGGGTAGTACTGGATGACTATCTGGACGAAATAGGCCAGGACACCTTATCCACCTTACGTAAACTTCTGACGATGGGCCCGTTTGAGCGCGAAGTGCAAAAACTGGTTGGTCCGATACTGGTTAAACGCTGGTACAGCTTACCGCCAGATATTCATAGTATGGCCGAGCCACTGATCACCAGCGCTCTGCGCGAAAAATCTGCCAAAGCGGTGCTGATGAACAGCATGGCCCGCTACCATATTGTGCTGCCTTTTTTCTGCTGTTCACCTAATCAGGAAACCTCAGATCAACTCAGTCATCTGGAAACCTCTATTCGCAATGCCACGGTTAGATAACTCACTGGACACCCTGGCCCGGGCGACCTTTGCCGCCACCTTATTCGTGCTGCCCTGGTTGCACGGTGCAGAACTGTTCTGGGAGCAATTATTTGTTGCCGCCGGCTTGTTTATGGCATTGCTGTTTACCCTGATGCACAAAAATATCTTTGCTGAGATATCCCGCCCGGCACTGCTGGTACTGACAACATTTTGCGTCTGGCTGCTTTACAGCGCGCTATATCTGGTGCCACTGCCCGCCAACTGGATTGCCTGGCTGAGCCCCAATACCCACCAGTGGCAAAGTAATGTTGAATTGGCCGAAACCGGCTATTTGACGTTATACCGGCAGGCAACGATTATTGAAGTGTTTAAATTCGCCGGTCTGATCTGTGTGTTCTTTCTAACCGGCAGTTTGTTTCGTTCAGTCTACCGCCTGCGTTTGCTGGCCTATGCGGTAATTATTGCCGGTTTTACCACAGCGGTGTATTCGCAGCTGAACTTTGCCACCGGTGGGGCCTTTGAACTGGTTGAGGCCATCCCTCCGTGGGACTTCAGCTGGTTTGAAGGCATTCGCGGAACATTCAGTTATAAAAATCAGTATGCGGTATATATGCTGGTTTGCCTGGCTGTTTCCGTGGGAGTCCTGGTGGATGAAGTCATGGAAAGCCGCTCGGTGGCAGGCCCAGAAGACCGGCGTGCCTGGCTAACGCCGGCTACTGTCTTTTTACTGGTAGCAGTTATTCTGTTTTTTATGACTTTGCTTAATACCAGCTCCCGGGGGGCCTTACTGGCTTTACTGGCAGGCACCGGCCTATCACTGGGCCTGCTGATGTTACGTAACCGCACCTTGCTTAAACGTTTACTGAAACCCAAATATCTGGCTATTGGGCTGGGCGGACTAGTACTAGCTGCCGTGGTATTTACCCAATCCAGCATTTATGAGCGCTTTACCAGTGAGCACATGGCGGATAATGGACGTACGCTGCTGCGCAACACGGTGGTTAAGGTGATTGACGATTATCCGGCCTTTGGCACCGGGCCGGGCACATACCCCTTTATTCAGCACAACTACAAACCTCTGGAGCTGGGCAATACACAGATGTCCAAGCATTCGCATAACGACTATCTGGAAACACTGGCAACGCAGGGCGTCATTGGCATGCTGTTATTGTTCATTCCGGTGGCATTGCTGCTGTGGCGTGGCTTCAGCCGCTCCCGCCAGTTTCATAGTACCGGCTTGCTGCTGGGGTGTCAGTCGGCCATTCTGGCCTATCTGATTCAGGCAACCTATGATGTGAATGTGGGGGTCTACATTTTGCCGCTACACTTTGTTTTACTGGCCAGTATTTTGTGGCAGCTCACGGCTCCGTGGCTTCAGACCACCTCAGACAATCAATATACAAAATAAATTCATTTTTCTTACAAAAAACTGGGGGAGTTTTTTCAGCCGCTCGTCTGAACCAGTAAGACAGTGAATAACTGTCTGTCGTGTGATTTGCCAAGACACGTAATCCGGTGCCTGCCACTGAAGCTGTCCTTAACTGTTACCTAAGCAATGTCCCCCTGCCGGTAATAGAGGTTTCAGTGGCATGCGCCTACCTTGTATCCGCCCCTGAATTCCTGCTATCGTCCTTGTTTACTGAACAATTTACCGTCGTTCATTCGTATACCACCTGCAAAAGCGGATTTTAGTACAGGAAAGGGAGGCCGGCATGTCACAATTTATTGCGCTTAATGCGGCTCAGCACCACAACCTTTGTGTTGCACCGGATAAGACCGGGCACGCGGGTGCTGATGAGCACCTGATTCCTGTCGTGCTTAATGAGTTTGCCCAGCTCGTCATTCAGTATCCTATTGTTATTTCCCGTCATGAGCCTAGCGGACAGCTGATTTGCTCTGCCATGCTGGGGTTTGAGGAGCGCGAAAACCTGTTTTGGGAAGAAGGCCGCTGGAACAGCCTTTATATTCCTGCACAAATTGAACGTCATCCCTTTTATATCGGCCAGCAGGATGAGCAGCAGCGCCAGATGATATATATTGATACTCAAAGTCCGGCGCTCACCCACATCAACGATAATCAAGGCACCCGGTTATTTACCGATAGCGGCCAGCCTACCGCGCTGATGCAGCAAAAACAGCAATTGTTAGCCATGTTACTGGAAGGCGAAGTGGCCACCGCACAATTTCTGAGCGAGCTGGATCGCTTATCTCTGATCACCCCCATTGCGCTGGATGTGACATTTTGCGATAACAGCAGCAGCAAAATCAGCGGGCTGTTTACCATTGATGAAGACCGCCTTGCTGCCCTGCCCGGCGAAGATATTACCCGCCTGCATCAGCTCAATATGCTATCACCTGCCTATACATTGCTGGCATCCCATGCGCATATATACTCGCTGATTGAGCGCAAAAATGCCCGAATACAAAAAGGAGAAGCCTGGTTTGGCTGAACATACTCCGGTGTTCTCCTGCAAGCTTATTGGTGCGGGAAAAACACCTCTGGTTATTGCCGATAATTTTCATCCTGATCCGGACAGCCTGCGCCAACAGGCCGCCACACTGACCTATACCACCAGCGCTGAAGACTTTTACCCCGGCGTGCGGGCCGATGCCCCCGGCTGTTATATCAGCTTTATTAACCATATGCTGCCAGCGGTGATGAGCACCGCCGGCGCACCTTTTGATGCCAGTGTTACATTAAGCCGGCTGTCTCTTGCCACCACCGCGCCGGGTCAGCTTAAACCCATTCAGTGTGTGCCACACTTTGACTCGGTGAATGATAAACAGTGGGCCATGGTGCATTACCTGTCAGCCAGCAATACCGGCGGCACCGGCTTTTACCGTCACCGTGATACCGCGTTTGAAAAGGTAAACAAAGCCGATGCCGCTATTTATATGAAACGGCTGAAAACCCAGGCAACCACCGTGGGGTTTCCGCCCAACGAATACATTGATGGCACCACTGAATTATTTGTACATATTGGTCAGGCAGACTGGGCCTATAACCGCGCTATTTTTTACCCGTCTACCCTGTTTCATTCAGCGCAGATAATACCGTGTACACTCAGTGAGGATCCGTTAGCCGGCCGGCTGACAGGAAACGCCTGTATAGACCTTAGTACGTTGCCCTGAAACCAACGGCAAACCGGCTGCCGGTATCCTGAATAAGCAATAGCTGATTGGCAAACCGACCATGCTTATGCACAATTTCGTCGGTCAGGTTAATACCTTCAAAAAATATCGATAACTGACTGGTTACCTGATAAGAAGCGCTCATATCCCACTGTTTGTATGGGCTGACATAAGTAGGCTCGGTGCTGAGCGGCTGCTCCAGCGACTGCAAAAAACCCTCACGGTAATTCCATGCCAGGCGCCACTGTAGCGCGCCTTTTTCATAAAACAGCACCAGATTACGGGCACCGGATAGCCCGGTCAGGGCAAACTTGCTGTTCACATTGTATTTGTCCAGCTCAGCATTGCTGTCTACCTGACTGTAATTGGCCTGTAGCCCCCAGCCGGTTTTACCGAATAAGTGCTGTGCACTTAATTCCAGCCCGTCGACCACTGCCGTGCGACCGTTTACCGGGCGAGCCACATCAAACCAGGCTGCGCTGTCCTGGTCATCAGCATTTAATGGGTTGCTGCCGGTAGAAGGGTCGGTAACCGAGGCATACAGTACCGGCTGACTGTTAATGGTAATAAAGTTATCAACATACTTGCGATACACCCCGGCTGACAGGTAATTGCTGTCGCCGTAGTAGTATTCAAGCGCTACATCCAGATTATCAGACTCAAATGGCCGCAACTGAGGGTTGCCTACAAAGGCGCGCAAATCACCGCCCTGTCGGGTGGTAGTGTAGCGGGTCCCCGGCGACATTTGCTCTAATGTCGGGCGGGTCAGGCTGCGTGAGTACCCGGCCCGTACAACCCAGTTTTCCTGCCAGGCCGCCCGCAGGCTCACCGCCGGTAACCAGTTAGAATAGCTAAATTGTGAAAACTCGGCCTGCGTATCTTCAAACACCGGTCCCAGCTCGGTCTGATCCAGAATCACCAGACGACTGAGCACCTCATTGACAGCACTGACTGACACTTGGGTATACTCGGCCCGCATGCCCAGATTGGCAGACAAAAACCAGTTCGACAACGGGAGTTCCAGTGATGTATTGACGTATCCGGCCCAGACTTTTTCTGACACAGAATAAGAATTGCCCCGTCGCACCGGGCTTAAGTCCACATTCCCCAGTGCTTCAAGGTAGCTAAACAGTTGCGGGCCGTCATGGCGTAACCACTGATGGGGAATCGTATCGCTGCCCGACACCGAACTTAAAAAGCTGTCGCCGGCATTAAACCGGGTCTGAAATGACAACGGAATTTGTGGCGAATCAAAGTAACCGCAAAAATAGCAATGCAGGCCGTTATATTCATTGTCGCGCCGTTCGTTGTCTTTTTGCTGATGGCTGTATCTCAGGCCTGCGCTAATCCCGGCAAGCCAGGCCGAGCCACTGACCCAGCGCACATTCAAAGCCGCCTGATCAATACTGTCTTCAATCTGCCAGCCGCGTTTTAACATAACGTGTGTGCGACTGTTTGCCGGGTCCAGATAATGACTGACACCGGTGAGCTCGCCGGCCGCATTTTGCTGAAGCGGGTTGGCAGACTCAAAGCCATAGATTGCCGGCAGGATGTTGCCCTGGGTATGATCAAATGTAGATTGGTTCAGGTAGCCTATCAGTGACAGGGCATCTCCATCACCGTCAGGGTCGTCCACCTGCGCACGGCTGGTCGCTATATCCAGCGACAGCATCAGCGCATCAGCCGGCTCCCATTGCAGGTTCGCGCCCAGACTGTGAAGTACCGAGTTCCGGTTGAATGAACGGGCATGAAAATCGGTGGCATGTCCGGTACGCTGGGAAAAGCGGATTGCCGTC
Organism: Salinimonas lutimaris; assembly: GCF_005222225.1. Taxonomy (GTDB): domain Bacteria; phylum Pseudomonadota; class Gammaproteobacteria; order Enterobacterales; family Alteromonadaceae; genus Alteromonas; species Alteromonas lutimaris. The sequence goes on from NZ_CP036536.1 coordinate 3,389,274, forward strand.
CCATTGGTGTCGGTCACCACATCTTCTAAATTACTGGAGGTAAACCAGTGTCCGATAGAGGTAGCAGAAGAATCGACGGAAAAATCTGTCCCCAGATAGTCCAGCGTCAGCGCCAGGTCCTCAGCAGGGCGATACTGATACACCACCGTCGCCCCCTGGCGGCGGCGGGTTTCAAAACGCACCCGCTGATCGTACTTGCGCGGCACATACAAATTATCCACCGGTTTATCGAGTTGTTCTGCCGGCACACCGGTATTGACCACCCAGCCATCAATTTGTGCCTCGTCTATGCGGGCATCACGGGCATAATAAGACAACGATACCAGCAGTCCCATGGTGTCATGATTAAAGGTATCACTGAATAACAGTGAGCCTTGCGGCGTGTACTGCCCGGCATTACTGTCGTACTGCATTTTTACACTACCGGCCACCCTCAATCCGCGCAGCGCCAGCGGTTTGGCAGTCTGAATATTGATGGTCGCTCCCACCCCGCCCCCCGGTAATCCGGCTTGTCCCTGCTTATGCACAGTGACGGCATTGACCATCTCCGGGGCCAGCGTATCAAAGCTGAATTGCCGGCCTAAAGTATCCGTGGCCATTTGACGTCCGTTTAACAGCACGTTGTTAAACTGCGGGCCAAACCCGCGCACCGACACAAACTGCCCCTCCCCCTCGGCCCGATCAATGCTCACTCCCGGCACCCGTTGCAATGCCTCCGCCAGATTCTGATCCGGAAACTTTCCCATCTCCAGGGACTGCACGGTTTCCAGCACATATTCTGCATCACGCTTAATACTGACACTTTGTGTGGTGCGCGCACGCAAGCCTTTGACCTCAATGTATTCAACCCGATCCTGATTATCGCGCAGCGGCACGGTTAACAACTCATCCTGGGCAGCGGTCAGTTCGCGAAACCAGCGGGCCAGCATGCTCTCGCTTTGTGCGGGAGCCTCATCAACCAATATCGTGATGTTGTTATGCTCATCAAACCGGGCAGAAAGCCCTGTCCCCTTCAGCAATCCGGACATGGCCTGACGAATCGTCAGTGCGCCTTCTACCGGATTGGTAATGGTATGGCGAACTTTATTGTACGGAAAGGCAATCGTCAGGCCGGCTTGTTCAGCAAAATCAATGAGGGCTTCATCGGCGGTATTGCGATGAATAAAAAATGGGAGCTGCGCCTGCGTGACCGGCGCCAGCTCTTCAGCCCCGACCGGCTTGCTGATGACTGCCAACGGCAATAAACCTGCAACAGCAATAGCAACAGGTGACCAACAGCAATATTGACGGGCGGCAAGCCTGGGGAACTTTGTTAAGCGCATACAGTTAGCATGACTACCTGATTTTTATCATTATTATTGACTGAGCCAGGCGTTGTTTGAATGAGTTGTATCACTCACGTGAATCACATCCTTTAAAGTGGCCACGCAAAGCCACACACTGGCAGACCAGCGTTGTTAGGCTATCATAAGTTACAAAGTATCAGTTACACTTAATTAACAACACCCGTGATTTTCTTTTTTCACTTATTTACTGGCCCGGTAGTGGGGTTTTCCCGCTGGCGCTCGTCTTTTAAATAACAACAAAAATAATCATTATGCCCGTGAACTCAACAATCCATGATGCCTATATGGCAGCGCGTAGCGGAATGGCAAGAATGCTGACCCGCCTGGTGCCGCCCAAAGAAGTGGACGACATTTTACAGGACACTTACGTACGCTTATGTCAGGCCAAAAGCACTGAGCATATTCGTGAGCCGCGTTCATTTTTGTACCGGACTGCCCGTAACCTGGCGTTTGACCACTTAAAACGGGCAGAAGTACGTTTGGTAGACACCGAAGCCGATGCCGAAACCGGGCATCAGCACTCGCTGGCTTATGATCATGATCAACCATGGGAGCAGTCTGCCACCCAGGAAGAGTTTGGCCATTTCTGCGATGCGGTAAAAGCTCTTCCGCCGCAGTGTCGACGGGCGTTTGTTTTAAAAAAGGTATATGGCTATTCCATTAAGGAAATCGCCGCCGAGTTGTCAATAAGTGATAAAACCGTGGAAAAACACATTGCGCAGGGCATTAAGCGCTGCACGTTATACATGCGTAATATCAACGCACAGAGCGATGATTGCACAGCCACAGGAGGTCAACATGAGTAATACCGATAATGTTGTGCCTTTACACAGTGAAGACCAGATAATGGATGATGCCGGTTTGTGGCTGGTACGGCTTGATGAGGGCTTATCTGATGCGCAGAAGCAGGAACTGACCAGTTGGCTGCGTCATCGCCGTCATCGCGATGCCTTTTTAGAAATGGCGCAGCTGTGGGATAAAATAGACTGTCTGGGACAGCTCAGCGAGTTGTTTCCCGATGTGCCGAATAAATCCCGTCGCCGCACTCCCCTGCTGGCCATGGCTGCGTCGGTGATGCTGATGGTGTTCGCTGGCCTGGCAACCTGGCAGCTGTGGCCGGTATCACCGTCAGTATTGCAGGTTCAGCACGTGGGCACCTTCACCAGCGCGGTGGGGCAGCAGCGAAAAATACCTCTACCTGATGGCAGTCAGCTTTGGCTGAATACTGACTCAATTGCCGATGTGACTTTTACCGGTAATCAGCGTCTGATTCATCTAAGACGTGGCGAGTTACACATTGCTGTGGCCAAAGATCGGCAGCGCCCGTTAAGTGTGCTGGCCGGGCAACAGCAAATACAGGCAGTGGGCACCGAATTTAATGTGGCGCTAAATCAGGATGATATCGAACTAGTCGTCACCGAAGGCAAGGTTAAGGTGGCCAGCGGGGTAAACGGTAAGCAGGGTTTACTAGGTAAGGACAAGATTACGCTGACCGATGACTCGCTGGCGGTAACGCAGGGATTTAAAGTCCGCTTAAACGCACAGCAAACCAGCACATTACGGCGGATGCGTAGTGACGAAATCGAATCGGTACAGGCCTGGCGTAATGGTCAGCTGATATTTCGCGGTGAGCCGCTAGCCATTGTGCTGCATGAAGTCAGCCGGTATACCAGCAAACAGTTTGTCATTCGTGATACACAATTGGCGCAGGTTCAGGTGGCTGGTTTATTTAATACCCGTGATGTGGACGCGATGCTGGCCTCACTGGCACAGAACTTTGGTTTGCAATTTACCGAAAAGACGCCGAATCAGGTGGAAGTGACGGCAGGGTAACCCTGCCGTCTAAAAGAAGGTGGAGTCGGCACATAAGCCGGGTTCTGTCGTGGGCAACCATTCCTCTAGGCCAGCAATTACTCACTGGCTCAAGCAACCTACCCGCTCCCCGTACGGGCCGTACGTATAAGGAGCCTATTTGGTCTTGCTCCGGGTGGAGTTTACCGTGCCACAAACTGTTACCAGTTGCGCGGTGCGCTCTTACCGCACCCTTTCACCCTTACCGGCACTTACGTGCTTAGGCGGTATACTCTCTGCTGCACTAGTCGTCGGCTCACGCCGCCCAGACGTTATCTGGCACCCTGCCCTGTGGAGCCCGGACTTTCCTCCCCTTCCATAAAATGAAAGCGGCGATTGCCTGGCCAACTCCACGGCGCATTCTACCTGAGGCCAGTAAAAAAAGCGACACGCAATACAAACAAAAACGCACCGTGGTAAGACGGTGCGTTTTTCAGTTCAGCCCGGAGTCGTTCAGGACTTTGTTGAACGTTCAGGACTATTTATTTAGTCGTTCAGGACTAATTTTTTTAGTCGTTCAGGACTGCGTTATGATAAACATCCTGCACGTCATCGCAGTCGTTCAGCATATCCATAAACTTATCAAACATCGGACGATCTTCTTCACTGATCTCTGCCTCTGTCTGCGGAATAAAGGTAATTTCCTCGGCATCCAGGGTCAGATCAGGATATGCATCATTCAGGGCGGTTTTGACATTGTTGAATTCGGTGTGCGGCGCATATACCGTGATTTTGCCGTCTTCCTGCTCAACTTCAGTCACGTCCACATCTGCTTCCATCAGTACTTCAAGTACCGCGTCTTCATCTTCGCCGGCAAACTGAAATACTGCCTGATGATCAAACATGTGGCTAACTGCACCTGGCCCACCAATTTTTGAATTGGTTTTGGTAAAGCAGTTACGTACATCAGTAATCGTACGATTTGCGTTATCCGTCAGGCAGTCCACAATCACCATGCAGTTACCCGGGCCGAAACCTTCATATCGGGCCGGCTCGTAGTTTTCACCGGCACCACCGGCCGCTTTATCAATGGCTTTTTCGATAACGTGCGCAGGCACCTGATCTTTTTTGGCTTTATCCATTAACCGACGCAGTGACAGGTTTGTTTCCGGGTCACTACCGCCATTTTTTGCGCTTACATAAATTTCTTTTCCGTACTTGGAATAAACTTTTGTTTTCGCGCCGGCCGTTTTAGCCATGGCCGCTTTTCTTACTTCGAATGCTCTTCCCATTTTCTAATCTCTTGCTTTAGCGTTTTTTCGCGTCTTGGCGCAACAATAACCAACCGCAGAAGTTTACCCACAAACCTGATGTGTGAACAGCGCTTTAAGGTAAGTGTTCGGTGGCCAGATAATCGTGAGACTGCATTTCTTTAAGACGACTCATGCAGCGTTTAAACTCAAAAGACAGTCGTCCTTCGGTGTATAAATCTTCCATAGCGACTTCCGCCGACATAATTAGCTTAACATGACGCTCGTAAAATTCGTCAACCATGGCAATAAAGCGCCGGGCGGTGTCGTCATTGTTCTGCCCCATCTGCTTCACGTTAGCTACCAGTACAGAATGGTAGCAGCGGCTCAGCTCAATATAGTCACTGTGACTACGCGGACCTTCGCAGATTTCCTTGAATTCTATCATCAGCACGCCATCGGCGTTACAACAGGTGTTCAAATAACGGTTATTAATCTCTATCTTTTCATTCTGACAGCCTTTTTCCGGTGCCAGCTGAGTAAAGTAAGTATGCAGATTGTCAGTCGCCTGCGCATCCAGCGGGTAGTGATAAATCTCAGCCTGTTCCAGGGTACGCAAACGATAATCTACACCGCTGTCTACGTTAATCACTTCGGTGTGCTGTTTAATCAGTTCAATGGCCGGTATAAAGCGGGCTCGCTGCAAGCCATTTTTGTACAAATCATCAGGCACAATATTGGAGGTGGCAACCAGTGAAATACCATGGCCAAATAACTCCTGCATCAATGTACCCAGAATCATGGCGTCGGTAATATCGGAGACAAAAAACTCATCAAAGCAAATTATGCGGGTTTCTTTAGCCAGCTTGGCGGCAACGATTTTCAGCGGGTCCGATGCATTGGTCAGCAGTTTAAGCTCATCGTGAACCCGGTGCATAAAGCGATGAAAGTGCACCCGCATTTTGTTCTCAAACGGCAGGCATTCATAAAAGGTGTCAACCAGATAGGTTTTGCCGCGACCTACTCCGCCGTAAAAGTACAGACCGGTCACCGGCGTTCTGGTCTCATCTTTTTTAAACCAGCTTTTCAGCCTGGCGCCTATTCCGGCAGAGGATTCTGCGGGCGTGGCAAGAAGGTCATCATACAAACGCTGCAGGGCACGCACTGCATTTTCCTGTGCCGCATCGTGCACAAATTCCGGCTGCTTAAGATCGGCCTGATAGGTTTCCCATGGCGTCATGAACCTCAATTCTCCTGCAAACTACATTGCTATTGATACATACAGCTGCACCGACCTGCCTGAAAAACATCGCAGCGCACTTAATTTCCTTACAGAACAGCGTAGAATTGCAGCCCGTAAATGATGTTACGCGTTGAATGAATAAATGCATACCGCGTTAACATTGTATCGGTAATTATACCGCAATCCTGCTGCGCTTAAAAAGTTCGCAGCAGGATGATTTTTTACGCTCCTGTGACTAAAGACATCTTGTGTTACGTTTTAGGGGCCTTACAACTATAAATGGCTACGCAAAAGTGTGATGAACTTGGTATAGTCACAACGTGTATTAAGATATAGCTACAAGCGTTGAATAAGTATCCAGCGCAGCTGAATTTTTCGGAGATCTCAATGGATGTGTTAATTCCTATTGCCCTGCTTGTTGTCGGTTTAATTATCGGCTTTTTTGTTGCGCGCTTCATGTATGCCAAAGACGGCAACACCAAAGCCGCCAAACAGGCTGAGCAAAATGTAAAAGAAATCATGGCCCAGCAGGCGGAACATCATCTTCATCAAACCCGTCAGACTGTGGAATCTATTGAAAGCCAGTGTCAGGCACTGCGCATGCAGGTGGAAGAATATGAAAGTCTGCTAAAACAGGGCACTGATGATGAACAAGACAGTGTGCCTTTTTACGGTGAGCAGGCCTCAACGTATCTGCGTAACAACCTGAAGAACCGTGAAAAATCCTCTGAGAACAGTGTTCAGGGGTTACAACCCAAAGATTTTGCCAATACCGGTTCCGGCTTGTTTGCCGGTTCAAATAGCGGTTCTGCCGCAGGCAAGCAGCAAAAATAGGAACTTTTTGTACTTTTTATGAGTCTGTCTTAAAAAACAGACATTTCGCATTTAACATGAAGGAGTGTAAGCGAACATGAAAAAGTCTCTTCGCCAGATAATGGTTGTTTCTGGAGTCGTTGCCAGTACTGTGGGCATGTCTGTCCCGGCACAGGCTGGACTGCCGTTTTTCTCTGATGATAAAAAACAGGAAGTGCCCTCACTCGCACCGATGCTGGAGGAAGCAACCCCCGCCGTGGTGAGTATTGCGGTTGAAGGAACCCAGACGGCCCGCCGCGAGGTACCTGAAATGTTCCGGTACTTTTTTGGCGGCCCGCAGGAACAGGTTCAGGAGCGCCCGTTCAGAGGCTTAGGCTCTGGTGTTATTATTGATGCCGATAAAGGCTATGTGGTGACCAATAACCACGTAGTCGATAACGCCGATGAAATCACGGTTAAACTTAAAGATGGTCGTGAACTGAAAGCCAAAAAGCTGGGCGCAGATGAGCAAAGCGATATTGCGCTGTTAAAGGTTGAGTCGGACAATTTGACTGCGCTGCCAATTGCTGACTCTGACGAAGCCCGGGTTGGTGACTATGTGGTGGCCATTGGCAACCCGTTTGGCCTGAATCAAACTGTGACCTCTGGCATTGTCAGTGCACTTGGCCGATCTGGCCTGAATATAGGCGGTTATGAGGACTTTATTCAAACCGATGCGGCGATTAACCGGGGTAACTCAGGTGGTGCGCTAATTAACCTGCGCGGAGAGCTTATTGGTATTAACACCGCCATCTTCGGCCCGAACGGCGGCAATGTCGGTATTGGGTTTGCCATCCCTAGTAATATGATGAAAAGCCTGGTAGACCAGATTGCCGAATTTGGCGAAGTTCGTCGGGGTCTGTTAGGTATTCTGGGCAGCGATGTGGATGCCGGGCTGGCTGATGCGATGAACGTCACCGTCAACAAAGGCGCGTTTGTCAGCGAAGTGCAGCCCGACACCGCGGCTCACGAAGCTGGCCTGCAGGCAGGTGATATTATTACCGCGGTTAACGGCCGCAATATTCACAGTTTCCGCGAACTGGCTGCGCGAATTTCCAGTATGGGCGCCGGCGCCGAAGTCGAACTGAGTATCTTGCGCAAAGGCGAAAAGCAAAAAATCAGTGTGACCTTAGATGATGCCAGCGACTCACAGGTAACCGCGGCTCAGATTCATCCTGCACTGGAAGGGGCAGAGCTGGCTAACGGTGAAGATGACGACGGTAATCAGGGGGTTGAGGTTATGGAGCTGGAACGAGGTAGCCCGGCTGCGCGTATTGGCCTGCAACCTGAAGATGTCATCGTCGGTGTAAACCGTCAGCGGGTGAAAACCGTGGCCGAATTCAGAAGCGCACTGGATGAATCCCGCGAAGTGATTGCTCTGAATATCAAGCGAGGAAATACTACACGCTATCTGGTTATCAGGTAAGTTAGTGTTTACTATCAAAGCCACTGTCCGCAGTGGCTTTTTTTGTTGAATGACACAGAGTTGCGCTAAACCGGGATAATTTTTTGTAATCTAAATTATCGGTGTTATTCTTTGTTTTAATATGAATTTCTGCCTCCCTCCCGGTTGTTCAAGGAGGCGTAATAATAAGTACAATATCGTGGCAGGCAGACAAGTTCTTTCATTTCTAATTAAGTCAGTGGTACTGGGCGTAGTGGTAGCGGTGCTTATGCTGGTACTGGTTCCTTCGCTGCGCGAAGGGGACGGTCTCACGCTTGACTGGCTTACCAAGCCCATCAGCACATCACAGCGAAAATCTTACCATGATGCTATTAGCCGCTCCGCACCGGCTGTAGTCAACATCTATAGTGTCAGCATTGAAAACGACGTAGGTATTTACCGTAGTCGCCCCCGGGAGCGCACCAGCCTTGGCTCGGGTGTTATCATGACTGAGTCAGGATATATTCTGACCTGTAATCATGTTGTTCAGAATGCCGATAGCATAGTGGTGGCCGTTCAGGATGGCCAGATTCTGGAAGCGCAAATTGTCGGCACCGATCAGTATACCGATCTGGCGGTGTTAAAAGTAAAAGGTGAGAATCTGCATAAGATCCCCCAGCCTGAGAGCGAAGGGGTTGAGGTTGGCGATATGGTTATGGCCATTGGCAACCCGTTTGATTTAGGCCAGACCGTAACACACGGTATGGTAAGCCGCGCCGGTCGTAATGGTTTGTCGAATTTTGTAGATTTTATTCAAACCGATGCGGTTTTGAATCAGGGTAACTCTGGTGGTGCGCTGGTTGACAGCAACGGGACTCTGGTGGGGATCACGAATGCTAACTTTCAGGTACGCGATGCGCGTAATGGTGTACGTAATGTAGATGGCATCAACTTCGCCGTGCCCTACGAACTGGCCAAACGAGTGATGGATGAAATTATTACTAACGGCAAGGTGGTTCGTGGGCAACTGGGCTTCATTGGCGGCGAACTGCGTGGCCGTCCCGGCGTGATTGTCACCGCCGTGGCTAAGCAAAGTCCGGCCGAAAAAGCCGGCCTGAAACCTAACGATATTATTATGGCCATTAATGGCGTACGTTTAGAAAGCGCCTCTAAAACGCTGGATATGATTGCAGAAACCAAGCCTGGAACAACACTGAATATCGAGGTGAGCCGTAATGGAAAAAGTATCGATATGGATGTGACGGTAGCAGAGCTGGGTGCCAGCCAGGCGGGTTAATATCTTCGTTGATTTGCGGTAACTGTTGTGGGGAAGTCCCTGATACCGCTGCGCCATTTACCATATGACGGGCCATAGCTAACAACTTTCTGCCAACCGGCACTTTTACATTTTTCTTAGCGGGTAAAGCAGATCATTTGCCTGCTATCACACTAAGCTAAATTAGTGGTGTAGCGTGTATGCTTAAGATAAGTGTTGGCATGCGAATGATGCTAGGGAAATAAAGACTATCAGGCAGATTAGCTATTATCTGCCTGATAGACTGGTTTCTGCTTTTTTTCTACTGTCTGACCGTTATCACGTTGTGCTGTTTTAATGCCTTCCTGATTGTCGTACTCAGCAAGGGCATAAGGTGGTTCACCAATAAACAGCATCGTCATAACCATCATGACAAAAAGTACTGTGGGGATAGAATGGCGCAATTCCAGGTAAGGACGCAGCCGACGAATAACGTAATTCAAACCAAGTTTTCCCTGCATACGTTTGTTAACAACCTCTATTCTTCTTATTCGCCTCATCAATCATCAGGCCAATAACATCTGGCATCCTGCCAGCTTATCGCCCTGCTCCTGACCGTGTTAACAGTCACATCATCAACATGACAATGCGTTAATGATTGAAGATTAGACTGAGTATACTTCATTTTTGAATACTTGCATCACGATCTTCAAACTTTAGGCTAAAAAGGAGTAAAACTGGCACGATTTCACACTATTTCGCCCTGTTTTAAACATCTTGTTTACAATGTCGCTATTTTTCTGATTGCTGACAGCGGAATTTCAGACGTTACACATCCTGAGATTCGTGGCTTTTATCGATTTTATTTCGATTCGGATCTTATCAAAGTGTGACGATTTGTAATCAGGCAAAATTTATCCGACAGATTCTGATAGTCTTGGCAAAATTTTTCATTCATAGTCGGTAAACCGTGTTACCACGCTTACTCAGCCTTCTCTCACTATTGTTGATTTGCATTACAAAACCAGCGGTATCAGGCTGCCAGACTCAGTGTGTGCCAGCCGGCGAGTGGCAAATCGGTCTGGCCACCGGTTACGGCGAATTATCAAACCCACTGCGTGGTGGCAGTGAGCAGCCAGTAGTGCTGATTGGGGATATTGCCTGGTACGGTGAGCAGTTTTATGTCGACAACCTGGAAGCCGGCTACGAATTTATTCAGCACGATGACCTGTTTTATCAGGGCTTTGTGACAGTAAACCGGGAAGCCCGCTATTTTGACGACTGGCGCTTTTTTGATGTGCAAAATAGCCTGAGTCCACTGGGCTCAGGAAACGACTCGACAAATGTCAGGCAGCTGGCAGACCGGCACTACGCTGTCCACGCAGGTTTGCGCTCTTCCCTGCTTACCAGTTTTGGTCAGATTTCTGCCATGGCACAAACCGATATCAGCCAGACACATTCAGGCCAGCTGGCCAGTATACAGGTACAGTTCCTGCACAGTATCTATAAGTGGCAGCTCAATTCAGCTCTCAGTCTGACTTGGTACAGCAGTGAGTTCAATAATTACTACTACGGCATCTCAGATCGGGATGCGGTGAGTGCATCAGAGCAATATCGTGTTGGCGCCGGTTTACGACCGGGCATTGAGTTTACTGCAGCCCGGGCGTTAAGCAGCAACTGGGGGCTGCTTCTGCTGATGCGCTATGAACATTTACCCGCTGGTGTTCGCCACAGTCCGGTAGTAACTGACAATAGCCTGACCAGTGTGTTTGGCGGTCTAACTTATCAATTCTAGCGGAGCCTTTTGTTTGCGTTTGTCCGGTTTGGTTCTACTTTCGCTGGTATCTTTAGGATGCCCGGCGGCTTCGCAGTGGTCTGTTGCCCCGCAAATCTGTATTGCCGACACCACCAGCGAAAGCTGCTCAATGGTACTGAAAATCAGCGCTCCCGACGATGCTCCGTTGGCTCAGCCAGCCTGTTTATATTTAGGCAGTCAGCAGCAAACCTGCTGGCCGGAACTCCCCAAAGCACTGACGGTTGATGTGACGCTGAACAACGACACCACCCTTACCTTACAACAAGCCGATGGGGCCGTGTTGGTAACCCGTGCTTTACAGGTTAAAGCACGCCAGACTACGAGCCGACGTCGCATAAGAAGTCCATGGAGGTTATTTTGACGCAACGAATTATTCTGGTGGAAGATGACGACCGCTTGCGTGAGCTGGTGACTGACTTTCTGACCTCTGCTTTTTTTGATGTTATCAGCCTGCCTGACGGCACCGAACTGATTAAACGTGCCCGCGAAACCCCACCTGATCTGATTGTACTGGATGTGATGTTACCCGGTCTTAATGGTTTTGGCCTGTGCCGTCAGCTGCGCCAGTTTTATCAGGGACCGTTGTTGTTTATGACAGCCCGGGATGATGATGTGGATCAGGTGTTGGGGCTGGAGATCGGTGCAGATGACTACGTGACCAAGCCGATCGAACCGCGGGTACTGCTGGCCCGCATTCAGGCGCTGTTACGCAGAGTGCCTCCCACGCCGGAAAGTCAGGCAATAGGAAGTACCTCATCCATGCAGTTTGGCAAACTACAGATAAACAAATCCCGCCGTACTGTTATGCTGGGCAATACCGATATCAAGCTGACCAGTCACGAGTTTGATATGCTGTGGCTGCTGGCGCAAAACGCCGGCCAGGTCGTTGATCGAAATACGATTTATGAAAAAATCATCGGCCGCGAATATGATGGCCTGGACCGCTCTGCCGATGTGCGTATTTCCCGTCTGCGCAAAAAGCTCGAAGATGACCCGGGAAATCCGTTTCGCATAAAAACCATTTGGGGAAAAGGCTTTTTCTTTGTGGCCGAGGCATGGCGTTAGATCATGGCCCGACTGTTCGCCAGCCTGTACTTTTTTATAGCCGCAGCGCTGATAGGCACTACGGCCTTGCTGGATGCTTTATTTTTCAGCCCCACCGACTCGCCTTCCCAGTCGGTGGAAGCAGCCCGGATATTGTTACAGCACACCACGCCGAATGATGACACCGTCAGTGCGCTGCGCCAGGCCGGACTTGAAGCCCGTCTCATTAACCGCAATCTGATTGCCTGGCCGCAGGTGTCGGCCGATGCTTTAGCCAACGGCAATGTGGCGACGCTGTTTGATGATAACACCACGTTACTGTATCGCCGCTTTGATGATACCCGTTTGCTTGAGGTGACGCTGCTTGATGGGCTTAATGCACCGTCTACCTGGGATAATGTGTGGCTCTACAGTATTTCCTTCTTTTTACTGCTGGGGATATGGATAGCGTTGTGGCTGTGGCCGTTGTGGCGCGACCTGCGTACTATCCATACCACTGTAGCCAATATGCAGCCCAATGGGACCATTGTACCAATTTGTCTGCCTCAGCATTCCCGTCTCACTGGTATTGCAGAAGCCCTTAACCGGCTGAATGAACGGGTTAGCGAACTGCTCTCCCGTCATAAGGAAATGACCGGAGCCGTAGCGCATGAAACCCGCACTCCGCTGGCCCGACTGAAGTTTGCGCTGGCGGCCGGCCCCCGTGATGACCCGGCGCACTGGCAAGCCATGGGCAACGATGTTCAGGAGCTCGAACACCTGGTGCAGGAGATGCTGGATTATCTGCGCACCGATAGCACCGTGCCGGAACTGAATATTTCTGAACTGCCTTTGCAGGCGCTGTGTGAACAAACCTTACAGCGCCTGCAGGTTCGTAATACCCGACACATTGATGTCACGGTTAATGCCGGCGCCGTGAAAATCCTGGGAGACGGAGATTATGTTGAGCGCGCGGTTGAAAACCTGCTGGTGAATGCCTTTCGGTTTGCCCACAGTCGTATTGTGATTGATGCTGAAATTTATCGCCAAAAAATACGGCTGAGCGTGCATGATGATGGCCCAGGCATCAGTCAGGAAAATCTGCAAAAAGTATTTGCGCCATTTTTTCGCCCGGATGCGGATCGTTCCCGTGAACGCGGCGGCGCGGGCTTGGGGCTGGCTATTGTTAAGCGCATTCAGCACTGGCATCAGGGTAACTGCTATGTAGAGCGCAGCACGCTGGGCGGGGCCCGTTTTGTGCTGGAATACCCTTACGCCAAACGTCTGTCCCGCAGCCAATAAAAAAGGACCTATTTAAGGTCCTTTTTTTATCCGTACACCCGGGAAGTAATTTATTCTTTTTCGCGAACGATATTGGCACCCAGCGCACTGAGCTTTTCTTCGATACGCTCGTAACCGCGGTCCAGGTGATAAATGCGGGTAACATGGGTTTCCCCTTCGGCAATTAATCCGGCAATCACCAGACTGGCAGATGCACGCAAGTCAGTTGCCATTACCGGCGCTCCTTTCAGCTTTGAACTGCCTTTGGAAACCGCACTGTTGGCTTCCAGCGCAATTTCAGCGCCCATGCGCTGTAGCTCAGGTACATGCATAAACCGATTTTCAAAAATCGTTTCGGTCACAACACCCGTCCCTTCAGCCACACAGTTCAAAGTCACAAACTGGGCCTGCATATCGGTAGGAAATGCGGGATGCGGTGCGGTTTTCACCTGTACTGCGCGCGCTTTTTTGCCTTCCATATCCAGCTCAATCCAGTCATCACCACAGGTAATTTTAGCGCCTGCCTGTTGTAGCTTGTTAATCACCGCATCCAGCGTATCGGGCGCGGCATCCAGACAACGGATTTTGCCACCGGTGACGGCTGCGGCAACCAGAAAAGTGCCGGTTTCAATACGGTCAGGCAACACCCGATAATCACACCCATGCAGGGTTTCAACGCCCTGAATATGAATGGTATCTGTACCGGCACCAGTCACCTTAGCGCCCATCTGGTTCAGACAGTTAGCCAGATCCACAATCTCCGGCTCACGGGCTGAATTTTCCAGAATGGTTTCACCGTCGGCCAGCGCAGCAGCCATCATCAGGTTTTCGGTTGCGCCCACACTGACCATATCCATAAAGATTCGCGCCCCTTTCAGGCGGCCATCAACATGAGCACGAATGTAGCCTTCTTCCACTTCGATCTGCGCACCCATTTGCTCAAGACCAGTCAGGTGAAGATTTACCGGACGTGCGCCAATGGCACAGCCACCCGGTAACGATACATTCGCTTTGCCAAATTTAGCCAGCAGCGGGCCCAGTACCAGAATCGATGCGCGCATGGTTTTCACCAGCTCGTACGAGGCGGTTACGCTGGACAGCGTGCCTGCGGTTAAACTGACCACATCATCGTGATGCTCTACCCCCACACCCAATTCTTTTAACAGGGCATTAGTGGTGTTAATGTCACGCAACCGCGGAACATTGGAGTAACGGCAGGTCTGTTCGGTAAGCAGGGCGGTCATCAGCAGCGGTAATGCCGCATTTTTGGCCCCTGAAATACGTACATCGCCGTGCAAAGCCGGCGACTTTCTAATAACTAATTTATCCACGGCGAAGGCCCGAACTACTGAGGAACGTGAAACTGACGCTCACGCTGCCAGTCGGCTTCGCTGAACGTCTTGATTGAAATAGCGTGCATGCTGCCGTCAGCGATTTTGTCAGACAGTGGCGCGTAAATCGCCTGCTGGCGCTTTACCCGGCTCATTTCATTGAACGAGTCACTCACCGCGATAATAGAAAAATGCGAACCGTCAGATTTAACATGTACTTCGGTTAGGTTCAGGGCGTCTTTCAGTATTGCTTCGATTTCAGCTACATCCATAAAATTTCGTTGCTCTTGTATGTGACTTTTGACGTTATTCTACAGGTAAAAGGGTGTCAACGTCGCTGATTTTAGCAAGCTTCAGCAGTTTTTCCGGCACATCGCTGAGCGTCACCGTGACCTGGTGTTGCTTACCATCGCGTACCGCATTGATAAGCCAGGCCAGTCCGGCGCTGTCAATGCGCTCTACATCACTTAAATCCAGCGTACACCGACCCTGCTTTTTCAGCTGTTGTTGCTGCGCTGAACTGAGCAGGTTCCACCAGTTTTTGCCCAGTGTGTCACGGTCCAGATGACCATGCACACTGACGCGTCCTTCATGACTGACCTGAAACAGACTCACGCGTTGTCCTTTTCATCGAACTCTTCTTTTAGCTCAACCGGGTTATCGATTTTTTCCTGCATCAGTGTAATCACTTTTTCGATACCCTGCTGACGAATGATTGATTCAAATTCGCTGCGTTTGCTGTCCAGCATGCTGATGCCCTCGGCCACCATATCAAAGGCTTTCCACTCATTAGTTTTAGAGTTTTTGCGTACCTTGAAGGCCACTTTAATTTCCGGACGGTTTGGATCTTTGATGATAGCGCGGACCACCACATAGGTTGAGTCGCCAACATCCTGAGCTGGTTCAAATACCACATCCTGGTTGTCATAATAGCTCATCGCCACCGCATAGGTAGTGATCAGGTATTCACGGAACACTTTGACAAATTCAGCCAGTTTGTCACGCTCTATGGATGCCGCGTTTTTACCCAGCACCTTGAACGCCGCAAATTTATAATCTGTATGCGGCAGCAACTCTTCTTTCATGATGGCCCGAAGTTCTTCCGGGTTATTTTTGATAGTGGCCTGATTATCCTTGATACGGCTAAATGTTCGATTTGCCACGTCCTTGATCATCTCATACGGGTTTTCTTCATTCACCTGCTGAGCCGATACACTTGAGGCCGCCATCATAATGGCAAGACCAAACACTGCGATTAGTTTTTTCACGTTAATTACTCCTGATGCTTAATAATCGTTTCGGGGCAAGACTTACTCTTTTTCTTCGTCTTTGCCGCGGCTAAACAGGAACTGGCCAATC
This sequence comes from Salinimonas lutimaris, assembly GCF_005222225.1. GTDB lineage: Bacteria > Pseudomonadota > Gammaproteobacteria > Enterobacterales > Alteromonadaceae > Alteromonas > Alteromonas lutimaris. The sequence goes on from NZ_CP036536.1 coordinate 3,405,205, forward strand.
AAGTCTTCCAGCACCAACGCCGATTTTGTGTCCTGCAGGTAGTCCCCATCCTGAAGATTGGCAATGCCATCAAATGAGAATCCAGGCTGAAAACCTACGTATTGTTCACCTAATAAACCTGACGTAAGAATAGAGACCGAACTTGTCTCCGGAAATTCGTCATATTTTTTCTGAATACTTAATTCAACCACCGGGGTGTAGTCTTTTTTGTCCAGCGTAATCGCGGACACGCGCCCGACGGTAACCCCACCCACTTTTACTGCTGAGCGCTCTTTCAGCCCGCCAATATTGTCAAATTTGGCATACAGCGTGTAAGTATCGCCGGTGGCGGCCATGGTCTGGTTAGCCACTTTCAGTGCCAGCAATAACAGGGCGCCTACGGTAATGATAACGAACACCCCAACCATAAGTTCCGATTTATGTTTATTCATGTCTAATCCCCTACTCTATTCCGAACATCAGGGCAGTCAGAATAAAATCCAGCCCCAGTACTGCTAATGAAGAAAACACCACCGTTTCTGTGGTTGCTTTGCTGATCCCTTCTGAGGTGGGGGTGGAATCATACCCTTTAAAAATGGCAATCCAGGTCACAACCAGGGCAAATACAAGGCTTTTTATAATGCCATTAACCACATCTGAGCCCCATTCAACCGATGACTGCATAAGAGACCAGTAGCTGCCTGCATCCACACCGAGCCAGTCAACACCGACCAGGTGACCGCCTAAAATACCCACGGCACTGAAAATAACCGCCAGCATTGGCATCGAAATTATGCCAGCCCAGAATCGCGGGCTGACCACACGGCGTAACGGGTCCACTGCCATCATTTCCATGCTGCTTAGCTGCTCGGTGGCTTTCATCAGGCCAATTTCTGCGGTTAAGGCAGAGCCTGCCCGGCCGGCAAACAACAGCGCGGTAACCACCGGGCCCAGTTCACGTAATAGTGACAATGCCACCATGGGTCCCAGGCTGCCTTCTGCGCCATAATCGACTAAAATGGTGTAGCCCTGTAACGCCATTACCATGCCGATAAACAGGCCAGAGACCACAATAATCAGCAATGACTGCACCCCGACCACATACATCTGGCGAATGGTCAGTACCACATTTTTCCATTTTGGCAGCGCAATCAGTGCGCCCAACAGCATCAGACCGGCCCGGCCGATGGCTGAGATGCGGGACAAGGTCCCAGCCCCTACGGAGCGAAAGATGTTCATGACTGGCCTCCGAACAACGATCCTTTAAGATCGTCTGAAGGATAGTGAAAAGGAACCGGCCCGTCTGCTTCGCCCTGAAGAAACTGCTGAACCAGTGGTGAGTCACTGTTTTTGATTTGCTCAGCACTGCCTTCACCAATGATTTTCTGGTCGGCCAGAATGTAGATGTAGTCCGCGATGGTCAGCACCTCAGTCACATCGTGGGTGACCACAATGCTGGTCAGACCCAGTGCATCATTCAGCTCACGGATCAGCTTGACCAGCACACCCATAGAGATGGGGTCCTGACCGGCAAAGGGTTCGTCATACATGATCAAATCCGGATCCAGCGATATGGCTCTGGCCAGTGCTGCCCGCCGGGCCATCCCCCCTGACAGTTCACTGGGCATCAGTTTAGCTGCACCACGTAACCCCACCGCCTGAAGCTTCAGCGCCACAATGGTGTCGATAATATCGCTTTCGAGTTTAGTATGCTCTTTTAAAGCAAAGGCAACATTGTCATGCACATTCATGTCAGTAAACAACGCCCCGCTTTGAAACAACATGCTCATACGCCGGCGTACTTCATACAAACGGCTGCGACTCATGTTCACAATCGACTCATCATCAAAGCGAATATCACCTGACTGTGGCTGCAACTGGCCGCCAATCAGTTTAAGCAAGGTGGTTTTCCCTATCCCACTGGGGCCCATTACGGCCGTAATTTTACCTTTAGGAACACGCAGCGAAATATTGTCATAAATGACACGTTCGCCTCGCTTAAAGGTCATATTGTCTATATCGACTAAATTATCCATACCCGAATTCGTAGGATCCTCTGCTAATGAACTTTTATCCTGCCTGTCTGCATGACCTGCTGATTTAACACAATTTATGACATCATCGCCCGGAGCGCAGTCAACCAGTATAGACCGGTCAATCACCTAAAAGTTTACTGACCAGTGTAGTTGGCGCATTGTACGCGTTTTTCGCATACCCTACCAAACCCAAATAGTTACAAGTTATGTTCGATAGAACCGAATAATTACCATACTCTGGACTAGGTCCCATGCCCAGCTCTTGCCGCAGGCCACAAGTAAAAGCAACCACCAGGCCAGAATTGGCTTTACCCGCCTTCTCAGTGTGGGCGCAAGTCACAAAGTCACGTTGAGGTTACGTCTGACCGACGAAAAAATACGCTGGATGACACCACCGCACACAAAAATTGCGTGCAAATATTACCTGACAGGATTTTTTCTGCATTGGATAAATGCATGTTGTACATACAATTACCTGCTATGTTGCAAACAAATGACAACACACCGGATATCAGCCAATACAGATCCATTGAATAAATGACTCTGATCCTGCCGGCCAGTAGGGCCAGGTCATATTCGTCCCGTCATCGCTCGCTTTTTGACAAGCTTGCAGTCTGTTATTTTGGGTCGGTTGTGAGGCATAAATTCCCTCTAGCCATAGGCAAGCGGGGCATATTCTGCGACAATCGCGAAAAATTCTGATTAATAAGATTGAGCGTGCTAGTACAGGTTATCATTTTCATCATTGGGTTATGCGTCTTGAGCTGGGCGGCGGATCGTTTTGTCTACGGGGCCTCTGCGCTGGCTAAAAACATCGGCATATCACCGATGATGATAGGCTTGACGATTGTGGCAATGGGGTCGTCTGCGCCGGAGATTGTCGTGTCTGCGATCGCATCGGTTAACGGTTCACCGGATACCGCGGTGGGCAATGCCCTTGGCTCAAATATCACCAACATTGGTCTGGTACTGGCCATCACTGCGCTGGTCAAGCCATTGATGGTCTCCTCCACCACCCTGAAGCGGGAAATGCCGGCACTGCTTATTATTACCCTGGTAGCCATGGGCTTTATGTATAACGGTCAGCTGGCGCACATTGAAGGTCTGTTCCTGTTTGGCATGTTTATTTTTGCACTGGCGGGCATGGCCTGGCTGTCGCTGAATGTGGAAAAATCCGATCCGCTGATGTCTGACACCACCGATGAAATCCCTGGTAATGAAAACACCGGTATGGCGGTAGTCTGGATTGGGGTTGGATTATTGCTGCTGCCACTGAGCGCGCATTTTATTGTCGATTCTGCAGTGTATATCGCCCGTTATTTTGGGATCAGCGATTTGGTGATCGGGCTGACCATTATTGCCCTGGGTACCAGCCTGCCGGAGCTGGCTGCCAGTATTGCCGGGGTCATGAAAGGTGAAGATGACATGGCGCTGGGTAATATTATCGGATCTAACATTTTTAACCTGCTGGCGGTACTGAGTATGCCGGGTCTGATTGCGCCCGGCCCGCTGGACCCGGATGTCTATAACCGTGATATGTATGTGATGTTTGGCCTGACTGCGCTGCTGTTTTTCTTCAGTTTCAGTATTATCGGCAAAAAGCAGATTGGTCGGCTCGAAGGCGCTCTGCTGCTGGCAGGCTTCATCGGTTATCAGTTTTTGCTGTTTGGATAAACGATGCAGGATACCTTCTTAGCCTCAGCCCGCCGGGTTATCGACATTGAACAGCGCGCGATCAGCGCCCTGTCTGCGCGCCTGGATCACACATTTGTCCGGGCCTGCGAATTGCTTTATCAGTGCAAAGGCAAAGTCGTGGTCAGCGGTATGGGGAAATCTGGACATATCGGAAATAAAATAGCTGCTACTCTGGCCAGTACCGGCACGCCGGCGTTTTTTATGCACCCGGGCGAGGCCAATCATGGCGACCTGGGTATGCTGGGTGAAGACGACGTGCTGCTGGCAATATCAAACTCGGGAGAAACCAACGAGCTGATTAACCTGCTGCCGGTCGTCAAGCGTATTAATGTTCCGGTGATTGCTATGACGAACAGCACATCAAGTACGCTGGGTCAGCATGCCGATGTAGTGGTGAATATCAGCGTGGAGCAGGAAGCCTGCTCGCTGGGGCTGGCCCCCACGTCCAGTACCACGGCCACGTTGGTGATGGGCGATGCTCTGGCAATTGCTCTGCTGGATGCCCGCGGTTTCACCTCAGATGATTTTGCGCTGTCTCACCCCGGTGGCAGTCTGGGCCGCAAACTCCTGCTCAAAGTGCAGGATATTATGCTCACCGGCGATGCCCTGCCACTGGTCAGCGATGACGCCACGATTACTCAGGCGTTACTGGAAGTCTCCTCTAAAGGTCTGGGTATGACCGGTATCACTGATAAAGACGGGGTGTTATGCGGCGTTTTCACCGATGGTGATTTACGCCGCATTCTGGATACCAAAACCGATATCCACCACACCCGGATCAGTCAGGTGATGACCCGGGGTGGCAAAACTATTCAGGCCCATGAGCTGGCAGTAGAAGCACTGAATACCATGGAAGCACATAAAATCAGTGCCTTAATGGTGACCGACGCACAACGCAAGCCGGTGGGTGCGTTCAATATGCATATGTTGCTAAAAGCAGGAGTATTGTGATGACCCATGTGGTGACTTACTACGGCATGATTGAAGAAAAAACGTTCAACCGGTTGCAGAATCTTAAGCTGCTGGTGTGTGATGTTGACGGCGTTTTTTCCGACGGCCGTATTTATCTGGGCAATGACGGCGAGGAACTGAAAGCCTTTCATACTCGTGACGGCTATGGCTTAAAAGCGGTGATCAAAGCTGGTATTGAAGTGGCCGTTATCACCGGCCGCACCTCGGCGATTGTGCAGAATCGCATGCAGGCGCTGGGTGTTCAGCATATTATTCAGGGCGAGGAAAACAAAGCTGCGGCCTTGCAGGCGCTGTGTGAGAAACTGGGTGTCAGCAAGGATCAGGTTGCCGCGATTGGCGACGATGTTCCGGATTTAGGCATGTATGAACATGCGGCGACCAAGGTGGCGGTAAAAGATGCTCATCCGCAGGTCACCCGTGCCGCTAACTGGGTGCTGAATAAATCCGGCGGGTTTGGTGCAGTGCGTGAGCTGTGCGATGTCATTCTGCAAGCCCATGGTATGCAGGACGGGATCCACGGAGCCAGTGTATGAACCGTCTGGGTCTGAGTATTGCGGCACTGTTTGTGCTGATTTTACTGGTTTACACACCGGTGTGGATGTCAGAGTCTGACACTCCTCAAAAAAGTGCCGGAGATGGCGCGTTAAAACCGGCGTATACGGCAAAGAATCTCACCACCACTATCTATGATGACAACGGCAAGCTGAACCATCAGGTCTTTGCCGAAACCATGGAGCATTACGACCAGTTAGGTTTTGTCCTGTTTGAGCAACCCAAGTACACGGTTTACATGGATGACGGCGAAACGCCGTGGCAGGTAACCGCAAATGAAGGTACGCTGTATAACAACAACCTGATTGAACTGGAATCACAAGTCAGTATCAAAAATTTACAGCCTGACGAATTTGTTAATACCATCAGTACTGACTTTATAAAGATAAACCTGGACGACAAAACGCTTTCCTCTGATCAGCCTGTGGTGATTCGCGGAACCGAGTTTGTGGTAAATAGTAACGGAATAAAGGGCGACCTGAGCTCACAAGAATATGAGTTAATTGATCATGTACAGACTACCTATTCACCTGGCCGTTAGTTTTCTGGCCGCACTTTCCCTGTCAGCGCCAGCGATGGCAGGCTCAGGGGATTTTCAAAAACCAATCACCGTGGATGCCCGTACTCAATCTATGGATGGTAAAAACAAAGTGACCCGCTTTAAAGATAATGTGACCATCTCGCAGGGCTCGCTGACCATCAAAGCCGATGAAGTGGAAGTCAGCGCCAAAGACGGTCAGGGCCGTGAAGTGATGATCGCCCGCGGTAACCCGGCAAAGTACTCTCAGACCATGGATGATGGCAGTAAAGTCAGTGCCGAAGCTGCCGAGCTTCGCTACGAGGTAGCCAAGCGCACCATTTCGATGTCTGGCAATGCCACCATCCGGCAAAACAGCAGCATGGTTCAGGGTGATAGCATCAAATACGACATGGTTCAGGAGCAACTGCTGGCCACCAGTGCTGATGACAATAAAGACAGTCGGGTGACCACGGTATTTCGCCCCGAAGCGATGAAAAAATTAAGTGAAAATCAGGACGATGCTTCTCAGCAGCAAGACGGTAAGGACAAACCGGCGCAACCTCAACAAACCGGTGAAGGTAAGTAAGTTATATGGCAACACTGTCTGCCTCAAATCTCGCAAAATCCTATAAGTCCCGGCAGGTAGTCACCGATGTCAGCCTGTCAGTATCCACCGGCCAGATCGTAGGACTGCTTGGTCCTAACGGTGCCGGTAAAACCACCACCTTTTACATGATTGTTGGGCTGGTGCCGCTGGATAAGGGCAAAATCTTTATCGATGATAAAGACATGACGCATCAACCCATGCATGAGCGGGCGCGCAAGGGTATCGGCTATCTGCCGCAAGAAGCTTCTATATTCCGTAAACTGACCGTACATGAAAACATTATGGCGATTTTGCAAACCCGTAATGATTTAGATGCCGGTAAACGGGAAGAAGAAGCCGATGCCCTACTTGATGAATTCAATATCAACCATATACGTAATAGTACAGGGATGAGTTTGTCAGGCGGTGAACGCCGGCGGGTGGAAATTGCCCGGGCACTGGCGGCGAATCCGCAATTTATACTATTGGATGAGCCATTTGCGGGTGTTGATCCTATATCGGTTAATGATATAAAGAAGATAATTCAGCATTTACGTGACCGGGGTATCGGTATCCTGATCACTGACCACAACGTACGGGAAACCCTGGACGTGTGTGAAGAGGCCTACATTGTCAGTCACGGCGAATTGATTGCCCAGGGTAGTGCCGAACAAGTATTAAGCAACCAAAAAGTGCGCGATGTATACCTGGGTGAGCAATTCAAGCTATAGTTAAGGTGTGACAGAAAGATGAACATGCCTGGCATTCACCTCAGTGTACAAACGTACAAGAGTTATAAGACGTAGATGAAACCATCTTTACAATTAAAATTTAGTCAACAGTTAACCATGACCCCGCAACTGCAGCAGGCTATCAAGCTGCTGCAGCTGTCGACACTTGATCTACAGCAGGAGATTCAGGAAGCCTTAGATTCCAACCCGCTGCTGGAAGTGGACGAAGGGTCTGATAACGATATTGTGGAAAAAAACAATATCGATAATGATGGTGATGACACACCAGCAACTGCCAGCGCTACCGACAATCTGGAATCTGGTGAGGCGCTGGAAAAAAATGACTTGCCTGACGAGCTGCCGATCGACAGTACCTGGGATGAGTATTATTCGGCGTCTTCTGCGCCAGCCCCGGGCCCTGGCAGTGATGAAGATACTGTTTTTCAGGGGGAAACCACTGAAAATATTCAGGACCACCTGTTATGGCAAATGCGTCTGACCCCGTTTTCAGATACTGACCGGGCAATTGCTACGGCCATTATCGACTCCATTGATGAGTCAGGTTATCTGACGGTCACCGTGGAAGATATTCTGCAAAGCATTAATAGCGAGGATATGGAAGAGCCGGTTGAAGAGGATGAAGTGGAGTGTGTACTCAAACGTATTCAGCTGTTCGATCCGATTGGTTCAGGTTCACGCTCGCCGCAGGAATGTTTACTGGTTCAACTGCGCCAGTTCAGCCCGGATACACCGTGGCTTGAAGAAGCACGAAACCTGCTTGAAGTGTATTCCGATCTGCTTGGAAGTAAGGACTATCGCACTTTGATGCGTAAGACCAAACTAAAAGAAGATCAACTTCGTGAAGCCATGCGCTTGCTGCAAACGCTGAATCCGCGTCCAGGCAGTGCGCTGGTGACCAAAGAGCCTGAATATGTTATTCCGGATGTCTCGGTAGCGAAGAAAAATGGCCGCTGGTTTGTAGAGCTAAACCCAGACAGCCTGCCAAAACTGAGTGTTAATCAGCAATATGCATCGATGAGCCGACGCGCTAAAAACAGCAGCGATTCACAGTTCATTCGTTCGCATATGCAGGAAGCCAAGTGGTTTATAAAAAGTCTGGAGTCGCGCAATGATACGCTGCTAAAAGTAGCTAACTGCATTGTACAGCAGCAGATGGGCTTTTTTGAACACGGCCCTGAAATGATGAAACCTATGGTGTTAAACGATGTCGCAGAAATGGTAGATATGCACGAATCGACTATTTCACGGGTGACAACCCAGAAGTACATGCACACGCCCAGAGGTATTTTTGAACTGAAATACTTTTTCTCCAGCCATGTGGCCACAGAGTCTGGCGGCGAATGTTCTTCTACTGCGATTCGGGCATTGATTAAAAAACTGGTTGCTGCGGAAACACCAAGCAAGCCGCTTAGTGATAGCAAAATTGCTCAATTGTTGGCCGATCAAGGCATTAAAGTTGCCCGGCGGACAATAGCAAAATATCGGGAATCGTTATCGATCCCCCCGTCAAACCAACGCAAAAGCCTTATTTAATGAAGGCTAGCTCACAATAAGGAAGACGACTATGCAAATTAATCTTACTGGTCACCATGTTGAGATCACTGACTCTTTGCGTACTTATGTCGATACAAAGTTTAATAAGCTTGAGCGCCATTTTGACCACATCTCTAATGTGCATGTGATTCTTAATGTTGAAAAACTCGCGCAGAAAGCCGAAGCGACGGTTCATTTAAGCGGGGCGGAAGTATTCGCGTCTTCAGAAAACACCGATATGTATGCTGCCATCGATAGTATGGTCGATAAACTGGATCGCCAGGTTATCAAGCATAAGGAAAAACTGAAAAAACACTGATTCCTTTATGGATATACAAGCCATTGTAAGTCTGGACCGCACTAAATGTGCGGTTCAGTGTAATAGTAAAAAGCGTATCCTGGAGATTATCAGCGGCATTGCAGCTGACAATAACCCGGAGATTGATCAGGCTACTGTGCTAAACAGTCTGGTGACCCGGGAGCGTATGGGCAGTACCGGTATAGGTAATGGTATTGCACTGCCTCATGGGCGCCTGCCGGGCCTGGACCGGGTTATCGCCATTGTGGTGACCAGTGAGCCGGCCATTGACTTTGATGCCATTGACAATCAACCCGTGGATATTTTTTTCACCCTGCTGGTACCGGAAGAGCAAACTGAAGGACATCTTCAGACGCTGGCGCTGGTAGCAGGGAAACTCAGTAACAAAGACACGGTGAAAGCCATTCGCCGTGCACACACCAGTGATGACATTATTACAGCCCTGAAATAGCTCAGGGCTTTTTTTCAGGAGACGTGCGTGAAGCTTATTATCATCAGTGGTCGCTCCGGGTCGGGCAAATCTGTGGCGTTAAGAGCGCTGGAAGATCTGGGGTATTACTGCGTGGACAATATCCCGGTTAATTTATTGCCCGCCCTGACCCACTCGGTCTCTGAAGAAACTAATCAGGTCGCTGTCAGTATTGATGTGCGTAACCTGCCAAAAGACCCGGCTGAACTGAGTGAAATTTTAGATTACCTGCCTCAGTCATGGTCGCTGACCATTGTCTATATTGACGCCAGCGATGATATTCTGGTCAAGCGCTTCAGTGAAACCCGCCGCTTACACCCGCTGACCCGCATGAATAAGTCACTGTCTGATGCCATTGCTTCTGAACGTGATCTGCTGGCGCCGATTGCCGAGCGCGCAGATTTGTATATTGATACCGATGCTCTGTCGATTCACCAGCTGGCTGAGCTGATTCGTGAGCGGATTTTAGGAAAGAAAAGCTCGCGGCTGGTATTGGTATTTGAATCATTTGGCTTTAAGCACGGCATTCCTAAAGACGCCGACTATGTGTTTGATGCCCGCTTTTTACCTAACCCTCACTGGGAGCCGGATTTAAAACATCTCACCGGTCTGGATGGCCCGGTGGAAGTATTTTTGGGCTCACAGCCCATTGTGACCAAGTTTATCTGGCAGATTCAGAATCTTATCACCACCTGGCTACCACACCTGGAGCGTAATAACCGCAGTTATGTGACGGTCGCGATTGGCTGTACCGGTGGTCAGCATCGTTCGGTATTTGTGTCAGAGACACTGGCTAAAACATTTAAGGATATTCATCCGGATGTACAAATCCGGCACAGGGAGTTACATAAGTCGTGAAAGTGGAAAAACAGCTGACCATTGTAAACAAGCTGGGACTACATGCCCGGGCTGCCACTCAGCTGGTGCAGCTGGCAAATCAGTTTGATGCCACCATTACGCTTATTCAGGGTGACAAACGCGCTGATGCCAACAGTGTGCTGGGTCTGATGATGCTGGAAAGTCATCAGGGTGAACAGGTCAATGTTATCAGTGACGGGCCGGATGCTGAGCAAGCCATGGAGGCCATTGAAGCGCTTATCGTAGGTAAGTTTAACGAAGACGAATAACCCTTTGCAGTAGCAGCACTGGTGACTGCTCATTGCATCGCCACCCGGTCGTAAAATCATACTAACCAGTCTGGTTTATCATGACAGATCGCCTGGCCTGATGTAGGCTAGGCACATCAAATCATCTATCTTTCAAGGGTCTGCCTGTGGCCGAAGCGTTTGAATCAAAGTTTGCCCAAAGTCAGTTGCGTACCCTTAATGCTGCGCTGGCTAATGGTCGCTTTGTGTCGGTGCGCAAGCTGCTGCATGAACTCCCCCCGTCCGATGTTGCCCTGATCCTTGAGTCTAGTCCGACCAAAACCCGGGATGAGCTGTGGGAGCTGATTGATAGCGATTTTCATGGCGATATCCTGGAAGAGCTGTCTGAGGATGTGCGTAACGGTATCATCACCAAGATGAAACCCCATCGTGTGGTTGATGCGCTTGAAGAAATGGATACGGATGATCTCGCTGAAACCCTGAGCAGTCTGCCCGACGAGGTGTTGCAAGGTATCCTGCATTCCATGGATGCTCAGGACAGGGTCCGGGCAGAACAGGCGCTCTCATACGGTGAGGAAACCGCCGGTTTCATTATGAATACCGACACCATTACCCTGCGTCCTGATGTGACGGTAGATGTGGTGCTACGGTACATCCGGCTAAAAGGCGAACTGCCTGAGAATACCGATACACTCTATGTGGTCAATCGCACCGATAACCTGGTTGGCGTGGTCCCGGTCGCCCGGCTGCTCACCGCTGCGCCCGAGGATAAAGTGTCTGAAGTGATGGACGAGGAAGCCGAGGCTATCCCGGTCAACATGCCCGATAATGAAGTCGCTAGCCTGTTTGAACGTTATAACTGGTTATCAGCGCCGGTAGTGGATGACAAATATCGTCTGGTAGGTCGTATTACCATTGATGATGTGGTGGATATTATCCGCGAAGATGCTGAGCATTCTATGATGAGTATGGCAGGTCTGGATGACGAGGAAGATACCTTTGCGCCGGTCTGGAAAAGTACTCAGCGCCGTTCTGTGTGGCTGGGCGTCAACCTGGTTACCGCACTGATGGCCGCCATGGTCAGTGACTTGTTCGAGGCGACATTAAGTCAGCTGGCAGTGCTGGCCATTCTAAATTCCATTGTACCGAGTATGGGTGGGGTCGCTGGTAATCAGACCCTGACGCTGGTTATCCGCGGGATGGCGCTGGGCCATGTTAACCCCAGCAGTTCACGCTGGCTTATCAGTAAAGAACTGGCGATTGGCTTTTTAAACGGTATGATTTGGGCTGTATTGATCGCTTCTGTCATTGCGATCTGGAAGCAAAACCTGATGCTCGGGGCAATTATTGCCTTTGCCATGCTGATCAATATGCTGGCTGCTGCTGTCGCTGGCGCCACCTTGCCTATTGTCATGAAAAAAATGAAGATAGACCCTGCGCTGGCCGGCAGTGTTATTCTGACCACCATTACAGATGTGGTTGGGATATTTGCCTTTCTGGGCACCGCGACACTGTTTCTGGTGTAGTCAGCGTTCGGTGAGTCTGTGATGCTGCGGTAAACCCGTTTGGGTTCCACTGATAGCCTACCCCGCGCACGGTTTCCAGCATAGCCGCCACGCGGATATCTGCTGCCAGTTTGGCGCGCAAACGGTGGATGCTCGTAACCTGCATAATGTAAATCGCAGACCGCCTGCAACAGCGCCAGGCGGGAAAGCAATGCTTCGGGTCAGATTTTGAATACTGATATTCAGGCTGGCGGCATAGGCTGGAAGCACGGCAGAGCACACCAGCGATAACGCTGCCTGCAATAAAGGATACTTTCATGATTGTCTCCTTGATGTCTGTTCAGACGTGCCTCGCATCGTGGCTATCTACAGACTGCGCCACCACTCTCCCGATATACTCACCACTTACGGGCTTTTTGGTCAAAGCGCAGAAGACCTATAAAAAATCCGGCGCCAGGGCCGGATTATCTTATTTAATCACTTTCAGATTAGGTTTGCCTTTTTTAGGCGGAACCGGTGCACTGTCAGCATCGGCATCGTTGATATCGCCAGATGGCCTTGATGGTTCACTGACTTCTGGGGCCTGCGTCTCTGGCTCGGGCGCCATGTCTTCTTCAACAGCAAACACAGTACCTGCGCCATTCTCGCGAGCGTAAATGGCCATAATTGCCTGACAAGGGATACTGATGTTGCGTGGCTGTCCGCCAAAGCGGGCCTGAAAAGACAGAAATTCCAAATCCATATTGAAATTTGCACAGGCAGAAGGTGATACATTCAGCACAATCTGTCCGTCTTTCACAAATTCCTGGGGAACATCGACTAGCTCATTTGTTGCATCAACAACAATATATGGCGTCATCTGGTTATCACAAATCCAGTCATAGAACGCGCGCAGCAAATAGGGCTGATTCGGTGTCATTGTACTCATAAAGGATTGTGGATTTCGCGTTCTTGGTCAGTTAGTGACGCTTTAAACGACGCACGGGCAAAAATACGCGTCATATAAGCGTTAATTTCTTTCGCGCCAGCACCGTTCAGTTCAATGCCCAGTGCAGGCAGACGCCATAACAGCGGTGCCAGATAACAATCTACCAGGCTGAATTCTTCGCTCATGAAATAAGGCATTTCAGCAAATACCGGGGCCAGCGACAGTAGGGCTTCACGCAGATCATTTCGCGCGGCTTCAACATCACCTTCGCCACGGAAAATACGGGCAGCCAGTGAGTACCAGTCAGCTTCAATGCGGTGCATCATCAGGCGGCTTTGCCCCCGTGATACAGGATAAACCGGCATCAGTGGTGGGTGCGGAAAGCGTTCGTCCAGATATTCCATGATGATATGTGACTTGTATAGCACCAGTTCACGGTCTACAAGCGTAGGAACGGTTCCGTAGGGATTCAGATCGATCAGGTCCTCTGGCAAGTTGCTGGGATCAGTGTAGCTGATTTCTACACCCACGCCTTTTTCCGCCAGTACAATACGTACCTGGTGACTGTAAATATCAATACTATCTGAGAACAACGTCATGATAGAGCGTTTATTCGCGGCTACGGCCATTAAATTTCCTCCGTCGAGAGACTCTCACACTGCCCTATTTTGACAGCGTCACAAAAGCTAAAAAAGGGGGCGAGTAGCCCCCTGGTCGTATTATACATAATTTGGAGGGGATTAGTGTACCTCTCTCCAGTATTCTTTTTTCAGTAAGAACACAAAAATGAACAATACAACGATAAAGGCAAGCACCCACTTACCTATTTTTTCGGATTGCAGTCTGAATGGTTCACCGGTGTACTCTAAAAAGTTCACCAGATCGCCCACCGCCTTATCATACTCGTCAGCAGATAATTCACCGTCACCGTCAGACTTGATACCGATATACCGCTCGGTCATCTCGCCATCCACCATGGCTTCCTCGTAGGCTTCGCGAGGCGTGCCCTGCAAAGATTGCAGGGCATGAGGCATGCCGACTTCAGGAAACACCTTGTTGTTCACCCCGAACGGCCGATCCGGGTCTACATAAAAGGTCCGCAGGTAGGTATATAGCCAGTCTTCACCGCGCACCCGGGCCACCAGAGTCAGATCCGGCGGGGCCGCACCGAACCAGACACCGGCCTGCTCTTCAGGCATGGCCCGATTCATGTAGTCAGTGACCTTGTCGCCGTTGAACTGCAGATATTTCTGGCCAAGCTCTTCAGGAATCCCCAGATCATCAAACGAGCGCTTGTAACGCTGGTATTTCATTGAGTGACAGCCAGAGCAGTAGTTCATGAAAATTTTAGCTCCGCGCTGTAGCGATGCCTGGTCGGTCAAATCCACCGGCGCTTTATCCAGCGGATAACTACTGCCTGCCGCAATGGCCATCAGCGGAAATCCGAATAATAATGCAATCAGGAGCTTTCTCATTTCGGGATCCTCGCTGGCACAGGTTTGGTGGTTTCGTTTTTGCTGTACAAAAACAGCGCCACAAAGAAGCCAAAATAGAACACCGTAGCAATTTGCGAGGCAACGATTTTCCAGTTTTCCTGCGGCGTACCACCCAGATAACCCAGAAAAATAAACACTGCTGCGAAGACCAGCAGGTTAACCTTATGAAAACCACAGCGATAGCGCCATGAGCGCACCGAACCACGGTCAATCCAGGGTAAGGCAAACAGTGCGGCAATAGCCCCGAACATGGCAATAACCCCGAACAGTTTATCCGGCACAGCTTTCAAAATGGCGTAAAACGGCGTGAAGTACCAAACCGGGAATATATGCTCTGGTGTTTTCAGCTGATTAGCAATTTCAAAGTTTGGATGCTCCAGGAATTTGCCCCCCATCTCCGGGGCGAAGAACATGATGTAACAGAACACAAACAAAAACACACTGAACGCAATCAGGTCTTTTAGCACAATATGCGGGAAGAAAGGCACCACATCATCTGCAATATCGTACTTGCTGGTGTAATATTCGTGAATCTTATAGGGTGTTTTCTCGCTCTGTGACAGTGAGCCTTTTTTGTGTTTAATGGCCACACCGTCTGGGTTATTCGAGCCCACTTCATGTAGCGCAATAATGTGTAAGAACACTAAGATCACAATGACCAGTGGCAGGGCAATAACGTGCAGGGCAAAGAACCGATTCAGCGTGGCCCCGGATATCACATAGTCCCCCTGAATCCATACCACCAGATCCGGCCCAATGACCGGAATCGCACCAAACAGAGATACAATAACCTGGGCGCCCCAGTAGGACATCTGCCCCCAGGGCAGTACATAGCCCATAAAGGCTTCAGCCATCAGTGCCAGATAGATAAACATTCCAAATACCCATAGCAATTCTCTGGGCTTCTGGTACGAGCCATAAATCATGCCACGGAACATATGCATGTACACTACAATAAAAAACGCCGAGGCGCCGGTGCTGTGCATGTAGCGGATAACCCAGCCAAAATCCACTTCGCGCATAATGTATTCCACCGAGGCAAACGCCCCTTCTGCGGTGGGCACAAAGTTCATGGTCAGCCAGATACCGGTGACAATTTGATTGACCAGCACAATAGTGGCCAGAAAACCAAATACATACCAAAAGTTCATATTGCGCGGAGCGGGATACTGAATGGCATGCATGTTTGCCACCCGCATTAGCGGAATACGGGCTTCAATCCAGGAAAGAAATGCGCTCATGATGCCTCCGCTTCTGAACCAATGATGACCGTCGTATCGTCAACATACTGATAGGGCGGAACCACCAGATTCAGCGGAGCCGGCACGCTTTGAAACACTCGTCCGGCCATATCAAACTTTGAGCCGTGACAAGGGCAAAAGAATCCATCGGGTACGCCCTGGACGATTTCCTCAAATGCGCCGTTTTTAAGGTATTGCGGCGAGCAGCCAAGATGGGTACAGATCCCCACCAGTATCAGATACTCTTCTTTGAGTGAGCGGTAGCGGTTTTGTGCAAAACCTGGCTGCTGCTCAGCCTGGGATTCAGGATCCTTGAGTTGATCTTCGTAACCAGCCAGGCCCTCCAGCGTTGCTGGTGTGCGCCTGACGATCCAGACGGGTTTACTGCGCCACATCACCCTGACCAGCTGGCCCGGTTCAATGGCACTAATATCTACTTCGACGTCAGCACCGGCCGCTTTCGCTTTAGCACTTGGGTTCCATGACGCAATAAAAGGCACTGCAGCTCCTGCCACCCCCACACCACCGACCACCGATGTGGCAATAGTTAAAAAACGGCGTCGGGTATTGTTGGCTGGTCCGGGGCTGCCGGGTGCAGATTCACTGGCATCAACTGACACATCACTCATCCACATTTCTCCAGGTTGTTTTGCTCCAGCCAGATGTCAGAGTGCTAGCCCTGAAGGCTACAGCAGATATCGAAGCCTGACGCATCAGGTTAACGACATGTATATAACTTCTTATAATATGTTATTTTTCATACAAAATAATAAGGGAAAATCGTTTCTGTTTACAAGCACTGACCGACATTGTTTATAAAATATTCAAAAATAGAGTGCCGGACAGGTCTTTTTATCGCGGCGATGCCTGCCTGCGGTGCACGTATTTACTCATAAGGTATAGCTAACTGAGCCGAAGCTGCCAGTACACGGAGACTTTTTTCGTTTAAAAATAATTCATTAAGGTGGGTTGCCGTGAATTTCAGGCAAAAAAAACCCGGCGAGTGCCGGGTTTTTGCAAGTAATAAAACGTTGAAATTAACGTTTTGAGAACTGTGGACGCTTACGCGCTTTATGCAGACCAACTTTCTTACGTTCAACGCGACGATCGTCACGAGTAACAAAGCCAGCTTTACGCAGAGAAGGACGCAGGGCTTCATCGTACTCCATCAGAGCACGAGTCAGGCCGTGGCGAATCGCGCCTGCTTGACCGTTTGAACCACCACCAGCTACAGTGATGTAAACATCAAATTTTTCAGTCATTTCAACAAGTTCAAGTGGCTGACGAACAACCATGCACTCTGTTTCACGACCAAAGTACTCATCAAGAGCACGTTTGTTTACTGTGATGTTACCTGTACCTGGACGCAGGAACACACGAGCAGTAGAACTTTTGCGGCGGCCAGTGCCGTAGTATTGAGTATCTGCCATGTCAGTTGCTCCTTAGATGTCCAAAACTTGTGGTTGCTGTGCTGAGTGTGCATGTTCTGCACCAGCGTAAACTTTCATTTTACGGAACATTGCACGGCCCAGAGGACCTTTTGGCAGCATTCCTTTAACTGCTTTCTCAAGCACCATTTCTGGTTTTTCAGCAATCAGTTTTTCAAAGTTTGTCTCTTTCAGACCACCAGGATAGCCAGTGTGCGCGTAGTACATTTTGTTCTTTGCTTTGTTGCCTGTTACAGCAACTTTTTCAGCATTGATAACAATGATGTAATCGCCCGCATCACAGTGCGGCGTATACTCTGGCTTGTGCTTACCGCGCAGACGAAGCGCAATTTCAGAAGCCAGGCGGCCAAGAGTTTTGTCTGTGGCGTCTACCACGTACCAGTCACGTTGTACCGTTTCTGGCTTAGCAACAAAAGTTTTCATTTAAATTCACCCGAATAAAATCGTCGTTACAGATTTCTGCTAGAAATCACCATAAAATCAATCGTTGACCCCTTCGAGCCTGTTGATTCTTCCACCTTCCCAAAGGTGGGTGTAACTGGGCAGGGCGCGAATTATACAGGTTTTGGATAAAAAGCGAACCCCTGAAACAAAATTTTTGCCCCTAAGAGGCAATTAATTTTTTTGCCTGATAATCGCACTTTTTCTGTGCATAATTCAGGCGTTAAGCTACATTACAATAGAATTCACTGATGTATTGCGAAGAAGGATGCGACTGACTTACCTGTTTTCTTTATGGCTGGCCTTTGCGGTGAGTGCCGATCCTTTATCAAACTCTGCTGGCGTGTCGGATGCACCGGTCACCTATGTCACGGCCTTTGATGGTGCTCAGTACGGGGCATATCATATCGCGGTGCTCAAAGCGGCACTGGCGGTTACCGCCACCGAGTATGGTCCGGTGCATACCAGTCGATATCCGTTAAATATGACGCAGAGCCGGCAAATAGCCACCCTTGAGCAAAGTCAGGCTGATGTCATGTGGAGTGTTACCACCGATACGCTGGAGCAACGTTTATTGCCGGTCCGATTTCCTCTGTTACAGGGTTTCAGCGGTATCCGGGTATTGGCTATCCACCCTTCAGCAACACAAAACTACCACCCTGGTCTCAACCTGGCGGATCTGAAATCTATGATTTCTATTCAGGGCGAGGACTGGCCCGATTATGCCATTCTAAAAGCCAATGGTTTCAGGGTGAGTGGCGAGTCTTGGTCCAACTGGTATGACTCTATGTACAAATCGCTGGCTAAAGGTCTGGTGGATTACTGCCCGCGCAATATCATTGAAGTACACCGGGACTTTCGTCACCATAAAGACACACCACTGGCCATTGAGGCGCATCACCTGTTGCAATACGACAGTTATGAGTATTTTTTTGTTGCCCCGGGACGGCCTGAGCTTCATCGACGTCTGGTCAAAGGCATTGAAATATTGCTGGAAAGCGGCGAATTAGCCAGCATTTTTAATCGCTATAGTGACCATAAAAAAGCGGTTAAGTTGCTACAGGAATCGCGCAAGATCTATTATTTAAGCAACCCGGGACTGTCTTATCAGATAAACTCGCCACGCTGGCTTGAAGCCCCGGGCCGAATGCTAAACGAAGTCCGGCGGCTCAATCCGACGTCTTAACCTGTTGCCACAGCACTTCCATTTGCTCCAGTGTCATCGTCTGCAGACTCTGCCCCCGGGCAGCAGCCAGTTGCTCAACCTGTGTGAAGCGTCCGGCAAACTTGTGACTGGCACGTCGCAGGGCGCTGTCGGCATCCACCTGACAGTGACGGGCCAGATTTACCATCGCAAACAAGGCGTCGCCAATTTCTTCCTCAACCCGGGCGGTGTCAATTGTAGTTGCATCCAGCTCCTGCTGAATTTCTTCGACCTCTTCTTTTACCTTATCCAGCACCGGCCTGACGTGTGGCCAGTCAAAGCCCACTGTGGCGCATTTTTTCTGTAATTTCTGAGCATGCATTAATGCTGGCAGACCGGCCGGCACATCCGCCAGCAAGCTGGTTTTTTGCGGCCCTTTTTCGCTGGCTTTAATGGCTTCCCACTGGGCCGACAGGTCACTTTCATTTACGTTAGCATCACCAAAGACATGGGGATGGCGACGTGCCATTTTATCGCTGATTGCACCGGCCACATCTGCAAAATCGAAATGGCCCTGCTCACTGGCTATCTGCGAGTAAAACACTACCTGAAAAAGCAGGTCGCCAAGCTCATCACGAATAGCCGGCAGCTGCCCCTGCTCGATAGCATCGACAACCTCATAGGCTTCTTCAATCGTGTAGCGGGTCAGCGATGACATAGTTTGTTTGGCATCCCACGGGCAACCAGACTGCGGGTCGCGCAGGCGGGCCATGATATCAAGCAAACGGGATACACTGTGCTCAGGACTCTTTACGTTTGACACCCACCACCCCTTGCTGTTGCTGTAAACGGGTCAGCACGCGATTTAAGGTGTCCAGATCAGCCACCTCAACCGACACCGAGATAGTCGCCGTCTGACGGGATTTATCGCTTAAGCTGTTAACCCCTAACAATGCCACATTTTCGTTGGCCAGTACTGTGGTAATGTCCCGCAGCAGGCCATCACGGTCGGCACAAAAAATGTCGATACTGGTTTCAAAACCTACATTTAAGGCATCAGCCCAGTTTACGTCTATCAGCCGCTCCGGGTGTTCTTCGCTTAAATGCTGCAACTGTTCACAGTCAGCCTTATGTACACTCACGCCGCGCCCCTGAGTGATATAGCCCATAATCGCTTCGCCCGGCACGGGTTTACAACAGTTCGCCAGCTGACTCATCAGATGGCCGACTCCCTCGACCACCACCGCATCATTTTTACCTTTTGCACCAGCAGCTTTGCGGGTTTTCAGCTTAGGATTAATTTCCGGCTCGGGCTCCGGCGGACTTAATAACTGTTGCAGGTAATGCACCACCGACATCACTCGCAGATCGCCAGCACCAATAGCCGCATAAAGATCATCGACCGATTGCAGGTTAAACTTGTCGCAGGCATCGGCGGCCATTTTCAGGGGAACGTGTGCTTTATTCAGCTCCCGTTCCAGTAACTCTTTACCGGCATGTTGATTCTTTTCCTTATCCTGCTTTTTGAAAAAGGAATGAATGGTAGCCCGGGCCCGTGAAGAGTGCACATAGCCAAGCCCCGGATGCATCCAGTCGCGGCTTGGATTGAGCTCTTTGCCGGTCAGTACTTCCACCATATCGCCGCTTTGCAGCTGATAGGTAAACGGCACAATCCGCCCTTTGACCTTGGCCCCAATACAGCGATGGCCGACATTGCTGTGAATGTAGTAGGCAAAATCCAGTGGCGTGGATCCCTGAGGCAAATCAATGACATCCCCTTTGGGCGTAAACACATACACCCGGTCATCAAATACCTGGCTACGCAGCTCTTCAACCAGATCGCCGGACTCGGCCACCTCTTCCTGCCATTGCAGGATTCGGCGCAGCCAGTTGATACGTTCATCATAGCCTGAGTTTTTGCCTGCCGAGCCTTCTTTGTATTTCCAGTGGGCCGCCACGCCCAGCTCGGCATCCTGATGCATCTGCTGGGTGCGGATCTGAATCTCAACCGGCTTACCGCCCGGTCCCATAATCACGGTGTGAATAGACTGATAACCATTACTTTTGGGCGTAGCGATATAGTCATCAAACTCGCTGGGAATGTGCTTGTAAGCAGCATGCACTGCCCCTAAAGCGGCATAACAGTCCTGCAGGCGATCCGCAATAATCCGAACCGCCCGGATATCAAAGAGTTGCTCAAAGGTCAGGCGTTTTTTCTGCATCTTTTTCCAGATGCTGTAAATATGCTTGGGCCGGCCATACACTTCGGCTTTAATGTCTTCGTTATCCACCAGCCCCTGCAGATTTGCCACAATATCATCAATATACTGGGCACGTGCTTTTCGTTTACCGTCCAGTTGCTGGGCAATCTGTTTATAGGTCACCGGGTGCAGGTAACGAAAAGCCAGATCTTCAAGCTCCCACTTCAGCTGACCAATACCCAGACGGTTCGCCAGCGGCGCATAGATGGTGGAACATTCCCGGGCTACCATTACCCGGGTTTCCTCGTCAGCTTTTTTGACCTGCTGCAGCGCGCAAATACGCTCTGCCATTTTGATCACCACTGCCCGCACGTCTTCGACCATGGCCAGCAACATACGGCGAATGCTGTCGATATGCTGCTCATCAGAGTCGCCTTTGCCATTGGTACGGCGACCATGCAGGGCACGAATGGCTTCCATCCGGCGCACCCCAATAATGAGCTGGGCTATTTCGCTGCCAAATTCGGTTTCAACATCCTGCTCGGTGAGCTTGTGTTGTTCACAATAGGGAAAGACCAGCGCAGCCTGTAAGGTCACGGCATCCATATTCAGCTGGTGCAGAATCTCAACCATCTCCTGGCCAACCAACAGGCGCTCCGGATGCTGGCTTATCTCCCTGAGCTTTTGTTTGGTGCTGTCAGTGATAGACAAGCTATCCAGCCACTGTTCAAACGGTGGGCGATCAGGCTCATGTACTGTCCGTGTGGATACCATAGCAAATTAACTCATCTTATTGGCCGGCGTCTAAGGAGCGGGTAAACAGCGCCATGACTTCCAGATGCCGGGTGTAGGGAAACATTTCTATCAGGCTGATTTTTTCAATCCGGTATCCTGCATTCATCAGGTAACCTGCGTCCCGGGTAAAACTGCTCGGATTGCAAGAAACATACAAAACCTGTTGGATGGCGGTAGACGCCAGTTGCTGACAAACCTGAGCAGCACCTTCGCGGGATGGATCCAACAGTATTTTGGTAAACTGGCCACCCAGCGCCTGTTGCACCTGCTGCCCATCAGACAGGTCAAGATGCACACAATGCAGATTGGTGATGCCCTGCGCCTGTGCATTACTTTGCGCTTTATGCACCATGCTGGCTACCCCTTCCACCGCATGCACCTGCGCAGCGCGCCGGGCCAGCGACAAACTGAAATTGCCCAGCCCGGCAAACCAGTCTGCAATCACATCCTGCGGTTGTGGATCCAGCCACCGCATAGCCTGAGCAATCATTTGCTGATTGACCGGCCCGTTGACCTGCACAAAATCTTCCGCCTCCGGCGACAGGGTCAGATCCGCTTCTGTCTGGCATACCAGTGTGTCATGCTGGTGCAAGATATGAGTTTTATTACGGGCATCGAGCAGAACCAGATTGAACTGATGCTCAGTGGCCAGAGCCTGCCAGTCAGCGAGCATGGTATCACTAAGATCCCGGGTCGCCTTAAGGGTCACCTGACACAAATTGTCACCGGCCAGCAGATGAATATGGCCAATGAACCGGCTGCCAGCGTGGGCATGCAGTACGGTTCGCATTGGTGTAATCAAGGCCTGCAACGGCGGCACCAGAATTGGGCATTCGGTCACATCCACAATTTTCTTGCTGCCTTCCTGCCGGTAGCCCAGTCGCACCCGTTGCGGGTCGCGCGCATCAACGGCCAGCCGGGCTTTGCGCCGGTAAGCAGGGCGAGGCCCGCTGATGGCCGGTTGCCACGGCAAGGCGTCCAGCTTCAACTGGCGTTGCCAGTAAGCATCCATGGCGTGCTGACGTTGGACCAGCGCACTGTCCGGGTCGATATGCTGTAACTGACACCCGCCGCACTGGGCGTAGTGCGGGCAAAACGGCGTCTGGCGTTCGGCAGAGGTGGCAATACGCTTTTTCACTTTGCCTTTCAATACATGCTTCTGACTTACCGTTACCTGCACATCCACGGTTTCACCGGGTAGCGCACCATCGACAAACAACACCGGCTCATGGCTTGTACTGACTCCCTGGCCCTGCATATCCAGCTCATCAATATAAATTTTATTCAGTATCTTGGGGCCTGCCTGGCGGGATGATTTTTTCGCCGGCTTATAAAAGCTCACCATGAGTTAACGCTCCAGAATAACAGTAGCAACAGCGTAATGCTGTTCATCAGAAATAGACAAATGACTGTGGCTGACGCCCAGCGCGTCACAGCGCAGGGCAAACTCACCACTGAAGGTCAGAAAAGGGGCACCGCTGTCGTGGTTGCCCACACACAAATGATGCCAGCTGATACCGTTACCAATCCCCGTTCCCAGCGCCTTGACTGCGGCTTCTTTGGCCGCGAACCGTTTGGCCAGATAGCGGGCAGGCTCCTTGTGCTGTTCAAAAATGGCCAGTTCAGGCGCGGTCAGAACCCGCCGGGCGAGTTTGTCTGAGCGGGCCAGTGCCTGCTCAAGACGGACAATTTCCACAATGTCCGTCCCCATCCCCACAATGGCCATTAGCGCTGACTTAACAAACTGGCCAGACGAGCTTCCTGCATCAGCTGACGCATGTCAGCCACGGCTTTTTCCAGTCCGTCAAACGCTGCACGGGCAATAATGGCATGGCCAATATTCAGCTCGACGATCTGTGGAATGGCTGCCACCGGTTTTACATTGTGGTAATGCAGACCATGACCAGCATTCACTTTCAGGCCCTGATTATGCGCATATTCAATACCTTCAATCAGACGGTTGAGTTCTTCCTGCGCCTGGCTTTCGGTAGTGGCTTCGGCGTACTGACCGGTATGGATTTCAATATATGGAGCCTTACAGGCCACCGCCGCGTCGATTTGCGCTTTATCCGCATCAATAAACAGTGATACCAGAATGCCAGCATCGGCCAGACGCTGACAGGCGGCCTGCATCGCGGGTAAATTACCGGCAACATCCAACCCACCCTCAGTGGTTAGCTCTTGACGCTTTTCGGGAACCAGACAACAAAACGCCGGTTTGGTTTTTTCTGCAATGGTCAGCATTTCCTCGGTGACCGCCATTTCCAGATTCAGCCGGGTATTAATAGTGCGCGCCAGAATTTCAACATCGCGGTCTTTAATATGGCGGCGGTCTTCACGCAAATGAACAGTGATGCCATCTGCGCCGGCGCGCTCTGCAATATCGGCAGCATGGACAGGATCAGGATAAGAGGTGCCACGGGCATTACGTAAGGTGGCAATATGGTCGATGTTTACACCCAGAAATATCTCGTTCAT
Organism: Salinimonas lutimaris; assembly: GCF_005222225.1. Lineage (GTDB taxonomy): Bacteria > Pseudomonadota > Gammaproteobacteria > Enterobacterales > Alteromonadaceae > Alteromonas > Alteromonas lutimaris. The sequence goes on from NZ_CP036536.1 coordinate 3,429,401, forward strand.
TTGCTTTGCGTATCCGGCAATAAAAGTAGCGCCAAGTGTAGCAAAATCAACGCGCCGGGGGCAGCGTCTAGCGAAATAATTCGCGACTCTTAAGCGGTTTATCACCCAGCAGGGGGAACAGGGCATGCCGGCTGATGAGCTTAGCCGCCTTTCGGGCTGCCGGGGTCCAGTCCAAAGCGACCATTTGTTGCAGAGCATAACCGGGGAAACTGCCCTTTTCGCCGGCCTGCCGGGCCAGCACAATACCGTTTTCCGGCATAAACCGGTACCAGTGTTCTGCCGTCACCGCCTCGCCGCTGCGGGCATCGGTCAGCCAGTCCGGCAACTGCCCCAGCTCTTCAAGCAGGCCAAACTCAAATTCCCGTAGCGGAACATCCGGCGTGTCGGTGTGCTGCAATGCCTGTAAAGTTCGCTGGTATTGGTCAAACATCAGTTCGCTGGCCAGACCCTGTGGTAAAATGCGATTGATCAGCTCATTAAGATACATGCCGCAGAATAGTGCGGTACCGGTCAGCACGGTCATACGATCCGCCGCTTCAATCTGCGACAGATTTTTAAGCTCGGTTTTACCGCGCAGCTGAATCCGTACCAGGCCAAAAGGCTGTAACAAACTTTTGCGATCGCCTTTGCTGTTTTTTACCCCCTTGGCCACCGCACTGACCCGGCCGGATTCCAGAGTAAAAAAATCCACCAGATAACTGGTTTCCCGATAGGGACGCCGGTGTAATACAAATGCGGTTATCCAGACAGGTGCGCTCATACTATCCTAACTACGTTTAATCCGAACCACTTTCATTTGTTCAAAGGGGATGCCTGCCACCTCTTCACTATGCAGGTAGTAAGTGAGATTGACCCGGGCGCCAACCAGCGGTTTGTAACGCTTCTTGCGCTTAAAGATAAACGGCACATCATAGCCTTCCAGCATCACAGTATGACGTACCCACTCGCCTTCTTCGCGCTGCACATGCGACACCACCCGCTGATTCTCACTGTGAATCAGCGACTGATGCTTGCTTAACAGTTTATCGGCATCACTGGTCACAGGCGGTAATCTCCTGCACCAGCAGCTGCACCGTTTCCTGCCCGCGAAAGACATTCACATCGAGCTGGTACGCCAGCTGCACATACCGGATGGAGGTATTTGGCCAGGCATTGGCATCCACATTAAAAGCAATAGCATCCACTTCTTCACCGGAGGTCAGCCGCAGGGCCATTTTCAGGTGCAGACCTTTAAGCAGGCGCTGATTCACCACTTCAAATACACCGTCAAACAAAGGGGCTTCAAATCCCTGCCCAAACGGCACGGCCTGACGCAGAATGTGGGCCACCGAAAGGTTAAGCTCATGCTCAGACAGCTCACCGTCGGTCACAATCGCATCGACCTGACCGGCCTGGGCCAGATGACGCTCTACTACCTGTGAAAAGCAGCGCTCGAACTCCACCAGCGACTCAAGGGGCAAAGATAAACCCGCTGCCATGGCATGGCCGCCAAATTTGGGAATCAGGCCTGGGCTTTGTAAATTGACCTCTTCAAGCACATCACGAATATGCACCCCAGGGACAGAGCGCGCCGAACCTTTAATGGTGTACTCATCGTCATGCGCAAAGGCAATGGTGGGCCGCTTGTACTTTTCCTTGATGCGCCCGGCCACAATGCCAATTACACCCTGATGAAAATCTTTGTTATAGATGACCAGCGCCGGCGGCGGGGTTTCCATATCCATGGTTACGGCTGATATTGCCGCTTCGGCGTCTGCTTTCATATCGGTTTCGATGGTACGGCGCTGCTGATTGAGCCGGTCCAGCTCACTGGCCATATACCGCGCCTGCATGGGGTCATCACAGAGCAAACATTCTATCCCCAGCGCCATATCATCCAGTCGCCCTGCGGCATTAAGCCGCGGACCGGCTACAAAACCTAAATCCGAGGCGCCTACCCGGCCCAGTTCACGGTTTGCTACTTCAAACAATGCTTTGATACCCGGCCGGCACTTGCCAGCCCGAATGCGCTGTAAGCCCTGATGCACCAGGATCCGGTTGTTTTTATCCAGCACCACCACGTCAGCGACCGTGCCTACGGCCACAATATCCAGCAGATTGGCCAGATTCGGTGCCGCCATCTGCTGGCGGGTAAACCAGTCTTCGGCCTGCAGGCGGGCACGGATCGCCAGCATCAGATAAAAAGCCACCCCCACACCGGCCAGGTTTTTCGAGCCAAACTCGCAGCCCGGCTGGTTAGGATTAACAATGGCATCGGCATTGGGCAGGGTTTCACCGGGCAGGTGGTGATCGGTAACGATCACGGTTGCCCCACGTTCTTTGGCGCGCCTGACGCCGGGCAAGCAGGCAATCCCGTTATCCACGGTTAAAATAACTTCAGCGCCCTCATCGCAGGCAATATCAACAATCTGTTCGCTTAAACCATAGCCAAAATCAAACCGGTTGGGGACCAGATAATGAACATTGTTGAGCCCCATCTGGCGCAGCGCCAGCACACAAATAGCGGTACTGGTAGCACCATCAGCATCAAAATCGCCAACAATGGTCACCTGTTTATGCTCATAAATGGCCTGACACAACAATTCAGCTGCGGTATCAATACCTTTAAGCTGATTGTAATGGGAAAGAGACTGCGCGGTGGTGTCCAGTTCATCCATCGTGGTTATATTACGTCCACGGTATACCCGTTGTAATACCGGATGAAGCGAGTCACACAAAGAGGCAGCGCTGAGTTCGCGCCGGATGATTGGCAATCCCATAGGGTCTACACACCTTTTACAGCAAAATGAGTCAGCCCCTATGATAACGCCTAACGGGCAGCTTATGTAGCCTGCCCGTCAGATCAGATGGGTCAGTTAACCGTCCAGTGCTTGTGCCAGTACACCAGCAGGCTGATAACCCGGGATCAGAGTCCCGTCTTCTAAAATTATATTTGGCGTGCCATTAACCCCAATAGACTGTCCAAACTCAAACTGCTCAGCCACCTTATTGTCGCAGCTTGCGGCTTTCACGCTTTTATCCTGCTTAGCCGCAGTCAGCGCCGCTTTAGGATCCCTGGCGCACCACACCGATACCATCTCGTCGTACACTTTAGAGTTCAGGCCAGCACGGGGAAACGCCAGATAATGTACCGAAATACCCAGCGCATTAAGCTGATCAATTTCTTTGTGCATTTTACGGCAGTAACCACAGGTAATGTCGGTAAATACCGTGATCACGTGTTTTTCATTTTTGGCATTAAATTCAATGGCTGAGCCTTCAAACTGTTTGATGCCATTCAGACGCATTGTGGCCAGGGACTGCTCAGTCACATTTTGCATTCCGTTATCGATATCAAAAATCCGGGCCTGCAAAAAGTACTGGCCGTTGTCACTGACATAAAACAGCCCTTTATTCGTGGTAACCTGCTGTAAACCTTCGATGGGCGAGTCTGCAACGGCCGAAACCTCCAGCCCCAGCTGGCTTTCCAGCTTGGATTTTACATCTGCCGCCATGCCAGCCATGCTGTACGACAATAATGCAGCGGCACCAGCCAGCTTTAACATTGGTTTTAACACAAAATCTCCTTGGTAGCGCATTGACACATTGCCTGAATCAGACCGCATGACACGCTGTTTACTTTCATAAAATACTAGCATACCACCGTGCCGGCCGATATGCGCTTACCCTCTGGGATGATGGGTCTGAATCAGGTTTTGTAAGCGTTCGGTTGCCACATGGGTATAAATCTGGGTGGTGGACAAATCGCTGTGTCCCAGCAGCATCTGCACCACGCGTAAATCGGCACCATGATTGAGCAGATGAGTGGCAAAGGCATGACGCAGGGTATGCGGCGAAAGATGCGCCGTGATCCCGGCTCGAATGGCATATTCCTTAATCCGGTGCCAAAAGGTCTGGCGCGTCATCCGGGTGCCCCGCCGACTGACAAACAACAGCTCAGACGCACCTTTTATCAACGCGGGGCGAGCTTCTCGCACATAGGTATCAATCCAGTCCAGCGCATCCTCGCCCAGAGGGACCAGTCGTTCTTTATTGCCTTTACCGGTCACTCTGACCACGCCCTGCTGCATATTAACCTGCTCTACCAGCAGCCCGGTCAGCTCACTGACCCGCAATCCCGTGGCATACAATACTTCCAGCATACAGCGGTCACGGCACTCTATCGGATCATCCAGATTCGGCGCATTGAGCAGATCATCAACCTGCTGTTCACTGAGTGAAGAGGGTAATCGTTGTGGCAGTTTCGGATTGTGCAGTTGTGATACCGGATTATCACTGCGCCGGTGCTGACTGATAAGCCAGGTATAAAAAGCCCGCATGGCACTCATAGCGCGCTGAGTACTGCGTGCTGATAAGCCTTGTGCATGACGCTCGGCCAGATACTCTTCGATCAGCTCTTGAGTAACATAGCTGATGTCCGGTTCGCCGGCCTGCTGGCAAAACAGGGCCAGCTTGGTCAAATCAGTGCGATAACTGCTCTGAGTATGTTCACTTAAGCCTTTTTCCAGCCACAACATGTCAATAAAAGCATCAATATGCTGCTGACTGGCTTGTGATGGCAGAGGCCGCGTGCTCATCAGAACCCGCGCCGCTCTTTGATCAGCTCATAGGCAGCCTGAATGTCCTGGGTTTTCTTTTTAGCCATATCCAGCGCCTGCTGCGGTAGCCCTTTTGAGGCCAGTTTATCCGGGTGATGTTCTGACATCCGTTTGCGATAAGCCCGCTTGATGGTTTTCTCATCATCATTAGCGCTGACACCAATAATCTGATAGGCATCGTCCAATGACTGCGTTTCGGTATAACTACTGCCGGCTTGCTGACGCGAGCCGCGCTGACGAAAACGCACCTGGGCGTCATAGGCAGCCAGTAAAAATTCCAGATCCTGACGTTTAAAGCCCAGTGCCTGAGCCACTTTTTCCAGAACCCGTAATTCTGCTTTTGACAGGTTGCCGTCGACAAACGCAGCCTGAATCAGAATTTCCAGAAACATCTGCAGAATATCCCGGCGCCCGTGACAGTTTTCATACAGATTTTTAAGCGTATCAACAATCGGATAATCAGACGCCTTGCCTTCGCGATAGGCTTCCTGGGCTTCGCGCCGGGCATCACCGTGCAGCTGCATCTCATCCATCAGGGCCGAGGCCAGCTGTATTTCCCGCTCGGTAACCTGACCATCAGATTTGGCCAGATGGCCTAACGCAGCAAACAGACTGTGGAAGAAAATGGCCTGCTGCTTAAGCCCGGACTGGTCGGTAAAAAAACGGCCAAAACCGCCCATTTTGTTAAAGTCCTGACTGTAGGCCCGGTCAAACAAATGTCCCACAATAACGCCCAGAATCGCACCGGGAATTTTTAAAAACATAAAGCCGAAAATCAGCCCCAGCACCTTGCCCCAAAATGGCATCGTTCGTTTTCTCCTTCCCCATCAGGGATAATAGCTTGTCCGCCCCGTGACAGGGTATTTATCCTAGTGAATCACAACACTATACAATAAGTCATGAGATATTGAGACAGTTTGCCGCAACTCAACGCCGGGCTACGAAATGTACGCTGAACACTGTTTTTACATTCAATTGTGAGCAATACTGTATTTTTGATGGTTTTTTTCTGGCTGGCGGTTGGTTATTGGTGAATAAGTGCTTAGAATTAGCGGCTGTTTTACGCGCCCGTCATTAAGGATTTTGACCATCAGGCTCAGTACAGGACAGTATTATTGTTGCCATCATCTGATGCTGGCAGCTTACCCGGACAGTACCATTTACAGGCCATTCACCTTCGCATGAAAAAGACCTGCGCATCCATATTACTTTTTGCTCTTGGCTGGCAACAGGCACACGCTGAGCAGCAAACCTCGCAATCCGGCGACCAAAGTCAGGACAACAGCGTGTTGTGCCCGGCTTCCCCCGTGCAGTTTACTTCGCAGAAACTGATGCCCGCAGGGCAGGTAAAAGTAGAAGCACAACAGACAGAGTTTTTATCCAAACGGGTGGCAAATTTCAGCGGTAACGTCAATATTACCTCTGATGCTGCCAACATTACCGCCGATGAAGCCCGCATACAGGACAACGGCCGTCAGCTGGAAGCCAGTGGCGATGTTGTCTACACCGATGCACAGTTACAGGTCAAAAGTGATCAGGTTTCGCTGAACTCGGTCGCCGAAACACTCAGGATGACCCAGACCGAGTACAATCTTGCCGGCTCTAACGGCCGGGGCGATGCCGAGGTGATCAATCTGACCGCCGCCGAGGGGCTGAACCTGAACGATGTCCGATTCACTACCTGTCCGGCCGGTGATGAGGACTGGTCTATCCGGGCTTCGGAAATTCAGATTGAGCGCGACTCGTTGTGGGGCGTAGCCAAAAACACCCGGTTTTATGTCGGCAATATTCCGGTGTTCTATTTACCCTACTTTGCGTTTCCGGTCAGCAATCAGCGTCAGACCGGCTTGCTGTTTCCGCAAATCAGCAGCTCATCTAATGCCGGGGTCGATTACGAGCAGCCATTTTACTGGAATCTCGCGCCTAACTATGACCTGACCTTGTCGCCACGGGTGATGACCAATCGCGGCGTGCAGCTTAAATCAGAATTTCGTTATTTAAGCGAACAGGGTTATAGCATCTTTGATGTTGAGTACCTGCCTTCTGATAGCGATACCCCCAATAATGAGGATCGCTATTTCTACCGGATTAAACATGATGGTTATCTGGGTGAACACTGGACCGTGGGTGTGGATGTTAATGGTCTCAGTGATGATAACTACATTGTAGATTTGGGCTCTGACTATTATAACCGGGCCGATGCTTACCTGTTTCGTACGGTCGGACTGAATTATTACGCCGAAAACATGACGCTGGACTTACATATCCGCGATTTTGAGACATTGGGTACGCAGACCGATGGTTACCGGGCACTGCCAGAAGCCCGTCTGAAAGTCACCGAGCCATTTGGCGGCCTGTTTGAGTTCAAACTGAATTCTGAACTGGCGTATTTTGACAATCAGGATGACAGCCGGCCAACAGCCATGCGTTTTCACGTAGCGCCCACACTGTCGCTGCCTTATCGGCGGCATTGGGGTGAGCTGATTGCCGAAGCCACTTTATTAAATACGTATTATCGCCAGGACAATGTGGAAGGCACCGCGCTGGAAGAAGACGTTAATCGTACGCTGGGTCAGGGACGCTTATTCGGTACCTTGTATTTTGAGCGTGACGGCAGCTGGTTTAACGACACCGACACCATGACTTTTGAACCCAAAGTACAGTACCTGTACACCTCGTATGAAGACCAGAGCAATATCGGGCTGTACGACACCACGGTGCTGGTGACCGATGTGGAAGGTCTGTTCCGTGGCCGTGAGTTCACTGGTCTTGACCGGATTAATGATAACAATCAGGTGACGGTGGGAATGACCTCCCGGATTCTTGATGAACAGAACCGGGAACAATTTGCCATTAGCCTGGGTCAGATATTCTACCTTGATGATAATCGGGTAAAATCGCCGGGCGAGGATCAGGACCGTTCTGCGTTAGCCGCTGAACTGGACTGGCGTCTGTCATCTCGCTGGAATTTTCACAGTGATATTCAGATTGCTACCCAGACTGATAAGGTTGACCGTAGCAGCTTGACGTTTGAATATCGTCAGGACGATGAAAGTCTGGTGCAGTTAACTCACCGGTATGTGCGCGAGTTAAGCGGTGAAACTATTGATCAGGTTGGCCTGTCGGCCAGCTGGCCAATCAATGAGAACTGGCATTGGGTCGGCCGCACATTCCGTGATGTAGAACGTAACCGAAGCATTGAAAATTACTTTGGCGTGCAATACGAGTCTTGCTGCTGGGCAGTGCAGGTTGTGGCGCAGCGTAGCCTGAGTAATCGCTTTACCGTAGATGGACAGCAATCGACAGAAGAGTACGATTCTGGTATTAGTTTGCAGTTTATTTTCAAAGGTATGGGCTCCAGTCGTTCCAGCCGCAGCATGCTTGAAGATGGCATGTTTGGCTACCGGCAACCTTATAACCTGAATTGATTTACCCTGCTGCGGCCACGCTGGCTGGCAGTGAAATTAACGACAATAAAGAGTAATTATGAAGTTCATTATCCGGGCTATGTGTTTAAGTGCCCTGCTGACGGTGTCGGCATGGGCGCAGCAAGTTTCACTGGACCGCGTGGCGGTAATCGTTGACCAGGGCGTTATTCTGGAAAGTGAAATCGAGGCGTTGGTCGATGATGTTAAGCGCAACGCTCAAAACGAAGAACAAAAACTGCCGTCTGACCGTGTTCTGCGCACGCAGGCCATTGAACGTCTGATTCTGCAAAACCTGCAGATGCAAATGGCTGACCGCATGGGGATCCAGGTGTCTGATCCGCAACTGGAACAAACCATTGGCAATATCGCGCAAAACCAGAACATCAGTATTACTGCGTTACGTGAAGAGCTGAAAAAAGAAGGCATCAGCTATGATGACTATCGTGAAGATGTGCGCCAGGAGCTGATTACCGGCGAGGTTCGTCGGGCTAATGTGCGCCGCCGTATCTATATCACGCCGCAGGAAGTCAACTCGCTGGTCAAGCTGATGGACGAGCAAGGCGCTGAGCAGGCCGAATACAATCTGGGTCACATCCTGATTGGGTTACCTTCAGGCCCAAGCGAAGAACAGGTTGAAGAAGCCCGTAGCCGTGCTGAAAAAGTTATCGAACTGCTTAACAATGGTTCTGACTTTAATCGCATTGCCATTACCTCATCATCTGGCAGTGAAGCGCTGGAAGGCGGTAACATGGGCTGGCTGAACATCAACTCTATGCCAACTCTGTTTGCTGAAGCCGTACAGGGCAAGGAAAAAGGCACGCTGATTGGTCCGATCCGAAGCGGTGCCGGTTTTCACATCCTGAAAATTAAAGACACCCGGGGTATTGAAAAGGTCACTATTGAAGAGGTGAAATCACGCCACATTCTGATCAAACCTTCGATTATCCTGAGCGAAGAAAAGGCCAAAGCCAAGCTGGAAAAATTCCGTCAGCAGGTGATTGATGGTGACGCCGACTTTGCCAAACTAGCCAAGGAAAACTCAGATGATCCGGGCTCGGCACTAAAAGGCGGTGAGCTGGGCTGGGCGGATCCAAATAACTATGTACCGGCATTCAAAAAAGCCCTGTCGAATCTGGAGCCAGGCGAATACAGCCAGCCAATCCGCTCTACTCATGGCTGGCATTTAATTCAGCTGGAAGACCGTCGCTTTGATGATGCCACCGAAAAACGTAAGGAAGATAAAGCCTATCAGCTTATCTTCAACCGTAAGTTCAAAGAAGAGACCGAAACCTGGCTACGTGAAATGCGTGATGCAGCATACATTGAAGTGTTGTAGGAAAGCCGTCACAATATACGTATGACTCCATTAAAAATAGCAGTAACACCGGGCGAACCCGCCGGTATCGGGCCAGACTTGATTATTCAGCTGGCCCAACAGCAGTGGGACGCACAACTGGTGGTTTTTGCCGATGGCAGGGTGCTGGAAGCGCGCGCCCGCCAACTCGGCCTCCCATTAACTCTGACCCCTTTTGACAGTGCGGGTGATCGGACCCAACGTGTGTCTGAGCTGTTTATCCGGCAAATTGACGCCGATGCCCCTGTGGTAGCCGGTCAGCTGGATGCCGCTAACGGCCAGTACGTGGTCGAAACCTTGCGCCAGGCCTGCCATGCCAATATGGAAGAAGGCTTTGATGCAGTGGTAACCGGCCCTGTTCATAAAGGCATTATCAATGAAGCCGGGGTATCGTTTTCAGGTCACACTGAATACTTTGCCTATCAGTCTAATACCATCGATGTGGTAATGCTGCTGGCCACCAAGGGCTTGAATGTTGCGCTGGCAACCACACATATTCCGCTGGAATATGTGGCAAAAGCGATTACCGAAGAGCGGCTGCATCGGGTGATTCGAATCATTGATCATGATTTGAAAAAGAAATTCGGTATTGCTGAGCCGCATATCTATGTATGCGGACTCAACCCGCACGCCGGTGAAAATGGCCACATTGGTAAAGAAGAAATTCTGACAATTATTCCTGCGCTGGAAAAACTGCGTGAGGAAGGTATCAAGCTGACCGGCCCGTTGCCGGCTGATACGATATTTCAGCCCAAGTATCTGGATGACGCTGACGTTGTGTTAGCGATGTACCATGATCAGGGCTTACCTGTATTGAAATTTAAAGGCTTTGGCGCATCGGTGAATATCACCATGGGACTGCCATTTATCCGCACTTCTGTTGATCACGGCACGGCGACTGATTTAGCCGGCTCCGGTAAGGCAGATGCGGGCAGTTTCCACAAGGCGCTGGAAAAAGCCATCGAACTGGCGAACAGTCAATTATGAGTAAAACCCATTTAGGTCATACCGCGCGTAAGCGGTTTGGCCAGAACTTCCTGCATGACGATTATGTGATTGAACAAATCGTTAATGCAATTAACCCACAAAATGGTGAAAACCTGCTGGAAATCGGCCCGGGACTGGGCGCCCTGACCGACCCGGTATGTGAACGTGTTAACGCCCTGACCGTCGTCGAACTGGACCGGGATCTGGCCAAGCGTTTAAACGAACACCCGTTTCATGGCGACAAGCTGAATATTATTGAACAGGATGCCCTGACTCTGGATTTTGCCACGGTAAAAGACAACCTGCCCAACCCGGACAAGCCGCTGCGGGTATTTGGTAACCTGCCATATAATATTTCCACGCCACTGATGTTTCATTTGTTCGACTATGCCAGCAGCATCAGCGACATGCACTTTATGTTACAAAAAGAAGTGGTGAACCGCCTGGCCGCAGGCCCGGGCTCGAAAAGCTACGGACGCTTATCAGTGATGGCGCAGTACTACTGTGCTGTGATGCCGGTTCTCACCGTACCACCCGGTGCGTTTAAACCGGCGCCTAAAGTAGACTCTGCCGTAGTGCGGCTGATTCCCCATGCCACACCACCAGTGGATGTTGAGTCAGTGTGTACCTTGGAGCGGGTCTGTGCACAGGCATTTAACCAGCGCCGTAAAACTATTCGCAACAGCCTTAAAGACTGCATTGAAGAGCAGGCACTGGCGGATCTGGGCCTGAACCCGGGCGCCCGGGCGGAAACCTTGTCGTTGCAGGACTTTGCGACCATTGCCAATTATGTCAGCCAGCAGCAGGAGGCAATATCTCTGTGAGTCAGGCTGATTTAATTAAAGTGGTGGTACAGACCCGTCATTTGTCGGACCATCCGGCCAGCGACGAGAACAAGTACGCGTTTGCTTATCAGATTACCATCACCAATCACAGCGATACCCAGGTGCAGCTGATGAGTCGCTACTGGCTGATTACTGATGGCACGGGCAAAAAGTCCGAGGTTCAGGGTGAAGGTGTGGTAGGTAAACAGCCTCTGCTGGCGCCGGGTGAAGAATTTCAGTACACCAGTGGTGCTATTCTGGACACCCCGGTGGGCACCATGGAAGGCTATTATGATATGCAGGTTCATGGCGGTGAAACATTGCGTGTACCGATCGAAGTCTTTCGTTTAGCTGTACCCAATACTATTCACTAAATTCCCTATTGTCAGAATATTTCGGAGCTAGCTATGTCAGGCAAAGCCCAGACCCTTGTCGTGGGAGACATTCAGGGATGTTACAACGGTCTTATCGGGCTGTTGAACAAGTGCAAGTTTGATCCTGACCGGGATCGTCTGCTGGCGGTGGGCGATCTGGTGGCCCGGGGGGAAAACTCCCTGGCCACGGTTGAATATTTAATGAGTCTGGGTGACCGCTTTCATACGGTGCTCGGTAACCACGATTTACACCTGCTGGCGGTGATGGAAGGGATTAAGTCGCCGAATAAAAAGGATCGGGTGGGCAATCTGCTTAAAAGCCCGCGCAAAGCTGAAATCAGCCAATGGCTGCGACAGTTTCCGCTGGCCAGCCGGATATCTTCTCAGCATGTGATGGTACATGCTGGGCTATACCCTGCCTGGACACCTGATGATCTTCTTAAATACAGCGCAGAAGTAGAGGCCGTGTTGTCTTCACCAGACTACCTGAGTGTGCTGCAGGGCATGTACGGGAATGGCCCTGAGTGCTGGGATAAGTCGCTAAAAGGAATGCCACGTCTGCGTTTTATTATTAATGCCTGCACCAGAATGCGATTTGTGACGGCAAATTTTGAGCTGGATATGCATGAAAAAGGCGCGCCTCCCGCCGCCGACCCGCTGATTCAACCCTGGTATAAACTGGCCACTGCCCGCTTGCCGGCTGACCAGCATATTGTATTTGGGCACTGGGCCGCACTGGACGGAGAGACCAGTGATCCACGTATCATTGGTCTGGACACCGGTTATGTCTGGGGCAATACGATGACCGCCCTGCGCCTGGAAGACGGCAGGCGCATCTGTTTTTCTGCCTGATTCATATCTTACAGCCTGTAAATTCCCCGCAGGCTGTGTTTTTACTCCCTTTCATCCTAACTTCCTGTTTTGAAAATCTCTTTTTTCACATTCATTAAACTTTATACCTAAGGATAACTCGCCCACTCTTTCTTTTTCCTGAAGTCGGGTAAAGTATCTTCCTGTTGGGCCGATAAAATTTAACCAGACCAGGCTAGATATTTTTTGCGCTGCAAATTCAGACAATTAACTGGTGCAGAAAACAACATATTTAGTAATAATTAAGTGCTAGCTAGAATAATTAAATAACAATTTTGCATCTGACGGAGTAGTGATGAAAATTACCGTAGCCATGCGTATTATAGGTGGTTTTTTAACCATTAGCTTATTACTGGTAGTAATCAGTATTTCTTCTCTACTAAACTTAAATGCGGTGGGCTCAGCAACCGAAGAAGTAAATCAGGTCGCCATACCAACCCTGTCAGGCAGCAATACCTTAAAAGCCACATTTTTAAATATGGGCCGGCTTACCTTTGAAGCTTATATCGAAGAAGAATTGCGGGGCCTGAAAGAGAAACAGGCCAGCTTTGAGCAAAACAAACAACTCTTTCAGCGTACCTATCAGCATCTTGATACCATTGTCAGTAACGACAGCGAACTGCAGCAGTCTCTGAATAAAATTAACACCACCTATCAGGCTTACACCACCAATGTGGAAAAAATGTATCAAAGCCACCTGCAGTACATGAACATGCGTAACACCATCAGCGATCGGATCGGTGATGCCGAAGACGGTGCCGATGATGCTTCCACCCTGCTGCTGGACTTTTCTGATCTGGATGTCGTGCGCAGTACCCCTGCCCTGCAACAGGCTGCAAAAGCCGGCAGTGAGCTTGAGACTACGCTGTTATCGCTGCTTACCGTGACCAATGAATATGTCAAAACTGACTCACTGGTACGCGCGCAGACATTAGGTAATGAAGTGAAACTGGTTGTGGATAATGCCGGCAGTCAGTTGTCGTCTATGGTGCAAATCGCCGGCGGGATGGATAACACCGGTACGCTGGATGAAATTAATGAACTGGTGGGTGATGCATTAAATGCGATTACCGCAGCCGACGGTGTGTTGCAGCTACACGTAGACCGGCTGGCGTTTCGTAATGCCGCGCAACAGGCGCTGACCCGTTCAGACACCAACATCGGTGAGGCTATTGTTGAGCTGGAGCGTTTGCTGGAGCTGACCAATCGCCGGGCAGAGCAAATTGATAATCAGGTCAGTGACAAAGTCAGCAGTGGTAATACCATTGTTGTCAGTATTGTGGTTATTTCCCTGATTATTGCCGCGTTTATCGGTTTTGCCACAGTCCGGGCGATTACCCGTCCGCTAAACCAGGTCAATGAGCTGCTGAATGTGGCCTCCTCCGGTGACTTGACCCGCCGTCTGGACGACTCGGCACAGGATGAGTTTGGCCAGCTGGCGCGTAACTGTAATCAGTTGATTGGTAATCTGAAAGCTTTGATTGTAGGCATCAACACCCGTGCCGAGCAACTGGCTGCCGCCTCAGAAGAAACATCGGCGGTAACCTCACAAACCACCCATTCTATTCACGATCAAAAATCACAGATTTCGCAGGTGGCAACAGCTACCACGCAAATGCATTCTACCTCACAGCTGGTAATGACCAATGCTGAAGATACACTGAGCGAGATTCAGAATGCTGACAGCGAAGCGAACAAAGTCCGTCAGATTTCGATGGAAAATAAACAAACCATTGAGGTGTTGTCCCGCGATGTGCAGGAAGCGGCAGAAGTTATCAACAAACTGCATCAGGACAGCGCCAGCATTGGCGGTATTCTGGATGTTATCCGCGGCGTGGCCGACCAGACCAATTTGCTGGCCCTGAACGCTGCCATAGAGGCAGCCCGCGCTGGTGAACAGGGTCGAGGTTTTGCGGTAGTAGCCGATGAAGTGCGCACGCTGGCCAGCCGGACTCAGCAGTCAACGCAGGAAATCAATGCCATGATCGAAGTGCTTCAGGCTGGCGCTGAGCGTGCGGTGATGGTGATGAATCAGGGTAAAGAGCAGACCGCGGTCTGCGTGGCGCAAACCGAACAGGCCACACAGGCGCTGGATATCATTTCTACTGCGGTGCACCGGGCCCATGATGTCAGCTCTCAGATTGAACAGTCTGCCCGCGAACAAAACACAGTATCGCTGGAAATCAGCGAAAAACTGGAAACCATTGTGGGTATTGCCGAAGAAACTACCGTCGGTGCTCAGCAAACCTCCGAATCCAGTCACGAGGTTGCTCGTCTGGCTGAAGAACTGCAGCAGTCGATTCGTCAGTTTAAAGTGTAACAATGATAACCCGGGCTAGTGCCCGGGCCTTATCTGTCTGGTGTGATAAAAACGCCATTACTGGCGGGCTTGTTTTTTGGCTCACGGTACTCAAGCCACCAACTTATTGAGCGATAGGTTAAAGGTGAGCGTTTTCTTACCTGCGTATTAATATATAAGCCCTAATGTAGTAATAAGCGCCTATACTTGTTTTAACGTTTTTATCGAAACCAGGCCCATGAAGCTGTCAATTCGCCTGCGTACTGAAATACTGTTCGCTGTTTTTCTAGTCTGTAGCTCTGTATTGCTAGCCCAGACATTCATTCGTCATGTGTATACATTGCCGGCATTGCAGTCCATGGCGGCGCAACAGGACTCTAGCGATATCAAGCTGGTTGCCTCTCAGTTCAGGCAACAAGTCGCTGCACTGGAAACCCTGCTCTACGATAACGCAGTGTGGGACGAGTTTTATAAATCAACACTGCAACACGATGTTGCCTGGTTTGAAGAAAATTATTTTATCGAAGGCTCATATGGCCGGTTAGGCATCAACGGGTGGTATTTTTACGATAAACAACAACACCTGATAACCGGAAGAAGCCTGGCAAAAACGGGTGATGTCATGGACAAAAATCTGTTTGATGATCCGATGGCGCCAGTCACTCAGACACTGTTAAAAAATGATGCTGACGTTTGGCCTCGTTCATATTTCTTAATGGTAAATGATCGCCCTGTTCTGGCGGTGGCCCACAGTATTCTTCGCTCTGATGAGCAAGGGCCGTCTGCCGGCACAGCTATTGTATGGACCTTTATTGATGAGCAGTTTGTCGAAAGTATTACGCCAGGCCTGGTAGATGATATTACCCTGATCGTATTTGACTCCGACAAAACATCCGATACTGTTCATGCCTTTTATGATGATATCGACCAGCATTCCTACACTCACGACAGTGATTATCTGGTTATGGGCGTTAGAGACTACCGCGGAACGCCCTTGTTCGGGTTAAGTGTGCCGCGCCGGCCTCAGCCATTTGACAGCTCTCTATTTGACAGTTCACTTATTGCAGGATTGCTGATTAGTGCCGGTGTTTTGCTGTTATTTTATCTGTGGATTAATAAAAAGCTGGTGACACCGGTATCCCGCCTGTTCAGCGTTATCTCCTATTCAATTGCCCATGGTGATTACAGTAAACGAACACAGTTGCCAGGGAGCAATGAAGTTAGCCGGCTGGGGCAACAACTTGATGGCCTGCTAAACCTGGTGCAGGAGCAGCAAAGAGAGCTATTATGCCGCAATGAGTCGCTGGAAAAAATCAGCCTGACCGACTCACTCACCGGACTGGGTAACCGGCGGGCCATGGATACCTATCTTCAGTCTGTCGCCTTGTTAAACAGAACAACGGCGCAACACTTTGCATTATTAATTCTGGATATCGACTTTTTTAAAAACTACAACGATCATTATGGCCATGCACAGGGCGATGAGGCACTGGCGCTGATCGCCGAGTTACTGAAAAGCCGCGCCTCCACGGCTCACAGCAGGGTATTCAGATACGGTGGTGAAGAATTTGTCATCATGCTGGAAAATACCTCCATCAGACAAGCGATGGCCAAGGCACAGGATATTGTCAGTATTGTTCGCGAAGCCCGCATTGCGCATGAGGCAAGAGGTGATAAAGAACGGGTAATCACCATCTCCGCCGGTCTGACAGTCAAACCCACGGATTTAAGACTGAATGCGGCCGCTTTGTTTGAAGCAGCCGATAGTGCGCTATATCAGGCGAAAAATATGGGTCGCAATCAGGTACAAACCGTCGATGACGTGGTCGCACTGAAATAAAGCCCATGAACATTATGTTTGTGCGCGGCGTAACAAGTACTCATCAAAACACAGGAGTGCAGTATGTCAAAAGCCTACCAGACTAATCAGAAAGTGAGCTGGAAGTGGGGAAACGGCACCGCCGAGGGCTATATCGCCGGTGTATTCAGAGAGTCAGTGACCAAAACATTGCAAGGTGAAGAGGTCACTCGTAACGGCAGTGACGATAATCCCGCCTACTTAGTCAAACAGGACGATGGCGATAAAGTGTTAAAGCTGCATAGCGAGTTGTCGGCCAGCTAGTCGCTAAGATTACTGGTGTCATTATATATCCCCAAAGTTCTGAGTCAGGGTTAGTCACGTGCCCAGAGAGAACTCTGAGACTACCTTCCGTCGCCCCCGTGAAAATGGGGATATCCTGAACAGCCTGACTGATTCAAAACGACATTTATTAATGTCGGTCATGTCCAAAAGGAGATCCCGGATATCGCTACGCGATTCCGGGACGACGAGAGGAAGTACAACGTCATTCCCGTGCAAAAGGGAACCTCCTTTATACCGTCGCCCCTGCGAAAGCAGGGGTCTCCTGAACAGCCTGGCTGATTGAAAATATCATCTTTTATAGGTCGTCACGGTCACAAAGGAGATCCCGGATATCGCTGCGCGATTCAGGGATGATGGTATAATTACGCTGGCCAATCCAAGATAGCCGGTTAGCCTAAATCAGCCCCAGGTTCGCTGCATGAAATTGCAGATGCTCCTCAATAAATGACGCAATAAAGAAGTAACTATGATCATAGCCTTCGTGCATATTCAGCGTAAGCTGGGTATCAGATTTTTGCGCAGCACTAATCAGTGCTTCAGGCTTGAGTTGTTCATTTAAAAACTGGTCCTGCTTGCCCTGCTCCACCAGAATGGGAATATAGTGCTGTTGCTGCGCCAGTAAATGAGCAGCATCATATTGCTTCCAGGCTGCGACATCATCGCCCAGATACGCGGAAAATGCCTTGTGTCCCCACGGACACTCCGTCGGATTCGATACCGGACTGAATGCCGACACCGACACATACCGCTCAGGCTTGTGCAGAGCAATCACCAATGCCCCGTGACCGCCCATTGAATGGCCGCTGATAGCCCGCTCACCGGTCACCGGAAAGTTGTCCTCAATTAACTCTGGCAATTCCTGTGTGATGTAGTCATACATCTGGTAGTTGGCTTTCCAGGGCTCCTGGGTGGCATTAACATAAAATCCGGCGCCCAGGCCTAAGTCATACGCCCCTTTTTCATCGTCGGCTACCCCTTCGCCCCGCGGGCTGGTATCTGGTGCAACAATCGCCATGCCCAGCTCAGCCGCCAGCTTCATAGCACCGGCTTTCTGCATAAAATTTTCATCGGTGCAGGTCAGGCCGGAAAGCCAGTATAGCACCGGCACCGGATTAACTGTGGTAGCAAACGGGGGCAAAAATACCGCAAAAGTCATGTCACAGTGAGTGGTATGCGAATGATGGGTATAACGACAATGTGTGCCTCCAAATGCCCGGTTTTCGCTGATTAGCTTCATATACGCCTCTCCTTTTACACAACAGCAGCGCGATAGATGAACACTGCTGCAAATTTGTTGACCTTCACGCATCAGCGCGAAGGCATGGTTACTGTTTTTCGGCTTCATCGGTGAACAATGAAGGCGTTAGCAGGCGCTTGTATAACACTGTATATCTGCTGAATACTAACGCGGTGATATATGACCATGCACTATATGTCACTCTGTCATGATAGATGGTTTCACCATTTTTAAAAAACGGGGAGCATGTCGGCATCAGCCTCTATCCTGCGGTTCACCTGTTTTCGCACCGACTGGCTTAATCTGACCCACAAACTCTACAGATATTTGAACGACCTTGCATTGTGGTAAGAACGTTTTTGTTAAGTCATTAATAACAGTAAAGGGTCTATCGGTTTTTGGTTCAAGTTCGTTTACACTAAGCGCCAAATAAAAGAGGTAAACATCATGTTTAAAACCCTTGGCCACACGATTCTGGGCACCATTTCGGTGATTCTGTATTTTGTGAACACGGTGTTCTGGTCAACGCCGATATTTTTAATGTCATTTTTAAAGCTGATACCGGTTCCTGCCTGGCGTCGTTTTATCACGTACCTGCTTGATGGCTGCGCCACCGCCTGGATTAGCGTGAACAATATCAATCAGCGCGTTCTGGGCAGAACCAGACTTGATGTGAACGGGCTAAACCAGTTGTCCAGAAATGATTGGTATCTGGTGGTGGCTAACCATCAGTCTTGGGTCGATATTCTGGTCTTACAGCGGGTGTTCAATCGTCGCATTCCGTTTTTAAAATTTTTTTTAAAACAACAGCTGATTTGGGTTCCCATTCTGGGCCTGGCCTGGTGGGCTCTGGATTTTCCTTTTATGCGCCGGTACACCAAATCCTACCTGGCTAAAAACCCGCACATGAAAGGCAAAGACATGGAAACTACCCGTCGCGCCTGTGAAAAATTTAAGCATAAGCCGGTCAGCATTATGAACTTTGTTGAGGGAACACGGTTTACGCCCAAAAAACATGCTCAGCAACAGTCTCCGTTTACCCATTTATTAAAACCCCGTGCCGGCGGCGTGGCATTTGTGCTGTCAGCCATGGGAGACCAGTTACATAAGCTGATAGATGTCACCATCAATTACCCTGACGGTGTGCCATCGTACTGGGATTTTGTGTGTGGCAAAGTGAAAAATATTGAAGTGGATATTCAGGTAGAGCCGATTAAAGCCATTATGGAAGGCGGCTTTTTCAGCGATACCTACTTTTCTGATCCCGAACAACGTACCCGTTTTCAGGCCTGGCTGAATCAGCGCTGGTCGAATAAGGACAACCTTCTGGCATCGATGGACTCGACCCAAAAAGCATTATGAGAGTGTTACTAGCCCCCTTTATTTTTGTTATTCATACCAGCCTGCAAATTATCAACCTGGCGATTTGCGGTGGTCTGGTGATTATATTCGGCCTGGCCAAACTGATTCTACCTGTACCAATATTACGTAAGGTGCTCACTGCGCTGATGAACATCTTTTTTCTGATGTTTGGCCGGGTCAGTGTGCTGCTTATCCGGTTGTTCAACCCGCTGGTCATTGAGCGCCGCTTCAGCGCGCCGGTCTCCACTGAAAAATGGTATCTGCTGGTTGCCAATCATTTAAGTTATCTGGATATTATTCTGCTTATTGAGCTGTCGGTAGGTCGTATCCCCCCGCCGAAGTTTTTTTTAAAAAAGGAGCTTATCTGGCTGCCTTTTGTGGGCCTGGCGGCCTGGGCACTGGACATGCCGTTTATGCGACGCTATTCGGCTGCCTACCTGAAAAAATACCCGCACAAAAAAGGCAAGGATATTGAAACCACCAAAGCCTATTGTCAGCGTTATACCGGCACCCCAACTACAGTCATCAATTTTGTTGAAGGTACGCGATTTACTCCGGTAAAACATGCCACCAAGAAAAGCGAGTACCAGCTGTTGTTGCCGCCAAAAGCCGGTGGCGTGGCATTTACGCTTGCTACCATGGGCGATCTTTTTACCAATATGCTGGATATATCATTGCTGTACCCGGATAACCGCAAGCACCCGATGATGGCCATGCTGAGCGGTCAGATGCGTCGCGTTATTATTGATGTGAATGTATTGGAAATTCCGGCTCAGGCCAAAGGGGACTACTTTGCTGATGAAGCATTCAGAGCCGGCTTCCAGCAATGGCTCAACCAGCTTTGGCAAAATAAAGACAAGCGCATGCAGCGCATTCTGGAGAACTAGGTTTGGAATTAAAAGCCACGACCCGCGATTTATTCAACAGTACTGTCACACAGATTTTTCCGTCTGTGGATGTGGATGACAATACCTACAACCTGCTGGCGCTGGCGACCATTGCTACGGTGGCGATAGTGCTATTTATCCTCTTGCGGGTATTGGTCCAGGTGTATGCCAGCCGCTTGTTCAAGCGCACCAAAAACCGGTGGGATAATGCGTTGATGGACTATGGCTTCTTCCGTCATCTGGTGCATTTAGTGCCCGCCCTGGTGATGTTTCTGCTTACCCCGGTGCTGATTGAAAACGAAGGGGTTCTGCATGCGGTTGTGATCAAGTGTTCACTGTTGTACATGATGTTTGCTGCGCTGCTGGCTGTTTTCTCATTACTGAGCACGCTGGAATACCTGTATAACTCGTCCTATATGGCTAACCGGGCCAGTATTACCGGATTTATTCAGGTGGCAAAACTGGTGTTCACCATTCTGGTTCTGCTGCTCAGTGTGTCGATTATCATTGAGCGCAACCCTCTGATTCTGTTATCAGGCATTACGGCCATTGCAGCCGTACTGTTGCTGATATTCAGAGACACCATTTTAGGCTTTGTCGCCGGTATACAGATTGCAGCCAACCGCATGTTTAAAAACGGCGACTGGATTTCGATCAGTAAGTTTGAGGTGGATGGAGAAATCAAAGAAATTGGTCTGACGAACGTCAAGGTACAAAACTGGGATATGACAGTATCCACCCTGCCCACCTATTCGCTAACCAATGAAGCGGTTAAAAACTGGCGCGGTATGCAGGAATCCGGAGGCCGGCGGATTAAGCGAGCTATTTATATTGATGTGCATTCTGTGCGTCTTTGCAACAAAGACATGCTTGAGCGTTTCAGCAAAATTCGTTACATCAGCGAATATCTGGCGCAAAAAGAGGATGAGCTGCGTAGCTGGCATAAAGACTACTCGATAGCCGAGGATGATCTGCTTAACACGCGAAAGCTGACCAATATAGGTACTTTCCGGGCGTACCTGAATGCCTACCTCAAACAGCATCCGCATGTGTCACAGTCGATGACTATGATGGTGCGCCAACTGCCGCCAACCGAACTGGGTCTACCGCTGGAAATTTACTGCTTCAGTAATCAGATAGCCTGGACCCGTTATGAAGATATTCAGGCTGATATTTTTGACCATGTGCTGGCTATGCTGGATGTTTTTGACCTGCGGGCTTACCAGCGCGACAGCCATCTGCTGGCATTCAGTGAACAGCGCCCGACCTCTGGCCGAGTGGCGCGGGAATGTGATGAACAGGCCGAAGAGCCAGATACGTCATCTAACACCTAGCCCTGACCGCTACGGTGACTCTGCACCCCCAACTGGTTACAGGCAGCAATCTGGCTGTCTGTGACTGTTTAGCTCAAGGCATAACCCATCAACAGGCATACCACCAGCCCGGACACACCAAAGAAGCCATATTCAATCTTTTGTTTTACCGCTTCAGGCCCGCTCTGCCCTGAGCTCATAAACCCCATAATGATGCTGGACAGCCCCAGCACAAACGCCACCAGACCGATGGCAAAGCCAATCGCGCTTATCCATTCACTCATCAACTTTCTCCCGTTCAGTGAGCCTCTGCTGCGCTGAATAATCAGACAGTTAACCGGCATTATGCCCCACCAAGCGTAGGCTGCCTACGCGGATTTGTAAAAATTTTCACCTGTGTGGCCAGGTGTCAAAAGCACGATTATTTCGTTTATCACACTTATTAATTGCCTGAATATCAGTCACCCGATTTATAAAAAAACTTAACTTGTTGAATTTTAATGCTTTAAGCAAGTGGCACAGCAACTGCTGTATCCGTGTGGTACTGACAACTGAATTAGGGAAACTCATGAACAAGCAAACTCTGGCCATTGCACTGTCTTCCGCTTTGCTGATTGGCTCAACCACCGCCGCTCTGGCTGATGATAATAACTGCAATGTCAATATTCAGGGCAACATGGAATACCGGGCTGCACAACTCATGGTAGAAATGGAAAACGGCAGTGTTATGCACATTGATAACGCTCATCATCTGACCATAAACGATGAACAGGTTGACCTGACCCCCGAGCAGCAGCGCTATGTCAGCCAGTACTATGAGGCTATTGATGAAGCCGTACCGATGACCATGAATATCGTGTCTGACGGATTTAAACTGGCCAATACTGCAGTCAGTGAAGTGTTTGGTGAACTGCTGGGTGACGATGATACGCTGGTCCGGGAACTCAGTACCACCATGGGCGAATTGCAGCAAAATATTGAACAGAAATTTTACATGCAGGATGGCGGTATCCGTATCAGTGGTGACGATATCAACGGTGATGGTTGGGTAGGCAGCCAGTGGGAATCAGAGTTTGAAGAAAGTATAGAACAGCTGGTCAGTCAGGCTACCGGCCGGCTGCTGATGGCCATCGGCTCGCAGATGCTGTTTTCAGAAGAAGGCGTGGATGACTTTGCCGAACGTATGGAACGCTTTGGTGACGATCTGGAAACCCGGATGGAGTCTCAGGCAGAACAGCTCGAAGATCGGGCCGATGAGCTATGCAAGATCCTGCGTCGCGCAGACCATAGTGAAAACCAGATGCAGCGTACTATTGCCGGGCTGGACGGCCTGAATCTGCTGAATCTGGATGACCACAAATCCACCATGAAAATGTAATCAATACCTAAGGGTGTGTCGTGCTAGCATGATGAAAATGCAATTTTAGCGGAACAAACATCATGCAAGGACTAACTTTATGCGGTTGCGGCTGGCTGGGTAGCCATCTGGCCCGCCGCAACGCCCTGTCAGTGCCATTACTGGGCACCAGCCGACAAACAGAAAAGCTCACCGACCTGCCTGTCACGCCTGTCGTATTTACGCTGGGCGATGATCCTGATGGTGTGGCCACCCAAAGTGGCGCCAATACCGTTGTGCTGAATATTCCTCCCGGAGCACGCAAAAAGCCCCTTGATCCACAGTTTGTCAGTCATATGCAAAATCTGATTGATGCCTTTATACAAGCCGGCTGCCAGCAGCTGATTTTTATCAGTACCACCGCCGTTTATGGCGAGCAGGAAGGCGATATTAATGAAACCAGCAAACTGGCTCCGGTGACCGAGTCAGGGAAAGCTCACCAGCAAATTGAAACCTACCTGATGACCCATTACGCTGATCGCGGTCTTGTCATACGGCTGGCCGGGTTAGTGGGGCCGGATCGACATCCGGTTAATTTTCTGGCCGGGCGACAGCTGGATAAAGGCGAACAAGTGGTGAATCTGGTCCATATTGATGATGTGTGCAGCGGCATTGAAGCTGCGCTCGAACAGACACTGACCGGTGATACTTTGCATCTGTGCAGTCTGGCGCACCCCAAGCGTGGAGACTATTACACACACTGTGCACAACGCCGCGCCCTGGCCGAACCGCAGTTTAACCCGGACTATAAATACAAAAACGCCAGCGGCAAGCACATCAATGCACAAACCAGCTGGCGTAAACTTGGGCTGGCGTCACTGCAATACCCCAGCCCCGATGCGATGTGTGGTGGCTGAAACGCCTAACCAAACAGCGCCATAAATAGTGAAAACTCAAAGTATTTCACGCACACGGTGTTAATGAAAATAAGCAGCAACACCACCGGAATAAACGTACTTAGCGACACATTGACATATTTGGCGTAGAAGCTTCCCTCGTAACCTTCTGCGCCCTGCATCAGTGACTGATTAAAGTTATGCTGCTTCCAGCGGTAAATAACAAAAATACAAATCAGGAAGCCGTTTAGCGGCAGTACCGTGTCGTAAAACACATCATAAATCACATCAAAAAATGACTTATCCTGACCGGCATAGTGTGTAAATAGAGTAAAGAAGTCTGCATAACCAAATGACAAAGCACTAAAACATCCCAACACCAGCATGGCAATGCCTAATAAAATCAGAGATTTTTTGCGGCTATAATCTTTTTCATCCATGAGCGCGGATACCGGCACCTCAAGAATGGAGACCAGTGACGTGATAGCAGCAAAGAAAACCAGCAGGAAAAACAACACCGCCACCACAGACGCTCCGACATACGATATGCTGTCCTGCAGCGCTAGAAAAATCTGCGGCAGATAAGTGAATATCATGCTGACCGACGAGTCACTGAGGCTATTGGGATCAATCTGCGGATTGAACGAAAAGATGGCGGGCAAAATCATCAGACCGGCGGTAAATGCTACCGCGGTATCGGTAATCGCAACCAGCTTGGCAGAATTAGGCACATCGTTTTCATTGGAAATATAACTGCCGTAGGTCAGCAGTATGCCCATCCCCAGCGACAACGAAAAGAAAGCCTGAGACAAGGCCCCGTTGACCACCGAAGCATCAATCTTGTCAAAATCAGGGATCAGGTAAAATTCGACGCCGGCCATGGCATTGTCCTGCGTCAGTACAAAGCCTACCAGCCCCAGCAGCATCACAAACAGCGCAGGCATCAGTACCTTGGCTGCTTTTTCAATGCCTTCTTTAACGCCGCCCTGCAAAATCAGATATACCACCCCTACAACTGCAGCCATGTAGACAAATATTTTAGGGGAGTTGATAAACATACCGAAGGTGTCGGCATTGGCCAGTTTGTCCAAATCGCCGGTCAGTGCTTCAAACAGATAGCCGAATATCCAGACTGTGATCACCAGATAAAACACCGCAATCATAAACGGCGTTAAAATCGACATCCATCCGGCCAGTTTCCACCCTTTGTGGTTACCACTTAATTTACGGTAACTGCCTAGCGGATCTTTTTTGGCATGCCGGCCAACCGTCATTTCAGCCAGCATAACCGGCAAACAGATGGCAACAACAAAAATGGCATAAATTAATAGAAAGGCGCCACCACCATTTTTGGCTGCACCTACCGGAAACCCGACAAGATTTCCGATACCTACCGCAGAACCAGCTGCAGCAAGTATAAAACCGATACGCGATCCGAACTGTTCTCTGGCCCCGCTCATACCCAGCTATCCCCTCAATACGTGTTGTTTTATGTTGTTTTATGCGGTGTTATAGGTTTTATCAGCCGGGGGCACAGTTACATAGACCGCAGCCCTTACCAGCCGTGAATTTCACCGAACGGTAGATGGTAACAGCAGTGTCATAAAAAGTCTTGAGGTTGCGTTTAATTGAATGTGTGAACAGGCGTATTACCAACTTACCACCTGGTCTTCCCAGTCGATAAAATAAGGGCTTTGCTCACTGGTAAGACGTGCCATTATTTTGATTAATTGCTGCGCGGTAAATGCCGGCGTGAACAACTTTTCCGGTTTTACATTGCCTTGAAAAGGCGCAGATAAACCGGTGTCCACAGTGCCCGGATGATAAGCCAGTAAACTGGTTCCTTTTGCTCGCCGCGCATATTCCACCGCCGCGGTTTTTAGCATCATATTCAGACTTGCCTTAGAGGCCCGGTAACCGTACCAGCCGCCTATCCGGTTGTCACTGATACTGCCTACCCGGGCACTCAGACACGCCAGCACGCCTGGCGAGGCCATCACGTGAACCAGATGTTTAAGCCATAAAGTGGGTATAAGGGTATTCACCCTGAAATAAGTCAGTAACTGCTCACTGTCTAAATCTTCGAGGCGCTTTTCAGGGCTGATGGCGTTGCCGTTGACCTCGCCATGCAGCATTCCCACTGTACACACAGCATAGTGAATCCGGTGCCCCTGATTTTTCAGCTGCTGACAAAAATCACTGATAGCCTGTTCATCATCGGTGGCCAATACCTTGCTAACCACGTTATCCGGCCAGTCAGGCTCGGCAACTGCGCTGCGCGACAGGGCATAAACCGGTCTATCGCTGTCATTCTGCGCCAGGGCCTTAACCATCGCCTGCCCGATGCCACCGGATGCCCCTATCACCACGTTAACCGTACTCATTTGGACTCTCCGGATGATAGCTGCGAACGGGGCTGACTGTCATTATCCGGGGCGCAGCCACACCCGCGCTTTTGTCCGGTGAGCCAGTAAGAAATTGTATAGCGGTGACGGGCAAATAAGGTGTAAGCATAGTCTGCGACGTGTCGAATCAGCGGCCAGCGCAGGGGCGCATACAGCCAGCCTTTACCCACGGCCTGCCAGGCAGCGTGCGTGGCATCCAGGCCGGTGACTATGACCCCGTCGGGTCGCTGTACATGAATGCGGTTATTCAGGGCATGCCAGTCCAGGTGGGGATATCGCTGGTCAAAATCATTGTTCTGAATATCTTCAAACTTCAGCACTCCTTCCTGATTGTAACGACGCAGATGGTCCATTTCCTTGCGGCACAATGGACAGTGCCCATCATAAAAAATAATCATAAATACCCTGTGCGGTGAAGTATGTTATTGAATCTACGTTGAGTGTAGCAAGCCAGATTGCCCGTCTTGATTACTAATTTTTCACCTCATTTGCACCGGCATGGCTTGAACTTATGTTCAGCCGAACCCATTTCCAGATTCAGACATCGAACAGGAGAACATTATGGCGAATATTCAACAGGCAACGCTGGCTGGCGGCTGTTTCTGGTGTATTGAATCTGCATTTAACAGCGTTGAAGGAGTTGAGCGGGCGTTATCAGGTTATGCCGGCGGGCAGACCGACACCCCGACCTATGAGGCGGTGTGTAAAGGCGACACCGGCCATGCAGAGGTGGTTCGGGTGAACTTTGATGCCGATGTGATCAGCTATCGCGAGATTCTGGAAATCTTTTTCGCCCTGCATGATCCCACGCAGCTAAATCGTCAGGGTAATGATGTGGGTACCCAGTATCGCGGTGCTGTGTTCTATCATGATGATGAGCAAAAAGCGCAGGCTGAAGCGATTATCAAAGAAATGACTGATGAGGAAATTTGGCCGGACCCGGTAGTTACCGAGGTAGTGCCGGTAAACAATTACCACGAAGCCGAAGCGTATCATCAGGACTACTTTAAAAATAACCCACAGAACCAGTACTGTGCCATGGTGGTTGCGCCCAAACTGGCAAAGTTCAAAAAGACTTTTGCCCAGCGTCTGCGTAAAGACTAACCGCCGCGCTACACACGGTTGATGGCTTATCAGGCATCCTTACCGGATGCCTGAATACCAAACCAGTCGGGTTTCAGTGGGGTTGAAAACAACAGTGGTGCCATCCCTTTATACCGGGATTGTGTTGCCGGGCACTGAACATTTTTCAGATAGTTTTCTTTCCACGGATCATTAATCAGCCATACCGTGTCGTTAATCACCGTAATACCTTCAATAGACGCATTATCCATCACTTCACTGCTTTGGCATTCGTCGCTGTGCGTGGGAGCGGTAAAGTCCATTTTTATCCGTTTGGCTGCTTTGTTTCCACTGATATCCAGTACCCATAATTCATCATCATTGCGGGCAACAGCCAGCAAATACGCTTCATCCTGTGAGGCCGGGGAATAGTATTCCAGTGCGTTGACCGGATGATTGCCCTCGCCCAGATCCGGCAACTGAATATCCGGCTCCTCGACATTGGCAAAATCGGTAGACTCCCAGAAACCATCATCCATCTGAACTGAAAAAATCCGCGCTTTGCCCGCCATATCTTTTTCCAGCGCCAGGTACAGGGTGTTATCTGCGCCAAGCGCCATCCCTTCTATACCATCATTGGGAAAGTCACCAACCTGTAAATCCAGCGCAAACTGAAGCGGTCTGACCCGGGTCATCACCATATCACCACTGTCCAGACGCTCCAGTCGCACCAGCAGAGTCGGATAATCTGTTGAGCCGGTATTTTCATACCGTGACTGACACCGGGAGGACAACGCACCGGTGCGCGTGGCATCTTCGGTCACACTGTAAAACACCTGAGGATCCTGTGGATCAGCCACCAGCGCTTCCAGGTCCGGCTGATCAGCCAGATAAGCAGAAAAACAGCTGCGTCTGACCTGACTGCCCAGGCGGAATTTGCTGGTCCGTGGCGCCAGCGAGGCGGTTTGTGGATCCAGAATATGCAGCCGGCGTTGCTGCGCCGGATCAGCACTGTTATCAGAGATGGTCACCAGCTTGCCTTGCCAGTGAGACAAACCGGACGGCTGAGGATCGTGCATCAAACTGCCATCATGCTCAGTAATCCATTGCCCGTTTACCACGGTAACAGCTTGTTCAGGCGCGGCCTGCTTGATTGCCTCAGGCGGTTCATCCGAGCAGGCCGCAGTAAGCAATGCACTTGTTACCAGGACACTTTTTACTATTTTTTTCATCACAGGTCAGTCAGTTATCTGTTTGTTTATCTGTTAATTACTATCTCGTAATTCGCATTCAGTAGCAAGATGGGCAACAATAGCGACACTGACAACATACGAGCGTAAGCCGTATGCAGCAATAGATACTGACAATATTTTGTTGCAATTTACGCTGTTGGTTACAGGATAAAAACCGTCATAATCAGGCAGATTACTCATTACTAACTGGAGCGTGTTATTCAGGTGCAGTCATTACCCGAGGTGTTAGCCGGCCCGATACTCAGGCATATTGATCCTTCTGTGGTCACCGTTTGGCTGGTAACCCGCTCTGCTACCCCACCATTGCTGGTGCTGACGCCGGCTGCCAAAAAGCAGCAGGCTGACACCATCCAGGTGGGCGAACAGGCATTTGTGCATGTGTTGCAGGCCTTTACTGACAATCCACTGGAGTCAGGAAAATACTATACCTATGATCTTAAATTCAATGATCAGAATGCGCAGCGCGCGTGGCAACAGACCCTGTCACAACTGTGTTATCCGGGCCAGCAAACCCTGAGTTTTCGCTACCAGTACACGATCAATAACGTGCTTCACGGATCTTGTCGTAAGCCTCATCATCCGGTGGAAGACGCGCTGCTGCGCGCCGATGAGCAAATCGCCGCTGAGTTTGCCGGCGATGCGGGCCAGCAACCAGTACGTCCTGACTTGCTGCTGATGACCGGCGATCAGGTGTACACCGATGATGTGGCCGGGCCGATGTTGCAGGTCATACAGCAGGTCATCAGTCAGCTGGGGCTGTTTGACGAGGTGCTCGAAGGGGCGGTGGTGAATAAAGCCAGTGACCTGCCCGGCCATGAACATAATTACTATGAGCGGGAGCAAATCTTACCGCAGATAGATATCAACACACCATTGTCCAAACTGTTTTTCGGAGCCAAGAAAAAACCGGTATTTACCTCGGTCAATGCACACAACCACCTGATTAGCCTCTCTGAGATTATCGCCATGTATTTGCTGGTATGGTCAGATGTATTGTGGCGTGACGTGCAGTTCGACAGCAGCCTGGTCAGTGAGCAGCACAAAGCCCAGTTTGAGCAGGAGATTGCGCCCATTGAACAGTTTGCCGCTGCCCTGCCGCAGGTACGCCGGGCGCTGGCTCATTTGCCGGTATATATGATATTTGATGATCATGATGTCACCGATGACTGGAATCTGACCCGCGGCTGGGAACAGGAAGTCTACGGCAATCCGCTGTCCCGGCGCATGGTGGGTAACGCCCTGGTGGCTTACTGGCTGTGTCAGGGCTGGGGTAATCAACCCGGCTATTTCGACGATATTACCAGGCAGGCAAAAGACGTCTTCACTCCTGACGGGCTGACCCGCCATGATGAGTTTATCGATACTCTGTTTGATTTTGAGCAATGGCATTACACCCTGCAAACCAGCCCACCGGTGTGTGTACTTGATACCCGTACCCGGCGCTGGCGTTCAGAAACCAGCCTGAACAAACCGTCCGGACTGATGGACTGGGAAGCCCTGTGCGAGTTTCAGCAGGAGCTGATTGGCCATGACGCCGTTATTGTAGTGTCAGCCGCGCCGATTTATGGGGTGAAGTTTATTGAGGCAATTCAAAAAATCTTTACCTTTTTTGGCAAGGCGCTCACCGTGGATGCGGAAAACTGGATGGCCCACCGGGGCACAGCCCATGTCATCCTGAATATTTTCAGGCACTACAAAACGCCGCCGGAGTTCATTATTTTATCCGGCGATGTGCATTACTCATTTGTGTATGACGTACGTCTGCGCTTTCGGCGCAACAGTCCGCACATCACCCAGTTTACCTGTAGCGGACTGAAAAATACGTTTCCGGATAAACTGCTGCATCATCTGGAGCGCTTTAACCGGTATTTATACGGCGCATCGTCCCCGTTGAATATCTTTACCCGGCGGCGAAATATGTCGGTTAGTGCACGGCGCATTGATGACAGCGCACATAAAACCCTGCTTAACCATAGTGCCATCGGGCAGCTTATCATTGACGAAAACAATCAGCGGGTAACCTGCAAGGCTTTGTGTGGCGGCCAGAAAACGGTAGAATTCCCACCGAATGAAGAAGATTAATCTAAAAGGTATGTGAATGAGTGAACCTGCCCTGTCTATCGGGTTATTTTATGGCTCGACAACCTGCTATACCGAGATGGCAGCAGAAAAAATTCAGGCACAGTTAAACAGCCTGTTTGATGATCAGATTGTCAGCCTGTTCAATATTCAGGAAACACCGCTGAAAAAAGCGGAGGAATTCGACATTCTGATCTTCGGGATCTCTACTTGGGATTTTGGCGAGCTTCAGGAAGACTGGGAGTCGCACTGGGAAGACGTATTTCAGTTGCAGCTGGAAGGCCGGATCGTGGCCTTATATGGCATGGGCGATCAATACGGCTACGCCGACTGGTTTCAGGATGCGCTGGGCATGTTACATGATGCGATCGCCCCGTCAGGTTGCCAGATCATCGGTTACTGGCCCAATCAGGGTTACGAATTTGCAGCCTCTAAAGCATTAACTGACGACAAAACCCAGTTTGTCGGGTTATCGCTGGATGATGAAAATCAATTTGATGTGACCGATCAGCGTATTGAACAATGGTGTAACCAGTTACTTGAGGAGCTTGCCTAGCCGTGAGCCAGCCCGGCCGGCTGCATCGGGAATTTTACCGTAACGGTGCATCGCACCGTGATGGTGCTGATGTCAGTTTTCAGGACATCCGTAAACTGTTTAATTTTCCAGCGATCACTGTAGGTCGCTGGGTCACCGCCCAGGAACAACAACTGGCTGCCAACCTGTTTTTTGATGCCCTGTATGATCTGATTGATATTCTGCAGGTCAACGAGCAGGTTATCTCTCTTAACGGGAGTTTATCCCTGGCCTTTGGCAGTGGCGGCCAGAAACACAGCTCAGCTCACTACAACAGCAATAAGCGCCAGCTGGCGCTGGCCAAGAATGCCGGTGGTGGCGCCCTTGCCCATGAATGGTTTCATGCCTTTGATCATTACATTGCCGGCAAGGTATTCAGCGGCCTGGACTACGGGCATTTTGCCTCGCAGGCCTGGCTGGACGATGCCACACAAACCCCGCATCCGCTGAATGATTTGTTGTGCCAGTGCTTTGCCAGCCTTTTTTTGGATGATCGCGGATCGCCCAGTGCGTACTTAAAAAGATCGATCGAAGCTGATCGCGCACTAAAAATGTATTATTATGCAATGCCGCAGGAAATGGCAGCACGGGCTTTTGAGGCCTGTATTCAGGATCATGCTATTAAGAATGCGTTCTTGGTATCGGGTACAAAAATGTCCACTGAGGCTAGACTTGGTATCTATCCGCATGGTAATTTGCGTACTCAGGTTAACCAACAGTTAATGGCCTACTTCGCCAGACTGGGTATGGCATTAGCCAGATCGGCACCCTGAACATCGCTGTAAAAAGGCGGGCTGACAGGCTTTGCGGCCAACAATAAGTGTTTAACAGCGCAACCTGGGTAAACAAAAAACTATATATTTTTGTTACAACCAGTATACTGTTGTGCTCGAACTTTAGAGAAGAATGAATCCAAGATGAAAAGAAAAAAGCATACATCTGCTGAGGACGAGGCTCAGGTTGACATGACGCCCATGTTGGACATTGTGTTCATCATGCTGATCTTCTTCATTGTTACCACGTCTTTCGTAAAAGAGAAAAGCCTTGACGTAAGCCGTCCAGAAGATAACCAGTCAAACAACAACCAGCCGTCTAAAGCGCTGTCTATTCGAATTGATGAGACAGGCAAAATTATGATGGGTGGCCGTGAGGTTGATATCCGTCGGGTAGTGGCTAACGCGCAAACTTACCTGGCCGAAAACAACACAGACACAGCAGCCATTCAGGCAGCCGAAGATACTGAAGAAGGTATCGTGGTTGAAGTAATGAACCAGGTAAAAATCGCCGGTATTGATAAAGTGTCGGTGCTGGTGAAAAAAGGCTGATAGCCTGACCAAATCGGTACATTTCTTATGATAAAACGCAGCATTTGCTGCGTTTTTTGTTTTCTGTCTAGACCTTCCTTCCCTATCTCATTAGACTATTACCCATTGTGTAAAATACCACCGATATTGACTCACATTACAACGGGTTGAAACAAGTCAGGAACTGATATGAAAAGTGTAAAAAACGGACTTATGATTGCCGGCTGCGTCGCACTCACCGCGATGTCTGCCCCTGCGCTGGCCGGGCCTTTTTATCTTGGAGAAGCCGGTAACTTTAATGCCTACATTATGGAAGATTTCACTGGCCAGCAATCTGATGTTGAAGGACGCCTGGCGGTGGGTGGTAATCTGAATACAGTTGATTACGGTTTTGGTTATCGCCTACCTGCAACAAACCAAAGTAATGTAGTGGTGGTAGGCAATAATGCGACCATAAGAAATGCCCGCATCTACAACGGTGATGCCGTAGCCGGTGGCGATATCGATATTGATGACACCGTGGGTTTATACAATGGTGAAGATACGGCCAATAGCCGTCGTTTTTATCAGGACAGCAGCTTTGACTTTGCCTCAGCTAATAACGAGCTGATGTATCAGTCTGCTTTGTGGGGGGCATACAATGCCACCGCCGACACCGTGCTATCTGGCAGCAGTGACGGGATCTACCGGATCGACTTTAATGGTACTGACGATCTGAATGTTTTTTCAATTGATGCCGCAGCGCTTTCATCACCCAACAAGGGCATTTATATCGATGTGCCTGAAACCAGTTACAGTATTATCAATGTTTTTGGTGACGCGGCCAACCTGTTCAACACCGGTTTTCACCTGCCTTTTGAGGTAAACGGTTCTGATAAATTCCCTGACAATGATTCATCCGGCGCCGATGCTGATCGCCATCCGGGATATTATGCGGATAACGTATTGTTTAACTTTGTGGATGCCACTTCGCTGGTGCTTGAAGGGATCGGGTTTAAGGGCAGTATTCTGGCACCACTGGCCGACCTGACATTCAGCAATGGTCATATTGACGGCCAGCTGTTTGCAAAGAGCTTAACCTCTGACGGCATCAATAACACCGGGCAAATTAATAATTACCGCTTTGGTGGTTTTACTGAAATCAGTGAACCGGCCACCATTGCCGCATTTGGCCTGGTGGTGGCCGGCCTTGTTGGTATGAGCCGCCGGCGTTTACAACGCCAGGCCGCTTAATTCAGGGTCACGCAGAATCAGTGTATTGCTGGTCACGCCTGTGTGCTTGCCAGCAAACCAGCGCAGTTCTATCCCGGCCATCGTTGCGCGGTATTCCACCGCAAAAGATTGCTGCACAAAACCGGCCACCAGCCAGTGATCATCAATCAGATACTGGCCTTCAATCATCAGATCCGCACCGATCCCGGCATCTGATTCAGCCGGCACCTGCTCACCGCGGCCGGTCAGTGCAAAGCGCGAATAACGGTCCTGCTTAATCCAGCTATATCCCAGGTTCACACTACTTCGTACCTGCCACTGTCTCGCTTCAGCGCTGAGCAGTTCGCCATACATGCCCAGACTGGTTAATCCGGAAGGGCTGAAGTATCCCCCGTGGCCACGGGTAAACCCGCTTAAATTGTGGCTGAACCCTTGCCAGGATACATACGGCCCGACCCGAAAGTAATCCAGCGCTACGTTGAATGCTGATGCAAAATCCTGACTGGCATCCAGACGGATCCCTACATGATCGTTGTCTTTGACTTGCTGCCCGGTATACCGGCCGAGCACCCACGACACCGACACCGCTCGCTGTGAAGCCAGACTTTGTGCATACAAGCCTCTGAGGCCGGTTTTGATCACAGCTCCCCAGGCTTCACTGCTATCCTCAAAATAGGTTGAGCCCATACTTAGCAGGCTATCTGTCACACGCTGCCGGTAGGCCATGGCACTGAGAGTGGCATCATTAAAAGACCAGCTACCACCAAGCTGACCGGATACTGGTGCGCTTACCGGCTGGTTAAGCAGTGAATACCCTACTTCTGCATATAGCGTATAGTCTTGCTGCTGGGTCTGCACCCGCCCCCGGATCCCGGTATCTTCAAAGCCAGTGATGCCACCAAACATATCATCGACAATGCCATCACCAAACCAGCGACTGGCCGGCACAGCGCCGCTGTACAGCTGTTCATAATCCATATGCAGATCCCAGCGCCACTGCTGATAAATACCGCCAAGCCCGATATACCCACCGGCCACATCCAGGTTACCCAGCCCATCATCGCCGCTACGCTGTCGTCCGTTAATACCGGTATAGGCATATAACCGTCGTGAAGGATAAATCTCTGCCTGCTCAGCCTGCTGGTGCCATGCCAGATCAAACTGTTTGCGCTGCCAGGCTGTTTGCCCCTGTTGCTGACTTAACAAGCGGGCCACAGCCGGATGACGTTGCGCCAGCTGTTGTTGCTGCGCCCGGGCGGTGGTCAGAGTGAGTAGCGCCTGGGCAAAGTCCTGCTGTTCGGGGCTTGCATCAAGCAGCGTATTAAACAGTGGAATGGCATTAGCGCTGTCGCCGGCCTGAAAATACGTCCAGGCCAGCAATGTCTGTTCATCGCGGGTCAGCCCGCGCAGGTCTTGCAGTTTTTTTGCCGCGCTGATGCTACTTGTAAACTGCTTATCTTTGTAGGCACTAAGCTGTTGCTGTGCCAGTGCCCGGGCACACCGCTTAGCGAGCATGGGTTGTACCGGGGAGCTGGCCGCGGTATCACAGGCCAGTCTGGCCGCCTGGCTGGCTTTACCCTGTTTATCCAGGCTCAGCACCTGCCCCTGCACGTCGTCTGCAAACTGAAATAGCGCAAGCGCGCTGGCATAGTGTTGGTTATCGTACAAAGACCAGCCCTGGCCGGCGGCTTTGACAGGAATGCCGGCATCAGGAAAACGCTGGCTAAGCGCCTTTAGCTCAGCGATATCCGGGCGCTTCAGCGCTTGGTTAGTGAGCCCGTCAATAGCACTATCGATACCGGTTTGCGCCGATTTTTGTGCGCCGGTCTGGCGGGCCTGCTCAAACAGAGATAACGCGGTTTCAAAAGCACCGCGCTGATGATAAATCCAGCCCAGCAACAAGTGCTGCTCTGATTTACCGCTTTGTTGTGCTTGTCTGACCGCTTCTGCCAGCGTGGATGAATCAATCAGGGTCCAGTCAGTGGCAGGCAGCGCGGCCAGCTGGCTGAACACATCAGACGCTGCTTCAGGCGGGCGGGCTGTGGCAGACGCTGGCGGCGCAGCCTCTGCAGGCTGAT
Source organism: Salinimonas lutimaris (assembly GCF_005222225.1). GTDB lineage: Bacteria > Pseudomonadota > Gammaproteobacteria > Enterobacterales > Alteromonadaceae > Alteromonas > Alteromonas lutimaris. The sequence continues at coordinate 3,465,276 of NZ_CP036536.1, forward strand.
TCAGCCGGGACAACGCCTCCTGTAAATTCTGATCAGGCTGCCAGTATGGATACTCCTGTTGCAGGCGCTGATACGTCTGGTTGGCCAGACTCACCTGTCGCTGCTCTATGTGATACCACAACCCGGTAGTATCCGGCGTATCAGCCGCTTGCAGTAATGATTCGCCCGGTAATACGGAGTACTGGGTTACCTGCGCGCAGGCCGATCCGGTCATCAGCGAAGCCAGTACACAGCCAGATAAATAGCTGACGCCATGCTTAGCCATCCTGACGGCTATCCATCAGTGCCAACTCACTGAGCAGGATCAGACTGGCAGAAAAATAGTCCTGCTCATTGCCTAAGGCAAAAGAGGGCGGCGCAGCAGACTGTCCAGCCTTAAACTGCACCAGCTCAGCCACCACCTGCATGCCTTTGCTCCAGGCGTAATCTGCGGGCTCTCCGGTGATCACATCCACAGTGGCCGGCACCTTGTCCTGTTGCCAGAAAGTCAGATAGGGTGACAACAAAGATGCATCAGTGTTTTTTTGCCATACCAGATGTAGCGGAATACGACAGGCATTGTAACCATAATGCGCACTGATACTGTCACGGGCGCTTAGCCCCTGTTCACTGAGCCACAGCCAGTCGCTGGCCAGTCCTTTACCCTGCGATGCCGTTTGCGCAAGTAAGCGCTCACCATCACGAAGCAGTTGCGACCATATCGAATCTCCGGTCAGTTGCTGAAAATCAGCAAAAGCAGGAAACAGCCAGTAAGACAGATTCAGCTGTACCCGGTGTGGTTTTTCAAATCCCTGCTCGCCTGGTAGCAGCACGGTGTAGCCATACTGCTGACGAATCAGCTTACGTTGTACAGCATGAATGATGGTCAGGGCCTGCTGTTTGTAGGTGGTGTTGTCCCATGCCTGACTGGCGCGCAGTAATGCCCAGGCAATAAGAATATCGCCGTCGCTAGCATTATTATCATCATCCACACATTGGCGGTTATTCGCCTCACAGGGTGTAAAACGCCAGCTGAACAGGCCATCGCGACGTTGCAGCGTGCGTTGTGTCCAGCGCCATAATGCATCAAACCGGGGCTTGTCACCGGCTGCAACGGCAAACAACATACCATAGCCCTGCCCTTCACTGTGAGACACCTGATTGTTGCCGGTATCAATAATTCTGCCGTTAGCATAAAAGCGCGACACGTATTTTTCCCAGTGCACAGAAAATGCGTCCGGCGGCTTTTGGCTACAGCCAGCCATCACCGTACACAACACCAGACACCACCAGAGCTTTTTCATTACCAGTCTTCCGTTACCGCTTTGTTTCGGCGGCGTAACAGCTGCACCGCAATATACATAATCAGACCGACCAACAAGACTACCCCGATCAACCAGTACCAGGGATTATTAGACAGCCAGATGCGCAGTGACAGCCAGTGATCATCAGGGTTACCCGCCTCGAACTTTTCTGCTACCTGCATAGCCAGCAGGGGAGCACGGCGGTCCTGCCAACTGAAAAAATCGCCGGCCAGCTGGCCCCATAATCCAAGGCTGACCAGATCATCAATACGCGCAGTCAGCAACCTGCTATCCTGCGCCGCCACAATGTACAGACTGCCCTGCTCTGTGCGTGGGTTTCGCTGGGCAACCAGCACGGCCATCTCGCCCAGGCTACTTTGCTGCGTGGTGGTACCGTGTGTGGTCAGCGGACGGTGAGACTTATCATCGCTCAGGGTGTGAATACGGTTATGTAGCTCGTTTTGCAGCCGGTACGGCCACTGTTTGGTGGCCGCCACAGACACCCCATAGGTTTGGGCAAAATCTGCCGGCAGTGAGTCTGGGGTGCCCAGCACAATGGCGTTGTCAGTCAGGGTGTCGCGAACGCCCTGAATCAGCTCAAGATTAGGTAGCAGGGTACCGGCGGTTTGAGCCAGCTTGCCGGCCAGGGTCAGCGCGGCGCTTTGCATTTGCGGATCGGTCAGATACATGCCAATCGGCCGGGAAATATCCTGACTGGCAAACGGATATCCGGTCTCACTAAACAAGCCCAGATCCGGCAGGCGGGCTACCTGGCCGGCTTCTGGTAGCACCACCGATGAGGTATTGCGCAGCTGAAAGAGCAGATGTGACCCACTGATATCATCACAAGGCTCACCGGTGATCGGTGATCGCATGCTCACCAGAAACTCCAGTGTATTTATGCCTCCGTGCAGATGGCGGGCCGGAATACGCAGCTGATATTTACGGTAAGACTCACCATTTTCATTATTCAGTGGCCGGCCATGAACCAGTTCCCCGTTCACCAGAATATTCATCATCGACCCCGGGCCCATTGCTGCGCCATACCCAAAGTCCAGATTCAGTGTCATTGAGGCGCTTTCCGGCACATAAAAATCTGCCGGCAACACCAGCTGTACTTCTTTGGCAAAATCATCCTCGCCGCGCATGATATTGTTCCCCTCACCCATCTGCGCAAAGGTATATTCATTGCCCGGCTGTAATATATGCGCCGATAACGGTGACGCCCCGGAACTGCTTTGCATGGCATCTACGATAATGCTGGCATCCGGGTTAATCGCATCATCCATCAGCGCCAGTGCCTGGGCTGCCTGCACCACTTGCTCGCCGGTCTGGCCGGATATCACCAGCCGGGTGCGGGCAGGCACCAGAATCTGATCTGCCACTTTCACCGCCGGGGTTTGCTCAATACCAATATACGGCCCGGTAATTTTACGTTCTGTGGCTTCACCCAGATAATGTTGTAAGGTCTCCCGGGTACCTGCAAGCACATGCAGGCCGCCGGTCTGCTCATCTGGTACATACCAGCTGCTGTCAAACCAGCGTTGAGTCAGGCGGTCGTCCCACTCACGGCCAGCAGGTAGAGCCGGCAGATTATCGGGCTGACTGACCTGCTTTGAAATGACAGACAGCGGCGAATACAGGTTTCTCAGTGCCAGTGCCTGAGCAATGACGGGTAATGCTCGTCCACTGACATCCGCCCCGGCATTATCAGGCGTGATCACAGAAACCTGTTGCTGGGCCCCGATACCCGGTGAAAAATAGGCGGATAAGTCGCGTAATTGTGGGGCTTTTTGACGATCTTCAGTGATCAGCGTCAATACTGAGCGGCTTAAGTCCACCTCACTCCATAATTCCGGTGCTCCACCATCCACGCACTGTTGTGCATAATGCTGGCTAACACCGAGTGTTAGCGTGTTAAACCCTTCACGCCACAGGCGGGCAGGTATAGTCACTTCACTGGATAACGCCGGGCGGTTTGGATCAAACGGGATCTGACCGATCGTGGCATTGTTAAACCTGACATTCAAAATGGACCGTTTTTCAATCAGCGCTTTGGAGCTGATCACCTCTAGAGACAAAGTGGCAGAAACGACATCTTTATTGCCGGTCAGCGGTACAGACAAATTGCGGTGATCCCGCATTCCCTGCAAACGCAGTGGGTTCTGCCCCTGATAAAAGTCGGTCAGCTTACGACTGACCGTTTGCTGTGCATGCGCGGTGGTGCATAACAATGTCAGTACAGCAGCGACTATCCAGCTAGTTCTCATTTTCTTGGTCCTTGTTGGTTGCCAGCTGCTGCCACAGGCTGGTTACCTGCATAATGAAATGTTGAAATACCGGCCTGATGCTGACATTGAGTACATGACGGGCACCATACCAGTATGAAATGGGCCGGGTACGACGTCGCTGGAAACTTTTCCAGCGACGGCTGTCACCCAGCGTAAAAGCAATAATGTCATCCCAGCTATTAAAACTGTTGCGCTCAAACTGAAAGCGTACCGCGCCCGATTGTGGCTCGTGATGAAGTAAAGTACATGGGATAACTACATTTTTTTGCTTCGATTCACACCAGCTGATCATCGATAGTGTTTCAGGCAGCGTCTGCTGTTTGGCATGAATTCTGGCTCTGGCTCCGCCCAGTGACAAATCGCTCATAGTTCCGACCCAGGCCCGGCCATCAGCACTTTGCAGGGTAAATTCATCGTTCGCCGGCAGTCGTGCCTGCACTCTGACCTGCTTACGTTCTATCAGGATACTTAACACGCTGAACATCAGCACCAGATTAAACAGATTCCACAGTAAAACAATAACGGTGAGATCGCGGGTCAGCGGCTCATTAACCAGTTTGTAAAACCCAATCACCACCCCCAGCAATAACAGTGTAATCAGGCAGTAGAAAACACCGGACAATGGAGAGACAAAGTTTTTTTCCAGATTCTCGCCCTTAGGGGTTACCACAAAGGAAGGCGCTTCTGGATTTCGAAACACCCTGACCAGCGCACGCAGGGTAAATGTGCATTGCAGAATTTCGTACAATTCTGACACCAGTGGCCAGCGGGTGCGCCCGAATAACAGCGTAGACAGCTGATAGGTGGCAATCACATGAGGGAGGGTATAGGCCAGAATCTCGGTCAGTGAAGCATGATAAATTTGCAGGCCAAACACCAGATAAGCTAGTGGCATTAACAAAAAAATAATCCGGGCAAACGGGAACAGCCAGAATAAAATCGAGCTTAGGTAGCCCGCCCGCTGCATCAGCGACAGGCCTTCTGCCAGTTGGGGTTTTTTCAACAGCAGAATCTGGGTCATACCCTGTGCCCAGCGCATTCGCTGAGAGATAAAGGCATTCAGTGTTTCCGGTGCCAGCCCGCTTACCATAGGTCGGTTTACATATACCGACTCATAGCCCATAGCATGCAAATCATAAGCAGTTTCAGCATCTTCGGTGACCGACTTGCCTGACAAGCCGCCCACCTCATCCAAATGAGCACGGCGCAAAACAGCGGCTGAGCCACAAAAAAATGACGCATTCCAGAAATCCAGCCCCTGCTGGATTGTGCCGTAAAACATATCATTTTCAGAAGGCATCCGGGTAAACGCAGCAAAGTAATTGCGCTCCACAGGATCCGGGTTGGCCATAAAATGCGGTGTCTGAACCAGAAATACCTTTGGATTAGTGGCCAGCCAGGGCACGGTTTTATCCAGAAAATCAGCGGTCGGCACATGGTCAGCATCCAGAATAACCACCAGTTCCGATTGTGTATGCTGCAAGGCGCTGTTGACGTTGCCGGCTTTAGCATACTCATTTTTATCCCGGCTGAGGTATGTCACCCCCAGACTCTGGCAAAGTTGTCTGAGTTGCCCTGCCCTTAATATAGCAGCCTGACGTCCCTCGCGATCGTCCTGAGTCCGTTTCTGTAACGTACCACCATCATCCAGTAAATGGACGTGTAGTTTTTCTGGCGGGTAGTTCAACTGTTTTGCAGCGCGCAGGGTAACATCGAGAATATCGGCGCTTTCATTGTATGTGGGAATGAGGATATCCACCGACGGGAGCTGTTCAGTCGCCAGATCCCTGATGGTTTTTTCCGGCCGGGTAAGCGGATTAATATTGACCATGCAACTGATCACATGGGTAAAGGCTGCATACAACTCTGCCACATACAGCAGCCACATAGCCACCAGCGAAATCCAGTCGCTGGCCGACATGGTATACATGCCTCGCCACAGTATGTACCGAATGGTCAGAGCCAGCCCCAGTAACAACGCAAAAACACGAAAATACAGGCGATAACGGTGATGATGTTTAGATTCAGTACCACTTAAGTGAATAAGTAGCAGAATAATACCAGATGCAACTAATTGACCAGTAGAATCCATGGGCGCCGCCAGCACCGCACTTAATAACAACAGGCAGAGTACAAAGAAAATGTTAAACCCCAAAAACCAGCGTTTTCCGGGGGGGGATATAGCCAAATCAAAGTTCCGCGGTTGGTACTCTGGTCACAGATGTATAGGTACTTCGGTCGATTAACACCAGCGCTGATTCGGTGTATTCCACTTCGTGATTACTTTCGTAAAAACGCCGAGATAAACCATCCCGGTGACGTTGACACTCCCGGGAAACCAGCACACTAATGGGTAATAAAATCAGCCCGCCTGCCAGTACCAGGACCTCGGTGATAAACACCCAGGGCGACATGACCGGAGCGAC